>DIUN01000033.1 GCA_002423025.1 Sphingomonadales bacterium UBA6157 | reverse complement strand
GTTCGATTCCCGTAGGGATCACCAAGTCATTGGGAAACAAGAATTTTCGGGCGGCCAGAGCAACTTCTGAGCCGCCCTTTTTCTATGCTATCAACTACAAGTTATCAAAAAACCCCTCTCGGCGCGTTAGAACCGACGGAATCAGGAGGAACGTCTCCTAACTTCTGTTTGTGATCGGCATGGGGATTTGGGGTTCAGGAAACATCGCTGACGATCCCTTTTCGCGACGCGGGCGCCCTGCTAGCTTTCCTCCTCTATTGGACGGAGACGACAATGATACGCACCACACTCACCGCCCTCATCCTGCTGTCCGCCACCCCCTCCCTGGCCCAAGATCGGTGCGGCAACTACGCTAACGGCTGCGCTGATTTGCAGCGCCAACAAGCGGAGAGCCGGGAGCATTTTGACCGCCAGAACCGTGAGGCGCAGGAACGCTACCGGGAGAACGAGCGGGCGGAACAGACCCGCCAGATCAACGAGAAGCTCGACGCTATCCGCCGCTGCCAGATGTCCGGGCAGGCGAGCTGCTGAGTTATCAAAGTGATCTTCCCTCGAAGGGAGGCAAATTGATAACTTTTCGGCCAACCCATTGAGAACAAAGCTTCTCGGCTTTTCACGGCGAAAACACGGGTTCGATTCCCGTAGGGATCACCAACCGCCGCTGCCCAACGCCGGGCGCGGCCGGGCCGGTGCAGCACTCTTAATCACACCGGCACCATAGCCGGATCGTAATCAAATATGCCGAGGCTGTCCTCGTTGCGGGCAAGCCGTGCCTTGCCGGGTCCGGCCTGCTGGAGTCGCTCTGCTCCCGCTGCGGATTCGGCCTGGATGAAGCGCGTTCGCTCAAGTCGCGCCGCCTCATAACGCGCCAGCGCCTCTGCAGGACTTGCTGATTCGGCAAAGCAGCGGCCGAGCACAACACCATCCTCGATTGCCATGGCAGCCCCCTGCCCCATGAATGGCAGCATCGGGTGCCCGGCATCCCCCAGCAACGCCACAGGGCCTGCCACGAGCCGCTCTGCTGCAGGCCTCACAAACAACCCCCAGCTGTTCACAAGCCCGCCAGGCGCAGCGCTGATGAGGCCGGTGACCTCCGATACCCATCCAGCATATTCTGCCGCCATGTCCGCTACCGGGACTTGCTGGGACCAGCCCTCACCGCGCCACTGGCCCGTGCGGGTCAACCCCACGCAATTCACGAGACTGCCGCCGCGCACGCCGTAGCGCACGAACGAGCGCTCGGCTCCTGTCCACACCACCGAGCCAGGCTGCCGCGCCGCTTCAGGCGCCGCTTCAGCCGGCACGAGGAGCCGCCAGGCGACATGGCCAGTGAAACGCGCGCCATCGTCCCCAAACAGCACCGTACGGATCAACGAGCGTGCCCCGTCCGCGGCAATGAGCACATCGGTTCTGATGCTAGGGCTCCCCAGCAGATCGATTCGGGCTTGGCCTCTCTCGATCGCCACGCCGACAAGCTTTTGCCCGGTGCGGATGGCGCCTGCATCATTGGCAAGCACTGCCGCCACCAGCAGCGCATGCAGATCAGCCCGATGCATCATGTAATAGGCGGCACCATAGCGCTCACGCACCTTGGATCGATCAATACACATCAGCTGGTTGCCGCTCAGCCCATCACGGACAAGCTGCTGCAACGGCGCCTGCGCGTTGGAATCCAGCGCTTCCCCCAGCCCCAGCGAGATCAGCCCCTTGGCGGCATTGGGCGTTATGGAGATGCCCGCCCCCACATCGCCCAGCACTTCAGCCTGCTCCAGCACCAGCGGTCGGAAGCCGGCCTTTTGCAGCGCCAGTGCCGCAGTGAGCCCCCCCAGGCCAGCACCGGCGATGATGATACGCCCTGTCACGTTCACGCCCGCTCCAGCGCGCCAGGGTTGATAAGGCCCCGCGGGTCCATCTCGGCCTTGATGGCAGCCAGCAGCGCCATGGCGCCAGCGTTCCGTCCACGTGCCCAAGGGTAAGCCCGGCCGATCTGCAGGTGCGTAGCGCCGGCGGCATGGAACAGTTCTATCATCTCTGCCGAAATGCGTGCCACCAGCGCCTGCGCCGCCGGATTGGCGGGGTGGCGCGGCAACTCGCCCGTTGTTCGCCGCTCATGCGAGAGCAGCCGCGCATCGGGCCAATAGAGAACTGGCTCATAGAGCAGGCCTGAGCGTGCCACGCCGAAAAAGCTGGTACCGATTGTCAGTTGCGCCTCCGCACAAGCCTCGGCATGGCGCGCCAGCAGCGCGGCCATTTCTGCATCCAGCTCAGCAGCACGCGACCATGGCACGATGCCATGCAGAGGCAACATCCGCCCACCGCTCGGTGAGAGCACCGGCAACGGCGCGAACGGCACGGCACGCACCATGTCCGGCACCGTGGCAGGCAACTCAACCGAGCCGGCCGCACACAGCCTGCGCACCCGCTCAAGCTTGCGACGCAACATCTGCGCGTCATCCGCCTCGGCAACGATGTGCAACTGGTAGCCCTCGCGGCCCAGAAATGCCCGGCCAGCGCGGGCCACCTTCGCCATGCGGACAAGCCCGGCCAGCCAATTGCCCTGCGCCCGCCCAATAGCGCGCAACATGGCCAGATCCTGGGTGAAGCCGCCGCTGCCACCGGAGAACTGCCTGGTCACCGCCGGGTCCATCGCAAAAGCCTCGCTGGCCAACCCAGCCCGCGTCACGCCCTTCAGCGCCGCAGCCAGCGCCGCAAAATCCTCAAACAGAAAGGACACGCCCCCCACCGCGCTGGGCCGCGGCTCGAGTGGCAGTGTGATGCGCGCCTTGATGCCTAGGGCACCGGCATCATTGGCAAAAATGCCGGTCAGATCGGGGCCATATTGGCGCATGAACGGAGTGTGCCCCTGCTGGCCGCCTACTCCGGTCCGAACCATGCGACCGTCCGCGGCAACGATGTCAAAGGCCAGCACATTGTCACCCGAAGTGCCGACGCGCGCTGTGCCGAAAGTGGCTGTGCCCTGGCTCATGGCGCCACCGATCGTTGCATTCCAACCCGAGAACGGCCCCCAGAACGGCGTGCGCAGCCCGTGCGGAGCCAGTGCCGCGTCAAGACTGGCCCAGGTGCAGCCGGCCTCCACCGTCACGAACAGGTCTTCGGCATTGATCGTCACAATCCGATCTAGCGCTGCTGTGTCCACCACCAGCGCCCGCGCCCGGTCCGGCAGATACGCCGAAGTGTAGCTCATGCCGCCGCCGCGCGGAAACAGCGCCAGGCCCCGCGCCGTGGCGAGCCCCACGCCGGCCGCCAGCGCATCGACACTGCGCGGACGAAACACTGCCAGCGGTACGACGCCCGCAGCCGCTACATCCTGCGAATAAAATGCCCGGTCGTCCTCCCCCGTCAACACATCGGCATCCAGCTCGGCCAGTTGCGCGAGCACCACGGCATCATCATCGGCGGGCAGGTTCGGGGCTGTGCTCATGGCAGGACACTGACGTGCGCGCGCTTCAGGCGCAAATCGATGCCCTGTCACGCGCCATACGCCGCGTCTATGGCAGAGCGCGAATCTCTTACTGGAATGCAGGGCTGCTATGCTGCAGGCTGCTTTACCATGGCACTTCCCTCAGAACGTCTAGACTTCCGCAGTGAGCCCTATGCTTGGGGCGTGGTTGCAATGCTCTGCCTTGGCGGCATGATCTCCATGCTCGACAGGCAGGTGTTGATCCTGCTCGTCGAGCCTATCAAGGCCAGCCTGGAGATTTCCGATACCGAGATCAGCCTGCTGCAGGGCTTCGCAGTAGCAATCTTCTACGGGCTGCTCGCCGTGCCGCTCGGCCGACTGGCGGACAGCGGCAACCGTCGCAACATCATCGCAGCCGGAGCATTGTTCTTCTCGCTCGCCACGATGGCCGGCGGCTTTGCCCTGTCGTTCGGCGCGCTGTTTGCCACAAGACTGTGTGTCGGCATCGGCGAAGCAACGCTCACGCCCGCTGGCTCCTCCCTGATCGGGGACTATCTGCCGCCAGCCAAAGTGGGCCGCGCCATGGGGCTGTTCGTCGGCTCCAGCTTCGCCGGCTCGGGGCTGGCCTTAGTCATTATCGGCTCGCTGATCGCCTGGCTCACAGCCAACCCCAGCGTGCAGTTTCCGCTCGTTGGCCGGCCTGCTGATTGGCAAATGGTGTTCATTATCGCCAGCCTGCCAGGGATCCTCTTCGCGTTTGCCATGCTGGCGTTGCGTGAGCCGCCGCGGCGCGAAGGCCTGGCGCTGGGAAAGTCCAAGGCCGAAAGCGCCAGCATCGCCGAAGTCATGGCCTTCATCCGAACGCATGCCCGACTGTTGGTGCCGGTGTTTCTCGGCCTGCCCGTACTGGCCGCAGGCCAATTCGGGCTCAACGTCTGGACCCCCAGCTTCTTTATCCGCACGTTCGGCTGGACCCCGGCGGACATCGGCCCAATTTTCGGTCTCATGGTCACGGTGCTTAGCACCAGCGGCGTCGTGGCGGGCGGCTGGCTGGCGGATCGCTCGCTGGCGAAAGGCAACACCGACGCCAACCTGCGCGTCTCGATGTGGGCGGCGCTGGCAGCGGCGCCGTTCATCCTCACCTTCCCGCTGGCACCCAACCCGAGCGCTTCGCTGGCGCTGCTTGCGCCAGTTCTGTTCTTCGGCGCCATGCCCTTCGGCGCCGGCCCGGCCGCCATTCCCATCCTGGCGCCGAACCGCATGCGAGCCCAGTTGATGGCGATTTATCTGCTGTTCGGCAATCTTCTCGGCGCCGGACTGGGGCCATGGATGATCGCCGCCTTCACCGATAGCGTGCTGGCGGATCCGCAAGCCATCCGCTGGTCCATCAGTATTGTCGGCACCAGCGTCATCCTCATTGGCGCCGGCATCGTCGGGATTGGCTCACAGGCGATGCGTTCTGCAGCGCTCGTAAAAAAGGCGACATGATGTTGCGGCAACTCCTCGCTGGTCCTGGCATTCTGCTGGTGCCTGGCGCCTATGATGGCCTTTCCGCATTGCTGGTGGAGCAGGCTGGCTTTCCTGCAATGTTCCTGTCGGGAGCGTCGCTCGCCTATGCTCGCCTCGGCCGGCCGGATGTGGGCCTGACCACAGCCAGCGAGCTTGCAGATGCTTGTGGGCGGATGGCGGACCGGGTGAGCACCCCTATCGTGGTGGATGCTGACAGTGGCCACGGCAACGCCGTCAACCTGCAAAGGACAGTGCGGATGCTCGAGCGGGCCGGTGCTGCCGCCGTTCAGATCGAGGATCAGGCAGCTCTCAAGCCTGTCAACGCCATCCAGTCGCGCCCGCTGGTGCCGGTTTCCGAAATGGTTGGCCGCATCAAGGCAGCGCAGGATGCCCGCAGCTCCGAAATGCTGCTGATATCGGCGCGCACCGATGCCCAGGCGTCCGTGCCCTTTGCCGAGACGCTGGAGCGCTGCAACGCCTATGTCGAAGCCGGCTGCGATGCGCTGCTGGCGGAAGGCCTGACCACGCCCGAGCAAGTCGCCGAAGTCGGCCGGTTGTTCGGCCAGCGCGCGCCTCTCATCCACAATCTGCTGGAAGGCGGCGCCTCGCCGTTCAACGCTGCCGCCGAAATCGCCCCGCTGGGCTTCCGCATCGCGCTGATGCCCGGAGCGATCGTGCAGACGATGGCGCGGGCGAGCAGCGAGTTGCTGGCGCAGATGCGCGCCGAAGGTTCAACGCTGGCCATGCGGGAGCGGATGTTCACGGCGCCGGAAATGGCAAAGCTGGTCGGCGCGCCACAGCTGGCCGAAAAAGCCCAACGCTGGAGCTGAACCCGTCCGGTTGGCCCCTCCGAATAGCAGATGTGACTCGGACGGCCTGAGCAGCAAGCCTGCCTCTCAGCCCCGCCCGTCCGCCGCCACCAGATCCGCTGCTTTCTCACCGATCATGATCGCCGCGGCATTGGTGTTCCCCGAAATCGGCGCCGGGATGATCGAGGCATCCGCTACCCGTAGTCCATCGAGTCCGCGCAGCTTCAGCCGATTGTCCACCACGCCCTCCGGCCCCATCGCGCAGGTGCCGACGGGGTGGTAGCCAAGGAAGGTCGTAGCTCGCAGATGTGCCGCCCAATCGGCATCGCTCTCGCAGCCCAACCCTGGCAGACGCTCACCAGTGATGGCGGCAGCCAGTGGTGGTTGCTCGAAGATTTTCCGCACGAAACGACAGGCACCGGTCAGCCGCGCCACATCATCGGGATGCCCGAGCAACTGGTGATCGATGATCGGCAGATCGCGCGGGTCTGCCGAGCGCAAGCGCAGCTGCCCCCGGGCGCGAGGATAATTCAGCGCCGCCACTACCGTCACCGCCGGTTTGCGATATGGCACCACGCCCTCGGGAGAAAAGGCAAAGGCGAATGGACCGAACATCAGCTGGATGTCTGGTGAAACGACTTCGGGCGAGGATCGGAAGAACGCCACGCCGTGCGGATAAGGACTGGCCGCCGGGCCGCTTCTGGTCAGCCCCCAGCGCGCCAGGGCCAACGCCATGCGAAAGCCGGTGGCTTCCATGTTGTAGGTGCGCTGCGTCACGTCCCAACTCATATTGGCGTTGGGATGCTCGCCAAGGTTCTGGCCCACGCCAGGCGCATCGAGCTGCACTGCAATGCCGTGCTGGCGCAGTTCCGCCGCCGGCCCGATGCCGGAGAGCATCAGCAGCTTCGGAGTCGCCAGCGCTCCGGCGCACATCAGCACCTCCTGCCCGGCCATCACCTGCCGGGCCTGTCCACCTTGGGTGTAGGCAACGCCCACGGCCCGGCCCCCATCAATGATGATCCGTTGCACTTCGGCATGGGTAACAATAGCCAGGTTCGTTCGCTTCGCCGCAGCACCCAGATAGGCCCGCGCCGCGCTCCAGCGCCGACCGTTGTGTTGCGTCACCTGCGGCGCGGAAACCCCCTCCTGCGTCTCGCCATTGTAATCCGGGTTGGCCGCAAGCCCAGCCGCCTCGGACGCTGCCAGAAAGGCATCGCCCAATGGATGGGTGGTACGCAGCGGCCCGACGTGCAGCGGCCCCAGTGCGCCACGCCACTGGCCACCAATACTGCTGGCCTCCATCCGGCGGAAATAAGGCAGCACATCGGCAAAGCTCCAGCCGCTGTTGCCAGCCGCTGCCCAGCCATCATAATCCGCCCGCGCCCCACGCACGAACAGCATGCCGTTGATCGAGGAGGAGCCGCCCAGCACCTTGCCGGCCGGCCAAAGGTCCACCTTGCCGTCACGCGAAGCGTCCGGCTCTGCCAGATGCGACCAATCAACCTTCGGGTTGCCGATCAGCCGCACAATGCCGGCGGGGATGTGAATTGCTGGATCGCGATCCTTGCCGCCAGCTTCAAGCAACAGCACGCGGCACCGAGGGTCCTCGCTCAGCCGCGCCGCAAGCGCACAACCCGCAGAACCGGCACCGACGATGATGACATCGAAATTGCCTTCCATGCCTCAGGCCACGCCAGCTGGCGCGGTCTGGGAGTGGAGCTTCTGGAACGTCTCATATTCGTTCACATCGTCACGACGCTTGCCTGCCCAGTTGGTAGCAAAGCCGCGCGGATAACGGCTGTCATCGTCACGGCGGCCATCCTCCGACCATAGCAGCGGGAAAAGGTCGCCACCCGGCTCTTCGCCCTCGATCATCTCGTCAAAGCTGACGCCAGCAATATTCAGGCAATCCGGCCGCGGGCACCAGCGCACATCGTCTCCGAACACCCGAACCGAAAGCGCTATCCGCCAATCATCGGTTGGGTTGCCGTGGGAATAATGCAGAGCCCATGGATGAACGACCAGCATGTCTCCCACGTTCATGTCCCAGGTCAGGAAACGGCCTGCATAGGCTGGGTCGGCGCGCAGCGCCTCGCCATCCGGGTGCGGCAGCCGCCCCTCAGGCCGGATCATCTTGCGGGCGTTGGGGCTGAAGAGCCAATATTTCGCCTCGTGGTGCTGGGTCTGCGCGATGACCTCCAGGCTATTGGCTTTGGTGATTGGGGTCAGCGGAATCCACAGCGAAGGCACCATTGTTGTCTCGGACGTGACGGGCCAACCCATCCGATCATTGTGCCAGATCGTCTTGTCGGTGGATTGCGGCTTCTTGGCGAAAATCTCGTCAAAGAAGAACCGCGCTGTCTTAGAGCCAAGTGCCTTGGCCGCAGCCTCGCCCACCGGCGACTCAAATACGAAGCGTCGGAATTCGGGAATTGTGCGGGCCATGTATCGACCCGGATTGTTCGGCAGCAGGCCGAAGTCTTCCTTGTCGATCAGCAGACGTCGGGCCGGGCCTTCCATCGCCTTGAGCCACTCTGGGTCGAACACGTTGCGCAGGCAGACCACGCCATCCCGCGCATAAGTTTCGGCATCCTCATCGGTGACAGGGCGCAGCGGCTGCGAATTGAACGGCATGGGGAACCTGCGAATGAAACCGCAACAGCAGCGGCAACGCCAAAATCACCGCTTTCCGACATAACTTCAAATCAATCGATGGGCATTTCCCATGCGCCAAATGCATCTCCAGAACAGGCAGCTCGCACCTCCGCGATGAACATATCCACCACTGGACGGTTCGGCATGGATTTGCGGGTGATCAGCCCGGCTTTGCGAACCACCGGAACCCCCGGCACATCGAGCCGCTTGACCTCGCCGCGCCGGGTGCGCCGCTGGATGACATGCTCGGGCAGGATGCCGATAAAGCCGCCGTTGGCGACCAGCGATCGGATGAGATTGAGCGAATTGGTCCGCACCACATAATCCGGCGTGGCCAGGCCATCGGCCGAAAAATAATGATCGAGAAAATCCCGCATATGAGGCTGATCCACCACCACCCAGCGCTGATCGAGCAGTGCCGGCTTGTCTATGCCGCGCTTGCCGGCGAGCGCGTGAGCGGCGCCGGCATAGATATACGCCTTCACATCCATGATCGGCTCCACAGCCACATCATCGGGCAACTGCATATTGGAAAGATTCGAAAATATCACATCGAGACGACCATCGCGCAGTGCTTCCACCAGTTCCTCAAGAAAGCCTTGCGTCACGGTGAGCGCCACTTCCTTGCCGGCGCCACAAACAGCGGCGACGGCACGATCAACAATATGATCCGAGAACATCGCGGCTATTCCCACAGCCAGTTCACCCTTGGCGCCGGCCTGTACCGCCCTCACCTCTGCACGGGCGCGGACGGCCTCATTGAGCATCAGCCGGGCATATCGATAGAGCGCATCGCCCGCCGGCGTTGGTACAACGCCACGTGGCCGCCGCTCCAGGAGCACCGCGCCGACCAGGTCCTCAAGATTCTTGATGCTGCGGGTGAGCGCCGGTTGGCTGATGAAGACCCGCTCGGCAGCCTTTGAAAGATTGCCCGAGTCCACAACGGCGGCGAAATGGCGAAGATGTCGGAGTTCCATGCCGCCCAGCTTATCGCGCCGCGGTGGTAGCGCAAGCTGCCATACACAGCGTCTATGCAAGTTGCTTGAAAATCGAATTGCCATGCATGGCAGTTGGCGGCAGCTTAATATTATGGACAAGATGCAATCTGACGGCGTGCTGCCCCCGATCGGCCAAGAGATCAACGATCGCGGCCCGGTCTATTTCGATTCCGTGGTGATCGACAATCTGCTCGAAGCCTTCATGGAGCTATCCGCCGAAGTTTGGACAATCCGAGATCGCCAGCAGGTGCTTGAAACGGTGCTGGCGGCGCAGGGCATTGATGCGGCAGCGCTCATCGAGGCGCACCGGCCTGATCCAGCCGAGATCGCAGCCCGCAAGGCCATGCGCGAGGCGTATGTCGCCCGCCTGCTCGCCGGTTTCCTGCGTCGCACCGATACAAATGACATGGCAGTGGAACCCAAGGCATGAGTGAAAGCATGAGCCAGCGCGGCGATATCGGCGTGCTTCCCAGGCCGACCGGGCTGGCGGATGAATCTTACCTCGAGTTTCTCGAAGCATTCCGCGATGTGCTGCTGACAAAGATGTTCCCGGCGATGGCAGAGGCAGGCCATGCCCGCATGATGGCGCAGGGCCTGCCGATCGATGATGACACTCTACCCTTGCCCGTCATCCAGGCGGCCTTCGCCCAAGCGCCCGTGGTGCCAACCTGGCAGCGCTTCATGCGCTCGCAGCAGGAGATGATGTGGCGGCGCACGCGCGCCAGCTTTGCCCAGCAAGGCGCGAACCAAATTGCCCGGCTCGATGTGGCCGCAGGTGCCGGTCCCGGCAAGCTTGTAATCGATCCGGCGTTCGTGGTGCCGGACTACGCACGGCGGGAAATCCATCTCCAGCCAGGCGGCTACACCGATGATCCGATCGGCGGCATCGTTTATCACTATGGCACCAAAGTGTTTTACCAGGGCGGCAACGACCAGGACGAACTGCACGCCGAACTGGCTGAGAAAGCCGCCGCTCCAGCAGATGGCAAGGTAACGAATGTACTCGATCTTGGCTGCTCTGTCGGCCAGGGCACAATCAAGCTGAAGGGCCGCTTCCCGCAGGCCGAGATTTGGGGCCTTGATGTGGGTGCACCAATGGTGCGCTACGCTCATGCCCGCGCGGCTTCACAGGGCGTTCCGGTGAACTTCATCCAGGCGCTGGCGGAAGATATGCCGTTCGCGGACGGGCATTTCGATCTGGTTTTTGCTTATATCCTCTTTCACGAGCTGCCCATTGCCATCATTCCCAAAGTGCTGGCCGAGGTACACCGCGTCCTGCGACCGGGCGGCAATTTCGTCATCTTCGAATTTCCCAGCGCCGGCAGGCAGTTGCCGCCCGCCTTCCGCTTCATGATCGACTATGATAGCAGGGACAATTGCGAGCCCTATTCACCGGATTTCGTCCACAGTGATTTCCGCGCCATGCTGGCCGATGCCGGCTTTGCTGTCAGCGATGGCCCAGTCAGCAGCAACAGCTTCCTGCAATCCATCGTCGCCACCCGTAAATGAGCGACCTTCTCGACGTTTCCGACACGCGCCTTCATATCGTGCGGCGCGGTGTAGGCCCACCGCTGCTGCTGCTCGTGGGACTTGGTGGCCGGGCAGACTTCTGGAGCGGCACGATGGCGCATTTCGCCGATCGCTTCGATTGCCTCAGCTTCGACCATCGCAAGACCGGCGATAGCCTGCCGTCCGACATCCACACCACCGTCGCCGTACTGGCCAATGATGCGGTGGCGCTGCTCGGCAGGCTGGGAATCGCCAAGGCCCATGTTGTTGGCCATTCGCTCGGAGGCGCCATCGCCCAACACATCGCCGTGCATTCGCCTGAGCGGGTGGAAAAGCTTGTGCTTTCCGCCAGTTGGGCTGGACCGCACCCGGCGTTCCTGGAGTTGTTCGCGCTGCGCAAGCAGGTGCTGCAAAACTGCGGTCCCGAGGCGTACATGCTGCAAGGCAATCTACTCGGAAACCCTGGCTGGTGGGCGATGCAGAACCATGAGGCGATGCGCGCCGGTATCAAGGCGCGGCTGGCAAGCTTCGCCGGCACCGATGTCGAAATGGAGCGGATGGACGCCGTCACATCGCATGACCTGCGCGCCAAGGTGCCCGGCATCACTGCCGAGACGCTGGTGATCTGCGCCCGTGATGATGGGATCACACCTCTGCCGCTTTCAGAGGAACTGGCCAGCCTCATCCCCGGCGCCCGCTTCGAGGTGATGCCCGCCGGCAACCACTTCGCGCCCGTGACAGTCCCGGAAGACTTCCGTAGCCGCCTTGCCGCGTTCCTCGCCGCATGAGCGAGGATCCGAACTTCGGCCGCTGGTCCGCTGTTATCGGCCCCGATGAAGCGCCAAGCTGGTGGCAGCCGCTGCCATCCCGCGGCCATGTGTCAGTGGCGCTCTCACCGGAAAACACGCCTTATGACGGCTTTTCCTCAGGCCTTCAGGTGTTGCCGCCGGGTTGCAGCGTTCGCGAGCATGGCCACCAGCGCAACCATGAGCTGCTGTTCATCCATGAGGGCACCGGCACCTGCACGATCGAAGACACGACCTATGATCTGGTGCCTGGCAGCACTGTGCTTTTTGGCCGCCACGCCCGGCATTTCCTGGTCAACACCGGCAGCACGGACATGAAGATCTTCTGGGTTTTCATGCCGCCTGGCCTTGAAGACTGGTTTGCCGCCATCGGCCGGCCTCGCGCTGCTGGCGAGCCAATGCCGGAACCCTTTGCTCGCCCGGATGATGTGGGTGAAGTGCAGGCCAAGCTGCGTTTCGTGCCGCCCAAGCCGCGCTGAGCTGCGCTATGCTCGTCATCTCCGCAGCCGAGGTCGAAGCGCTGCTTCCCATGCCCGCCGCCATCACCGCGATGCGCAGCGCCATGATCCAGGTGTCGCGCCGCGAGGTCGTGCTGCCGCTGCGCCAGTTTATGAACATCCCCGATGCACCGGGCAAGATGGCGGTCATGCCGGGCTACATTGCCCACCCTCCCCTGTTTGGCCTCAAGACCGTCTCGAAGTTCGTCCACCCGCCCAGCAGCCCACATGGTAGCCATGTCGGCACGATGCAGTTGTTCGATGCCGCAACCGGCTTGCTTCTCGCCATCATCGAGGGCGGTAGCCTCACTGCCATCCGCACCGCCGCCGCGTCGGCGCTGGCGACAGATGCGCTGGCTCGGCCAGACGCAGCGCACCTCGCCATCCTCGGCTGTGGCGAGCAGGCTCGGCGCCACATCACCGCCATCGCCGCCGTGCGTAAGATAAAAAGCATCACCATCTGGGGCCGATCGGCTGAGCGCGCCACCGCATTCGCGGCCAGCCTCGGTCGGCCCGCCAGCGTCGCAGAAAGCGTGGCGGAAGCGGTCGCAGAAGCCGATATCGTCTGCACCACAACCCCCGCCGCAGAGCCGATCCTGCATGGCGCGATGCTGCGCCCGGGAACGCACATCAACCTCGTCGGCTCCGCTATCCCGACTACTGCCGAAGCCGATACCGCATTGGTGGCGATGAGTGAATATTATGTCGACTACCGGGAGGCGGCGCTGGCCGCAGCCGGGGAACTCCGCTCTGCCATCGCTGAAGGCGTTGTCACACCCGAGCATATCCGCGGCGAAATCGGTGAACTTTTGCTTGGCCACGCGCCCTGCCGCAGCAGCGCCGCCGCGATCACCGTCTACAAGTCCCTTGGCGTCACCGCGCAAGACCTTGCCGCTGCTGATGTCGTGCTCCGCGCCGCCACTGCCGCCGGCCTTGGCCGCGTGATCGACATGCACGGATGAGTGACATCCTGATCGATCGCGGCTTCGCACGGCTTGCCGAAGGGCTGCTTCACTACCGTTCAGCAGGGTCGGAGGGCAGCGTACCTCTCGTCATGCTGCACGCTTCGCCCGCCTCATCGAAATCGCTGGAGCCGCTGGCCGTCTCCATCGCCGCCAAGCGCCGGGTGATCCTTCCTGACACACCCGGTAACGGCCTCTCCTGCCCGCCTGCCGATGCCCAACCCAGCCTGACCAGCTATGCTTCAATGCTGGACACGCTTTGCGATACTCTCGGGCACCCGCAGATTGATCTTTATGGTACCCACACTGGCGCGCACATTGCCATCGAATGGGCGATCGCTCACCCCCGTCGGGTGCGGCGCATAGTCCTTGATGGCGTCGCCATTCTTGCACCAGAACAGCGCGCCGAGTTCCTCGCGCTCTACGCCCCACCACGCGTGCCGGACTCCTCGGGCACGCAATTCCCCTGGGCCTGGAACCTGATCCGCGACCAGATGATCTTTTGGCCGCACTATCGCAAGGACACAGCCCACCTGCGCCAGGGCGGCCAGTTCGAGCCGCGCCTACTCCATGATCTGACCATGGACCTGCTGGGCGCGCTCGATAGCTACCACCAGCCCTATGAAGCGGTATTCCGCCACGATGTGCTGGCTCGGCTGCCATTGGTGACCCACAAGACGCTTTGGCTGCATGGCGAGCATGGCCCGCTCGATTCCAATGCCGAAGCGGCCTTTGCCCTGATGCCAGCAGCAGAGGCTGTTGCTGCGCGCGACACGCCCGACAAGGCTGCGACGATCAATGCGTTTCTGGCCGAGGAGGATAAGCAATGCGGCTGAGCGAAAAGATCTGCCTGATCGTAGGTGCCAGTTCCGGCATGGGCCGCGAAACAGCGCTGCGTGCCGGTGCCGAGGGCGCCACAGTCATCGCCGCCGCCCGGAGGCTCGCAGACTGCGAGCAGGTCGCCACTCGAATCCGCGCCGCCGGCGGCAAGGCCATGCCGCTGGCGCTCGACGGCACCGACCCCACCTCCATAGCTGAAGCCTTTGCGCTCGTTTCCAGCCAGTTCGGAAAACTGGATTGCGCTTTCAACAATCTCGGCGCCACTTACGGCAGCTCCCCGATCCATGAAACGCCGGATGAGCGCTGGCATGCCACCATCGCTACCAATCTCACCGCGCCGTTCCTGCTGATGAAGGCCGAGATTCCGCTGCTGATGGCCGCAGGCGGGGGCTGCATCGTCAACAATGCCTCAGCGGCCGGAGTGCGCGGCACACGCAACATGGCGGATTATTCCGCTGCTAAATGGGGCGTCATCGGCCTGAGCCACTCTGCCGCGCTGGAATATGGTGATGCCGGCATCCGTGTGAACGTCATAGCTCCCGGCATCATCGAGACTGAAAAGATGCAGGCCTTCGAGTTGCAGATGCCTGAGATCTTCACCAACCTGCGCGCCGGCATCCCCGGCGGCCAGTTCGGCAAGATGACGGACATCGCCAGTCTCGTCACCTGGCTGCTCAGCGATGAAGCCCGCTTCGTCAACGGCAGCACCATCCGCATCGATGGCGGCCAGACGGCTGGCTAGGAAGGACTGGCGGATGAAAATGACCGCTGCAGTTTGCCATCCGGGGAAACCTGGCTTCGTGCTCGAAACCGTGACACTCGATGCCCCCCGCAGCAATGAAATCCGGGTCCGTATTGTGGGTGTAGGCCTTTGCCATACCGATCTGATGATCAGCGAATTCGGCGCGGCCTGGAACAACGCTCCCGCTGTGCTTGGCCATGAAGGCGCCGGCGTGGTGGAGGCCGTTGGAGAGGCAGTCACCAAAGTGAAGCCGGGCGATCATGTGATCCTTACCTTCCGCTCCTGCGGGGCATGCGACCGTTGCACCGACCACTCCCCTGCTTATTGCCGGTCCATGCCATCGCTCAATTTTGCTGGTGCCCGCAGCGATGGTTCGGCAACCATCAGTAATGCCAATGGCCCGGTCGCCAGCAATTTCTTCGGCCAATCCTCATTCGCAAGCCATGCGCTGACGCAGGAAAGCAATGTCGTGCGCGTCGATTACGATTTGCCGCTGGAGCTGCTCGGGCCACTCGGCTGCGGCATCCAGACCGGAGCCGGCGGCGTAATCAATTCGCTTGCAGCCCGGCACGGCAGCAGCATCCTCATCCTTGGCGGCGGATCGGTGGGCCTCAGCGCCGTAATGGGCGCAAGGCTGCAGGGCTGCGCCACGATCATCCTGTTCGAGCCGCAGCAAAGCCGCCGCGCGCTTGGCCTGGAGTTTGGCGCCACTCACCTTCTCGACCCAGCCACCACGCCCGATCTTGCCGCTGCCATCCGCGCCATCGTGCCAATGGGTGTCGATTACGCATTTGATTCAACAGGCATCCCTGCAGCCCTCGCAGGCGCCATGGCCTGCCTCGGCAGCAGGGGCGTTCTTGGCGTCGTCGCCGCCTCACCGCCCGGGACAGCCCTGCCTGGCGATATCAACCAACTTATCAGTATGGGCCAGAGCGTCCGCGGCATCGTGGAGGGAGACAGCGATCCGGACCTCTTTATCCCGGTACTGATCGCACACTTCCGTGCGGGGCGGTTACCATTCGACCGTATGATACGGACCTACCCCTTGGCAGACATCTCCCGCGCCATCGCAGACCAGCATGCCGGACACGTTACCAAGGCGGTGCTGCTACCCTGACATGCCCCCCTCACCCTTTCGGGAGAGGGGGGATAAAATCCTAATAGTTATACTTCAATTGCAGCATCCAGGTCCTTGGCCGCAGCGGCGTCAGAGCTGTAGGGAAAGGCGCAGATACGATGCCGCTGACGTAGGTCGTCGCATCGGTCAGGTTCTGGCCAGAGAGGTTGAGTTCCCATTTATCGTCGCTCGTGGCCAGCGCCACAAAGCCATCGACGCGCGTATAGCCTGAAATTACCAGCACATTGGTAACATTGGCGAAAAAATCCCCAGTATAGGCCATATTGGCACCGATGCGGGCCTTCATCCTGTCGCTCAGCGGCTGTTCGTAAACAGCCCCCATTCGTGCCGTCCATTCCGAAACGAGCGGAAGCCCCTTGGCGCCGGCCAGGAAAGCGTCAGACGTTGGAATCAGCCGCTTGAAGGCGCCATTGTTGTAGCTCACCGACGCGCTCAGATCGAGACCGGGAACGGGTCGTGCCGAGAACTCGGCCTCGATGCCCCAAACCCGCGCATCGCCGACATTTTCCTGAGGGAAGGTGCCGTCCGGGCGTGTCACCGTCTGCTGAAGGTCGGTTATATCGTTTATGAAAGCAGCGAAATTGGCGCGCAGTCGCCTGTCGAACAGCTCGGACTTGAGGCCCGCCTCATAGGCCCAGACCGTCTGCGGGCGATAGGTTAACGCCAGCACGCGCGGATCACGAGACAAGCCATTGAAGCCGCCGGCCTTAAAGCCGCGCGAGACTGACGCATAAGCCAGCACATCATCGTTGAACTTGTGCTCGATGCCGAACTTGGGCGTAAAGGCGTTGAAGGTTTCACCCAGCGTCACCGCGATGTTGGACGGCGCGGCGATGACCGCGTCAAAATCCTTCTTGTCGGTGGTATAACGGCCGCCCAGCGTCAGCGACGTCTTTTCCGTGAGCGCAAACGTGCCCTGCACGAAGCCGGCCCATGAGGTCGTACGGGTGTTCTGGTCGAAGAGCGGAAAGGTCGGCAAACCGAACAGCCCGAGCGTGTCGACGAAATCTTGCCGGCCGGTTTCGCGGAAATAATAGACACCGGCAAGCCAGGTCAGTCGATCATCGAGAGCCGTGCCGGTAGCCTGGAGTTCCTGGCTCCACTGGCTGGCATCCGAGGTGGAAAGCCGGTCAAAGGTCGAGATGAAGCTACCGGGCGCAACCTCGAGGCCGCCAGTGATATCCCAGCGGAACAGGTCCTTGACATCCACATAGCCGGTGATCGAGCGGAAGGTCGTAGCGCCGACATCATAGGCGATATCGAGCGTGGCGGTGAAGACGCTGGTTGCGCCGCGCGAAACCGTGGGCGTCGAAACGATATAGGGATTCGTGCCGAATGCCGGCTGGGCATCGGAACTGAATACCCGGGTGGCATAATTGATCCGGGCCGCGTCCGGCACGAACTGCACGTTGACCGGGATATAACCGTCATTGTCATCATCGGTGTACGAAACCGAGCCTGTGACGCGCAGCGGACCATTGTCATAGGCCAGCTTGGCGCGGCCGGCGAAGTTGCGCTCACGGCCGACATCTCGGTTCAGCGCGCGGTTGAAGATCCAGCCGTCGGACTGATCACGATAGAACAGCGACACTGACGCGCCGAGGTTTTCCGCCACCGGGCCGCCGATGCTGGCATCGCCGCGAAACTCGTCGAAACTGCCGTATCCAACCGAGGCCTTCACCCAGCTGTCCGCCGCACCGGGAGTGCGGGTTACGACCTTGAGCGCACCCGAGAACGTGTTGCGACCATAAAGCGTGCCCTGCGGCCCGCGCAGCACTTCAATCCGCTCGATATCGCTTAGCTGGAAATTCGAGCCCTGCATGCGGCCGCGATAGACATCATCCACATAAATGCCGACGACCGGCTCCGAGACAATCAGTCCGCTGGTCTGCTCGGACCCGCCGCGTAGGCCGATCTGGAAGGTCGAGGGATTGGCCGTGACTGGGTTGAGCGTCAGGCCCGGCACCGCTTTGGCGATATCCTGGGTGGACAGAATCTGCTGATCGGCAATGGCCCCGGCCGTGAGGGCCGTGATCGCAATCGGGGTTTCCTGCAGCTTGGACTGGGTGCGCTGCGCCGTGACGATAATCTCCTCAAGCCCGGAATCTGAACCCGCGGACTGAACCTGCGCCAGCAGTGGCGTTGCCACGAACACCGAACAGCCAAGCAGCAACCTTGCGAAATGTCTCATGATGCACCCTCCCTTGTGGCCAGCGCATCGATGCACTGGCCATTCCCTAAACAGAGGGTCGCGCAGAACACTAATCGGCGATAATCAATATCAATCGCCTATCCATCAGGCAGATGAATGGGTCTGGTGGCAGTTTGTTTGCTCGAAATTTCTTCCCAAAGGCAAATGACAGCAAACCATAACTTTAAGTTATGGATACTTCTGTTCCACGTCGAGATCTTAATTGAGAAATCCAGCGTCTTTTCTTGAGTCGTCAACGGTCGCTTGGCGCGTTAATGCACCGCCATGAGCTGTGATGGATATGGCCCGGCCAGTGCCCGCACTTCCGCCCAGTCATCCCCCAGCCAAGCGGCCTCATCCTCGGCGTGGAGGATCACCGGCATAGCCTTGGGGTGCACAGCGGCAACCAGCGCGTTCGGCTCGCAGGTGAGAATGGCGAACACCCGGCCCTCCGCTGTTTCGCGCCACACACCGGCGAAGTTGAAGATCGATCGGCTCGGCACGCTGAACCAGCGCGCCAGCTTGTGGCCCGGCTCGCCCTCCCACTCGCAGAATTCGGTGGCCGGCACGAGGCAGCGTTGAGCCGCCTGGCCCAGCACGCCACGCCAGAATAAACTTTCAAGATTGCGCACATTCGTGACGGGCGCCTTGGCGCCTGCCGGGCCGGGAAAGCCCCAGCGCATCACCTCGGGGCAGCGGCCGGAACCCTCGCTGTGTACCACCAGCGCCGGGCGCTTGGGGAACAATTCATCCGGCGGCAAGCTCACGTCATCGAGCTCCACGCCCAGCGCCGCCGCAAGATCCGCCTCGGTTGCACTCAGACGATAGCGGTTGCACATGGCTGCACTCCATTTGCCGCAAGCCTATCGGGGTTGAGAGCCCCTCCACAAGCCGCTATACGGCCCAAGGGCGGTCACTCAGGACCGCCTTTTTGCGTTTGCGCAGTTTCCCTGGCGCAGCACGGAGCGAACGTCATGACCATCACGCCCCTCATGCCCGTCTATGGCCGTTGCGAGGTCGAGCCGGTGCGCGGAGACGGCTGTTACCTCTATGACGCGCAGGGCAGGGAATGGCTGGATTTCGCCAGCGGCATCGCGGTGAACATCCTCGGTCATGGCCATCCGCACCTCGTCGGCGCCATACAGAAGCAGGCCGCCACGCTCATGCACACCTCCAATCTTTACAAGGTGCCGGCGCAGGCAAACCTCGCCCAGCGGCTCGTGGACCTGACCTTTGCCGATACGGTGTTCTTCACCAACAGTGGTGCCGAGGCTATCGAGTGCGCGATCAAGACCTGCCGCAGCCACCAATATGCTGCCGGCCATCCTGAGAAATTCCGCATCCTCACCTTCTCCAATGCCTTTCATGGCCGCACGCTGGCCACCATCGCCGCGACAAATCAGGAGAAGATGCGCAAGGGCTTCGAGCCGCTGCCGGACTGGTTCCATGTGCTGCCCTTCAACGATCTCGCCGCCGTGGAAGCCGCGATCGACCCGAGCATCGGCGGCATCCTTGTCGAGCCGGTGCAGGGCGAAGGCGGCATTCGCCCGGCGACGCAGGAATTCCTCAAGGGACTGCGCGCCCTGTGCGACGAGCACGGCCTGATGCTGATCCTTGATGAGGTGCAGTGCGGCGTCGCCCGCACCGGCACGCTCTTCGCCCATGAGCAATATGGTGTGAAGCCGGACATCATGGCGATTGCCAAGGGCATCGGCGGCGGCTTCCCCGTTGGCGCCTGCCTCGCCACCGAGCATGCCGCTTCCGGCATGGTCATCGGCACGCATGGCAGCACCTATGGCGGCAACCCTCTCGCCATGGCGGCCTGCGAGGCGGTGCTCGATATCGTTACCGAGCCGGCATTCCTCGCCCATGTCAACGCCATGTCTGCCCGGCTGCGCGCCAGCCTCGAGCAGATGATTCCCAACCATGACGATCTGTTCGAGAGCGTGCGCGGCATGGGCCTAATGCTCGGCCTCAAGCTCAAGTCCGATAGCCGGGAGTTCGTCAATTTTGCCCGCAGCCATGGCATACTCGCCGTTGCCGCCGGCGAGAATGTCGTTCGCCTGCTGCCGCCACTGATCATCGAAGAGCACCATATCCGCGAATGCGTCGATCGGCTCTCTGCCGCCGCCAGCGCCTTCAAGCCCGCCGTCGCCGCCTGACGCCACTTCCCTCCCTGGCCGGGGAGGGATCGGGCGTGGAGCCTTCCACGCCCCGCCAGCCATTCGGAACACCAAGCAATGCCGAATTTTCTTGATCTCGCTGCCCCCACTGCCGCCGGGCTGCGCGCCATCCTCGATGAGGCACACCGCCGCAAGGAGGCCCGCATCGGCCTGCCAAAGGGCGCGCCGGACGCCGATGCGCCGCTCGCCGGCCACACCCTGGCGATGATCTTTGAAAAGCCAAGCACCCGCACCCGCTTCAGCTTCGATATGGCCATCCGCCAGCTTGGCGGCACCAGCATCGTCGCTAGCGCCGGCGAGATGCAGCTTGGCCGCGGCGAGACGGTGGAAGACACGGCGCGCGTCCTCAGCCGCATGGTCGATATCATCATGCTGCGCACCAACAGCCACATCACGCTGGAAGCGCTCGCCGAGGCCGCCACTGTCCCCATCGTCAACGGCCTGAGCGATCTCAGCCACCCCTGCCAGGTGCTGGCAGACATCATGACCTATGAGGAAACCGCTGCCGGCAGCGTCAAGGGCACGCTCTGGGCCTATCTTGGCGATGGCAACAACATGGCCAATTCGCTCATAGAGGCTGCCTCGGTGCTCGGGTTCGATCTGCGCCTCGGCGTCCCGCACGGCTATGATCCGGATGCCGCCGTTGTCGCGACCGCCTGTGCTCGCGGCGGCGCCATCGGCATCGTGCGGAGCGCCACCGCCGCTGTGGAGAACGCCCAGGTCGTCGTCACCGATACATGGGTGTCGATGGGACAGGCCGACAGCAAGGCCAAGCTCGCCGCCATGATGCCATTCCAGGTGACGAAAGATGTGATGGCCGCTGCCGCACCCGGCGCCTGGTTCCTGCACTGCCTGCCCGCCCATCGCGGCGAGGAAGTTACTGCTGACGTGATTGATGGTCCTCGCTCGCTCGTCTGGGCCGAGGCCGAGAACCGCCTTCACATCCAGAAGGCCATCCTGCTCTGGTGCCTTGGCAAGCTGCCGGCAAAACTGTGACAGTCAACGCAATCATCGAGGGCCTCGCCCCCATCCATGACCGCATCCTCAGCTTCGCAGTCCCGGAACGGGATGTGCGTGGTCGTGTCGTGCGGCTTGATGCCTCCATCGCCGCCATCCTCGCCGCGCATGACTACCCTCCGGCGCTGGCCCGACTGCTCGGCGAAGCGCTTGTTGTCACCGCGCTGCTCGGCGCCACGCTGCGCGAAAACGGCGGCGGCCTCACCTTGCAGGCGCAGTCCGATGGCCCGGTCAGCCTGCTCGTGTGTGATTACAACGCCGGCCAGTTGCGCGGTTACCTAATGGGTGATGCCGAGACGGAAAGCGGCGATCTTGCGACCATGTTCGGAAGCGGGCACCTGGCAATCACGCTCGACCCGACTGATGCAAGCGAGCGTTACCAGGGAATTGTGCCGCTGGAAGGCGCCAGCATTGCCGACGCCATCGAGCAATATTTCCGCTCCTCCGAGCAGTTGCCCACGCTCATCCGCACGGCCTTTGCGCCAGATGCCGCCACCGGGCCCAGCGCCGGCGGGCTGCTGTTGCAGTATCTGCCGCGCGGCGAGGAAGGCCGCGCCCGGCTGTTCGCCGAGGACGACGGAACCGCCGAACCGGAAGACTGGTCGCACATGCGAATCCTGGCCGAAACCGTAACGGCAGCGGAGCTGACCGATACCGCACTGCTGGAGGAGCAACTGCTGTGGCGGCTGTTCCATGAAGAGGAGGTGCGGCTCTCCCCCGGCCCCACCCCGACGCGCGGCTGCCGCTGCTCGGTGGCACACATAAAGGATGTCATCACCCGCTTCCCGGAGGCCGAGCGCGCCGACATGCGCGGGGACGATGGCATGATCGGCGTCGATTGCCAGTTCTGTTCCAAAACCTGGCGAATCGATGCCTGACACATCCGCTCCCGTTGCCGTCGTCCTGCTATCCGGCGGCCTCGATTCCACCACCGTCGCCGCCATGGCCAAGGCGGAGGGTTATCGAATCCTCGCGCTCACCATCGATTACAACCAGCGCCACCGCATCGAACTGGCGCATGCCGCTAAGGTTGCCCAGGCACTGGGCGCCGAGCGCCACATCACCCTGCCGCTCGATCTGCGGGGCTTCGGTGGCTCAGCGCTAACGGCGGATATCGACGTGCCGAAATCCGGCGTCGAACCGGGTATTCCCGTCACCTATGTGCCGGCACGCAACACCATCTTCCTCTCGGTGGCTCTGGGCTGGGCCGAAGCCGCGGGGGCGCATGACCTGTTCATTGGTGTGAACGCTCTGGATTATTCCGGCTATCCGGACTGCCGCCCTGAGTTCATCCATGCCTTTGAAGCGATGGCCAACACCGCGACCAAGGCGGGCATCGAGGGCACCAGCTTCCGCGTACACACGCCACTTGCGGCCATGAGCAAGGCCGATATCGTCCGCGCCGCCGCCGCCGTAGGCGCGCCGCTACACCTCACCTGGAGCTGTTACGACCCAACCCCCGAGGGCCGACCCTGCGGCTTGTGTGACAGTTGCCGCCTGCGCGCCAAGGGCTTTTCCGAAGCAGGAGTGGTGGACCCGGCGCTCTGAGCGCTGTTGCTCTGCCCCACACCAGGCTAAGGCCCCGCGCATGACCTACACTGTCAAGGAAATCTACACGACGCTGCAAGGCGAAGGCGCCCAGACCGGACGCCGCGCCGTGTTCCTGCGCTTTGCCGGCTGCAACCTGTGGACCGGCCGCGAGCAGGACCGCGCCACCGCTACCTGCACCTTTTGCGACACGGACTTCATCGGCACCAACGGCCCCGGCGGCGGCAAGTTCACCAGCCCTGAAGCGCTGGCCGCAGCCGTTTCCGCAGCGTGGGGAGCCACCACGGCCCACCGCCTCGTCGTGTGCACTGGCGGCGAGCCGCTGCTCCAGCTTGATCCGCCGCTCATCACCGCGCTCCACGCCGCCGGCTTCAGCATTGCGGTCGAAACCAACGGCACCCAGCCCGCACCGGAAGGGCTGGACTGGATCTGCGTCAGCCCCAAGGCAGATGCACCGCTGGCGCTCACGCATGGCAATGAGCTGAAGCTGGTCTACCCCCAGCCCAAGGCCCAGCCCGAGCGCTTCGAAAGCCTCGGGTTCGAGCATTTCTTCCTGCAGCCGATGGACGGCCCCGGTCAGACCGAAAATACGGCCGCCGCGATTCGCTATTGCCTGGAGCACCCGCGCTGGCGGCTCTCGCTCCAGACGCACAAGCTCACCGGCCTGCCCTGAGCGGCTCAGCCTCGCCCGCGATAGCCGGCAACGCCCTGGTCCGGCACCCACAGCCCCGCCGGTACCGGGCCGGATTGCCAGAACACATCGATGGGGATGCCGCCGCGCGGGTACCAATAGCCGCCTATGCGAAGCCATTTGGGCGCCATTTCCGCTACAAGCCGCATGCCGATTCCCACCGTGACATCCTCATGGAACCCGGCATGGTTGCGAAATGAGCCCAGGAACAGCTTGAGCGCCTTGCTTTCGACGATCGTGGCGCCCGGCACATAGTCGATGACGAGATGCGCAAAATCCGGCTGGCCGGTCACAGGACACAGCGATGTGAACTCCGGAGCTGAAAAGCGTATGAGATAATCCGTGGAAGGCCTTGGATTAGCAGGATAATCCAGAACCGCCTCGGCTGGAGACTGCGGCAGGCTGGAGGCCTTGCCCAGGTGCAATATGTCAGTCATGTGAAAATCCGCGCTCTTGCCCACGAAACCCCTGATGACATGGCGACTTCACGCCACTATGTCACCCCCAAGCAAAAGATCGGGAGCGAACAATGAACCCCTTGGTGACAACCGAATGGCTGGCCGCCGAAATCGGCAAGACCGACCTTCGCGTCATCGATGCGACCATGTTCCTGCCGGCGCATGGCCGCAACGCCCGCGCCGAGTTCGAGGCCGCACACATCCCAGGCGCCGTATTCTTCGATATCGATGAAGTCTCGGACCTCGGTTCGTCGCTGCCGCACATGCTGCCGCCAGCGGAAAAGTTTGCTAGCCGCATGCAGGCGCTGGGCCTCGGCGATGGCAGCCGCATCGTGGTCTATGACAATTCGCCGCTGCGTTCCGCTGCGCGCGTCTGGTGGATGCTGACGCTGTTCGGCGCCCATGAGGTTGCGATTCTCGATGGCGGCTTCGCCAAGTGGCAGGCTGAAGGTCGGGCCGTGGAGAGCGGCAAGCCGATCGTGCGCCACCGCCACTTCACTGTCTGGGCCGACAAGGCTCTGGTGCGTGACATGAACCAGATGACCGAGAATTTGCGTACCAAGGCCGAGCAGGTCGTCGATGCCCGCTCTGCTGGCCGTTTCGCCGGCACGGAGCCTGAGCCACGCGCCGGCCTTCGCGGTGGCCACATTCCCGGCAGCAAGAACCTGACATTCGACAAGCTGTTCAACGAGGATGGCACCTACAAGTCGCTCGAGGCCATCAAGGCCGAATTTGATGCTGCCGGCATTGATCTTTCCAAGCCACTGGTCGGCACCTGCGGCTCGGGCGTAACCTCCGCCGTTCTGGCCTTTGGCGCCGCATTGCTCGGCCATAGCAAGGTCGCCATTTATGATGGCAGCTGGAGCGAATGGGGCGCAAGCCCGACCAACCCCGTCGTAACCGGCCTGTAGCAAGATCACTCCCCCGCAAAGCGGTGGAAGCTTTGGAGCAGGAGTTTACCCCCTGCTCCAAACCCCCTAAGCCTGCGGCCATGCGCCGCCCAGCCCCACAAGCCCCGTCCACGGACGCGATTTCCACGCAACTGGTTCATGCCGGCCGGGCGCCGGGCTATGCAGACGGTATTGTCAATCCGCCTGTCTGGCGCGCCTCCACCATCCTGTTCAATACGCTCGCCGATCTCGACGCTGCGATAAAGGCGCCGGACGCCGGGCTTTATTATGGCAGGCGCGGCACGCCAGGCATCTGGGCGCTGGAAGATGCCATTACCGGCCTCGAGCCGGGTGCGGCCGGCACAAAGTTGTTCCCCTCGGGCGTCGCCGCCATCACCACGGCATTGCTCGCCGTGGTCCAATCCGGTGATGACGTCCTGATTACAGACAGCGCCTATGAGCCAAGCCGGCTGTTCGCGGACCAGTTCCTCGCCAGGATGGGGGTGACGACCCGCTATTTCGACCCTGGAATAGGCGCCGACATTGCCGCGCTCATACAGCCCAACACCGCCGCCATCCTGCTCGAATCGCCTGGCTCTCTGAGCTTTGAAGTGCAGGATATTCCGGCCATCACCGCTGTCGCCCGCGCCCGTCCCCATGGCCGCGAGATCGTGACAATGCTCGACAACACTTGGGCCACAGCGCTGCGCCTGCAGCCACTGGCGCTAGGCTGTGACATCACCCTGCAGGCACTCACCAAATATGTGGTCGGCCACAGCGATGTGATGATGGGCGCCGCCACCGCCACGCCAGCGCTCTGGCCGCGGCTCAAGGCGGCCTATTATCGCCTGGGCCACAATGTCTCGCCCGACGATGCGGCGCTGGCACTGCGCGGCCTGCGCACGCTCGCCGTGCGGCTCGACAAGCAGGAGGCCAGCGCGCTGGCCATCGCCCGCTGGCTGCAATCGCACCCGGCCGTAGACAGGGTTTGGCACCCCGCCCTGCCCTCGCACCCCAGCCATGCGCTCTGGGCGCGGGATTTTTCCGGCTCCACAGGCCTTTTCGCCTTCGTGCTCAAGCAAGGCAGCCGGCCGCAAACCGCGGCACTGCTCGATGGCCTGGCGCACTTCGGCATCGGCTTTTCCTGGGGCGGCTATGAATCACTGGCGCTCCCGGTGGAACTCACCGGCATCCGCACTGCAACCGAAACGCCAGTTCCCGGCCCTATCGTCCGGCTTTCCATCGGCCTTGAAGACCCGAACGATCTGATCGCGGACCTGGAAGCCGGGCTCACGCGCTACGAGGCCCAATTCCCGAAATGATGCAGACGGCCCTGCGCGTGGTTGCCAGCCTTGGGCTGCTCGCTGCCACGCTCTGGGCCATCATGGCGCTCTGGCTACGCCTGCCTTTTCCCGCCCCTGCACGCGCCCTGGTCGCCGCCGCATTTGTCATTGCCATGCTGATCGTGGCGCGTTGGCTCTGGCTCGGGCGCAACCGCCAGGCCCTGCTTTCGTTCGGCCTGCCATGGGCCGCGCTGCTCGGCTGGTGGGCTACGCTGCTGCCCTCGCATGCGCGTGATTGGCAGGCCGATATGGCGCACATCGCCACCGCCCGCATCACCGGCGACCGGCTTGTCGTCAACAATGTCCGCAATTTCCGCTGGCGCAGCGAAACGGACTTCGACGCCCGGTGGGAAACCCGCGAATATCGCCTCAGCCAGCTTCGCAGTGCGGATCTTTTTCTCAGCTACTGGGCAGGCGAGTCCATCGCCCATGCCATCGTGAGCTTCGATTTTGCCAATAGTGCTCCGCTCGCCTTCTCCATCGAAATCCGCAAGGAGAAGGGCGAGGCATATTCGGCACTAAAGGGCTTTTTCAAAAGCTATGAGCTGGCCATCATCGCCGCCGATGAGCGGGACATCGTCAAGGTTCGCAGCACCATTCGCGGTGAGGATGTGCGCCTCTACCGGCTCGACATGCAGCGCGCCACGGCACTCGGCCTGCTCCGGGAATATGTCGCCGTCAGCAACCGCCTCGCCGCCCGGCCCCGCTGGTACAATACGCTCGCCGTCAATTGCACCACGGTCATCTTCGGCATGGCCCGGCGGCTGGACCCGACAACGATGCTCGATTGGCGCATCCTCCTGCCCGGCAAGCTACCGACCTATCTGAGGGAGCGCGCCTTTGTGAGCCGCGCCGTGCCGATCAGCGAACTGGTCGCGCGGTCCCGTATCGGTGCCCGCGCTGCGGCCCCTTATCCCGATCCGGGCTTTTCCCCTCGCATTCGTCAGGGTGTGCCATATCCGCTATCTGTGGCCCCGGCAGCGCGCTAGCATCCACCATCTGGCCAGAAGCGCCGGGCACATGGGGAGGCACGAGACATGACCGACTTTTCCGCTCTGGACGCCCTTGGCCAGGCCGAGCTCATCGCCAGCAAGCAGGCCAGCCCCGCCGAGTTGCTGGAGGCCGCTATCGCCCGCGCCGAGGCAACCAACCCGGCTCTCAACTTCCTGGCACAGCCGCTTTACGATCGCGCACGCACCGCCGCCGCCGGCAGCTTCACCGGGCCATTTGCCGGTGTACCGTTCCTCGTCAAGGATCTGCACATGGCGATCAAGGGCGAGCGCTCGGGGGAAGGCAGCAAGCTGTTCAATGGCTATCGTGCTGATTATAATTCAACACTGTACGAACGTTACCTTGCAGCCGGCCTGAACACATTCGGCAAAACGACAACCCCCGAATTCGGCCTCACCGTCACCACCGAGAGCACTGCCTATGGCCTGACCCGCAACCCCTGGAACCTCGCACACAGCGCGGGCGGCTCCTCGGGCGGTGCTGCTGCTGCCGTTGCGGCCGGTGTCGTGCCCATCGCCCACGCCTCGGATGGTGGCGGCTCGATCCGCTGTCCCGCTAGCGCCTGCGGGCTCTTTGGCCTCAAGCCCTCCCGCGGCCGCACGCCTGCCGGCCCGCATCTGACGGAAGGCTGGCTCGGACTGAGCATGAACCACGCCGTCAGCCGCACGGTTCGGGATAGCGCCGCCCTGCTTGATGCCACCCATGGGCCGGAACTGGGCAGCCGCTACAGCGCGCCGGCGCCCGAGCACAGCTACCTCTCGGAGGTGAGCAGAGAACCCGGTGTGCTGCGGATCGCCCTGATGCTGGAGCCTATCACCGGCGTTCCGGTGCACCCTGAAGTGCTCGCCGCTACCCATGCGGCCGCCAAGCTGCTGGAAAGCCTTGGCCATCATGTCGAAATTGCCCAGCCGGCCCTGCCCGGTGCGGCACTCGGCGAAGCGCTGGTCGCTGTCATCGGCACCAATATCGCCCATGATGTCGGGCTGCGACTGGCCGAGCTTGGGCGAAGCGAGGCAGGCGACGATCTCGAACTGGTCACCCAGATGTTCGCCCATATCGGCCGGCAGACCAGCGGTGTCGGTCTCGTCGCAGCCAATACGCTGTTCCAGCAGGCCGCCATAACGGTCGCGAACTTCATGCAGCGCTACGACATCATCCTGTCGCCAGTGTTCGCCCAACCGCCAATCGAGCTTGGCAAGATCGATCTTTCACCCAGCGACATGGAAGCCTGGACAGCCAACATCCTCGGCTACAGCCCGTTCACCGCGCTGTGTAACCAGACCGGCCAGCCTGCCATGTCCCTGCCGCTCGGTACCAGCAGCACCGGCCTGCCGATCGGCATCATGGCCGCGGGCCGCTATGGTGCCGAGGGGCTGCTCTTCCGCCTTGCCGGGCAGATCGAGCGCGCGGCCCCCTGGGCGCAGCGGCGGCCGGCGCTCTAGCCCGCCACCTCAGTCGACATCCTCGACATCGGCCTTGTCACCGGTCATGCGCTGGCTGAGTGCTGCGGCCATGAACGGGTCAACCTCGCCATCCAGCACGTCCGAAGGCGCGGTGGAGGTCACCCCAGTGCGCAGGTCCTTCACCAGCTGNNTAGCTGCGGATCTGGTGGCCCCAGCCGATATCGGATTTGCCGGCTTCCACGTCCGCCGCTGCCGCCTCACGAATGGCCAACTCCCGCTCATAGAGCCGGGCCTTCAGCATCTTCATCGCCGTGGCGCGGTTCTTGTGCTGCGAGCGCTCGTTCTGGCACGCCACGATAACGCCGGTGGGCATATGGGTAATACGCACAGCCGAATCCGTGGTGTTGATGTGCTGCCCGCCGGCGCCAGACGCCCGGTAGGTATCGATCTTCAGGTCCGATTCCTTGATGTCGATCTCGATGTCGTCATCAATCTGCGGATAGACCCAGACGCTGGCGAAGCTGGTGTGGCGCCGCGCCGCGCTGTCATAGGGGCTAATCCGCACCAGCCGGTGGACGCCACTCTCGGTCTTCGCCCAACCATAGGCCTGGGGGCCCTTGATAAGCATGGTGGCGTTCTTGATTCCGGCCTGCTCACCGGCATGGATATCGATGATCTCGACCTTGTAACCGCGCC
Source organism: Sphingomonadales bacterium UBA6157 (assembly GCA_002423025.1). Lineage (GTDB taxonomy): Bacteria > Pseudomonadota > Alphaproteobacteria > Sphingomonadales > Sphingomonadaceae > Sandarakinorhabdus. The sequence goes on along the minus strand of DIUN01000033.1, from coordinate 22,278 downwards.
GCTCGGCCCAGCGCTGATACATGCGGCGCAGCATCTCCGCCCAGTCCTGGCTCTCGGTGCCGCCCGCGCCGGAATTGACTTCGATATAGCAATCATTGCCATCGGCCTCGCCGGAGAGCAGCGCTTCCACCTTGTCACGCTCGGCGCGGGCCGCCAGTGCCTTGAGCACCGCCACGCCTTCCTGCGCCATCTCCTCATCGCCTTCGGCCTCGGCCATTTCGATCAGCTCAGAGGTGTCGGCAAGCTCGGTCTGAATTGCACGCGTCGCAGATACCGCCTCATCGAGGCGGCGGCGTTCGGTCATCACGGCTTGCGCCGCCTTGGGATTGTCCCAGAGCTTGGGGTCCTCGACGCGGTTGTTCAGTTCATCGAGACGGCGGAGTGCGCGATCCCAGTCAAAGAAACCTCCTTAGCAGGTCCAGCGCCTGCTTGATGGAATCCGCGTAGGTCTGTGCCTCGGCACGCATGGTCTTGTCCTTTGATGAAACCCGTTTTCAGGGCTCGCCCGCAGCCGTTGCCGGCCACACGCGCCTTCCCTAGTAAATCCCGCCGCTGTTCTGCAAGAACTCTGCGTCGGAGCGCACCCTTCGCCCTGGTGCCGTGGTCGCCAGCCCGCCCGGCGCTTCGGCGCTTCCGGTCCGCCGCGGCTCGCTGTCCGGCTTGAAGGCCTCCCAGATCACCTGCGCCTTGACCTCTTCGGTCGTCGGCCAGGCGCCGAACACCTTCTTGCCCGTTCGCCGCTCCACGCGCACCATGCGGACACCGGGCGGGATGATGAAGGGCTTCTTGGGCGCATCCTTGAGCGCTACCTTGGCAAAATCCAGCCAGATCGGCACGGCCACCGAACTGCCCTGCGCATAGCCGCCAAGGTCACGCGGCTGGTCATAGCCAAGATAGAGCCCGGCCACGAGATCCTGCGTGCCTCCGATGAACCAGACATCCTTGGGGCCGCTGGTCGTGCCGGTCTTGCCAGCGAGTGGCCGCTCGAGCTGGCGCAGCCGTACGGCCGTTCCGCGCGTCACCACACCCTCCATCAGGTGTACGGCCTGATAGGCGGTACGTGCATCCATCACCTGCTTCGGCACGCCGCCGGGGCGCGGCATCGCCTCGCCGCGCCAGTCCGCCGCGGCGCAGCCTGGGCAGGAGCGCGTATCACGCCGGTAGATCACCTTGCCGTCGCGGTCCTGCACCATGTCGATCAGCGAGGGCTTCAGCTCACGCCCGGCGTTGAACATCTGCGCATAGGCGTTGGTGAGCTTGAGAACGGTCGTCTCGCCGGCGCCCAGCGCAATAGCCAGCATCGGCGAATAGTTGCCGATGCCCAGCGCCTTGGCCTGCGCCACGACCCTGTCCATGCCGGTGTTGAACGCCAGCCGCACCGTCATCAGGTTGCGGGATTGCTCAAGGCCCCAGCGCAAGGTCTGTGGCCCGGCGCTGCTTCCGCCGAAGTTGCGGAAGCATTTCTGCCCCAGCGCCCGGCCCTGATAAACGCAGTAGGGCGCATCGACGATGATCGAAGAGGGCGTGAAGCCATTGTCCAGCGCCGTCGCATAAACGATCGGCTTGAAGGTCGAGCCTGGCTGGCGGTTGGCCTGGCTGGCCCTGTTGAAACTCTGCGCCTGCGCATCAAAGCCGCCGACCATGGCCAGCACGCGGCCGGTATGGGGATCCTCCACCACCATGCCACCCGAAACCTCGGGTGCCTGGCGCAGCGCCCATGCCGAACCGACGCGCTTGGTCTGGATCACATCGCCCGGCTTCAACACTTGCGCGGCGCTCTGGTTGGTGCCGCGCAGCAGGCGCGTGGCGTTCGAGGCCGGCATTACCCCGGTGGAGCCATCGGTAAAGCCGAGCCGGATGCTCGTGCCGTCCCGGCCCAGCACCACCGCCTTGCGCCAATCAGCATAGCCCAGCGGAATCGAGGTGCCCTGCAGCCGGCCCTGCCAACCTTCGCCCGGCTCGATCTTCGCTGCCGGGCCGCGCCACGGCCGCGCATATTCATAGCGCTGGAAGCCATCACGCATCGCCGTCTCGGCCGCTTCCTGCATCATCGGGTTGACGGACGTGCGAATCCACAAGCCTCCACCATAAACGCTATTACGGCTATCCTCGGCGTCCTCGCCAAACTTCTCGATCAGCGTGCGACGCACATCCTCGATGAAGTAGTCGCCCGGCCGGCCGCTGCTGCTGCCGCGGTTGGGCACGGCAACCAGCGGCGCTGCATCGGCGGCGGCGCGCTCGGCGGCGGTAATGAAGCCATTTTCCTCCATCTGCTCGAGCACATAGCCACGCCGGGCAATCGCCCGCTCGCGCCGGGAGACCGGGCTGTAGGTGGAAGGTGCCTTGGGCAGAATGGCGAGATAGGCCATCTGCGGCAAATCAAGATCGGCGGCGGACTTGCCGAAATACGCACGCGAAGCCGCCTCCACGCCATAGGAGTTACGGCCGAGGAAGATCTGGTTGAGGTAGATTTCCAGGATCTGCTGCTTGGTGAAAACGGCCTCGAGCCGCCGCGCCACGATCGCCTCGCGCAACTTGCGGCTGAGCGTCACCTCGTTGCCGATCAGGCTCTTGGCCACCTGCTGGGTGATGGTGGAGGCGCCCACCGGTCGCTTGTCCGTGAACAGCGATTCGATATTGGTGAAAACCGCGTTGACGATGCCGAGGTAATCAAGGCCGCTGTGCTCGAAGAAGTTCTTGTCCTCGGCCGAGATATAGGCCTGGATCAGCTTCTGCGGCAGCTCCTTGTACGGCAGGTAGATGCGCCGCTCGCGGGTGAAGCTGGCCACCACATTGCCATCGATATCCCGCACCGTGGAGGGAAGAGCCGGCGCATAGGTCGCCAGTTCATCCTCGCTGGGAAGGTCCCGCGAGATCTGCCAGAGCAGCAACGCCGCCAGCACGGCCAGCAATGCCAGCCCCGCACTTCCCATGATCAACCAGCGACGCATTCACACTCCCATAGGGTGGAAGATGCGATAGCCGCAAGCGCGCCGACTGGAAAGCATCTGCGCTGGCTCAATCGCCCAAAAGGTGTCTTTCCACGGCGCGCGCAATGCCATCGGCCACACGCGACTGGCCTTCGCCTGAGAACAGGAAATCACTGTCCTCGCCATTGGTCACATAGCCGGTCTCGAGCAGCACCGAAGGAACGTCCGGTGCCTTCAGCACGCGGAACCCGGCGAAATGGTGGAATTCGCCACGAAACCGCATCCGGCTCTCCAGCTCTTCCTGCAGCACTTCGGCAAATGCCACCGAGACATTGGTCGTCGCCCGGCGGGAAAGTTCGATCATGATATCCCCCACGTCCGGCGCCTCGATGCCCAGGTTCACACCGCCGATGATGTCCGCCTTGTTTTCACGAGCCGCCAGGCGCTCGGCCACTTCGTCGGAGGCAACGGTCGAAATGGTATAGACGCTGGCGCCACGCGCCTCGGCATTGCCTGCGGCATCGGCGTGCACGGAAATGAACAGATCGGCCCGCGCTGCACGTGCGATATTCACCCGGCCACCCAAGGGGATGAAGCGGTCATCATCCCGCGTCAGCCGCACCCGTACCCGGCCGGAGCGTTCCAGCCGCCGCGCCGTGGCCCGTGCAATGGCCAGGGTGACCTCCTTCTCATAACCGCCGCGCACACTGATCGCGCCGACATCCTTGCCGCCATGGCCAGCATCGATGACGACCAGCGGCTTGGATCCCGAGCGCGGCTTGACGCCACGGGCGCGCAGCCGTGAGCGTGTCGGCAATTGCGGGGCCACTTCCGGAAGCGGCTCGGCCACCGCCGGGCGCGGCTGCACGGGCGTCGTCGCCGCAGGAAGCTCCGGCCCCGCTGGCGTCATCCTGGCAGGCGGCGCGGGCACAGCCGGAGCGCCGCGGTCCGGGAACAACCCCGCCGGCAGCTCGAAATCCGTCTCTGCCCGAGTGATGCCCAGCGGTTTTCGCCCGGCCATCACGGCCGCGACAAACTCCGCCTCGGTCGCGCGTCGCAGCTTCAGCTCCAGCCCGGCAGCGCCACTATGGGCCGAAACCAGCACCAGCGGCACCTTGAGGTCCAGCACCAGCCGGGCAACACCGGGCGAAAACATCGCCAGCCGCAGCTGCGTCACGCTGCCGGCGCCGGCAAGCGTGATCGGCGCATCCACCACGGCCGGCAGGTCCACCACCAGCCGCGAAGGGCCATGCAGCGAGAAGTGATGCCCCACCGCCACCGGCGCATCGGAGGCTATGGTCACTGTGCCCGGCACAATGGCCATGCCTGTCAGCTTTGCGGCCTGAACCGGGCCGGCCAGCAGCAGGAAAATTGCAACAACAAGGCGGCTCAGGGCCAAGTGCTAGCCCCGCAGGACAGACCGCCCGGCATAACGGCCGCTCGAGCCCAGTTCTTCCTCGATGCGGATGAGCTGGTTGTACTTGGCCAGCCGATCGGAGCGGGCGAGGCTGCCGGTCTTGATCTGGCCGGTGCCGCACGCCACGGCGAGGTCGGCAATGGTCGAATCCTCGGTCTCGCCCGAGCGATGCGACATCACGCTGCGGTAGCCGGCGCGGTGCGCCATATCCACTGCCGCCAGCGTCTCGGTGAGCGTGCCGATCTGGTTGACCTTCACCAGCAACGCATTGGCCAGGCCATCCTTGATGCCCTGCCCCAGCCGCGCCGGGTTGGTCACGAACAGGTCATCCCCTACCAGCTGGTGCGTTGCGCCCAGCTTCTGCGTCAGCAGCGACCAGCCGACAAAATCATCCTCCGCCATGCCGTCCTCGATCGACAGGATCGGATAATCGCGGGCCAGCGCTACATAATAGTCCGCCATGGCTTCCGGCGAGAGCTTCAGCCCTTCGCTGGCCAGCACATAATGGCCGTCATGGAAGAACTCGGTGGCGGCAGGATCGAGCGCGATCCACACATCCTCGCCGGCCTTGAAGCCGGCCTTGCCGATGGCGGCCATCACGAAGTCCATGGCTGCCCGCGTACCTTTCAGCTCCGGCGCAAAGCCGCCTTCATCACCCACCGCCGTGGAATGGCCGCCAGCCTTCAGCTCGGCCTTCAGCGTGTGGAAAATCTCGGCGCCCCAACGCACGGCCTCGGAGATCGAACCGGCGCCCACCGGCATCACCATGAACTCCTGGAAATCGATCGGGTTATCGGCATGGGCGCCGCCATTGACGATGTTCATCATCGGCACCGGCAGCAGGCTGGCCGAAACGCCGCCGATGTAGCGGTGCAGCGGCAGCCCGCGCGAGTCCGCCGCCGCCTTGGCCGCGGCGAGGCTGACACCAAGGATGGCGTTGGCGCCGAGCCGGCCCTTGTTGTGGGTGCCATCCAGCGCGATCATCGTCGCGTCGAGTTCAGACTGTTCTTCCGCGTCCATGCCGGAGAGCGCATCGAAGATCTCGCCGTTCACGGCATCAACGGCCTTGCGCACGCCCTTGCCAAAGTAGCGGCTCTTGTCTCCATCGCGCAGTTCCACGGCCTCATGGGCACCGGTGGAAGCGCCCGAAGGCACTGCGGCACGGCCCAGCGAGCCATCTTCCAGCACCACATCCACTTCAACAGTCGGGTTGCCGCGGCTGTCGAGAATCTCGCGGGCGTGGATATCGATGATTGCGGTCATGGGCTTGGCCTTTCGCAGCGGCGGAACGGGTTCAAATAAGCGTGCAACTTGTCATCATGGCCCGGCGTTGAACATATTGCGCTTGGCCACACACCGCGCCATCTATCGAGCAAGCCCGGCGGCGGCAAACATCTTGTCACCTATTTCTCGCATGCAGCCATGCGAAACACAGTTGAGGACCATCATGGCAGACCCGAAAATCCAGATCGTCCGCCCGCGAGGGATCGTCGCCAGCGCTGAAAGCCGGCTGCTCGGGCTTGCCGAGGAGGGCAAGGCCCAATTGGTGAAGAGCTTTGATGGTGTCGTGCTCGCAGCACATGAATTTGCCGCCAGCATTGATACTGTCGCCGGCGCGCAGGTTGCCGAATATGTCCGCACCGCCGCCGGGCTGGTGGAGACTGTGCAGAACAGCCTGCGCGACAAACCGGTGCAGGAACTGCTTGAGGATGGCCGCACGCTCATCCGCGAGCAGCCCGTCGTCGCCGTTGGCATAGCGATGGCCGCAGGCTTCCTCGCCGCCCGGCTGTTCAAGGCCGCCGCAACGAGCCCGGACGCCTGATGGACGCCGACAAGCCGTCGGAAGCCGCCCACAAGGTGCGCCCCGCTTCCCTACGCGAGTTGCTGCGCCGGCTCATCGCCGATGTGGTCACGCTGATCTCGAGCGAGGCCAACGTCGCCGTTGCGGAGCTGCGCCGCAATATCGCCGGCGCCGGTAGCGGGCTGGCGCTCATCGGGCTGGGCGCAATGCTGGTTTCCGTGGCCCTGCTGTGCCTGCTGGGTGCCACTGTCGCTTTTTTGGCGCAGTTCGTCGGAATTCCGCTCGCGGCCCTCATCGTCGCGGCTGTTGCGGCCGTAATAGCCGGAGTATTGATTGCGGCAGGCCTCAAGCAGCTGAAGTCTAGCGAGATCATGCCCCGCAAGGCACTCGCCCGGCTTCGCCGCGACGCCGCGTTGCTGAAGGGAGAGCAGGATGGGATCTGAACAGGTGGAACGCTTCGAAGCCGAAGCGGACAGCGCCCGTGGCCGCATCGCCTCGACCATCGATGATATTGAAACACGGCTTGATCCGCGTCGTATCCTGACGGACGCGATCAGCCGCGTCTCGAGCCGCGCCGGTGCCTCCGGCCAGGAGCTGGCCACGCGTGCCGTCGGCAGCGTCAAGGCGCATCCGCTGGCCTTTGGTGCGGCACTGGCCGCAGTGGCGATTGCACTGCTGGCCCGCAACCAGCTTTCCAAGGCCACCGTGAACCTTGGCGACGACACCGCCGACTACACGGACTATGATGACGGTCAAGCTGCGCCCGAAGCCTTCTACGATGATGGCGAAGAGGTCGAGGCCACCGAAGAAGCTGCCGAGAGCAACCCGGTCGTTTCCATCCTCATCGGCCTTGCCGCAGGCGCAGCATTAGGCCTGATCTTCCCGGCCACCGAGGCCGAGCGCCAGACCTTCCGCCAGACCGGCAACAAGCTTGGCGCCGCCGCCGGTTCCGCCGCGCGCCGCGCCATGGACGAGCTTGGTGCCGCGGCGGGCGCGCTGCGCCGCTGAGGCATCGCAACCGATCGGAGCGCCAAAGCCTAGCGTTTTCACCCCCGGTTCAGCCCGGCTATGGCATTGATGCGCCATGAAGACTGTTCCAGGAGCCTTTCCCAAGATGCGTTATTCCAAGCTGTTCGCCGCTGCCCTCATTGCCGCTGCCCCGTTGGCACTGGCGACCCCGGCGGCCGCGCAAGTTTCCACCGCCCCTGCCAACGCCGGGGACCCTGCAGCGCGCGCCTTTGTTGAAAAGCTCTCCGGCGATGCCTTTGCCGTGCTGCGCGATGGCTCGCTGAGCCGAGCTCAGGGCCGCGCCAAGTTCCGCACCATGTTGCAGGAGAACGTCGCCTTCTCGGCCATCGGCAACCGCCTGATCCGCCGCCAGCGCGCGACGATCACGCCGGCGCAATATCAGGCCTATCAGGCGGCGCTGCCCGAGTTCGTGCTCAATGCCTATGCCGAGCGGCTCTATGATTATTCCGATGCCAGCATAAAGGTGCTGCGCACTGCCGGCCGCGGGCCGTTCACCGAGGTGCACACGCGTGTCACCCGCCCCGGCGCACAGCCGGTGGACGCCATCTGGCAGATCGGCAAGACGCCGGCGGGCAAGATGCTGGTGAACAACCTCACCGTGCAGGGCATCAACCTGTCGTTGACCCAGGAAGCTGACTTTTCTGCCTATATCCAGAAGAACGGTTTCGATGCTTTGGTGAAATTCCTGAAAACCGCCAACGCCCAGACCGCCGCAACCCGCACCGCCGGCTAGAGCCGCAAAGGACCCCCACCCTGACCAGCCAGCTCACCATCGCCCCCAGCGCCTTCATTCATGAAACAGCGCGGCTTTATGGTCATGTCACGGTGGGGGAAGGCGCATCGGTGTGGTGCAACGCCGTCGTCCGCTCCGAGGTGGCGCATGTCGAGATCGGCGCGTTCGCCAATGTGCAGGATTTCGTGATGATCCACACGGATCCCGGCAAGCCGGTCACCATCGGCAAATATTGCTCGATCACCCATCACGCCACGTTGCATGGCTGCACGATCGAGGATCATGTCCTCATCGGCATCAACGCCACCATCTACAATGGTGCCGTCATCGGGGCCGGCTCCATCGTTGGCCAGCACGCCTATGTGAAGGACGGCACCATCGTGCCGCCCAATTCCATCGTCGTCGGCTCACCAGCAAAGGTCATCCGCACTGCAGACAACCGCCTCGCCAACAGGATCAACGCCGAATTCTACGTCCGCAACGGCGCTGCCTATGCCCGTGGGGACCATCGCGCCTGGAGCGGCCCGGAGTTTGAAACCTGGTTCGGGGACATGATGAAAAAGCTCGCCGCCGAATATCAGTAAACTCCTCCGGCAAAGCGCCTTCCCATAGCCCCCACCCGGGGCTAAAGCCTTCCGCATGAGCAAGCTCCATCTCGTCTTCGGCGGCCGTGTCACCGATCCTCAAACCCTTGATTTCGCCGAGCCCGAGGCGCTCCATGTCGTTGGCATCTTCCCGGATTATGCCAGCGCGGAAGCCGCCTGGCGCGCCAACGCCCAGCGCACCGTCGATGATGCCACGATGAAATATGTCGTGGTGCACCTTCACCGCATGCTGGAGCCGGAAAAGCCGGCCTGAGCCGGCTGAAATCCGCGACCCCTTATAAGCGTTGGCTGGCCGAGTGCCGGCGTCTCCCCTAGGTTGCCCGCGGGGAGATTATGATGAATTTGAGTTTCGGAGAGATTTTCGCAGCGATTGGCCCTGTGGTCGATCCTGATCGGCCGGCGCTGATCCATGGCGATCATGTCGTCCGCTGGGGAGATTTCCACCGCCGCACCGATGCGCTTGCCGCAACCTGCCTCGCCGCCGGTGCCGTGGCAGGAGATCGCATCGCGCTGCTCATGCGCAACGGACCCGCCTATGGCGAGGCGATGGTTGCCGGCTTCAAGGCGCGGCTTGTCCATGTCAACGTCAACTATCGCTACACCGGCGAAGAGCTGTTCTACATTCTCGACAACAGCGATTCCACCGTGCTTGTCTACGATGCCGAGTTCGCACCGATCGTCGCCAGCATACGGGACCGGCTCAATGTAAAACTGTTTCTGCAAGTCGGCGGGGAAACGCCTGATTTTGCAACGGACTTTGAAACAGCTGCGGCATCGGGCGCCACGCTGCCGCCCCAGGCTCATTCGCCCGAGGACATGCTGTTCATCTATACGGGCGGCACCACCGGCATGCCCAAGGGCGTGATGTGGGAGCAAGGCGCACTCTGGGAGTTGATGAACGCCGGCAACCCCGAGCCTGCAGCGAATCTTGCCGAGCATGTCGCGCAGGTGAAGGCCGGCATCGGCATCAATCGCAGCCTGGTGCTGCCGCCACTCATGCACGGCACCGGCCTCATCATCGCGCTGAGCACGCTGGCGCGCGGCGGAACCGTGGTCACCCTGCCCGGCCACGCCTTTGATGCCGAGGAGGCCTTGAAGACCTGCGCCGCGCAGGACTGCAACTATGCCGTGATCGTCGGAGATGCCTTTGCCCGGCCGCTGCTTCGCGGGCTCGACGCTGGTGTCGGCAGCATCGGCTCGCTGGTCACCATGATCTCCAGCGGCACCATGTGGTCCCCTGAAGTGAAAGCCGGGCTCCTCAAGCATAATCCTGCCTTGATGATCGTCGATTCGCTCGGCTCCTCGGAGGGGCTGGGCCTTGGCGCATCCGTGCAGACCAGCGCCAATGCCGGCGCCGCAACGCGCTTCATCGCCGATGGCCGGACGCTGGTGCTCGATGAGAACATGCAGCCCGTGGTGCCCGGCTCCGGCCAGATGGGCCGCATCGCCCGCGCCGGGCCGATTCCGCTGGGCTATTGGAAAGACCCGGCCAAATCCGCCACGACCTTCGTGACGGTGGAGGGCGTGCGCTATTCCATCCCCGGCGATTTCGCCATCATCGAGGAGGACGGCAGCTTCACGCTGCTCGGCCGAGGCAGCCAGTGCATCAACACCGCCGGTGAAAAAGTCTTCCCCGAAGAAGTCGAGGAAGCGCTGAAAACCCACCCCGCGATCGATGATGCCCTGGTATTCGGCGTGCCGGACGAGAAATGGGGCAACTCCGTCACCGCGGTGGTCGAGGCGCACGCCCCGGTCACGACCGAGGAACTGCAGGCCCATGTTCGCAAGAGCCTTGCCGGCTACAAGACGCCCAAGCGCATCGTCACGGTCACCAAGGTGCCACGCGCCCCCAACGGCAAGGCCGATTACGAGGCAGCCAAACGCCTCACCGTTTGAAAAGCCGCACGAAAAAGGGCGCTGCCTCCGGGGAGGCAGCGCCCTTTTTTTTGCCCTTGCGGGGAGAAGCTTACTTCTTGCCGAGGCCGAAACCCGAGAAGCGCTTGTTGAAGCGCGCCACCTGGCCACCGGCATCGAGCATCTTGCCGGCGCCGCCGACCCAGGCCGGGTGCGAGGTCGGATCGATATCGAGGGCGAGCGTGTCACCTTCCTTGCCGTACGTCGAGCGCGTCTGATACTCGGTGCCATCGGTCATCTTGACGGTGATGGTGTGATAGTCGGGGTGAATGCCTGGCTTCATGATCTGGTCTTTCCAAAAGGCGGCTGGTTCCGACCAGCCATGAAGGAAGCGGCGCAGATAGCCAGTATCGCCACATGACGCAAGAAAAACCCCTCTTGCATCGGCGCGCCACCCCGCCTAACCCCCGCCTCGGACGGTGCCGCGTGCAAGCGCGGTGAAAAGGGAAGCCGGTGAAAATCCGGCGCTGTGCCCGCAACTGTAAGCGGCGAGCCTTGTGCACCACATGCCACTGGAAGCAATTCCGGGAAGGCGGTGCCAAGGCGTTCGAGCCGTGAGCCAGGAGACCTGCCGTCCCCGGTCGTCCCATGCCTGCCGGGTCCAGCGGTGCATGAAACGGTGGCGCACTCCTGCGTCCTTCGTTTGCGGCGGCTTTTGCTGTCGCGCGCACGGTTAATCCGTTGCGTGAACGAAGGGACGTATCATGCTGAATACCATTGTTTTGGCCGCTGCACTGGCGAGCAACTCTGCTGATGTTTCGGAAACCATCAGCGTCACCGCTTCCCGCGAACCAGTCTCGGTGGCGCTCTCCGGCACCGCCCTCACCATCATCGGACGCCCCACCATAGAGGCACTGTCACTGCCGCTGGTGAAGGACTATCTCAGCCTCGTCCCATCGGTGTCCCTCACCCAGTCCGGCCCACTCGGCCAGCAGGTGCAGGTGCGCATCCGCGGTGCCGAGGCCAACCACACCCTCAGCTTCATCGATGGCATCGAGATCGGTGATCCGGCGTCGTCGGGCGAGTTCCGCTTCGATACCATGCTTGCCGATGGCATCGAGCGGATCGAAGTGCTGCGTGGCCCGCAATCGGCGCTCTGGGGCTCACAGGCCATCGGCGGCGTCATCAACATCATCACCCGCACCGCCCCTGCCGATGGCACAGCACTTTACGGCGAGGCGCAGGCTGGTTCGCTCGGCACCGTCCGCACCGGCATCGGCGGCGGCATCGGCAACGGCACCACGAGCCTCACCGCCCAGGCCAGCTACCTGCGCTCGGATGGCTATGACATCGCCGGGGTGAATGGCGACAAGGACGGCTATGAGAATTTCACACTCCATGCGAAAGCCCGCACGCAACCCACGGAAAACCTGAATTTCGTTGCCATCGCGCGCTACACAAGCAGCGAAGGCTCCTTCGATGGCTTCGATTATGACCTGGGCGTGCCGGAGGACGCCCTCTCCTCCACCCGCACACGCCAGCTGGCGCTGCGCGGCGAGGCCAATCTTGCCCTGCTCGATGAGCGCTGGAGCCACCAGCTCTCGCTGACCTACACCAACGCCGCTAACATCAACCGCAACGCCGGTGCCTATCTCAACCGCTCGGATGGTGGCCGCACGCTCTATCGCTACCAGACCAGCCTGCGGCTCGAAGCCGGCGAAACCCGCCACCGCATTACCGCCGCCCTGGAGCATGACCGTGAGCGCTTCTCCAGCGCCGATATCGACCCGGAGGCGCTCTCGAACCAGCGCCGCTCGCGCCTGCAAACCAGCCTGATCGGCGAATATCGCTTCGATTGGGCCGAAAAACTCGGCCTGGGCTTTGCCGCACGGCGCGATCTCAACAACCGCTTTGCCAATGCCACCACGGTGCGTGCCACCGCCGCTGCCCAGCTTGGCGCCGGCTTCAACGCCCATGCCAGCTATGGCACCGGCGTCACGGACCCGACCTTCTTCGATCTGTTCGGCTTCTTCCCCGGCTTCTTCCTCGGCAACCCGAACCTCAAGCCCGAGCGCAGCCGCAGTTATGACGCAGGCCTGGGCTGGTCCAGCGGCAGCACCAGCCTTGATCTGACCTGGTACAATGCCACACTCGATGACGAAATCGTCTCGACCTATGATTTCAGCACGTTCCTCTCCGGCGTTGCCAACGCCACCGGCCGCAGCCGCCGCAAGGGCTTGGAGGCCAGCGCCCGCACCAGCCCCCTGCCCGGCCTGACGCTGGCTGCCACCTATGCCTATCTCGACGCTACGGACCAGCGCGTCGCTGCCGGGCTTTCTGTACGCGAGATCCGTCGGCCCAAGCACTCAGGCAGCGCAACTGTGAGCTACACCTCACAACTGTTTGATATCGCAGCCAGCGCTGCCTTTACCGGTGCGCGCAATGATACGGATTTCAGCACCTTCTCCGCTGTCCGCTTGGCGCCCTACACCCTCGTAACCCTGTCGGGCGCCTGGCACCTTACGCCGAAGATCGATCTCACCGCCCGGCTCGAAAACGCCCTCGACCGGCAGTATCAGGACGTGTTCGCCTATAACAATCCAGGCCTCACTGCCCATGCCGGGCTGCGGATCCGCCTGTAAGCCGGCGGCTGCCGGGCCATCGCGCCCGGCAGCCCCAACATCACCGGCTTGAGCCGCGCCACAACTCGCGCCATACCCTTTGCCATGAAGGAGCGCGCGCCATGCTGACCACCGAAATCGACGCGCATGGCATCGCCCGTGTCACCCTTGCCCGCCCCGAGCGTCACAACGCCTTTGACGAAGCGCTGATCGCCGCGATCACCCAAGCCTTCACCACTTTGGGCCAGGACAGCAGCGTCCGTGCCATTATCCTGTCTGGGCAGGGCAAAAGCTTCTGCGCCGGCGCCGATATTGACTGGATGCGCCGCGCCGGCAGCTGGACAGAAGCCGAAAACCGCGCCGACGCCATCAAGCTCTCGGACATGCTGCTGGCGATCGATTCCTGCCCCAAGCCGGTGATCGCCCGCGCCCATGGTGCGGTTTCGGGTGGCGGCGTCGGCCTCATCGCCTGCGCGGACATGGTCGTGGCGCTGGAAAGCAGCGTCTTTCGCCTTTCCGAAGTTCGCCTCGGGCTGAGCCCCGCCACCATCTCGCCGTTCGTTGTCGCCAAGATCGGCGCATCCGCCGCCCGCCGCTGGTTCCTCACCGCCGAAGGCTTTGGTGCCTCGGATGCGCGCACCATGGGCCTGGTGCATGAAAGCGCCCCCGATGAGGATGCTGCCGAAGCGATCATCACCATATGGCTCTCCCATCTCGCCGCTGCCGCTCCCGGCGCCGTGGCAGATGCCAAGGCGCTCATCGCCGATGTTGCCGGCCAGCCAATCAACGATGATCTGCGCCGGCAAACAGCCGCGCGCATCGCCGCGCGCCGTGCCTCGGCGGAAGGCCGCGAGGGCCTCGCTGCATTTTTTGAGAAGCGCAAACCGGAGTGGGCCAAATGAAATCGATCGTCGTTGCTGCCTTGCTGATCGCCACCCCTGCGCTGGCCGAGACCAGCGTCTCGCCGACAAGCGCGGCGCATGTGGAAGTCATGGCCGCGCTCAGCGCCACGATGGCCGCGATCAACAACCGCGATGCCGATGGCTTTGTAGCGCTCCAGCACCCGACAATGCAGATCCAGATCGTCGCCACCGCCCCGGATGGCAGCACATCGCTCAGCATCGTGCCGGGCAAGACCTTTGCCGATGGCATGCGCAGCAGCAAGGCGCCGATCGATGAGCGGCTGGTGGCACCCACGGTGCTCGTCACCAATGATTTTGCGCATGTCTGGTCGTTCTACACCCTCGATGTCGGCGGCAAGCGGATGCACTGCGGTATCGATTCGTTCGGCTTCATCAAGACCGGCGGCAAATGGCTGCTCACCAACATGGCCTGGACGCGCGAGCCGCAGGGCTGCCCGAAATAGGCATGGTCCTCGGTGCCATCCTCGCCGGTGGCCAATCACGCCGCTTCGGCAGTGACAAGGCGCTGGCAATGCTCGATGGCCGGCCGCTGATCGCCCATGCCGTCGCGGCGCTGGCGGCGGAGTGCGCCAGCGTGGTGGTGTGTGGGCGAGACTGGCCCGGCCACACCAGCTTGCCCGATCGCCCCGGCCCCGGCCTTGGCCCACTCGCCGGGCTGTGCGCGGCGCTCCACCATGCCCGCATGACCGGGCATGGTGCGGTGCTGACCAGCGCGTGTGATTTGCCGCACCTGCCCTCGGGGCTGTTCCAGCGCCTCTCCCCCGGCCCCGCCATCGCCGCCGGCCAACCGACACTCGGGCTGTGGCCGGCCAGCCTGGCCGATGCGCTGGAAGCGCACCTCCTGTCCGGTAAGCGCTCGCTGTTCAGCTGGGTGGAGGCCTGTGGCGCGCGCAGTGTCGATTGCGGCCCGCTGCCAAACATCAATACGCCCGAAGACCTTGCTAAGCTCTGCTGATAGCTGACAGGCGCGCCGCCGCCCGTTACCCATGGCAGACACTGCTGGAGCCATGCCATGATCAAGCCCGCCCCTCTATTCGCTGCCCTAGCGCTGCTCGTCGCCTTGCCGGCTCTGGCCGCGCCAATGGCAGGCAAGCCGGACAAGGCCCTGCTCGCCGCCGCCACGGCCGAAGCCCCGGCGCTCACCGCGACGCTGGAGCGGCTGGTGAACATCGAGACCGGCACGGGCGATGCCGAGGGCATGGCCGCGATGGCCACGCTGCTGGAAACGGAGCTGAAGGCCAGCGGCGCCAGCGTCGAGCGGGTGCCAGCCACCAATGGCGTCGCGGGGGATATTATCGTCGCGCGGCTCTCCGGACGCGGCAAGGGCAGGCTGATGCTGCTGGCGCATATGGACACCGTCTACCAGCGTGGCGCCCTCGCCAGGGCCCCGTTCCGCATTGCCGACGAGGCCGATGGCAAGCGTGCCTATGGCCCCGGAATCGCGGATGACAAGGGCGGAGTCGCGGTTATCCTTCACGCCCTGAGGCTGGTCCGCCCGCGCGATTATCGCAGCCTCACCATCGTCATCAACACCGATGAGGAGCGCGGCTCGACCGGCTCCAGCGCACAAATCACCGAACTGGCGCGCGGCCAGGATGCCGTGCTCTCCTTCGAGCCGACGATCATGCCCGAGATGCTTCTGCGTGCCACCTCCGGCATCGCCGGCGTCAACATCACCATCACCGGCAAGGCCTCGCACGCCGGCGCTGCGCCCGAACTGGGCATCAACGCACTCACCGAGGCCGCCGCCATCATCGCCCGCACTACCGATCTTGATCAGGGCCCCGGCAAGCTGCGCTTCAACTGGACCATGCTCGAGCAGCCGCGCGCCGTGCGCAACATCGTCCCGGAAAAGGTCATCCTCGGTGGCGACCTGCGCTACACCTCTGCGGCTGATTTCGAGGCGTTCAAGGCCGAGTTCGCCCGCCGCACCGCAACCCCAAGCATTGCCGGCGCCCAAGTGACGGTTTCGATCGAGCCGGGCCGCCCGGCGTTCAGCGCCACGCCGGCCGGAGATGCACTCATCGCCCGCGCCAAGGCCATCTACGCTTCGCTCGGGCACACGCTGACCGTGGTGCCGCTCTCGGGTGGCGGCACCGACGCCGGCTATGCGGCACTGGCCGGGGTGCCTGTCATCGAGGCCATGGGCCTGCCGGGCTTTGGCTATCACAGCGGTGCCGCCGAATATGTGCACCTCGATGCCGTGCCGCGCCGGCTCTATCTCGCTGCCGAGATGATCCGCCAGCTCGGCCGCTGATGTCCACCCCGCCCCTCGCCTTTGTGCAATGCGCGCTCGGCATCGGCGCGCTGTGCGCCATGGATGCGCTGGTCAAGCACCTGTCACGCAGCCACGATGTCGAGTTCGTCACCTTCGCGCGCTTTGCCACCGGCTCGCTGATGGCGCTGGGCGTGTGGCAGGCGCAGGGCCGCCCGCGCATCACGCGCGAGATGCTGCCCGTCCACCTGCTGCGCGGCGGCATCATCGCTGTCATGGCGCTGAGCTTTTTCTGGGGCATCTCGCGGCTACCGCTGGCCGAGGCCATCACCATCTCGTTCATCGCGCCGTTGCTGGTGCCGCCCATCGCCAGCCTCATCCTCGGTGAGCGGATGCAGAAGCGCTATCTGGCGGCTGGCGCGCTTGGTTTCACCGGCACGCTGGTGACAGTGCAGGGCGCGCCCGAGTTCAGCGGAGAGCGGCTGCTGGCGCTGGCGGCCATTGCTTTTGCCGCCATCGCCTATGCCACCTCGGCCGTGCTGCTGCGCTCCCGCGCCGGCAAGGATGGCGCCACGGTCATCACCCTGCTCAGCGCCGCCGTGCCGGCGCTGGTGCTCAGCCCGGCCGCCATTGGCCAGCCAGTCCCCGGGCTTGAAGATCTCGCATGGTTCGCTGCGCTCGGGCTTTGCGGCAATATCGGCATCCAGCTGCTCAGCCGCGCCTATGTGCACATGGAGGCACAGGCCTCGGCGGTGCTGGAGTTCACGGCGCTGCCCTGGGCAGCGCTGTTCGGCTGGTTCATCTTTGCCGAGCCGGTGCGGCCGCAGGTGTGGCTGGGTGCCGCGATCATCCTCGCCGCCTGCCTCTGGGCTTCACGCGGCGAGCGGGCACCCGCCCCGGCGGCCTGAGCAGGCAGCCGGGGAAGCTGCCTAGGCAGCCTTCGGCGGGTCCGCGATCATCGCGGTAAAGCTGGCTTCTGCCACCAGCTTGCCGCCAACCTCGGCACGGCCGATGAACTTGCTCACCCGGCCACGGTTCTGGCTGAACTCCACGACCAGTTCGAGCAGGCATCCCGGCTCAACAGGCGCGCGGAACTTGGCGTTCTCGATCGCCATGAAATAGACGAGCTTGCCCTTGCCGGCATCACCCAGCGTCTTGAGCGCGAGCACGCCGGCGGTCTGCGCCAGCGCCTCCACGATCAGCACGCCGGGCATGATCGGTCGGCCGGGGAAATGCCCGTTGAAGAACGGCTCGTTGATCGAGACCGCCTTGATGCCACGGGCCGAGACGCCGGGCACAATGTCCTGCACCCGGTCCACCAGCAGCATCGGGTAGCGATGCGGCAGCAGCGCCATCACCGCGAAGATATCCGCGGTGGTGGCGATGCCGGCCTCTGCCGCTGCGCTGGTGTCGTTCACGGTCACTGGGCCGCAGGAGCAGCCGGAGCCGTGGTGGAAACGCGCGGCAGCGCCTTGTCGAGGCGAGCCACAACATCGTTGGTCACATCGAGCGAAGCGGAATGCTGCAGCGTTGCGCCTTCAGCCAGGGCGATCTGGGCACCACGCTCCTTCATCACCTGGGTGATGATCGGCTGGGCGCCATCGTTGAGCTGCTTGAGCACATACTGGCGGCTGGCCTGGAAATCCTGGTCGCGCTTGGCCAGTTCCTGCTCGGCCTGGGTCTTGCGGGTGGTGAAGTCCTTCACCTTCGTCTCCCAAGCAGTCGCAGCCGGGCCGGCGGCGGTCGGACGGGTCTGGGCGAGCTGCTGCTCTTCGTTGCCCAGCGAGGTGCGCAGCGAGTTGACGCGCGCCTGGATGCCTTCGAGGCGGGTCTTCAGTTCGGCCTGGGCAGCCTTGCCGGCCACCGAGTTGTTGAACACCCGGTCCATGTCGACAATCACGATCACGGCGGCGGGGAGCGTCTGCGCCTGTACCGGCGCAACGATGGCGGCGGAAGCAAGGGCAAGCGAAATCAGAAGCTTCTTCATCAGAATTGAGTCCCTACGTTAAATTGGAAAAGCTGTGTGTCATCGCCAGGCTGCGAGAGCAGGGCCTTGGCAAGATCGAAGCGGAACGGGCCGAACGGCGAGTTCCATGAAACGCCGACACCCACGGAGAGGCGCGGGCTGGGCGAATTGCCCAGGAAGACTTCCTGGAAACCATTGGAAGTGGTGGTAGCGGGCAAGCAACCCGGCAGGTTGGTCGTCGGGCCGTTGAGGCAGGTAAGCGTCGGCGCCTTGACGCTCCACACCGCACCGACATCGGTAAAGATCGACGGCCGCAGGCCGAGCTCGGCACCGCCGGCGCCCAACGGGATCTGGATTTCAGCCCGTGCCAGGTAATAGGCCCGGCCACCGAGCGCATCGTCCGTCTGGAAGTTGCGATCGACAATCGGCACGCCCGCGGCATCGAACGGCTGGCGCAGCACGCGCGGGCCAACGCCGCGGATGCGGAAGCCGCGCATCTGCGGCTCACCAAGGAAGAAGCGATCGGTCAGCAGCACGTCGCTGCCGCCATAGCCGGTGATGAAGCCGGCCTCGCCACCCAGGTTGAGCACGAAGCCCGAGCCGAACAGCGCCTTGTACCAATCGTAATTGCCGCGTGTACGAACGTACTTCACGCCAATCGGCAAACCGGCAAGATCCTGGCTGACCGAGAAGCGCATGCCGGCGCTGGGCCGAATATTGTTATTCACATTGTTGAAGATAATGCTGTAACCGATTGATGATACTGTTCTCTTGCCCAGTGCTTCGCACAGGAAGCGGCCGGCGAGCAACGGATCGCAAACGCCGTTGGTGAAGAACAGCGCCTCGTCCAGCCCGATCTCTTCAAGCGACAGGCCATAGCGCAGCGAGGCGGCCCAATATTCCGTGATCGGGAAGCCGGTGCGGATCTGGAAGCCGGTCGAAGTCTGGGTGTAGGTCGTGTCGCGCGTGTTGTTGCTGGTGAAGCGGAACGAACGGAAATCGCGGCGGAACACATCGACGCCCAGCGCCAGGTTGCGGCCGAACAGGTACGGCTCGGTAAAGCCGGCCTCGATCGAGCGCGAGAAGCTGGAAATGTTGGCGGAAAGCCGCAGTTCCTGGCCACGGCCACGGAAGTTGCGCTGGCGTACCGAGAGCGACAGGATGAAGCGCTCAAGGCTGGAGAAGCCCGCCGAAACCTGAAGCTCGCCAGTCGGCCGCTCCTGGACATTGGCCTCGAGGATGATCTTGTCCGGCGCCGAGCCGGGCTTCTGCTCGATCTCCAGCTGCTCCTGGAAGAAGCCAAGACCCTGCAAGCGATCCCGCGAGCGCTTGACCTTGATCGAGTTGAAGGCGTCACCCTCGGCAAGCCGGAACTCGCGGCGGATGACTTCATCCACCGTAATGGTGTTGCCGTTCACCTGCACCCGCTCGACATAGACACGCGGCGCTTCGCCAATGGCGAAGGTCACGTTCATCTCGAGCTTTTCCTTGTCGCGATTGAACTGCGGCCGCACATCGGCAAAGGCATAGCCCAGCAAGCCGGCGGTCTCGGTCAACCCCTCGACGGTGTTCTCGATCTTCTGGGCGTCATACCAGTCACCCTGCTTGATCGCGATCAGCGCCTTGAACTCATCCGGCTTGATGTCGCGGATCTCGCTCTCGAGATCGACAGTGCCGAACTTGTAGCGCTCACCCTCGTCCACAACATAGGTGACGATGAAGTCCTTGTTGTCCGGCGTCAGCTCGGCAACGGCGGACACGACGCGGAAATCGGCATAGCCGTTGGTCAGGTAGAACTGGCGCAGCTTCTGCTGGTCATAGGCCAGACGATCCGGATCATAGGTATCGTTCGAGCTGAAGAAGCGCCACGGGCGGGACTGCTTCGTGGCCATCTGGCCACGCACCTTCTTGTCCTTGAACTTGGTGTTGCCAAGGATGTTGATCTGCCGGACCTTGGACTTGGGGCCCTCGGTCATCTCATAGATGAGATCGACGCGGTTCTGCTCAAGCTGGATGATCTTGGGCTCGACTGCGGCGGCAAAGCGGCCGGAACGGCGATACAGCTCAAGGATGCGGCCGACATCGGCGCGGGCCTTAGAGCGCGTGAAGATCTGGCGCGGCGCAAGGCGGATTTCCTCCCGGATCTTGTCTTCCTTGACCCGCTTGGCGCCCTCGATGACGATACGGTTGATCACCGGGTTCTCGCGGATTTCCACGGTCAGCGCGCCATTGTCGTCGCGGATCGTGGCATCGGAGAACAGTTCGGAGGCGTAGAGCGCCTTTAACGCCTGGTCGGTGCGGTTGCGATCATAGGTGTCGCCAACGGACAGGTTGAGATAGGAGCGCACCGTCTCGGGCTCGAGCCGCTCGTTGCCGCGAATGGTGATCGAGCGAACCACGGTGCCGCCGGTAACGACCGGGGCAACGGCAGGCGCCGGAGCCGCCGCTGCAGGAGCAGGAGCACCCTGCATGGCAGGAGCCGCCGCAGGCGCCTCTGGCGCGGGTGCTGCTGGCGCAGGAGCAGGCGCTTCTGGCGTTGCAGCGGCAGGCACCGGCGCTTCCTGCGCCAGCACAGGGCCAGCGAGCATGGTGGTGATCAGCAGCGCCGCGATACGGCCCCGGCCCCTTGGCTGGTGCCCGCTCTGGCGATCCGGCATTTGCAGCCCATTCTCCAACGTCACGCTAGACCCGTCCTTGCTGCCAAAACTGGCGCGAAACCTGTTGAAACCGTGCATTGGCCTTGCCCGTCCACTGTCCGCCCATTCCATTATCCGCCAAGCCAGCCCGAAAGCTGCTTGAAAATGCCGATAGAGGAAAGGTCGTTCCATGTCAGCACGGCCATCAACGACATGATGGCGGCAAAGCCGGACATGAAGGCCCATTGCTGCACCCTTTCGCCCATAGGCCGCCGCCTCACCGCCTCGACGGCGTAAAGGAGAAGATGCCCGCCGTCCAGCATCGGGATGGGGATGAGGTTGATGAAGCCGAGGTTGATCGAGAAGAACGCCATGAAGGCGGTAAAGGAGAGCAGCCCCAGCGAGGCCTGCTGCCCGGTCACCTGGCCGGTCTTGATCGGCCCGCCAAGCTCATCGAGGCTCCGGTCCCCCATCACCACCTGCCGCAGCGTGGTGGCGATGGTCAGCGTGATGTCCCAGGTATCCTTGACGCCATAAGCGACCGCCTGCAGCGGGTTGACCTCGTTCACCACCTGCTCGCCGCGGGCAATGCCGAGCCGGCCATGGCGCGTCACATTGCCGAAGCGGTCCTTCGTCTCGATCATCCGCGGCTTGAGCAGCACGGTGCGCACGGCCTCGCCGCGCGCGACCTCAAGGCGCATCGCCTCGCCGGTGCCGCCCATGACGGTGTTGACGATATCCTCGAACCGCTCGATGCGCTCGCCATCGATGCTGACAATCCTGTCCCCCGGCACGATGCCGGCCTCGGCGGCGGCGCTGCCCGGCAACACGCTGGACACCACCGGCGGCGTCAAGGGATGGCCGAGCGCCATGTAGAAGCCGGCGAGGATGAGGATTGCGAAGACGAAATTGATCGCCGGCCCGGCCGCCACGATGATGGCACGCTGCCACAACGGCTTGAAGGCAAACAGCCCGGCCCGCTCCGATACCGGCAGGGAGAGCAGCGCCGGGTCCATCTGGCTGGACTCGTTCATGTCCCCGGTAAACTTCACATAGCCGCCGAGCGGGATGAGATTGAGCTTCCAGCGCACGCCGCTGCGGTCCGTCCAGCCCAGCAGTTCGCGGCCAAAGCCAAAGGCAAAGGCATCGATCTTGGTCTTGAAGAAGCGCCCGGCGAGGAAATGCCCGCCCTCATGCACCACCACCAGCACCGCGATCATGGCGATGTACGTGCCGAGCGTGAACAGCAGCGAGGGCTGGGGCAGCAATTCCGTCATCCTTGCCGAGCCTCCACTTCAGCGCGCGCTACAGCCCGCGCCGCACCATCCACCGCCACGACTTCCTCCAGCGAGCCGACCGGCCCGGAGGCCACGCGCGCCAGCGTTGCCGCAACCACGGCATCGATATCGAGGAACGAGACTTGCCCGGCGATGAACGCCGCGACAGCAATCTCGTTGGCAGCATTGAGGATGCAGGGCGCCGAGCCGCCGGCCCGCAGCGCATCCCAAGCCAGCTTCAGGCAGGGAAAGCGTTCCAGATCAGGCGCTT
>DIUN01000011.1 GCA_002423025.1 Sphingomonadales bacterium UBA6157 | reverse complement strand
CATCAGGCCGGGCATTTCGGTTTCGGCAATGTTGATCTCGCGGCGGCCAAAATCAGCCAGGCCGATATCGGCAATGGCATAATCGGTGAGAGCAGAGCTGGGCTGGCTGGCCATGGCGCAAAATTCCTGTGTGTACGAGCAAGCCCGCGACATAGGCGGGCCGGGCATTTGGAGCAAGCATAAAGATATCTTTATATGCCAACGCGCCGCTGGGACGAAAGTGCCGCAGGGCTTGGCAAGCGCCGCCGCCGGGTGCCATACCCTCGGGCATCATGAAAATTTGCCCTGGAGCCTTGTTGTGCGTGTGTTTGCGTTCGCTGCCGTGTCCCTCGTTCTCGCCGGCTGCGCGATGACGCCGCCCCCTGAAACAGCCACCGCCCCGGCCCCCGGCCGCATCGCCTATCCCGTTAGCAAGGCCACCGACGTGGCAGACATGCTCCACGGCGTGCGCGTGGCAGACCCCTATCGCTGGCTGGAAGGCGATGTCCGCACCCAGAGCGACGTGGCGGACTGGGTGACGGCGCAGAACAAGGTGACGGATGCCTATCTCGCCACCCTGCCCGGCCGCGATGCCCTGAAGGCCCGGCTCACCGAACTCTACAATTACGAGCGCATCGCCCTGCCGATCGAGCGCGGCGGCCGCAGCTTCTACCGGCGCAACACCGGCCTGCAGAACCAGTTCGTGCTGATGATGCGCGAAGGCAATGCCGAGCCGCGCGCGCTGATCGACCCCAATCTCTGGGCCAAGGACGGCGCCACCGCGCTGGCCGAATGGTCCCCGAGCAGCGATGGCAAGCGCATCGCCTATTCCGTGCAGGATGGCGGCAGCGATTGGCGGATCATCAAGCTCCTCGATGTCGATACCGGCCAGGTGATGGCCGATGAGCTTGATTGGGTGAAGTTCTCGGGCATCGCCTGGAATGCCGACAACAGCGGCTTTTTCTATTCGCGTCACCCGGCAACCCCGGAGGGCAAGAGCCTTATCGCCGAGGTGTTCAACCACAGCGTCTATTTCCACCGCATCGGCACGCCGCAGAGCGCCGATACGCTTATCTTCGCCGCCCCCAACCACCCTGGGGACTATAACCAGGGCGCGACCAGCGAGGATGGCCGCTGGCTGGTCATCCGCTCCAGCACCGGCTCGGACGACAGCTATGAAGTGCGCGTGATGGACACCGCCGCCAAGGCCCCCAGGCTCATTCCCATCGTGCCGGAGCGCGGCAAGGACTGGCGCTTCGCCGGCGCCGAGGGCAGCACGCTCTACTTCGTCACCAACGATGGCGCGCCGCGCTACCGGGTCGTCGCCTTCGAGACGGTCGGTGAGACCGCGGCGCCCGTCATGCGCGAGATCGTGGCGGAAGGGGCAGACACGCTCACCGGCGCGCATGTCGTGGCCGGCCGGCTGCTTGTCACGGCGCTCAAGGATGCGCGCACCGAGGTCCGCCGCTATACGCTCGCCGGCGCCGCCGATGGCCTGGTCGCGCTCCCCGGCGTCGGCACGGCCGATGGCTTTGATGCAGCGCCCGGCAGCGGCACGGCCTATTATGTCTTCACCAGCTACAATGCCCCCACCACAGTCTATCGCTATGATGTGGCGAGCAACACCAGCACGGTGTTCAGCGCGCCCAAGGTGGCGTTCAACCCCGCCGACTATGTGGTGACGCAGCGCTTCTTCACCTCGAAGGACGGCACCCGCGTGCCGATGTTCGTCAGCCACCGCAAGGATCTCGACCTCAGCAAGGGCGCGCCGACGCTGATGTATGGCTATGGCGGCTTCAACATCAACATCCTGCCCGCCTTCCAGATCGACGTGCTGGCCTGGATGGAGATGGGCGGCGTCTATGCGGATGTGAACCTGCGCGGCGGCGGCGAATATGGCGCCGAATGGCACGACGCCGGCCGCAAGCTGAAGAAGCAGAATGTCTTTGATGATTTCATCGCCGCCGGTGAATATCTCATTGCCTCGGGCATCACCCGCAAGGGCGCGCTGGCCATCCAGGGCGGCTCCAACGGCGGCTTGCTGGTGGGCGCAGTCGTCAACCAGCGGCCGGACCTGTTCGCCGCGGCGCTGCCCGCCGTGGGCGTGATGGACATGCTGCGCTTCCCGCTGTTCACCGAAGGCCGCACCTGGACCGATGATTATGGTGACCCGACGGACCCGGTGCAGTTCCGCAATCTCTACAGCTACTCGCCCTATCACAACATCCGCAGCGGCGTGGATTACCCGGCGATTCTCGTCACCACGGCTGACACCGATGACCGTGTGGTGCCGGGCCACAGCTTCAAATACACCGCCGCGCTGCAGGCCGCGAACCTTGGCGCCATGCCGCATCTCATCCGCATCGAGACGCGCGCCGGCCATGGCAGCGGCAAGCCGACCGACAAGCAGATCGCCGAAACCGCCGACCTGTGGAGCTTTGCCGGCTATTGGACGGGCTTGACGCGCAAGTAGCGCCGTGTCCACCAGACGGTTGTCCGGACATATTCCGGTGATGATGGCTTGCACCCGGCGCGCGCTTTGCCAAAGATGCTGCGGCAAGGAGACCTGACATGACTCGCCTCGTCACCCATGATCTTGCCGTGCACCCGACGCGCAACGAGCGCGCCGCGCAGGATTTCACCTCCAGCCTGCGCGGCCATGTGCTCAACCATATGGCCGCCCAGCTGAAAACCCGCTTCGAAACCGAGATCGCGCCGCGCCTGCCCGAGCCGCCCACCACCGGCCGCGCGGTGCACGCCGCGATCCGCGAGGACGAGTATTTCCGCTTCTATTCGGCGCTGCGCATCGGTGCGCAGGAGATGGTGTGGTCAAGCGTCGGCGATGCGGTGGCGCGCGATGCCGAGAGCCTCAAGGCCCGCGCCGCCGCTCTCAGCGCCGATCGCAGCCGGGCGCAGGGCACTCTCAGCCTCGATCCCGGGCTGGAAGTGCCGCGCAATGTCAGCGCCATCGATGTCCACCACATGCCGGGCAGCTATTCGGCGCAGGCCGACGAGACGGACCTTGCCGCCGGCGCCGTCTATGAAAACGGCCTCTCGGTGTTCTCCTTCGGCCTGATGGGCCAGAACCTCGATGACATCGGCGAAAGCTCGGCCTTCTGGCTCAAGACCACCCACCCCGAGTTCCAGCTCAAGGCCATTCTCGATCTCGGCTGCTCCGTCGGCCACCAGACCCTGCCCTGGGCGCGGACCTATCTCGACGCCACGGTCACCGGCATCGATGTTGCCGCCCCTTGCCTGCGCTATGCCCATGGCCGGGCGCAATCACAGGGCGTCACGGCGCATTTCGTCCAGGCCGATGCCACCGCCCTGCCCTATCCCGACGCCAGCTTCGATCTGGTCTATTCCTCGATGTTCCTCCACGAATTGCCCCTCAAGGATATCCGCAAGGTGTTCGCCGAGGCGCGGCGCGTGCTCAAGCCCGGCGGGCTGATGCTGCATTATGAGCTGCCGCCCAACAACCAGCTCTCGGCCTTTGACGGTTTTTATCTGGATTGGGACTGCTGGTACAACAATGAGCCCTTCTACAAGGGCTATCGGGACCAGGATCCGGCGGAGCTCTGCGCCGAGGCCGGCTTTGCCCCCAAGGGCTTTTTCCAGACCGTGGTGCCCTCGCTCGCCTGGTATGGCGAGGCGGCGGTGGCGCAGGCGCTCGCCGGCCCAGCCAGCATCGGCGGCAACACCGGCCGGCTGGCCGATGGCGTGCAGTGGTTCGTCTATGGAAACTGGGCATGAGCGACGCGCCCACCGCAGACACGGGCAAGGAAGCCCGGGGCGTCAAGCCACAGGTCTTTGAAGACCCGGCCATCGACGCGCTGGTCAAGATGTTCCTCGAGCTGGCCAGCGAAACCTGGGTCACCCGCGCGCGTCTGGCCGCGCTGGAAGCCAGGGTCGGCTCGGTGGAGGACCTCGTCCTGCCCGCCGATGCCGAAGCCGCACTGGCGGCGGAGCGCGATGCGTTTGTGAAGAAATTGTTCTCGGTGCTGGAACGCTAGCCCCCCAGCACCGCCTGCGCTTCTTCCGCCACGGCCCTATCCCCGGCCGCAATCACATGGCCGCTGCTGCCCAGCGCCAGTGGCCGGCCGGCCCAATCCATCATCACGCCGCCGGCGCCCGTCACCACCGGCACCAGCGCCGCCCAATCATGCACCTTCAGCCCGGACTCGACGACCAGATCGAGATGGCCCGAGGCGACCAGGCCATAATTATGGCAATCCCCGCCCAGCAGCGTATCCCGCGCCGCCAGCCGCAGCGCCTCGAAGCGCGGCTGGTCCTCGGCATCGAACAGCCAGGGCGAGGTGGTGGCAAGATGCGCCGCAGCCAGCCCGGTGCACGGCCGCACCCGCGCTGGCAGGCCGCAAAACAGCGTCGGCTGGCCCAGCACGCCAAGCCAGCGCTCGCCGGCGATGCACTGGTCGATGATGCCGAGCACCGGCACGCCATCCTCCAGCAGCGCGATGAGCGTGCCGAACAGCGGCCGCCCGGCAACAAAGGCGCGCGTGCCATCAATGGGGTCGAGCACCCACACCCGGGCTGCCTCGGCGCGGTCGTCGCCATATTCCTCGCCGATCACGCCATCATGCGGGCGATGCTCGGCGAGCAGCCGGCGGATCGCCTGCTCTGCGCCCCGGTCCGCCGCTGTCACGGGGGAGAAGTCATCCTTGGTTTCCACCAGGAACGGCTGGCGGAAATAGGGTCGAATCGCGACCCCCGCGGCATCGGCAAGGGCGTGGGCGAGGGCGATATCGGCAGAACGGTCGGTCATCCGGCAACGCTAGCGGGCTTTGCCGCACCCGTCACGGGTTGCAGTGCGGGCCGCCACCGCTACAAATCATTCGCACAAACAGGGGGACTCACTTCATGCGCCTTTTCAACACGGCCATCTTCAGCGCTGCGGCCATGCTGCTCGCCAGCGCCGCGCTGGCCATCACGCCCGCCGAGCAGGCGGCGAACGAAAAGGCCCTCGATGCCGGCATCAGCACCGCCGAGCAGATGGCCTGGCTCAAGCAGATGACGTCTGCCCCCAACCATGTCGGCTCGCCGCACAACCGCGAGAATGCCGAGTTCATCCTCGCCCAGTTCAAGGCCTGGGGCTGGGACGCCAAAATCGAGACCTTCGATGTGCTCTACCCCACCCCGCTGCGCACCGCGCTGGAGATCACCGGCGCCAACCCTGTCACCCTTGGCGGCCAAGAGCCGGGCATCCCGGAGGACGCCACCTCGAACCAGCTTGCCGGCGCGCTGCCGCCCTATGTGGCCTTTGGCGCCGATGGCGATGTGACGGCGGACGTGGTGTATGTGAACTACGGCCTGCCCGCCGATTATGAGGCGCTGGCCCGGCGCGGCATCAGCGTGAAGGGCAAGATCGCGCTGGCCCGCTACGGTGCCGGCTGGCGCGGGCTCAAGCCCAAGCTGGCGCAGGAGCAGGGCGCCGTGGGCGCGCTGATCTATTCCGATCCGGCGCAGGATGGCTATGGCACCGGCGAGAGCTACCCCAATGGCGGCGCCCGGCCCGATGCCGGCGTGCAGCGCGGCTCGGTGGCGGACATGACGCTGTTCCCCGGTGATCCGCTGACGCCGGGCTATGGCGCTGTGAAGGGCGCCAAGCGGCTCGACCGTCGCGACGCCCCCACCATCATGAAGATCCCCACCCTGCCGATCTCCTACGGCGATGCCATGAAGATCTTCAAGGCCATGGGCGGCCCGCTGGCACCAGCCTCCTTCAAGGGCGGCTTGCCCTTCGCCTATCGGCTGGGCGGCGCTGATGCCATCAAGCTGCGGCTGATGGTGGAGAGCGAGTGGAGCCTCAAGCCGGCCAACAACGTCATCGCCATGCTCAAGGGCAAGGACCGCCCGGATGAGTGGGTGGTGCGCGGCAACCATTTCGATGGCTGGGTGTTCGGCGCGGCAGATCCGCTCTCGGGCGAGGTGGCGCTGCTCTCCGAGGCCAAGGCGCTGGGCGCACTGGCAAAAACCGGCTGGCGGCCCTCGCGCACCATCGTCTACGCGAGCTGGGATGCCGAGGAGCCGATGCTGCTCGGCAGCACCGAATGGGCCGAGCACCATGGCAAGGAGCTTCAGGCCAAGGCGATCGCCTATATCAACACCGATGGCAACGGCCGCGGCTTCCTCGGCGCACAGGGCAGCCACCAGTTGCAGCGGCTGGTCAACCAGGTGGCAGCCGATGTGACCGACCCGCAGACCGGCGTCAGCGTCCTCGCCCGGCAGCGCGCCAGGGCGCGGGTGGATGCCTATGAGGGCAGTGCACCCGTAGCCGATTCAACGCTGGTTGCCGCCGAGGCCGGGGGTGACATGCCGATCGGCGCGCTCGGCTCGGGCTCGGATTATTCTGCCTTCATCCAGCATCTCGGCATCCCGTCGCTCAATATCGGCTTTGGCGGCGAGGGCGAATCCGCCGGCTCCTACCATTCGATCTATGACAGCTATGATCACTTCGTGCGCTTCGATGATCCCGGCCTCGCTTATGGCGGCGCGCTGGCCAAGACCACCGGCCGCCTCGTGCTGCGGCTGGCCGATGCCGATACGCCGGCGCTGCGCTTTACCGATCTTGCCGCCACGGTGCGGGGCTATCTCGCCGAGGTCCGCACGCTGGTCAGCACCCGCCAGCGGCAGGATGGCAAGCGCGCCGCGCTCATCGCCGCCGGCAGCCACAAGCTGGCCGGCGACCCGACCGAGCCGTTCGCCGCGCCCGAAGCGGTCTCCGCGACGCCGATGATCGAACTGGCCGCACTGGAAAACGCCGTCTCCCGGCTGGAGACCAGCGCGCGGGACTATGATGCTGCCTTCACCGCCAAGGGCAGCACGCTCGCACCCGCCGCCCGCGCCCGGCTCAACAAGACCCTGCTCGGCATCGACCAGGAGTTGCTGATCCCCGAGGGCTTGCCCGGCCGGCCCTGGTACAAGCATGCGCTCTACGCGCCGGGGCGGTTCACCGGCTATGGCGCCAAGACACTGCCGGGCGTGCGCGAGGCGATCGAGGAGCGCCGCTTTGCCGATGCCAACCTCTATGCCACGCGCACCGCAGCCGCGCTCGATCGCTTCTCGGCCCGGCTGGAAGCGGCCAGCGCCATCCTGGGTGGCAAGTGATGCAGCTGCTGGTCTCCCTCACCTCGCCCTATGCCCGCAAGCTGCGGATGCTGGCGCTGGAACTCGAGCTCGATGTGGAGGTGGTGGAAACACCCCCGATGGAAGATGGGCCGGCGCTGCACGCTGCCAACCCGCTAGGCAAGGTGCCGGTGCTGCTGCTCGATGATGGCACGGCGCTGTATGATTCCGCCGTCATCTCCGGCTACATGCTGAGCCTCGTGCCCGGCCAGACTCTCCAGCCGACGCAAGGCCTTGCCTATTGGTACGCCCGCACGGACGAGGCGCTGGCCGATGGCGTGCTGGATGCGTCCTACCTGCTGCGTCTCGAGGCCAGCCACGGCGAGGCCGGGCGCAACCCGCTGTGGCCGGAGCGATACCGCCGCACGATCGCTCGCGGCGCGGCAGCGCTGGCGGCCAAGGTCTCGGCTACCGAGACCGGCTATCTCGAACTCTGCACCATGGTGGCGGTGGAGTATCTCGACCTGCGCTTCCCCGAGATCGACTGGCGGGGCGCCAACCCGGCGCTTGCCGCGCTCCATGCCCGGCTCAAGGACCGGGCCTCGCTGGTCGCCACCCGCCCGCCGGCCTGAGGCTCAGCGCCTCCGGCGGAGAGTCAGCGTGCCTCCGGCGGTGGCGGAAACGCCACGTCCGGCGAGCCCTGGTCGATATCCACCCGGATCCGCCAGCGGCCATCATCGCCGCGCCGGTAGACCAGCAGCGAGCGGCCGGCATCCTCCACCACGCCCTTGGGGGTGCGCAGGGTGAACCAGTATTTGCTCAGGAAAATCGCCACGTCGCCGTGCAAGTCCAGCCCTTCTTCGGCGAGCAGGAAATCGGCATCCGGCGGGCTGGCGAGCATGGGCGTGAAATAGGCCCGCACCGCCGCCAGCCCCTTGAGCTTGGGCTGGCCGTGCAGCGCCACTTCCGCCTCCGGCACATACAGCGCCATCAACCCCTCGATGTCCCCGGCCTTGAAGGCCCGCACCCACTCCCGGCCGACAGCGCGGATTGCGGCCTTGTCAGCTTCGGCAGTCACAGCCGCAGGTGTGGCCGCCTGCGCGGCGGCTGGCGCCGCCATCAACGGCGCGGCAATCAACAACACCAGCGCCAGCAGCGCGCAACCCAGCCGGGCGCGGAACGCCGTGCCGGCATCCATCCCCGGCGGCGGCGCGCCCTGGCTCAGGCCCAGCGGCTCGGCACGGCGCGCGCGCCAGACGGTGATTTCATCATCGCTGGCGCGGTGCATCATGGCTTGAGTTCGCGCGCCAGCGCCTTGCGCGTCTTGTCGCCATAAGGCGGCTTGAAGCCGGCCAGCCCGGCCAGGTCGATCTTGGGCTGGCTATAGATCGCCTTGGCGTGGCTGAACGCCTTGAAGCCATCATGCCCATGGTAGCTGCCCATGCCAGCCGGGCCGATGCCGCCGAACGGCAGGTCCTCGGCCGAAACATGGAAGATCACATCATTGATCGTCACGCCGCCCGAGATGGTGCGGTCAAGCACCCGGCGCTGCTCGGCTTCGTCGGTGCCGAACCAGTAGAGCCCCAGCGGACGGTCACGGCGGTTGACTTCGGTGATCACCTCCTCGGTCTGGGAGTAGGTGCGCACCGGCAGCAGCGGCCCGAAGATCTCCTCCTGCATCACCGTCATTTCGTCGGTGGTGTTGCGGATGATGTGCAGCGGCATCTTGTTGGTGTTCTGCTGGGAGAAGTCCTCGTTTGCCGGGTTGACCACCTCGATGGTGGCGCCCTTGGCTCGGGCATCTTCCACATGCGCCTCCAGCCGCTCGCGGTGGCGTGCGCCAAGCACCGAGGTGTAATCCGGGTTGCTCAGCAGCGTCGGATACATCTTCGCCGTGGCGGCCTTCAGCCCGGCAACGATCTCCTCCTCCTTCTCCTGCGGCACCAGCAGATAATCCGGTGCCAGGCAGATCTGCCCGGCGTTCATCATCTTGCCCATCGCAATGCGCTCGGTGGCCATGCCGACATCGGCGGAGCGGCTGATGATGGTGGGGGACTTGCCGCCAAGCTCCAGCGTCAGCGGCACCAGGTTCTTCGCCGCCGCCGCCATCACGTGGCGGGCGATGGCGGTGCCGCCGGTGAACACCAGATGGTCGAACGGCAGCTCGGAGAAGGCCTTGCCGGCCTCGGAGCCGCCGGTGACAACCGCGACTTCGCTGATATCAAAGGCATCCTCGAGCAGCGTCTTCATCAGCGCCGAGGTGACGGGGGTGAATTCGGAGGGCTTGATCATCGCGCGGTTGCCCGCCGCCAGCACCCCGGCCAGCGGCCCGAAGGTGAGGTTCACCGGGAAGTTCCACGGGCTTATGATGCCGACAACGCCCTTGGGCTGGAACTCCACCCGCGCCCGCGCGCCGAGCAGCCCGAGCGGAAAGTCCAGCGCGCGCTTCTCGGGCTTCATCCATTTGTCGAGATGCTTGAGCGCATGCTTGATCGGCTTCACCGAGGACATGATGTCCGTTACCAGCGACATCTCGTTGGAGCGATGGCCGAAATCTTCGGAAAGCGCCGCCACCAGCCGGTCCCGATTGTCGAGCAGCACCATCATGGCCCGCTGCAGCCGCGCCCGGCGCGAGGCGGCGCTCACCGGCAGCTCGGCCATGAACGCCGCGCGCTGGCGCTCCAGCACATCCCGCATCGCGGCAGCATCGCGTGCATCCCAGGCGGCAGTTGCTTGGTTGGCCATTCATGTTTCCTTGTTCTTTGCAGCGTCGAGACTAGCCCTCTGCGCCGCCAGCGCCAAGCGCCGCAATTCATGAGGCTAAACCGCCCCGCAGATTGCCCACTGGCGCCGCCGCCCGGCTTGGGCTTTGATGCACAAAACAACAAAGCTCTGGGGACCGGAATGACAGCCAATTGGCCAGCGATGAGCATCGCACAAGCGCACGCCCTGCTCACGGCGCCGGGCTCGCCGCTCGAGATGGAAACGGTGATGATCCGCGGCCTGCCGGTGCGCACCTGGAAGCACGCGCCGCCAACGCTGGCCGCGGTGTTCGCCACCGGCCGCACCCATGGCGAGAAGATCTTCCTCATCAACGAGGATGAACGGGTCAGCTTCGAGGCGTTCAGCCGCGCCGTGCTCAAGCTAGCCGAGCAACTGGTGGCGGACGGCCTGAAGAAGGGTGATCGCGTCGCGCTGGTGATGCGCAACCTGCCCGAGTGGCCCGTAGCGTTCTTTGCCGCCAGCATTTCCGGCGCCATCGTGACGCCACTCAACGCCTGGTGGACCGGCGCCGAGCTGGAATATGGCCTGCAGGATTCCGGCGCCAAGGTGCTGATCTGTGACAATGAGCGCTTTGCCCGCATGGGCGAGCACCTGCCGAACTGCCCGGAGCTGACGCATATTCTCGTCAGCCGCACCACCGAGGAGATGCTGGGAGACCCGCGCGCCAGGCGGCTGGAGGACAGTATTGGCAGCCCCCATGATTGGGCAACGATTCCGGACCGCCCCGCCCCCGCCGTAACGGCTACACTTGTGCCCGAGGATGATGCGACGCTGTTCTACACCAGCGGCACCACCNNCCAAGGGCGCGCTCGGCACCCACCGCAACATCGTCTCCAACATCATGGCCAGCGGCTTTGCCGCCGCCCGCGCCTATCTGCGCCGCGGCGAGACCCCGCCGGCACCGGACCCGGATGCACCGCAAAAGGCCACCCTGCTCAGCGTGCCGTTCTTTCACGCCACCGGCTGCCATGCCGTCCTCTCCCCGTCGCTGTTCGCCGGCGCCAAGCTGGTGCTGATGCGCAAGTGGGACCCGCTGGAGGCGATGGCGCTGATCGAGAAGGAGCGCATCACCGGCTGCGGCGGCGTGCCGACCATTGCCTGGCAGATCATCGAGCATCCGGACCGCGAGAAGTTCGATCTCTCCAGCCTCGAAACCGTCTCCTACGGCGGCGCCCCTTCGGCCCCCGAGCTGGTCCGCCAGATCAAGAAGGTGTTCAAGAAGGCCATGCCCGGCAACGGCTGGGGGATGACGGAAACCAGCGCCACCTTCACCAGCCATGTCGGCGAGGATTATGAGAACCGGCCGGACAGCTGCGGCCCGGCCTGCGCCGTGTGCGACCTGAAGGTGACCGACCCGGACGGCAACATCCTGCCCCCTGGCAGCGTCGGTGAGCTCTGGGGCTATGGCCCCAATGTGGTGAAGGAATATTGGCGCAAGCCCGAGGCGACCGCCGCCACCTTCGTCAATGGCTGGGTCCGCACCGGAGACCTGGCGCGCATCGACGAGGAAGGCTTTTGCTTCATCATCGATCGCGCCAAGGACATGCTGATCCGCGGCGGCGAGAACATCTACTGCGTGGAAGTGGAGAACGCGCTCTACGAACACCCCGCCGTGATGGACGCAGCGCTCGTCGGCCGCCCGCACAAGACGCTGGGCGAGGAGCCGGTGGCATTCGTGACGCTCAAGGCAGGGGAAGCCGCCACCGAGGCCGAATTGCGGGCGTTCGTGGCGGCGCGGCTGGCCGGCTTCAAGGTGCCGGTGGCGGTGGTGTTCCACACCGAGCCGCTACCCCGCAACGCCAATGGCAAGATCCTCAAGACCGAGCTGAAAAAGCTGGTCGGCGCCTGAGGGGAAACCTGCTTTTCACCACGAGGGAAGATCACCTATCCTCGCGGCACGCAACCCAAGCCCTGGAGCCGCCGATGAACATGCGCCAAGCCGCCGCCGCGGCGAAATTGCTGTCGGCCACCGAGGCCGCAAGCCTCGTGCAGTCGGGCATGTGGCTCGATTATGCGGGCATATTCAACCAGCCCGACGTGTTTGATCAGGCGTTGGGAGCCCGCATCACCGAATTGTCGGACCTGAAGATCCGCAGCACCCTGTCGATGCGCCCGCGCGCCGTTATGGAGAACGATCCGGAAGGGCGGCACGTCTATATGCTCAGCCTTCACATGGGCGCCTATGATCGCCAGCTGCATGACAAGGGCCGGTGCAGCTATATTCCGCTGAACCTGGGTGAGGCATCGGATTATTATCGGCGCTTCATCGAACCGGTCGACATCGTGATCGTCAAGGCGCGACCATTGGCGGACGGGTTCTTCAACACGGGGCCGACCAACGTGTGGCTTCGTGCCGTGGTCGAGCGCGCCCGAATGGTGATCGTGGAAACGTGCACGACCATCCCGCATGTTTACGGCGAAGGCACCGGCATCCACATCAGCGAGGTCGATTACATCGTCGAGGGCGACAACGCGCCGCTTCCCGAACTGCCGAACCCGGCGCCGACAGAGGTCGACAGGACCGTGGCGCGGCTGATCATCGGCGAGATCGAGGACGGCGCCTGCCTGCAGATCGGCATTGGCGGCATGCCAAACGCAGTGTGCAGCCTGTTGGCGCACGCAGGGATCAGGGATCTGGGCGTCCATACCGAAATGATGACCGACGGGATCGCCGATCTGTATCGCGCCGGGCTGATCACCGGCGCGCGCAAGAAACTCGATCCCGGCAAGATCGTCTACACCTTCGCCGCGGGCTCGCGAGCGCTCTACGATACCCTCGACCGCAATACAGATATGCTGTGCTGCCCGGTGGACTACACCAACTCGCCGCATGTGATCATGCAGAACCCGCGGACGACGGCCATAAACAGCACGACACAGGTGGACCTGACCGGACAGGCCGCTTCGGAATCGAATGGCAACCGGCATCTGACGGGCACGGGCGGACAGGCGCAGTTCGTGCGCGGGTCCTATGCGTCCGAAGGCGGGAAATCCTTCATTTGCCTGCCCTCGATCTACGACAAAAAGGGCGAGCGACGCAGCCGCATCGTGTTCAACCTCACCGAGGGAAATATCGTCACCACGACACGTGCAGACATGATGTATGTGGTGACCGAGTTCGGGATCGTGAACCTGAAAGGCAAGTCCGTACCAGAGCGGGCGCGGGCGCTGATCAGCATCGCGCATCCGGATTTCCGCGAGGGGCTGGAACGGCAGGCCCATGAGCACCGGTTGATCCCGCGTGGCTTCACCTTCAGCTGAAACGTCGCGCGGCTCGACAGCTTCAAGGCGCCTGTACCAAGCTGAAGGAACCTTGCCCCGAGCGCAGCGTTCATGCCTGAAAGCAAAAAGGGTTTCACATGGGCAAAGGCTGTCTTCTCTGGATGTTCGGGGTTCCGCTTCCGGTCGTCATTCTCATCTACTTTTTCTTCTTCCGCTAACAGTTGCGGCGGGGGCGGGGTTCACGCTAATCCCCATGGATGAAGCGCCCCCCCTCCGCTGCCCCGGTTGAAGCGCTGGCCGCGTTTCTCGCTGCCAACCCCGGCATCGAATTCCTTGACCTGTATTTCACCAACCTGAGCGGCGTGCCGCGCGGCAAGCGGCTGCGCGCGCATGAGTTTGTCGCGGCCTTCGAGCAGGGGCGGTTCCTGCCCGGCTCGGTGCTGGTGGTGGACATCACCGGCCTCGATGTCGAGGAATCCGGCATGGTCTGGGAAGATGGCGATGCCGATCGCGTTGCCTGGCCGGTGCCCGGCACGCTTGCCCGCGCCCCCTGGCTGGGGGAGGACAGCGCCGAGGTGATGCTCGCCATGCACGAGCTGGATGGCCGCGCCTGTGATCTCGATCCGCGCACCGTGCTGGCCAATGTGCTGCGCCGTTTCAGCGCCGATGGCCTCACCCCGGTGGTCGCCTGCGAGCTGGAATTCTACCTCATCGAGGCCCGGCGCGCCCGTGATGGTGGCATCCGCCACGCCCGCACGCCCGATGGCCGGCCGCCGCCGCACCGCCAGGTCTATGGCCTTGATGGCCATGATCTCGATGGCGCGTACCTGCGCGACCTGTGGGCCGCCTGCGATGCGCTCGGCCTGCCCAGCGGCGCCGCGATATCGGAATATGGCATGGGCCAATATGAGATGACCCTGGCCCACAAGCCCGATGCGCTGGCCGCCTGTGATGATGCCGTGCGCTTCAAGCGCGCTGCCAAGGGCGTCGCTGCCCGCCATGGCCTTGCCGCCACCTTCATGGCCAAGCCCTTCCCCGATCTCTCGGGCTCCGGGCTGCACATCCATGTCTCGGTGAATGACGAGAAGGGCCGCAACATCTTCGCCAGCGCCGATCCCGCCGGCAATGCGGCGCTCGGCCATGCCATCGGCGGCGCCGCAATGCTGATGCCTGAATCGATCCTGGTGTTCGCGCCCAATGCCAACAGCTACCGGCGCTTCCGGCCGAACAGCTATGCCCCGGTGCGCGCCGGCTGGGGCGTGAACAACCGCACCGTGCCGCTGCGCGTGCCCGCCGGGCCAGCCGCCTCGCGTCACCTGGAGCACCGGCTCTCGGGCGCCGATGCCAACCCCTATCTCGCCATGGCCGCCGTGCTTGCCGGCATCCACCACGGGCTCACCCATGATATCGCCCCCGGCCCGATGGTGAGCGGAGATGGCTATGCCGCCGGTGAGCGCCTGCCTACCGACTGGGCGCACGCCACCGCCCTGTTCGAAGGCTCGCGCCTGCTTGCCGATTATTGGGGCGGCCGCGCGGCGGAGCTGTTCGCCACCATCAAGCGTGTCGAGCAGGAGCGCTACAACGCCGTCGTCACGCCGCTCGATTATGATTGGGTGCTGCGCTCCGCCTAGGCTAAAATAGTCTCCGAATCCCGCATCGAAAGCCAGTGACCCATGAAATTCTTCGTCGATACCGCCGAAACCGCCGACATCGCCTCGCTCGCCGCCACCGGCCTGCTCGATGGCGTGACGACCAACCCTTCGCTCATCGCCAAGTCCGGCCGCAACTTCCTTGAAGTCATCAAGGAGATCGCCGGCCTCGTCTCCGGGCCTGTCAGCGCCGAAGTGGTGGCGATGGATACCGATGGCATGCTCCGCGAAGCCGAGATCCTGCGCAAGATCGGCAGCAACATCTGCATCAAGCTGCCGCTGACCATGGATGGCCTGCTCGCCTGCCGCCGGCTTTCCGATGAAGGCGTGATGGTCAATGTCACGCTCTGCTTCTCGGCCAACCAGGCGCTGCTCGCCGCCAAGGCCGGCGCGGCGTTCATCTCGCCCTTCGTCGGCCGGCTCGATGATATCGGCCAGGATGGCATGCAGCTGATCGAGGACATCCGGCTGATCTACGACAACTACAATTTCAAGACCGAAATCCTCGTCGCCAGCGTTCGCCACCCGGTGCACGTGCTGCAGGCCGCCAAGATCGGCGCCGATGTCGCCACCATGCCGCCCGCCGTCATCCGGGCGCTGGCCAACCACCCGCTCACCGACAAGGGCCTTGCCGGCTTCGCCGCCGATTGGGCCAAGACCGGGCAATCGATTCTGTGACGGCCGCCGGCCTGTGACAGCCGCCAGCCTTGACGGCGCCGTTGCCGTCTGGCTGGCCAGCCTTGCCGATGCCCGCCGGCTCTCGCCGCACACCGTGCGCGCTTATGCCGGCACGCTCGAGCGCTTCTCGGATTTCCTCCTCGGCCACATCGGCGGCCCGGTGCTGCTGGCGTCGCTCACCGGGCTGAGCGCGGCGGACTTCCGCGCATTTCTCTCGCTGCGCCGCGGCGAGGGGCTTGCCAATGTCTCGATCGCCCGTGAGCTCTCCGCGCTGCGCACCTTCATCGCCTGGGCGCGGCGCACGCAGGGGCTGGCCTGTGATGGGCTGGCCGGGATGCGCTCTCCCAAGCTGCCGCGCCGGGTGCCGCGCCCGGTCTCGCCCGCCGATGCCACCGGGCTGATCGCGGCGGTGGGCGAGGATGCCCGCACCCCCTGGATGGCGGCGCGCGACACCGCCGTGCTGCTGCTGCTCTATGGCGGCGGGCTGCGCATCGCCGAGGCGCTGTCGCTCACCGGCGCAGCGCTGCCGCTGGGGGAAACCCTCAGCGTCACCGGCAAGCGCGGCAAGGCCCGCATCGTGCCGCTGCTGCCAGTCGTGCGCGAGGCGGTGGAGGCCTATGTGGCACTCACCCCTTGGCCACCCGCGCGCGAGGCGCCGCTGTTCCGCGGCCTGCGCGGAGGGCCGCTGGACCCCGGCATCGTCCGCACCGCCATCCGCGCCGCCCGCCCGGCGCTTGGCCTGCCGGACAGCGCGACGCCGCACGCGCTGCGCCACAGCTTCGCCACCCACCTGCTGGCCCGCGGCGCAGACCTGCGCTCCATCCAGGAGCTGCTCGGCCACGCCAGCCTCTCCTCGACACAAATCTACACCGCCGTCGATGCAGCCCAGCTGCTGGACGTTTACCGCAACGCCCACCCGCGCGCCTGAGCCGCGTCAGGTCATGCTGTTGGGCAGCAGACGGGTCGATTGAAACGAGGTGCCGATGGATTCAAACACATCGACCATGTCAGAAACGCTGTTCGAGGCCGATGAGCAGCCGGTGTTGCTGCCATTGTTGCCGACGTAAAAGGTCGATGCCTCGGAGGCGATCTGGCGCATCGTTTCGCAGGCCGAGATGCGGTTGGTCGTGTCGGTCGAGCAGCTGTTGGAGGATGAGGTGGAGGCCCCATAGGCGATCGAATAGATTACCGTGCCCGCGGCCTTGGCGGCGGCGGCGGCGGTGATCGCCTGTCGGCACTGGTTGGCCAGCTTGGGCTGGGTCATGTTGGCGCGGCTTGCATTGGCATCACCATCGCTGAGCAGCACGATCACGCGTTGCACATCGGCCCGGCCGGTGCTCGCCAGCTTGGCCTGCGCGGCCGTGATGGCATCGGCGTAATAGGTGCCAGCGCCGCCGGGCGCAGCCATGCCCTGCTTGCAGTTTGGCGCGCCGCCCTGAAAAGCCTTCACGATATTCGAATTGGTGTTGAGGCCCCCGGTGTCATCATCCTGTCGGAAGTCGTTGCCGAGCGGCAGGATCTCGTAGACCGGGTTATTCTTGTAGGGCGTGATCGTTGGCTTAGAGGTGCTGCAATCATAATTCTTGCGCGCTTCCGAAGCGCTCGCCGCGCCGGGAAAGGCCATCAGGCCAACACGATTGGCCGATGGCGCCAGCGAGTTGATAAGCGCACGGCCACCGGCCAGTGCGCAGGTCAGCTTGGTGGAATTGCTCACAGAGCAACTGCGATTGGCATCGTTCATCGAGGCGGTGGCATCCATCAAGAACATGATCTCGAGCGGCTTGGCCTTGCCGCCAGCCAGTCCGGCAGTGGCGAGCGCGGTGATCTCCCAGTGGTCGAGACCGAGAATACGGCCAAAGATCATCGGCACCACCGCCTGCTGGCGCACGGCAATGGCATTGGCGTTGGCCGGGCCGCCGCACGGCACGCCGGTGCCGGCCAGGCATTTGAGCACGGGATAACCCACGCTGATCCGGGCGCCATCGCTGCGCACCTGGTTGGCACCGCCACTGCCGGCACTATAGCTCGCAGCCTGCGCCATCGCGTTGCCGGAGAGAATCTCCGAGGCCCCCGCCAGCGCCGCAGCATCGGAAGATGCCTGCAACTCCCGCTGCGCGACGCGCACTGCCCCGACATCGATGACAAAGGCCGCCATGCCCATCGTCACCACCAGCGTGCCGACAAAGATCATCGCGGCGGCACCGCTGCGATCCGCGCCAAGGCGGGCGAGAAGCCGGCGCATCACTCGACCCGCTGCGTGGAATCGGCCGACAAGGTGCAGCCGGGTGCAAAATCGACGCCGAAGACCTCGACATCGCAAGGGTAGCTGGCCACGAGCCGCGCCGGCACGCCCTCACTGGCGACAAGCGCGGCCTCGCAGCTCGAATCAGACGTGCATTGTGCACCGTTGACGAACATTTGCAGCGTCGTGCTGCCCGCGCTCAAGGCCAGCGCCGAGCCCCGGAACGTGTTGACGGTATCGGTAAACACCGTCGGGCTCTGCCGGCCGACAGCCAGTTCGCGCACGCCAGCCCGTGTCGCATCGGTGAGCGCCAGCCGGTGATTGTAAGCGATGCCGAACTTGATGATGCCGAACAGCATGGCGCTGAGCAGCGGCACGACCAGCGCAAACTCCAGCGCCGCCGCACCGCTGCGCGCTAGGCGAAAATGGTGCAGGCGACGCCGCGCGACAGTTATAAAATTGTCCATAAATCAGCATCCCGTTCTTGGGATGTGATAAACAGGCCAATCCGATTCTTTCAATACGTAAACAAAAACCTTACTTTTTAATTTAATGTCACAGTAAAGTAATTAAATTTATATTTTATGAGACAGTTAAAAAGAAACTTCACTGTTCTTTACGGAATTAAATTTTGTGCCGCCACACCGGATTTAAACCTCGAAAAGGAATTTAGCCCTGCGTCAGGCAGAGCACGGGCCATTGCCAATACCCGTAAGTGGAAAAGGCACGGCAGCTGCAAAACAAGGCTCCCCGACCGCCTTCACGGACGTGGCTGCGTTTTACGGACGTCGCGCCGTATCGTGCTAGACGCCGCTGGCCGCCGCCACCTCGTCGCTGCGGGCAAACCAAGCCCCCGGCTGCGCCGCCAGCCAGCCAAGCAGGCCCTCGATAGCGTCGATGCGATAGGGCAGCGCGCTGATATAGGGGGTCAGGTGGATCGGCAGCATCCGGCCGCCATGCGTTGCGGCCTCGCCGGCCAGCAGCGCATAGGCATCGCGCAGCTGCTCGGCATAGCTGTCCGCCGATTGCTGGCAGGTGGCGATCACCTGCCGGTCCGACAGCTCATGGTTGAGCGGCACATTGATGAGGCTGCCGGCCGGCGTCGCCATGCGGAACGGCAGTTCGTCGTTCACCCAATCGAGGCAATGGCCCAGCCCGGCTTCCGCCAGCAGGCGCGGCGTGTTCCAGCTTTGCGACCGCGCGATCGAGAGCCAGCCCTTGGGCCGTACCCCCGTCACGGCTTCCAGCCCAGCCAGCGAGCCGCT
This sequence comes from Sphingomonadales bacterium UBA6157, assembly GCA_002423025.1. Classification (GTDB taxonomy): domain Bacteria; phylum Pseudomonadota; class Alphaproteobacteria; order Sphingomonadales; family Sphingomonadaceae; genus Sandarakinorhabdus. Next base: position 138,915 of record DIUN01000011.1, on the reverse strand, counting down.
GATCAGCGCGCGCTCGTCCGCTTCGGCCAGCCCGGTGGCGATGGTGCCGTTCATGTCGGTGCTGTGGGCGATCACTTCATGCCCGGCCGCCACGATCTCGCGGGCCAGCAGCGGGAAGCGCTCTGCCCAGCGGCTGTTCATGGCAAAGCTTGCCCTGGCGCCGACCTTGGCCAGCGCCTCGACCAGCCGTGGAACGCCCAGCCGCGAGCCATAGTCCCGCGCCGTGAAGTGCCGATAGTCCGGATAGGCCGTCTGCATGTGCCCCGGCGCGCGGAACGGCACATCCGAGGGTGTGAGCGGGAAGAACTCGCATGACACGACAATGACCACGGCCACAGCCTTGCCCTGCGGCCAGGCCAGCGGCGGCCGCTCGAACAGGTTGGACCAGGGGTAGAGGCCATGGTCCATGCCGCGCGCGCGGTGCGGATATTCCAGATAGCTCGGGTCAAGGCTCATGCCGGCACCTGCGATTTATAGGCGTCCGCGATGGCGCCGGCGGTGGTGATCCAGGCCCGGCCATCGGCAGCGATATGCTCCAGCACCCGCTCGAACGGCCCGATGCGGTGCGGCTGGCCGATGAGATAGGAATGCAGCGGAATGCACATGACCGTACCGCTCGCCTCGCCCTCGCGGGCCAGCCGGTCATACTGCCGGATCAGCGCATCGGCGTAATCGCGCGGGCTCATGTTGTAGATGAAGAAGCCATAGTGGTCGTTCACCTCAAGGCTGTAGGGCATCGAGATCAGCCGGCCGCTGGCGGTGTTGACCGCGCCGGGGCGATCATCGTGATACAGGTCGCAGGTGTAATCCAGGCCATATTCGGCGATCAGGTCCATGGTCCGCACCGTGTGGGTGAGAGCCGGGGCAAGCCAGCCGCGGATGCGCTGGCCGGTGGCGCGCTGCACCGTGGCGATGCTGTCCTCGATGATGGCGCGCTCCTGCGCCTCGTCCATGTCATAGGCATAGCGGGTGTTGTAGATGCCGTGGCTGAAGAACTCCCAGCCGCGCGCCGCGCCATCCGCCACCACTTCGGGAATATGGTCACACAGCGCCACCGAGAGCGACACCGAGCCGGGGAAGCCGTGGCGGCTCATCGCTTCGGCCATGCGCCAGTGGCCAACCCGGTTGGCATGGTCGCGGTGGCCATAGCCCACCACATCCGGGTGCGGCTTGGTCCAGCTCTTGCGGCGTGGATGCGCCGGCGGATCGAGCTCATAATATTCGAGGTTGGGCGCGACCCACACGGCGCAGGTCTTGCCGCCGGGCCAGCGCAGCGGCGGAGCGATGGGGCTGGGGTCGTAAAGGCCGGGATCGTCTGTCATGATCCGGGCAGATAGCGGGTTTCGGGGCGGCGGGGGAAGCCGCCTTGCCCGATTTTGGTCTACAGGCGAGCAAAGCCACCAAGGGGGAGCGGAGCATGCCAAGGCTGTTCTGGATCGGGGTCGCCGTGCTGGTGCTGGGCACCGGGCCACTGCTGCTCATCGTGCTCGCCGCAGCGCTGGGGCTGACGGACGATCCGAACCCCAATCCCATCGGGCCGGGGCTTCTCGCCTTTGTGAGCTTCTGGCCCGGCGTGGTGCTGACGATCATCGGCCTCGTGCAGGCAAGCCGGCGGCGCAAATAGCAAAACGCCCTCCCCGCTGCCGGGAAGGGCGCTTGCACCGTCTCATCCCAGCGAGCGCCGGGGTTGCGCTCAGCGGGCCGTCGGCGCCGCCGCGCTGGCGTCCTCGGGCAGGCCGCCCAGTTCGCGCACCAGGTTGGTGTAGGCATCGAGATAAGCGAGCACGATCACCTGGCCGATCTCGGTGTTCTCATAGCCGCCGCCACCGCCGCCGCCGAAGCCACCGGCGCCAACAAGGCCGACACCACCGCCAAAGCCGAGGTCGGTCTTCTTGGCAAAGCCTTCCACCAGCCGCTCCATCTCGGTGGTGCGGGCATTGGTGAGCGTGATGGTGACGTTGGCTTCCTTCTTCTTCAGGCTGATCGCGCCGCCGATGGCGCCGCCGAGCCGGCCACCAAGCAGGCCGCCCGCAAGAGCGCCGAAGCCGCCGCCGCCGGAATTGGAATTCTTCGTCACCAGATCGGGCACGATGAAGTAATCGGCCGCCTTGACCTGCGCGCGGCCGATGTTGCTGCCCTGCTGCAGCTCACCCGATTCCGCCAGCGCCCGCTCCATGTTGCGCGAGGCAAGGCCACGGCCACGATCGACAAGGCCGAAGCAGCCGGACTTGAGCACGAACACCTTGATGATGGCTTCCGGCGAACCGAGCTGGAGCGGCGCCCACCAGTTGTTGTCCGGCTCGACAATGGCGATGGTGCCGAGCTTCTTGGTGCAGGTGGGAATTTCCTGCGTCTTCTTGACCTGCTGCTTGCGCGCGCCGGACTGGGCCGCAGCCGGCATGCTGGTGCCGAGCAGCGCCACGGCGGCCGCAAGAGCCAGAGCACGAGTGGAAAACGCCTTCATTAGAAAATTCCCCCTTCAAAATCCGAGTATTGATTAATGCAATGCGCTTGCCACCGAAAGCCGCAAAGCGACGTGCCGGGCTGTATTACCAAGAGTTCAGGTTGTCTGGCGCGCCGCCAACCAGGCCTCGACTTCGGCCACCGGCACGACATCGGCATATTTCAGCTGCAAATCGGTCAGGTTCGCCCAGTGATAGCTCGCCAGCTTGTCCGCAGTCGTCTCGATGGGGACGATGGTGCGGTAGCCGCGAGACAGGGCCTCTACCGCCGTGGCGCGCACGCAGCCCGAGGTGCTGCCGCCCGTCACCACCACGGTATCGACCTTGCGCCACACCAGCAGCGATTGCAGCGGCGTCTCGAAGAACGCCGAGGGCATGCGCTTGGTGAACTGGGTGTCCCCGGCGGCAATCTCGCAGCGCTCGTCGAAGGCATGGCGATCGCTGCCGATCTTGATGTTCTGCAGACTGTCCGGCGTATCGGTGCGGGTGCCCCAGACGCCGGCATCGCTGGCATCATCGGCAAAGCCCACCCGGCTCCACACCACCGGCATACCGGCGCCGCGCGCCAGCCGGGAGATGCTGTTCACATGCTCGATCTGGCGCGGGTCTGTTTCATAGGCCGTCTTGTAGCGGTCGATGCGGGTGTAGGCGTTCTGGAAATCGACATTGATGATCGCCAGCCGCTCGCCAAAGCCGAAGCGCGCCCGCGCCGGATTGGCCATCACATCATCGAAGATCTGCCGCGCCGTCCGGCCATCGTCCATCATGCGGGTGCCGAGAATGTCCGTCATTGTATTCGGTCCTATTTCGCCAGTTCCGTGATCAGCGTGCGCCAGTGCACCAGCGCCGGGGCGATGGCACTGACAGGGATGCGTTCGTTGAGGCCATGGCTGAACTTGTCCGCATCCCGGCTGAAGATCCCGCCGACGGCGTAGGACGGAATGCCCAGCGCCCGGTAGAACACGCTATCGCTTGCTCCTGCCGACATGGAGGGCACCGGCGTCACACCTGGCCGGCTGGCGGACACGGCCTTGGCCACCGCCGCCATCACATCGGGGCGCAGTGGCGAGGCGGGCGGCGAGGGCCAACCGAGATCGAAGCTGAACACCACGGAGGGATCATTGACGATGCGCGCCAGCTCATCGCGCACCGTCTCCACCGTCACGCCGGGAAAGATGCGGCAATTGACGATGAGGGTGGCGCTCTGCGGCAGAGCGTTGGGGGCATGGCCACCGTTGATCATCGTCGGCTCGCAGGTCGTGCCGATCTGGCCGACGCTGGCCGGGTCCGCCCGCAGCACCGCGATCGCGGCGGCATCGGCCGGGTTGGCCACAAAGGCCAGCATCGCCTTGCCGATGGCGTCATTGCGCTTGGCGCCCTCGGCGGCGAGCGAGGCACGGGTGATCTCGTCGAGCTGCGGCTTGAAGCGATAGCCGCCGATGCGCGCTGCCGCGTTCGCCAGCCGGGCGATGGCGTTGCTGCCTGTCGGCCGGCTGCTGTGGCCGCCGGGGTCCGTCACGGACAGCTTGAGATCGACATAGGTCTTTTCCGCCGCCGACATCCGATAGCCGATCGGCGTGCCGGCTTCGTTGAGCGTGCCGCCGCCGCCATCGGTGTTGAGCATCAGCGCCACGCCCGCGGCCTTGGCCTGCTTGGCCTGCAGCGGTGCAGTCAGGCCGTCGGTTTCCTCATCGCCCGAGAAGAACACATGGATATCGCGCCCCGGCCTGAAGCCCTGCGCCTTCAGCGAGATCATCGAGGCAACCAGCATCGAGAGATCGAACTTGTTGTCCTCCGAGCCGCGCCCAAAGATATAGCCGCCCTCCTCGATGGCAGTGAACGGGTCCCGCTGCCAATCCTTCGGGTCTGCCTCCACAACATCCATGTGCGCCGTGATGGCGATGGGTGCTGCCTTGCCCCGGCCCTTCCATACCAGGTGCAGATTGGCTGTCTCGCCCACCGGCTCGATGCTGATGTCGGCCGCCGCAAAGCCGCCTTTTACCAACGTCTCCTTGAGGAACGCCGCATAGGCCGGCACCTTGCCGCGGCCCTTGACGGTATCGAACGCCACGCCCTGCATAAGCAGCGCCTTGGCGGCGGCGGCATCGCCGGGGGCGGCGTGGGCGGGCGCTGCGGCAAGCAGCAGGGTGGCGGAAAGGGCGAGAAGCGCTTGGCGGGGCTGGTTCATGGCCTTTCCTAGCGGCAATTCGCGCCGCCGATAAAGCGGCATCTGCACGAAAACCGCTTGACCGCGACGCCTTGCCACCGGACGTTGCCCCCGATGAACACCAATCGCCTCACCCGCTACATCCTCATCGCGCTCGTGCTGGGGCTGGTGGTGGGCTACATCATCAACGCCACGGCGAGCACGCCCGAGGCGGCGAAGGAGATCGCCCGCTATCTCGGCATCGTCACGCAGATCTTCCTGCGCCTGATCAAGATGATCATTGCACCGCTGGTGCTCTCCACGCTCGTCGTCGGCATCGCCCATATGGGCGGCGGCGGCGCCGTGGGCCGCACCTTCGTGCGCACGCTTGCCTGGTTCATCGCCGCCTCCATCGCCTCGCTGTCGCTGGGCATCCTGATGGTCAACCTGCTCGCCCCCGGCGTCGGAGTCGGGCTGGCGCTGCCGGAGGCGACCGCCGCCACCGGCCTCGCCAAGGCGGCGTTCGACCCCACGGTGTTCTTCCCCAATCTCATCCCCAAATCGATCTTCGAGGCTATGGCCACCAACGAGATCCTGCAGATCGTGGTGTTCTCGCTGTTCGCCGGCGTCGGCCTCATCGCCATCGGCGAGACAGGCGCGCCGATCGTGCGGGCGCTCGATGCGCTGATGCACCTGATGCTCAAGGTCACGGGCTATGTCATGCAGGTGGCGCCGTTCGCGGTGTTCGCCGCCGTCGCCTCCTCCATCGCGGTGGAGGGGCTGGGCATCATCATCACCTTCGGCAAGTTCATCGGCAGCTTCTACCTGGCGCTGGCGATGCTCTGGGTGCTCCTGCTCGGTGCCGGCAGCGCCGTCATCGGCGTGCCCGCCATCAAGCGGCTGGTGCTCAACATCCGCGAGCCGTTCCTCATCACCTTCGCTACCGCTTCGTCAGAAGCCGCCTACCCCAAGATGATCGAGGCGCTGGACCGCTTCGGCGTGCCCACCCGCATCACCAGCTTCGTGCTGCCGCTGGGCTACAGCTTCAATCTCGATGGCTCGATGATGTATTGCGCCTTCGCCAGCATCTTCATCGCCCAGGCCTATGGCATCGACCTGACGCTGAGCCAGGAGATCTTCATGCTCGGCCTGCTGATGATCACCTCGAAGGGCATTGCCGGCGTGCCGCGCGCCAGCCTTGTCGTCATCGCCGCCACCCTGCCCTATTTCGGCATCCCCGAGGCCGGACTGCTGCTCATCCTCGCTGTCGATCACTTCCTCGATATGGGCCGCAGCGCCACCAACGTCATCGGCAACGCCGTGGCGACAGCGGTGATCGCGAAATGGGACAAGGGCCTGCCCGGCGATGCCGTGACCACACCGGCCAGCGCGGAATAGCTCGCGCTTCCGCTGTCATCCCGGCGAACGCCGGGACCCAGCTTATCTACCAGCGCCGGGCCAAACCCGGCGCCCGCACTCAGCGCGGCGAGCGCTTCGCCAGAATCCGCTGCAGCGTCCGCCGGTGCATCTTCAGCCGCCGCGCCGTCTCGGAAACATTGCGCTCGCACAGCTCGTACACCCGCTGGATATGCTCCCAGCGCACCCGGTCTGCCGACATCGGCTCGGGCGGCGCTTCCGGCTTCTCCCCGGCTTCCGCCGAGAGCGCCCGCACGATGTCCTCCGGGTCCGCCGGCTTGGCGAGGTAATCGACCGCGCCGGCCTTTACCGCCGCAACAGCGGTGGCAAGGTTGCCATAGCCGGTCAGCACCACGATGCGGATATCGGGCGAGAGCGCCCGCAGTTCCGCCACCATATCAAGGCCGTTGCCATCATCGAGCCGCATATCGACCACGGCATGGCTGGGCCGCAGCCGCGCCGCCTCGATGCGGGCTTCCGCCAGGCTGCCCACCGCGGTCACGGCAAAGCCCTTGCGGCTCAGCATCACCTGCAGGCGTTGGCGGAACGGAGCATCGTCATCCACGAGCAGCAGCGGCATGAGCGGTGTTTCCACCGTCGTATCATCGGGTTGCGTCGCCATGGGGCTTACTCCTCTTCACTGGCTTCAATATGGGACCGCGGCCAGCGTACGTCCACCTGGGCGCCGCCTTCGGTCCGGTTGCGAAACACCAGCCGCCCGCCGGTACGCTCGAGCAGGGTGGTGGCAATAAAGATTCCAAGGCCGGTGCCGCCCGCGCCGGATTTGGACGGGCCAAGGTCCGGCTCGCCCAGATGCGGCAGCACATCGGCGGCAAAGCCGGGGCCATCATCGAGCACGGTGATGGTCACATCGCCCGAAGTGGCCGAGGCGCGCAGCTCCACCACCGAGCCGGCGTGGCGCACGGCATTGGCCACAAGGTTGGCCAGCCCGTGCAGCAACTCGGGCGAGCGCCGCACCATCGGCTGCGGCGCCGGCGCATTCACCCGCACCGGCACGCGGGCCGGCGCGACACTGTGCGCCACTTCGTGCAACAGCACATCCAGCCCCAGCTCGGCAAACGGGTCCTCCGCCTCGGCACGCTTGGCGATGCGCACCAATATACCCCGGCTGCGTGCAGCCTCCGATTCGAGCAGGCGGATATCCTCGCCGAATTCCGGATCATCCCCCAGCGCGTCCGAAAGGCTGCGCGCGATCAGCGTGATGGTGCCCAGCGGCCCGCCAAGCTCATGCGCCGCTGCCGCCGCCAGGCTGCCCAGCGCCGACATCTTGGCTTCGCGGGTGAGTGCCGCCTCGGTGGCGACCAGCGCCCGTGCCCGGTCCCGCGCTTCCGCCGAGACCAGCCAGAGGTAAATCGCCAGAAAGCCGATCGCCAGCGCCAGCGAGACCGCCACGCCGATCTGGTAAACCTCCGGAAATTCGGGCGGCGGGCCCTTCCATGGCAGCGGCCGCGCCCAGGACCACAGGGCGAACACCACGGCGCCCGCAATAGCACCCAGCGGCATCATCGCCCGCGCCGGCAAGAGCGTGGCGGCAATGGTGACAGGCACGATCAGCAGGATGGAAAACGGATTGGCCAGCCCTCCTGTGAGGAACAGCAGCACCCCGGCCTGCACCAGATCGAACGCCAGGTGCAGCATCAGGTCCCGCCCCTGCAGCCGGGCGTTGCGGCCATAAAGCGTCGTCAGCCCGATGTTGAGCACGGCCGAGGCCAGCACGGCGGCGAGCAATGATGGCCAGAGCAGCGGATAGCCAAGGTAGAGCCCGACCACCACAAGCGTGGCGAACTGCCCGCCGATGGCGATCCAGCGCAGCACCGCCAGCGTCCGGACGCGCACGCCGGGACGATCAAAGGCAGCAGCCGCGATCGATGGTCTTTCCATCCGCCGCTCAATACCCGCCGCAAGGGCAAAGGGCTATGCGGCATTAGGTACAGCAGGCCTGGAGGTGGGGGCCTGGAGGTACAGGACTGGAAGCGCACCTATCCTATCAAAATCGCCGCGTATTTCCGGCGTTTTCGGCGCTTGCGCCCGCCCCGGCAGAAGCGCACCATGTTCCTCATGAAGCTCGCATCGCTCAAAGCTGGCCGTGATGGTCGTCTCGTGGTTGTCTCTGAAGACCTTGCCTGGTGCGCCGCGCCGCCGCCGATGTGGCAGACGCTCCAGCACGTGCTCGATGATTGGGCGCACGCCGAACCGATCCTGCAGGGTGTCGCCGAGAGCCTGTCGCATGATGCCGTGCCGCACAGCCGCTTTCATGAGCGCGAGGCCGCAGCGCCGCTGCCCCGCGCCTATCGCTGGACCAGCGCCGCCGGGGATATCTCTGCCGACCAGTTGGTGCCGCCGCGATCCCATCTCACCGCGCCCGGCGCCGTCTCCGGGCACATTGTCGTGGTGGTGGGGGATCTGGCGCAGGGTGCCAGCCGCGCCGCCGCACTGGCCGCCATCCGCCTCATCGGCGTCGCCGCCAGCACGGATGCCGGCACCAGCCTCTCGCCCGTGCTCGCCACGCCCAACGTGCTGGGTGCGCGCTGGCAGGACGGCAAGCTGCACGGCACTCTGGCCATCGACATCAACGGCGCACCCGCCGCACGGCTGGAAACCGGCAGCATCGACCTTGCCGATCTGGTCGAATCCCTTGCCGCCACTCGTGATCTCACCGCCGGCACCATCATCAGCGCCGTCCTCACGCCGGCGCCGCTGCCGCTGAAGGCCGGGGACCTGCTGCGGGTCGAGATGCCGGACGAGAAGCACCACCCGATCTTCGGCGCCATCGAGCAACCGGTGGACGCCTGAGCGCGCTCCCTTGCGGTTCGGACGTGACGGCGGCGGCGCTTGCGATTAGAGCAGGCAGGCCATCCGTACAAAAGAGCCTGTCTTGAACCTTTATCCGCGTTTTGCCGGCCATGTTGCCGCTGCCCTCAACGAGCTGATGGCGGCGGGTGACCTGCCCGCCGGCCTCAGCCTTGCCAATGTTGCCGTGGAGCCGCCGCGCGATGCTTCGCATGGTGACATGGCGACCAATGCCGCCATGGTGCTGGCCAAGCCCGCCGGGCTGAAGCCACGCGACATCGCCACCATGCTGGCGCTCAAGCTCAACCGGCTGCCCGAAGTTGCCGAAGTGGAGGTCGCCGGCCCCGGCTTCCTCAACCTGCGCCTCCATGCCGATGTGTGGCGCAGCGAGCTTGCCACCATCACCGAGCAGGGCGCGGATTATGGCCGCTCCAGTATTGGCGCCAACCATCGCATCAATGTCGAATATGTCTCGGCCAACCCCACCGGGCCGATGCACATGGGCCATTGCCGCGGCGCGGTGGTGGGTGATGCGCTGGCCAGCCTGCTGGAATGGGCCGGCTATGGCGTGACGCGCGAATATTACATCAACGATGCCGGCGGCCAGGTCGATACGCTCGCCCGCTCGGCGCACCTGCGCTACCGCGAGGCGCTGGGCGAAACCGTGGTGATCCCGGAAGGCTTCTACCCCGGCGATTACCTGATCCCGGTGGGCGAGGCGCTGCTCGCCGAATTCGGAGGCCAGTATCAGTCCGCCCCCGAGGCCGAGTGGCTGGGGCTGTTCCGCACCCGCGCCGTGGCGCTGATGATGGACCGCATCCGTGCCGATCTGGCGATGCTCGGCATCCATCAGGACGTGTTCTTCTCGGAAGCCTCGCTCGGCCCGCGCGTGCAGGAAGCGCTGGAGGCGCTCACCGCCAAGGGCCTGATCTATGAAGGCGTGCTCGAAGCCCCCAAGGGCGAGGCCGCAGAGGATTGGGAGCCGCGCCCGCAGACGCTGTTCAAGTCCAGCCTGTTCGGGGATGACAGCGACCGCGCGATGCAGAAGTCCGACGGCAGCTGGACCTATTTTGCCGGCGACGTCGCCTATCATTGGGACAAGCTGCAACGCGGCTATGATGCGCTGGTCAACCTGTTCGGCGCCGACCATGGCGGCTATGTGAAGCGCATGCAGGCCGCCGTGCGGGCGCTCTCCGATGGCAAGGTGCCGCTGGACATCAAGATCGTCCAGATGGTCAAGCTGCTGCGCGCCGGCGAGCCCGTGAAGATGTCCAAGCGCTCGGGCAATTTCGTCACCATCGCCGATATGGTCGAGGAAGTCGGCAAGGACGTGGTGCGCTTCATCATGCTCACCAAGCGCAGCGATTCGCAGCTGGATTTCGATTTCGCCAAGGTGGTGGAGCAGAGCCGCGAGAACCCGGTGTTCTATGTGCAATATGCCCATGCCCGCATCGCCTCGCTGCGCCGCAAGCTGGCGGAGGCAGATTTCGACCTGCCCGAGCCGGACCTGGCGCTGCTCGATGAGGCGGACCTCGCCATGGTCAAGGTGGCGGTGCAATGGCCGCGCATCGTCGAGCAGGCCGCCGAGGCGCGCGAGCCGCACCGCGTCGCCTTCTATCTCGCCGATCTTGCGGCCGCCTTCCACAGCCAGTGGAACGCCGGCAATGATGATGCCGCCCGCCGCTTCGTGCGCGCCGATGCCCCCGCGCTCACCGCGGCGCGGCTGGCGCTGGCCGATGCCGTCGGCCAGGTGATCCGCAACGGCCTCGCCGTGATGGGCGTGGAAGCGGCGGACGAGCTGCACTGATGGCCCGCCGCGGCTCCGACGATGATGAAGCCCCCTGGCTGGCCGAAGCAGAGGCCGCGCCGCGCACAGAGGTGAGCAAGCGCTCGCTGTTCTGGGTGGTGACAGCGCTGCTGCTGCTTGTCGCGGTTGCCGTCATCGGCGCCATCATGCTGTTCTCGCAGCAGGGCAGCGGCTCGGAGCAGGGCTATATGGAGGCCGGGCAGGCCCCGCTGATCGAGGCGGACCGCAGCCCCTGGAAGGTCGCCCCCGCTGATCCGATGGGCATGGACGTGGAGGGCCAGGACCAGACTCTCTACGCCGCCGGCGCCGGCATCGATGAAGGCAGCGACATCAACCTGAGCGCCGGCCCGGAAGCGCCGCTGCCCCGCCCCGGCAGCGAGCCGATGGGCGACCCGGAATCACTGCTGCCGCCGGACATGGGCAATGATGCGCTGGCAGCAGCCCCTGCGCCGCTGGCGCCTGCGCTGGCCGCGCCAAGGCCTGCGCCGCCTGCCGCCAAGCCCGCGCCGCTGGTGGTGCCAAAGCCGGCGCCAGCGCCCGCCGCCAAGCTGGCGCTGCCCAAGCCGGTTCCGGCGCCGGTTGCCAAGCCGGTTCCAGCGCCCGTCGCAAAGCCCGCCACCACCTCCGGCAGCGTCCAGCTCGGCGCCTTTGGCACCGCCGCCCGCGCCGAGACGGTTTGGTCCGATCTGCGCGCCAGGCACGGCATGGCCGGCTTCTCGCGCCAGGTCAGCCCCATCGAGCGGGATGGCAAGACGCTGTATCGCCTGCGTGCCAGCGGCGGCGATGCCCGGGCCACCTGCGCCCGGCTCACCGCCGCCGGAGACGCCTGCACCGTGGTGGAGTGACCATGCAACCGACCTTCCTCGGCCTCTCCGGCCTCGCCATCACCCCCGAGGAGCGCGCGCTGTTCAGCGCCGCGGACCCGGCCGGCTACATCCTCTTCAAGCGCAATGTCGAAAGCCCCGAGCAGGTCCGAGCGCTCACCGCGGCGCTCACCGACATGGCCGGCCGGGCGCTGCCGATCCTCATCGATCAGGAGGGCGGGCGCGTTGCGCGGCTGCGGCCACCGCACTGGCCCGAGTTCCCGGCCGGCGAGCGGTTCGACCATCTCTATGAGCGCGCCCCCATCACCGCCATCGAGGCGGCCCGGCTCAACGCGCTGGCCATCGCCGCCATGCTGCGCGAGCTTGGCATCACCGTCGATTGCCTGCCACTGCTCGATGTGCGGGACCCTGAGGGCCATGACATCATCGGGGACCGCGCCTTTGGCGCCGAGCCGATGAAAGTCGCGGCGCTCGGCCGCGCCACGCTCGATGGCCTGCGCCAGGGCGGCGTCTGCGGCGTCATCAAGCACATCCCCGGCCATGGCCGCGCACGGGCCGACAGCCACCTGGAGCTGCCCATCGTCGAGGCCAGCCGCGCTGCGCTGGAGCGGGATTTCGAGCCGTTCCGCAGCCTCTCCAACGCCCCGATGGCGATGACCGCGCATGTCACCTACACCGCGCTCGATCCGCAGCGCTGCTGCACCCTCTCCCCCATCGTCATCGAGCTGATCCGCAATGATATCGGCTTCTCCGGCCTGCTGATGTCCGATGATCTCGGCATGCACGCGCTCGGCTCGCCCGAGGCCGGTGGCCACCCGGCCGGCAGCAACGCCCTGCAGGATTTCGGCGCCCGCGCCCTGGCCAGCCTTGAGGCCGGCTGCGATATCGCCCTGCACTGCTCGGGGGATTTTGCCGAGATGCGCGCCATCTGCGAGGCCGTGCCCGAGATCGGCCCTGCTGCCCGCCGCCGGCTCGATGCCGCCATGGCCTGGGCCGGGCCGGGGGACGCCACCCCCACCGAGCAATGGGCAGAGGCGCGGGACCGGCTGTTGGCAGTCTAACAGCAGCTGCTATGAAGGGGGCTCGCGCCGGAGGCAGCCATGCTCGACCTTGACGATTTCGATGCCCCGCCCCGCGAGCCTCCGCACAGCCCTGCGCCGCAAACCCTCATCCTGCAGCTCGGAAGCTGGGAAGGCCCGCTCGATCTGCTGCTGATGCTGGCCCGCGCCCAGAAGGTCGATCTGGCGCAGATCTCCATCCTCGCCCTCGTCGATCAATATCTGGATTTCATCCGCGACGCCAAGGCTCTCAGCCTGGAGCTGGCCGCCGATTATCTCGTCATGGCGGCCTGGCTGGCCTATCTCAAATCGGCGCTGCTGCTGCCGCCCGATCCGAAGGAAGATCCGGACCCGCACGAACTGGCGCTCAAGCTGCAGTTCCAGCTGCAACGCCTCGATGCGATGCGGGATGCCGGCGCCAAGCTTCTCGCCCGCCCGCAAATGGGCTGGGACAGCTTCCGCCGCGCCGCGCCCGAGGGCCTACGCACCGATACCGTCAGCCGCTACGATACCAGCCTCTACGAGCTGCTCGCCAGCTATGGCGCGCTCCAGGCCCGCGCCCAGCACGGCGTCCATGTCGTGCGCCGCCGCCCGGTGATGGCGCTGGACGAGGCCATCGAGCGGCTCGAGCGCCTGCTCGGCACCAGCCTGGACTGGACAGAGCTGAGCCGCTTCCTGCCGCATGACCTGACCGATGAGAGCTATGCCCGCTCGGTGCTGGCCTCCAGCTTCGTGGCGACGCTCGAACTGGTGCGGCTCGGCAAGGCCAGTATTTCCCAGGGCGCCGCCTTTGCGCCCATCCTCGTCAGGGGCCGGCCATGAGTGACGTTGAACCCACCGACGATGAAGCCGAAGACACCGCCCTTTCGGCGCCCGAAGCGCTGCGCGCGCTGGAGGCGGTGCTGTTCGCCGCCGAGGCGCCGCTGGGCATCACCGATCTCACCCGCCATGTCGGGGAGCGCGGGGACCTGCTGCCGCTGCTGCGCGAGCTTGCAGCCAGCTATGCGCCGCGCGGCATCAACCTTGTCGAGCGCGGCGGCCGCTGGCAGTTCCAGACCGCGCCGGACCTTGCGCACCATCTGCGCGAGAGCCGTGAGGCGGTGCGCAAGCTCTCCCGCGCCGCTGTCGAAACGCTCGCCGTCATCGCCTATCACGAGCCGGTGACGCGCCCGGAAATCGAGCAGATCCGCGGCGTCGCCGTGTCCGGCGGCACCATCGATGTGCTGATGGAAGCCGGCTGGGTGCGCCCCGCCGGCCGCCGCGAAACCCCCGGCCGGCCGCTGCAATATGCAACAACGCCGGGCTTTCTCGCACACTTCAACCTGACCAGCCGCCGCGACCTGCCCGGCCTCGCCGACCTGAAAGCCGCCGGCCTGCTCGACAAGGAGCCGCCACGCGAACTGGCCCTCCCACTGGGCGGCAGCGAAAGCGACTGAAGCAGAAAACCCCCCTCTCCCGCCTGCGGGAGAGGCGAGAGACGCGCCTCTTGGCGCGGCCCGGGTGAGGGTGTGCTGTTCTGCAGAGCAAGGAACACCCTCACCCGCCGCGCTGGAGCGCGAGTCGCCTCTCCCGCAGGCGGGAGAGGGGCGTCACATTCGCTTAGGGCCGCTTGAACAGCGCCTCGCCGCGCTCGAGCGCGGTGTTCGGCTCCACCGGCACGCCATGCTCGGCGATGTGCGCGGCAGCAACGCGCTCGGCCTGCAGCTGCTCGATGAGCGCGGCGCGGTCCTCGCCCAGCTTGCCGAGATCGGGCGAGATGTCGATGCCGGCCTTCTTGGCGGCGGCGGAAACCAGGGCGTCCATCTCGCGCTGGCTGGTCAGGCCCAGGGTCACCGGGTCACGCGGCTGGAGGTTGGCGTAGTTCCAGTGGCTCTTGTCGCGGATCGCGGCGATGGTCGTCTTGGTCGTGCCGATCAGCTTGGAAATCTGGTTGTCGCTGATCTCGGGATGGTTCTTGATGATCCACAGGATGCCGTCCGGCTTGTCCTGGCGCTTGCTCACCGGGGTGTAGCGCGGGCCGGTGGTGCGGCGGGACTGCTCGGGCTGGCGTGCCAGCTTGATGGCATAATCCGGGTCGGCCTGGCCGCGGTTCAGCTCTTCCTGCGTCAGCTCGCCGCTGCGGATGGGGTCCCGCCCGGCCAGCTTGGTGGCGGCGGTATCATCGGCAATCGCCTGCACTTCCAGTACGTGCAGGCCGCAATAATTGGCGATCTGATCGAAGGTGAGCGCGCTGTTGTCCACCAGCCAGGCGGCAGTGGCATGGGGCATGAGCGGATGGATGGGAGCGGCCATGGCGGCGAAACCTTTTTGACTGGCAAAAATAAAAAAGGCCGCCCCTCGGGGACGGCTTGGTAGCCACAGTGTAGTGCGCCGCGCCGCTGCAAGCAAGCGGCGCGTTGCGGGGGGATTCCACCCCCCGAAACACCTCACCCCATCGTCAGCACGATCTTGCCCACATGCGTCCCCGCCTCCATCCGGCGGTGTGCATCCGCCGCCTGCGCCAGCGGCAGCACGCTGTCCGTCACCGGCTTCAGCCGGCCGCTTTCGAACTCCGGCCAGATCACCCCTTCCAGCGTCTCGGCGATCGCCGCCTTGAAGGCGATCGGCCGGGGCCGCAGCATCGAGCCGGTCAGCACCAGCCGCTTGCGCATCACCGCTGTCAGGTCGAGCTGGGCGTGCGGCCCGCGCTGGAAGGCGATCGAGACGTGCCGGCCCTCGTCCGCCAGGCACTGGATGTTGCGCGGCACATAGTCCCCGCCCACCATGTCCAGCACCACATCCACGCCGCGCTTGGCCGTGATGCGCGCCACTTCGCTGACGAAATCCTGCGTCTTGTAATCAATGGCGTGCGCCGCTCCCAGCTTGAGCGCCGCGGCGCATTTTTCCGCCGAGCCGGCCGTGACGATCACCTCCAGCCCCAGCGCCGTGCCAAGCTGGATGGCCGTGACGCCGATGCCGCTGGTGCCGCCATGCACCAGCATCGTCTCGCCCGGCCGCGCCCGGCCCCGGTCCATCACGTTGGACCAGACGGTGAACCAGGTTTCCGGCAGCCCCGCCGCATCCGCCATCGCCATGCCCGCCGGCACCGGCAGGCACTGGCTGGCCGGCGCCGTGCAATATTCGGCATAGCCGCCGCCCGCCACCAGCGCGCACACCGCATCGCCCACGCGCCAGCGCTCGACGCCCGGCCCCACCGCCACGATGGTGCCGGCAATCTCCAGCCCCGGAATCGTCGGCGTGCCCGGCGGCATCGGGTAGAGCCCCAGCCGCTGCAGCACATCAGGCCGGTTGACGCCGGCTGCCGCAACCTTGACCAGCACCTCGTCCGCCCCGGCCACCGGCACGCCGCGGATGACAGGCACCAGCACCTCAGGGCCGCCGGGGGCGGTGGGGTCGATGGCGGTCATGCTGGTCGGGATGGGCATTGCAGGCTCCTTGCTGAGCCCGAGATATTGACTGGCCGCCTGCCCCGGTCAACAAACAAGCCCATGGACATGGATGACATCGCCCCGCCGCCGCGCAAGAGCGAAGCCCTTGTCGCACTCGCCGCCGAGGATCTCGACAGGCTCTCCGCCGCCGAAATCGCCCTGCGCATCGCCGCGCTGGAGGCCGAGCTCGCCCGCACGAAAGCCCGGGCCGGCGCCGCCGCCACCATGCGCGCCGCCGCCGAGAACCTGTTCAAGCGCTAGCGCCGCCCCCTTCAAGCGTCAGGTTGAACCGGCTTGACGTTAAGGTAAGGTGCGCCCTGCAATAGACCTGCTGCACTGGGGAGTGAGCCTGTGAATTTCGATTTTTCCGATGATGCCAAGACGTTGGGCGAGCAGGCCCGCAAGCTGTTCGGCGAGCGCTCCGGCCCGGCCAAGGCACGCCTTGCCATGGCGGCAGGTGCGCCGGCCTTTGATGCCGCGCTGTGGAGCGAAATCGCCGCGCTGGGCTGGACTGCGGCGCGCGTGCCGGAAGCCCATGGCGGCCTGGGCCTGACCGCCGAGGAGAGCTGCCAGCTCGCCGATGCCGCTGGCCAGCACCTTGCCACCGTGCCGCTGGTCTCCGTGCTGCTCGCCACCGAGGCGCTGCTCATCGCCGGCACCGATGCCCAGCAGGCCAAGTGGCTGCCCGGCATCGCCGATGGCTCGGTCATCGCTGTTCCGGCCTGGAGCGAGCCGGGCGCCGTCAACCCCGCCAGCCTCGCCGTCAAGGCCGAGGGCCACCGCCTCACCGGCGTCAAGTCACCCGTGGCGGACCTGCCCGGCGCGCACCTCGCCGTTGTCGCCGCCGCCGGCCCGGATGGCCCGTCGCTGTGGCTGGTCGATCTCGCCGATGCGCAGGTCGAGACGGTGGAGACGCTCGATCTCGTCCGCCGCCATGGTCGGCTGACTCTGGCCGGCACGCCCGCCGAGCCGCTCGGCACCGCCGCCGATTACCAGGCCTGGCTCGATCGCGCCGCTGTCATCCTCGCCTGGGAGGCCATCGGCACGGCCTCCGCCGCCATGGCGATGACGGTGGACTACGCCAAGACCCGCGTGGCCTTTGGCCAGACCATCGGCCGCTACCAGGGCGTCAAGCACAAGTGCGCGGACATGTTCATCAAGATCGAGCTGGCCCGCGCCCATGCCCTTCATGGCGTGGCGATGATCGGCAGCAACGGTGCCGAGCTGCGCCAGGCCGCCAGCGCCGCCCGCGTCGCCAGCCTCGATGCGGTGAGCTACTGCGCCGAGGAGGCCGTGCAGCTGCACGGCGGCATCGGCTTCACCTGGGAGAGCGACTGCCAGTTCTACTATCGCCGCAACCGCACGCTGGCCGCAGCGCTGGCCGGCCGCGGCTGGTGGGCCGACCGGCTGGTGCGCGCGCTCGAACTGCGCAATCGCGCCGCAGCGTAATGGCCGGCCAGACGCGCTAGCCTGCCAATCACAGATAGAGGGACCGACCCATGGACTTCAACGATACCGCCGCCGAAGCCGAATACCGCGCCACCGTCCGCGCCTGGCTGGAAGACAATGCTGCGGAATACCGCCAGCCGCCCGCCACGCCGTGGAAGCTGGAGGAGTTCGTCCGCCGCTCCAAGGCCTGGCAGGCCAAGAAGCACGCCGCCGGCTACACCGGCATCACCTGGCCCAAGCCCTTTGGCGGCCAGGGCCTCAGCCCGATGCACTCGATCATCTACGGGCAGGAGGAGAGCCGCTTCCACGCGCCGTCCGGCCTTTATTCCATCGGCCTTGGCATGTGCATCCCCACCGTCTTCACCCATGGCAACCCGGAGGTCATCCAGCGCTATGTGCCCAAGGCGCTGGTGGGCGAGGAAGTCTGGTGCCAGCTGTTCTCCGAGCCAGCGGCGGGCAGCGATCTTGCCGGCATCCGCACCCGCGCCGTCAAGGATGGCGATGAGTGGGTGATCGACGGCCAGAAGGTGTGGACCAGCTTTGCCCATGCGTCCGATTTCGGCATCGTGGTGTGCCGTACCGATCCCTCCAAGCCCAAGCACAAGGGCCTCACAATGTTCATCGTGGACATGAAGGCGCCGGGCGTGGAAGTGCGCGGCATCAAGCAGATGTCCGGCGGATCGGACTTCAACGAGGTGTTCTTCACCGGCGTCCGCGTCAAGGACACGCACCGGCTCGGCGCCGAGGGCGACGGCTGGAAGGTGGCGCTCACCACCCTCATGCACGAGCGCCTCGCGGTGGGCGGCAAGCCCCGCCACGCACCGGGCTATGCCACGCTGATGAAGCTGGCCAAGGGCGTGGAAGCCCCCAACGGCGGCCCCGCGATCGAAGCCGGGGACGTGCGCCAGCGCATCGCCGCCAGCTACATCGCCGATGAAGGCATCAAGCTCACCCAGATGCGGGCGCTCTCCGCCCTCTCCAAGGGCCAGATGCCGGGGCCGGAGCAGAGCATCTCCAAGGTCGTCGTCGCCAAGACCATGCAGGAAATGGCTGCCTTCGCCCTCGACCTCGCCGGCGGTGACGGCTTTGTGACCGAAGGCGTAGACCCCGAGCTCGAGAAGCTGCAGGGCTCCTACCTGTGGTCGGCCGGCCTGCGCATCGCCGGCGGCACCGATGAGATCCTGCGCAACATCATCGCCGAGCGCGTGCTCGGCCTGCCCGGCGACCTCCGCCCGGACAAGGACAAGCCGTTCAACGAATCCGTGTCGGCCTAAGCACCACGGCGCTGCTAACGGGGGCGCTGGCCGGCTGGCCAGCGCCCCTTTTGCTGCGCGCCCGGCAGGCGATGGACAAAATCCGGCCGAAGGACCAGAATCACCCCAGAATGCGGGGGCAAGCCGATGACATTCAGGCACACGGCACGGGGACCATTGGCACGCGGCGCCAGTACCGCCGGCTTCATCGCGCAGCGGCTGTCACAACGGGGCCGGCTGGCGGCCGAACTCGTCAGCGCCGCGGCACCCGGCGGCCCGGAGCCGCCCGCCGGCAGCACCAGCGGCACCGCACGCCTGACACTGGCTGCCGGTGAGCCGTGGTGCAGCAGCGGCGTCAATGTGCGCGCCGGCCAGGCCTTCACGGTGCG
Organism: Sphingomonadales bacterium UBA6157; assembly: GCA_002423025.1. Taxonomy (GTDB): domain Bacteria; phylum Pseudomonadota; class Alphaproteobacteria; order Sphingomonadales; family Sphingomonadaceae; genus Sandarakinorhabdus. The sequence goes on along the minus strand of DIUN01000011.1, from coordinate 119,872 downwards.
CGGCAGTGGCGCGATCTGGCTGCAGAAGGGCCTGGCCCTGGGGCTTGAGCCGCGCAGTATCCTGTGGGTGCGCATTGGCGAAGGCCAGCCGGTTCGCAAGCTGATCGACAATGAAACCAGCTTCATTGCCTGGGCCGATGGCCCGGTGGAAGTGATGGTCAAGGCGTTCCGCGCCTGGTCGGATTGCTGCGGCAACCAGGAAGCTGCGGAGCCGGGCGGCCGGCTTGAAGGCACGGTGGACGTGCTGGTGGCGGCATGGGCCGGAGACATTCCAGACCGGTTTGCCAAGGCGGCCGGTACCGGTGCGCCCGATGGCTGGGCCTATCATTGGCAGATCGGCGATGGCCGCATGTACCAGCCGCAAGCCGATGGCAGCATCCTGATCGACACGCACGGCGACGGCGGCATCCTGACCATGCCGGTGGACGTGGCGCTGACGCCCGAGACCCGCATCAGCTGGGATTGGCTGATCGAGTCGCTTCCATCGACACGGCCGGAGGATATCGCGCCGAACCATGATTACATCTCTGTCGCCGCCGAGTTCGAAAACGGCCTCGACCTGACATGGATGTGGAGCGCCGGCCTGCCCGCCGAAAGCGTCTTCCAGTGCCCGCTGCCGTGGTGGTGCGAACGCGAGACGCACATGGTGGTGCGGTCCGACCCGGCAGACCTTGGCCGCTGGTGCCATGAACAGCGGACGATCTCCGCCGATTACGCCCGCGCCATCGGCGGCCCGATGCCGGCCCGCGTCGTCAGGCTGTGGCTGATCGCAGCCTCGGTCTTCCAGCGCCGCCATGGCCGGGCACAGGTCAAGAGTCTGGTGGTTGGCTGAGAGGACAGCCCTCTGACGCCGGCCCCTGATTTTGCAGGAATATGTAAAATTATTTTACATTTCCGAAAAATGCGATTCAGAAACCCATTCGAATCCTTAATGAAATACATTCGGCATGATTGTTGCATTACCTATCTCGCAATGCCGGCTGAGTGTTTTTGCAAGGAGTATCCAATGGCTGTTCTCGGGCGTATTTCCACAACCATGCTGGCCATCGCGGCCGCTGCGAGCTTCGCGGTTTCCGCGCAGGCCGTCACCATCGTACCTGTCAGCGCCACCGGCTCTTCGAGCTTCAGTGGCTTTGCTGATACCAACGCCATCGACCAGGGCCTCGGCTCCCAGTTCACGGATTGGTCCTCCAACGGCGGCGGCTCCACCGCAACGTTGCAGCTCGATCTGGGCGCACTCTACAACTTGTCGTCAGTCTCGGTGACCGATCGCGTCACCTCGGGCGGTGCCCAGGGCAGCTTCTTTGGTGGCACCACCGATTTCACCACCAGCTACTCGCTGACCGCCTTCACCGACAGCAGCTTCACCACTGCCATCGGCGGCCCGCTGGTGTTCAGCAAGCTGACCCCGGTCGGCCCGACGACGCTCTCGAGCTTCCTTGATGTGCGGGCGCTCAGCGGCTTCACGGCACAGTATGTGCTGTACAGCGTTGTCAGCGCCAACGGCCCCAACACCGGCGTCTCGAACATCAGCTTTGATGGCACGGGCGCTGTTCCGGAGCCGAGCACCTGGCTGCTGCTCATCGGTGGCTTCGGCATGGTCGGCTTTGCTGCCCGCCGCCGCCGCGATCTCGCCACGGCCTGATCGCAGCCGAACCAACGGCAATCGAACGCAAGGGCGGCGGGGGAAACCTCGCCGCCCTTCGCGTGTCAGCCCGCCGGGCAGGCCAGCGGCTCGGCCTTGGCGAGTTCCGCCTGGGCCTTGGCCAGATCGGCCTTGAAGGCCGGGGTGGCGGAAATCCGCTCATACACCGCCGTGGCCAGCACCCGGCCATAAGCCACGTCCGAGAGCCAGTGCACCCGGCAGGCGACGCGCAGATCGCCCGTCGCCACGCCAAAGGCCCGCACGGCGGCAGCCTTTTGTGGCGCCGCATCGCCCAGCACCAGCGCCCAGAGCCAGCCGATGCCGCTGTGGCCGGAGGGGTAGGCAAAGCCCAGCGCCGCACCCACGCCATCGGCCGAATCCGGATCACACGCCCGGCCCTTGTCCGTGGTGAACGGGCGCGGCCGGGCATAGTGCGATTTGGCGATGTTCATCGGCCCCACCATGTCCCGCCCGGCGCGGGCCAGCAGCGCCATGGTGGCCGGCGTGCCCTGCGGCGAGAGCCTGGTGCCCAGCGCGCAGGCCAGCTGCTGCTGGAAGGCCGGCGCCGTCACGCTCAGCTGCCCCACGGCGTCTGCCCAGCGCGGGCCATCGATGCCGGCGGCGCTGGTCGCGTAGATCGTGCGGTCGGCAATGTCGTGCGGCGAGCCTGGTGCCGGCGGCGGCGGCAGGATCTTGAGGATATCCAGCGGCGGCTGCCCGGCGAGATAGCCCTGCGGCGCGGCTTGCGGTGCCATCGCATCCTGCGCCAGCGCCGGCCCCGCCACCATCGCCAGCGCCGCAAACACCCCAAGCTTCAACATCGCATTCCCCCCAGCCGTGCAAGGCTGCCGGCTCCGGCCGTTACTCTAGGGGGGCAGCCCGGCAATTTCCACTGCCCCGCTGGCCCGCCAAAAGGTGTGGCAAAAGCCTGGTCAAACGCCTGTGCCGTCACGCCGCAGGTGATTGCCCCCTTGATTGTTGGGGCAAGCGGGGTGACATTCCTTGTTGCAGCCCAGCCTCAGGGCCAGGCCGCAGTGTAGTAACGGCGCTTCCGCTTTACGGGAGGGCCAAGCGCGGAGACCGGCATGCCATCCTTCACACGCGAGCTGGAAAAGACGCTTCACAACGCGCTGGCCGAAGCCTCACGCCGCACCCATGAGTATGCGACGCTCGAGCACCTGCTTCTGGCGCTGACGACCGATCCCCATGCGCTGGCCGTGCTCAAGGCCTGCACTGTCGATGTCGAGGAGCTTTCCAGCCAGCTGGCGCGCTATCTCGATACAGAACTTTCCGCGCTCAAGGCCGATGCCTCGGTGGACCCTTCCCCCACCGCCGGTTTCCAGCGCGTTGTCCAGCGCGCCATCCTGCACGTCCAGTCCTCCGGCCGCGAGGAGGTGACCGGCGCCAATGTGCTCGTCGCGCTGTTCTCGGAGCGGGAGAGCCATGCCGTGTTCTTCCTCCAGCAGCAGGACATGACGCGGCTCGATGCCGTGAGCTTCATCAGCCATGGCATCGCCAAGTCCGGCGCCACCGAGAGCCGCCCGGTGAAGGGTGCGGACAAGGAGGAGAACGAGGCGGAAAAGCCCAAGGCCCGCGGCGAAAAGGCCGAGAAGGGCGCCGAATCCGCGCTCAAGCAGTTCACCGTCAACCTCAACGAGAAGGCCAAGATCGGCAAGATCGATCCGCTCATCGGCCGCGCCGCCGAGGTTGATCGGACCATCCAGATCCTCTGCCGCCGCTCCAAGAACAACCNNGATCCCGGCGTCGGCAAGACCGCGATTGCCGAAGGCCTGGCCCGCAAGATCGTCGAGGGCCAGGTGCCGGATGTGCTCAAGCCCGCCGTCATCTACTCGCTGGACATGGGCGCGCTGCTCGCCGGCACCCGCTATCGCGGTGATTTCGAGGAGCGGCTGAAGAACGTCGTCAACGAGCTGGAGAAGCTGCCGGACGCCGTGCTGTTCATCGATGAGATCCACACCGTCATCGGCGCCGGGGCCACCTCCGGCGGCGCCATGGACGCGTCCAACCTGCTCAAGCCGGCGCTTTCGTCCGGCGCCATCCGCTGCATCGGCTCCACCACCTACAAGGAGTTCCGCAACCACTTCGAGAAGGACCGGGCGCTGCTGCGCCGCTTCCAGAAGATCGACGTCAACGAGCCGAGCATCGAGGATGCCGTCAAGATCCTGATGGGCCTGCGCCCCTCCTATGAGGAGCACCACAAGCTCAAGTACACGCCCGAGGCCATCAAGGCCGCCGTGGAGCTTTCGGCCCGCTACATCAACGACCGCAAGCTGCCGGACAAGGCGATCGACGTGATCGACGAGACCGGCGCCTCGCAGATGCTGCTGCCCGAGAACCGCCGCAAGAAGCTGATCGGCGTCAAGGAAGTCGAGGCCGTGATCGCCACCATGGCGCGCATCCCGCCGAAAAGCGTCTCGACGGACGACACCAAGGCGCTTGCCAGCCTTGAGGGTGACTTGAAGCGCGTCGTCTTTGGCCAGGACAAGGCCATCGAGCGTGTGGCCAGCGCCATCAAGCTGTCCCGTGCCGGCCTGCGCGAACCGAACAAGCCGATCGGCTCCTACCTGTTCTCCGGCCCCACCGGCGTCGGCAAGACCGAGGTTGCCCGCCAGCTTGCCACCATCCTCGGCATTCCGCTCACCCGCTTCGACATGAGCGAATATATGGAGCGCCACTCGGTCAGCCGCCTCATCGGCGCGCCTCCGGGCTATGTCGGCTTCGATCAGGGCGGGCTGCTCACAGATGCTGTGGACCAGCAGCCGCACAGCGTGTTGCTGCTCGACGAGATCGAGAAGGCCCATCCGGACCTGTTCAACATCCTCCTGCAGGTGATGGACAACGGCAAGCTCACCGATCACCACGGCAAGACGGTGGATTTCCGCAACACCATCCTCATCATGACGACCAATGCCGGCGCTGCCGACATGGCGCGCGAGGGAGTCGGCTTCGGCGCCATCCAGCGCGTCGGCGAGGACGAGGAGGCCATCAAGCGGATGTTCACCCCCGAGTTCCGCAACCGTCTCGATGCGGTGATCGCCTTTGATTATCTGCCACCGGAAGTCGTCGCCCGCGTCATCGACAAGTTCGTGCTCCAGCTTGAGCTCCAGCTTTCCGAGCGCGATGTCCACATCGCCCTCACCGATGAGGCCAAGGCGTGGCTGACCAAGCGCGGCTATGACAAGCTCTATGGCGCCCGCCCGATGGGCCGGCTCATCCAGGAGAAGATCAAGCAGCCGCTCGCCGAGGAACTGCTGTTCGGCAAGCTGGTCCATGGCGGCGAAGTGCGGGTGCACCTGAAGGACGATGACCTCGCCTTCGAGATCGTGCCCGCCGCCAAGAAGCCGCCACGCGCCCGCAAGAAGAAGGCGGTGAAGGCACTGCCGCCGCCAACCGTGGACGCCTGAACCCTGCACCGCCGGAGGCCCCCCGCGCCTCCGGCGGATAGCAGTGCCTCCGGCGGACAGCAGTGCCTCCGGCGGCCAGCAACGCATACCCGCTTTTTTTCAATCGTCACCCCCGCGCAGGCGGGGGCCCATCTCCCGGCTATCGCTCATGGCACCAGACGTGCGGTATCAAGGATCTCGCCATGAAACCTTTGGCTTGCTGTTCGCTTATGCTCTTTCTGGCCAGTTGCGGCGCGGCCGATGACGGAAATGGCCCCGCCCCAGTCTTTCGACTGATTGCTGGTGATGCGATCTATTCGATGACGATGTCGAATTCGACGCCGACTGAAGCAATGATCATCGCCGCGAAAGAACGTTGCGGTTCGCGCGAATTTTGCCAAATATTCGCTTGGACAAGCGGCGTCGATACAGCACGCGCCTTCCCAATGACCGATAACGAATTAAAAAATTTGGCCTTTCGCTACGCCATTAACCGCACGACCGGCTACGAAAGCCGAATGTGGGATTGCTCAAGATGGCCAAGAGAGAATGCTGATGAATGCATAAGCAAACCGTAGGCAACCAACTTTAGCCCGCCAACAGCGCAACCACCAGCAGCAGCGCCAGCCCGATCACCCCGAGCGCCAACGGCCGCCGCCACATCGGAACAGCCATCGCCTGAGCCGTAGGAGCTGCCGCAACCGGCTGCCCCCCAAGCGGCTGGAAGCCGAGAATCAGCGCCCGCAAATCCGGCTCATCCACAGCATCGGCGGCCTCGGCCACGCTGAACCAGCGGCACTCGCGCTGGCCCTTCTCCGGCCAGTCCTGCATCTGCTCAGCAAACTCCATCGGGAACACGGCAACGGTAAGCGTGATGACCGCGCCATTGCGGCGGCGCTTGACGTAGCGGAAGCGCCCCAGTGCCACCGGGCTTGCCGTGCCGGTGATGCCGGCCTCCTCAAAGGCCTCGCGCTCCGCAGCCAGGTGCGACGTCAGCCCGCGGATCGGGTTGCCCTTGGGCACCACCCAGCGCTTGGTATCCCGCGATGTGATCAGCAGCACGCGCACCACGCCATCGGCATCCCGGCGATAGGGCAGCGCGGCGATCTGATCGATGAGGGCAACTCCCGGCGTGTGCAATCGGATTGCGTGTCCAGCCTGATAGCGCGCGGTTCCGCTGCTGCGAAGCAGAAAGTTACAGTTTTGTGACAGTGCAATGACATGGTGCAAACCACGGCTGCCGCCGCCGTTAACTGCTGGGCCTTTGGGGGACCAGACAGATGCGGATCGGCGAGCTGCTGCTGGCGGCAAGACTTGTCAGTGAAGACCAGATTTCCGCCGCCATGGGCCGGCAGCGGCGTGAGGGCGGGCGGCTGGGGCACAACCTTGCCGCCATCGAGGCAATTTCGCCCGAGCGGCTGGAGGCGTTCCTCGCGGCCGTGCCCGCCGAGCCATCCTCGGTGGCCGAGACCGGCATCGACGAGAAGACCCTGCTCGAACTGCTGCTGAAGACCGGCTTCAACACCCCGGCGGAATCGCTGGCGGACTTCGCCCATGCCCTAAAGCTGATGCCCAAGCTGGTGGATGACCTGCTCGACCTGTGCGTGCGCGGCCAGCTGATGTCAGCGCTTGGCGGCGGCCATGCCGGGGCGCGCTACGAGCTGACCGAGGCCGGCAAGCGCCGCGCCATGGAAGCCAATGCCCGCTCGGCTTATGTCGGCGCCGCGCCGGTGAGCCTTGACAGCTACACGCACTGGGTGAGCCGCCAGAAGGTGACGAACGAGCAGATCGACTGGCCGGGGATGAAGCGCGCCTTTGCCGATCTGCAGGTGGCGGACGCATTCGTGGACCAGATCGGCCCGGCGATCAGCTCGGGCCGGGCGCTGCTGATGTATGGCCCGCCCGGCAACGGCAAGACCTCGGTGGCGCAGCGGCTGGAGCGGGTGTTCCAGCAGATCATCTATGTGCCGCACGCCGTGCTCATCGATGGCCAGATGATGATGGTGTTCGATCCGGATGTGCACCGCCCGGTCAACCCGGCCTGGGGGGACCCGGAGGCGTCGCCCTCGCTGTATCGGGACAATGCCGACTCGCGCTGGGTGGCGTGCTGGCGGCCGTTCATCGTGACGGGCGGCGAGCTGACGCTGGAAATGCTGGACCTCAAGCATGAAGCCACCGCCAATCTCTACACCGCGCCGCTGCACATCAAGGCGGCAGGCGGCTGCCTGCTCATCGATGATTTCGGCCGCCAGATCGTCTCCCCGACAGCGCTGCTCAACCGCTGGATCGTGCCGCTGGAGAACCGGGTGGATTATCTCAAGCTCAACACCGGCAAGAGCTTCCGCATCCCGTTCGAGGCGATCGTGATCTTCTCGACCAATCTCGACCCGGCGGACCTGATGGACCCGGCCTTCCTGCGCCGCATTCCCTACAAGCTGGAGGTGCGCGCCCCGGCGCTGGAGGCCTATCGGCGGATTTTTGAAACTGTCGCCGCCGCCAACGGCCTGAAGGCGCAGCTGACGCACGAGGTGTTCCACCAGATCGTCACGACACTGCGCGATGTGCACGGGCTGGAGCTGGCAGCGTTCCAACCGGGCTTCCTCATCGCGCAGATCGTTGCCGCCTGCCGCTTCCGCGACGTACCGCCGGACTTTCACCCGGACATGGTGGACTATGCCATCGCCAACCTCGCCATCGGCCGCTCGGCCAGCGCCGCACCGACGTTGGCGAAAGTCGCCTGATTGCCAATTATCGCCAAATGGGTTATAAAACGGCGTTCCTTGAAATTGCAAGAAATGTAAATCAACGCCTGCAGGCCGTGCACACTGCATGAGCATGGGTGTGTAACCTTTGTAACCTTCCAGAGTGGCCGGGGCCGGACTTGGCCGCCTGGGAGCGTGCCCGTGGCGCGCCCGGCCGGTGCCTGTCCAGCGCCCATCCAGTGCCAAGGTGCATCCCGTGTGCATCCCGTCTGCAGCCCGTGCGCAGCCCGCCGGGTGCCCGGAAATCTCCCTTAATCGCCCTCGACCAGTGCTTCGGCCGCCGCCTCGCTGCGCGCCTCGATCACCCGCCGCGCCACATCAAAGCCATGGCCGGCACGGGCCATCGCCGCCATTTGCCGGCGCTTCACCGCCGGATCGGCAGGGCTGCCGTCGCGGCCGAACGGCCCAAGCCGCCGCCGCCGGGCAAAGGCCAGCGCCGCCACGAACGGGCTGGCCTCGACAGCCTCGGCCGCAACATCATCACGGCTGACGCCGGCAGCCGAAAGCGCGCTGCGGACGCGCTGCTGGCCAAAGCCACGAGCCGTGAGATCGCGGGTTTTCGAGGCGGCATAGGCCCGGTCATTCACATAGCCCAGCGCCACGATACGGGCGGAAAGCCCTTCTATGTCAGGGGGTTCAGCAGGCGTCCAGGTGCGCTCGCGCAGCTTGCGCGCCAGATATTGCCGCAGCTTGGCCGCCGTCGTGGCGTAGCGCGCCGCATAGCCCAGAGCCATTTCCTGCAGCTGCGCCGCATCGATGGGCCGCGGCTCGCGCGGCGCATAAACCCGCGGCGGCCGGGCCGGTCGCCGGCGCCCGCCGCGTTCATCGCCATCGTGATTGTCGTCCATATTAATTCCCCGGATTCGGACGCTGCCTTGTTCCTGCCATGATCGGGCCGGAATTTGAACCCGCCGATCTGCGAAACGCACAAGCCTACACATGGGTCAGCCTTGCGCCGGACGCTCGATTCACGAGCGACGATGCAGGGGGCAAAGGGAGACAGAGGCTTGAACACGAGCCCGACTGCAAAGGCGCCGACGCCAACGTTCGACAGCCTTGCCTATCGCCGTGCCGATTTCGGCACCCTGGGTGAAGCGCTGGATTATGCCGCGCTGGGTAAAAAGGGCATGAACTTCCATGATGCCCGCGCCGACCTGACCCGCGCCTACCCCTATGCCGAGCTGGCGGCCGATGCCCGCCGCCAGGCGCTGCGCCTGCTCGCCGATGGTATTCAGCCGGGGGACCGCGTGGCGCTGATCGCCGAGACCGGTGCCGGTTTCGCCGCTGCCTTTTTCGCCGCAATCTATGCAGGCGCCTATCCGGTGCCGCTGCCACTGCCGACCAGCTTTGGCGGCCGCGAGGCCTATGTGGAGCAGATCGCCACCCAGCTGCGCAGCTGCGATCCCAAGCTGGTGCTCTCGCCGGAGGGGCTGTTCCCGATGGTCGAGCAGGCCGCCGCAGGGCTGTGCCAGGCCCATGACTGGAACGTCTATTTCGCTGAAGCCGCGCCGGCCGCCGCACTGCCCGAGGCCAAGCGCACGGACATCGCCTACCTGCAATATTCGAGCGGCAGCACCCGCTTCCCGCACGGCGTCGCCGTGACGCACGAGGCGCTGCTCGCCAACCTCGCCGGCCATGCCCATTGCATGGAAGCCGGCGATGGCGACCGGGTGGTGAGCTGGCTGCCCTGGTACCATGACATGGGCCTTGTCGGCTGCATGCTGGCGCCGCTGGCCAACCAGATTTCGGTCGATTACCTCGCCACCGAGGATTTCGCCCGCCGCCCGCTGTCGTGGCTCACCCTCATCAGCCGCAACCCGCACAACACGCTCAGCTATTCGCCGACCTTCGGCTACGATATCTGCGCCCGCCGCATCTCGCCCTCGATCAACGTCGCCGAGCGCTTCGACCTCGCTCGCTGGCGCGTAGCCGGCAACGGCGCGGACATGATCCGCCCCGAGGTGATGCAGGCGTTTGTGGATGTGTTCGCTGCCGCCGGCTTCAAGGCCAGCGCCTTCCTGCCGAGCTACGGCCTTGCCGAAGCAACGCTGGCCGTGACGATCATGCCGCTGGGCCAGGGCATCGTGTCCGACCTCATTGACGAGCGCACCCTCTCCGGCAGCACCGGCGGCCGCATCGATGCCCGCCGCCCCACCCGCTACCGCGCCATCGTCAACTGCGGCAAGGCCGTGCCGGGCCTGACCATCGAGATCCGCGACGAGGCCGGTGCCCTGCTGCCGGACCGCAAGATCGGCCGCATTTTCGTGCGCGGCCTTGGCGTCATGGCCGGCTATTTCCGCGACGAGGAGGCCACCGCCGCCGCCCTGTCTCCCGATGGCTGGCTCGACACTGGTGACATGGGCTACCTCTCCGCCGGCTCGATCTTCATCGTCGGCCGCGCCAAGGACATGATCATCATCAACGGCAAGAACCACTGGCCGCAGGACATCGAGTGGGCGATCGAGCAGCTGCCGGGCTTCAAGGCCGGGGACATCGCAGCCTTTGCCATCACCACGCCCTCGGGCGAGGAAGCGCCGGCCGTGCTGGTGCAGTGCCGCACCTCCTGCGCCGATGAGCGCAGCAGCCTGCGCGAGGCGATCCGCACCAAGGTCCGCGCCATCACCGGCATGACCTGCGTTGTGGAACTCGTGCCGCCGCGCACCCTGCCCAAGACGTCGTCCGGCAAGCTCTCGCGCTCCAAGGCGCGCAGCCAGTATCTCTCGGGCGAGATCCAGCCGTTCGACGTGGCGGCCTAGGAGCCAGCGGCCGGGCCGATGACCATCGCGCTCACCGGCGGCACCGGCTTTGTCGGCCAGCGGGTGCTGGCGCTGGCCTCCGGCCCGGTGCGGGCACTGGCCCGCAAGCCGCAGGCCGAGCGCCCCGGCGTCGCCTGGGTGCCGGGCGACCTGGCAGACGAAGCCGCGCTGGCACGGCTGTGCGAGGGTGCCGACGCCGTGGTGCATGTCGCCGGCGTGGTGAATGCGCGGAACAAGGCGGGCTTCACCGCCGGCAACGAGGCCGGCACGGAAGCGGTGTTGAAGGCAGCGCAAGCGGCTGGAACAAAGCGGTTTGTCCATGTCTCCAGCCTGGCCGCACGCGAGCCTGGCCTCTCCCTCTACGGCGCTTCCAAGGCCGGCGCCGAAGCACTTGTCTCCGCCAGCCCGCTCGATTGGGTGATGGTGCGCCCCCCCGCGGTTTATGGCCCCGGCGATACCGAGATGCTCGATGTCTATCGCCTCGCCCGGCGCGGCCTCGGCCTCGCCCCCGGCAGCGCCGATGCCCGCATCTCGATCCTCCATGCCGATGATCTGGCGCGGGCCCTGCTGGCGCTGGCCGCCGCCGGCCCGTCCCGCGCCCTGCTGGAGCTGGACGATGGCCGGGGTGATGCAGCCGGCGGCTATGGCCACGGCGAGTTCGCCCGGCTGATCGGCGCGGCGCTGGGCAACACGGTGCGGACCCTGCCGGTTCCGGGCGCGGCGCTGGCCGCCGCCGCCGGGCTGGCGACGCTCGCTGCCGGCCTCTCGGGCAAGCTGCCCAAGCTGAGCCGGGACCGGGCGCGCTACATCGCGCATCCGGATTGGGTGGCGCGCGGCGGCAATGCCGCGATCAGCGGCATCTGGCAGCCCCAATTCGATGCGGCAGCAGGCATTGCCGATACTGTGGCCGGTTACCGCGCCAGCGGCTGGCTATAGCGCCATGTCGATCAGGAAGGTGAGGAAGGTCAGCACCAGCCCGGCGATGAAGACGCGATAGGCCCAGCCGAGGAAGAAATATTTCTTTCGCTTCAAGAGCATGCCCTGCTGGTGAACATCCCGCACCATGGCCGCATAAATGGCGGTGTCAGAAGACATGATCTTGCGCATCCGGGCAAGATACTCCTCCTCGCTGAGCTCGGCGAAGACGCCGAAGAACAGGATGTTCGGCTCGGCCAGCACCTCGCTCTTGGGCGCCCGCGGCCGACCAATGGCTGGCACCACCGCCAGCATGCAGCACAGCGCGGCGATGAAGGAGGACCCGGCCAGCACGAGCACCGGCGGCCGCAGCCCGGCCAGCGTGCCCTCACGCACCACGAGCGCCAGCACCACGGAGGCGACACCCAGCAGCATGTTGGCCTTCTGGTCCGCCATGGCAGACAGCGTGACGTGCTGCTGCTGCACGGTCCGCATCAGATAGATCGAATGCGGGTGCGGCGGTGGTATCTCGTCGGTCATCCTGCCCCCTGTTGCGCAAGGATGACACTGCCGCCACGATTCGCAAAGTGGCGCGTCCAGCCGCCATTTGGCCATACTCTGGTGCAAAGGGGCGAAGTGACATGATCGTGGGGCATTGCCCTGCATCAACAGGAGCAAAATGTGTCTGATCGCGCCGTCGTCTATGCCCGCATCATCGAACTGATCGAGCCACTCAACCTCAAGAAGGTGCCGCTCGCCGAAGCCACCAGCTTTGCCGGCGATCTCGAGATGGACTCGCTCACCGTGATGGATCTCGTCGCCAGCATGGAAGACGAGTGGGACATCGTGATGCCGCTCAACCTCCTCCCGGATCTCGAAACCATCGGCCAGGTCGCCGATGCCGTCACGAAGCTGGTGCACAAATGAGCGATCTCTTCTCCAAGTTCGATGCGTTGATCGCCGAGCGCGAGGGGCTGCTAGCCACCGGCGTGCGGGACCCGTTCGCCATCGTCATGCAGGAGGTCAAGTCCCCCACCCTGGCCGTCATCGATGGCCGGGACACCATCCTGCTCGGCACCTACAATTACATGGGCATGACGTTCGACCCCGATGTCATCGCCGCCGGTGAGGAAGCGCTGCGCAAGTTCGGCGCCGGAACCACCGGCAGCCGCGTACTCAATGGCACCTACCAAGGCCACAAGGAGTGCGAGGACGCCCTGAAAGACTTCTACGGCATGGAGCATGCCATGGTGTTCTCCACGGGATACCAGGCCAATCTCGGCATGGTCTCGACGCTCGCCGGCAAGGGAGACTTCATCATCCTCGATGCCGACAGCCACGCCTCGATCTATGATGGCTGCTACCTCGGCAATGCCGATATCGTGCGCTTCAAGCACAACAGCGCCGAAGACCTTGAGAAGCGCCTGCGCCGCCTGCCGCCGGAAGCCGGCAAGCTGGTCATTCTCGAAGGCGTCTATTCGATGCTCGGGGACATCGCACCGCTGAAGGAACTGGTCGCCATCGCCAAGGCGCATGGTGCCATGGTGTTGGTCGATGAAGCGCACGGGATGGGCTTTTTCGGCGAACATGGCCGCGGCGTCTATGAAGCCGCCGGCGTTGCCGATGATGTCGATTTCGTTGTCGGCACCTTCTCCAAGTCGGTTGGTACGGTGGGCGGCTTCTGTGTCTCCAACCACCCCAAGTTCGAGATCCTGCGGCTCGTCTGCCGCCCCTACACCTTCACTGCTTCACTGCCCCCCGCCGTGGTCGCTTGCGCCGCAACCTCCATCCGCAAGCTCATGCACGCACAGGACAAGCGCGCCCGGCTTTGGGACATGAGCCGCAAGCTGCACGGCGGCCTTGTCGCGCGCGGCTTCCGCCTCGCCACCGCGACGCCCGAAAGCGCCATCGTGTCCGTGCTGATGCCGGACCAGGAAACCACGGTGCGGATGTGGCAGGCGCTTCTCGAACTGGGCGTCTATGTGAACATGAGCCGCCCGCCCGCAACGCCAGCCGGCGTGTTCCTGCTGCGCTGCTCGCTCTGCGCCGAACATTCTGCCGAGCAACTGGAGACGGTCCTCGAGCGGTTTGCGACCGCCGGTGCTGTCACCGGGCTGTTCCGCCAGGCTGCCGAATAGGCCGGCGCGACAATGACGATGGTCCTGCGCCTCGCAGCAATAGCGGTTTCGATCCTGGCAACTCCCGTCGTCGCCGAGACAAAGGTCATCGCCAATGTCGGCCTGGTGAATTCTGAAGCCGCGCGTCATGATCCGGTGGCAGATCGGCTCATCGTCACCAATCTCGGCCCGCGTGGACCGGGCAATGATGGTTTTGTTTCCCTGTTCTCACCCGATGGCACGCTAATCCAGCTCAAGTGGATCGAAGGCGGCGCCAACGGTGTTGAGCTGCATGATCCGCTCGGCGTCTTCATCAAGGGCGACCTGGTTTATGTCGCCGATACCGCCACGGTGCGCACCTTCGATCGTGTCTCTGGTCGGCCGGTCGCCAATGTTCCCGTTCCTGGCGCTGTCAGGCTCAACGACCTGACTGTCGATGACAAGGGCACCGTCTATGTGACCGACAGTGGCAATGATGACACTGCTGGTGCGCTGTTCCGCATCACGGCCAAGGGCAAGGTCTCCACTTTCGCCGCACGCAATCCGGCGCTGGAACGCCCCAACGGCATTGCCATCATGGCCGATGGGAACATCGTCCATGGCGGCCGCGGCGTGAACCTTGTCATACGTTCGCCGCGCGGCGCAATCATCCGCGAGATCACGCTGCCGACCGGGAGGTTCGATGGCATCATCCCGCTCACAGATGGCAGCCTGCTGGTGGCGAGCCAGGATGGCAAGAACGTCTATCGCGTGCCTTTGGCCGGCAAGCCAGTCGTCGTAGCCAGCGATTTTGCCATCCCTGCCGCCATCGGGTTAGATGCCAGGCGCAACCGGCTGGTGGTGCCACAGATTGTCGCTGCCACCCTGACACTGGTCGATCTGCCCTGAGCCTGCTCGCCGGCTAAGCTGTGACCCCGGCAAGATAGAGGGCAATACCACCGGCAGACGTCCCCGCCAGCGTCACCAGCACGCCCATCCGGAACCGGAAAATGGCCAACATGGCGGCCACGGCAAGCAGCAGCGCCCAGTGATCGAGGCTGGCAACCACCGGCATATCAAGCGCCAGCAAGCCATAGCTGAGCGGCCTGACCTCACGAAAGATCGTGTGCACCGCAAACCAGACGGCCAGGTTCAGGATGACGCCGACGATCGCTGCAGTGATCGCCGAGAGCGCGCCGGTCAGCGCCCGGTTTCCGCGCATCCGCTCGATGAAGGGGGCGCCGAGGAATATCCACAAAAAGCAGGGAATGAAGGTCACCCAGGTGGCGAGCAGCCCGCCCAGCGTCGCGGCCAGCAGCGGCGGCAGGTCCCCGGGATTTCGGTAGGCACCAAGGAAGCCAACAAACTGCACCACCATGATCAGCGGGCCCGGCGTGGTTTCTGCCATCCCCAGCCCGTCCAGCATCTCGCCCGACTGAAGCCAGTGATAATTGTCCACCGCCTGCTGCGCGACATAGGCGAGCACGGCATAAGCGCCGCCGAAGGTGACGACGGCCATGGCCGAAAAGAACGTCGCGATCTGGCTGAAGACCGAATCTGGCCCCAGCAACAGGAGCACCGCTCCAACAGGCACTAGCCAGGCGGCCAGCCAGAAAGCCGCGCCGCGCAACGTCTCACCAAGGCTTGGGCGCGCATGGCCCGGCAGCTCCTCGCCCAGCAGCGTATCGGCATCGGCCACAAAGCCTGCCCCAACCGTGCCATGCCCGCCACCGGCCTGGAACGCCGCCAGCCCGGCGCGACCACCAACATAACCGACAAGCCCGGCGCCCAGAACAATGACCGGGAACGGCATGTCAAAGAAGAAGATCAGCAGGAACGCCGCAGCGGCCAAGCTGCGCATCGGCAGGTTCCGCAGCGACCGCCCGCCGATGCGCACGACCGCCTGCAACACGATCGCCAGAACCGCGGCCTTCAGCCCGAAGAACAGCGCTGCAACGATACCGACCTGACCAAAGAGCACATAGACCCAGCTCAGCACCATGATCGAGACCAGCCCCGGCAGGATGAATAGCCCGCCGGCCATGATGCCGCCACGCGTTCGGTGCATCAGCCAGCCGATATAGGTGGCAAGTTGCTGCGCCTCGGGCCCCGGCAGCAGCATGCAATAGTTGAGGGCATGCAGGAACCGCTGCTCGCCGAGCCAGCGCTTCTCCTCCACCAGGATGCGGTGCATCAGCGCCACCTGCCCCGCCGGCCCGCCGAAGGACAGTGCCGCAATGCGCAGCCAGACCGGCAAGGCTTCGCGAAGCGAAACAAGCGGCCGCGATGCATCGCCATGGGAATTCGCTCCGCCCTGCACCCGATGTTTAGGCTGCAGAACCAGGCGCGGTGTCAACCTGAGCGATAGACGCTACTTGCTATCGAGCGGGCGCACCGAGAGGCCGCGCCGGTAATTCATCACGATGGTGATGCGGGTCAGGCCCGGCTTGGCTTCAAAGCGCGTTTTTTCCAGCGCCGGCTTGGCAAGCGCCAGGCGCGGATTGTTGGAAAAGCCGATGCCATCGGACCAGACCGAGAGCTTGCCATCGGAATTGCGGTCATGCAGCGCCACCATCACATAATGTGCCGGAGCCGGCACGGTTATGCACACCACCATGTCACCCTCAGGCGTCATCTGCATTTCCTGACGGCGGATATATTGCCCGGAGCCAAGGTAATTATCCTTGGTGTCGGGATAATATTGCAGCCGCAGCCGGCCATCGCGATCCTTGAAGCCATGGACCGTCACCAGCACGGCATGGCCCGCGGCGCCGGGCGCGCATGCCGCGGCATCGGTGCCAAGAACCGCGGGCTGCGCCAGCGCCGGCAGCGGCGCCGCCAGAGCCAACAGGGCAGCCGCAATGCCCGAACGATTGAACGATTTTGCCATGACCTAGGGGATACACCGGGCTATAGGGTTGAAGAGACGCATTCGGCAGGGTTCGCCTGCCATTGGCGTGCAACATGGTGGCGGCATGCGGCGAAACTATGTCGCAGCGGTGTCGGCATCAAGGGACTGGACCTGCAACCGCCTTGATCGCGCTTACCCGTTTTGATCGATATCTCGCCCGGCTGATCATCATTCCGCTGGTCTCTTCGCTGGTCATTGCCGCGATGTTGCTGCTGCTTGACCGGATGCTGAGGCTGTTCGATTTCGTGATGAACGAAGGTGGCCCGGTAAGCGTGGTTTGGCGCATGCTCGGCAACCTGCTGCCGGAGTATCTGTCGCTCGGCATCCCGATTGGCGTGATGATGGGCATCCTGCTGGCCTTCCGGAACCTGGCGCTGTCCAGCGAGCTCGATGCGCTGCGTGCTGTCGGTATCAGCTACAACCGACTGCTGCGGGTGCCGTTCCTGTTCTCGCTGTTCTTTGCGCTGGTCAATTTCGGCATCGTCGGCTTCCTCCAGCCAACAGCGCGCTATGCCTATGAAAACCTGCGCTATGAGCTGCGCTCCGGTGCGCTCGGCGCCTCGATCAAGGTCGGCGAGTTCGCCAATCTCGGCAAGGGGATGACGCTGCGGGTCGAGCAGAGCCTCAACCAGGGTGCCGACCTGCGCGGCCTGTTCGTGCGCGCTGAAGGCAAGGACGGCCAGAGCCTCGCCGTCACTGCGGCGCAGGGCACATTCCTCTCGACGGACGATCCCGATGTGATCCTGCTGCGGCTTACCAACGGTACGCTGGTCCATGCGCCCGGAGGCGATGCCGTGCCGCGCGTGCTCAGCTTCGAGCAGCACGACCTGCCAGTAAACCTCCCGGCGATGACCAGCTTTCGCAAACGCGGCGAGGGCAACATCGAGCTGACTCTGCCCGAACTCGGCGCGCTGGTGTTTGACAGCACCGCCGATCCTGAGGCCCGTCGCGCCGCCAGCGCCACCTTCAACCGAAGGCTGGTACAATGTCTTGTCATGTTCATGCTGCCGTTCCTCGCCGTGGCGCTGGCGGTGCCGCCAAAGCGCTCCACTTCAGCGCTGGGCGTGTTTGTTAGCCTCATCGGGCTGGTGACGTTCCACAAGGTCACCGAATATGGCGAGCGCATGGGCACGCTTGGCCGCATCGACCCGGTTCTGGCGCAATGGGTGCCGTTCCTCGGGTTCTTCGCTCTGTCGCTATGGCTCTACCGGGTGCTGGCCTATGTGCCGGGTGGCCAACCGATCGGCGCGCTCGATCGCTGGTTCGGCAAGATCGGCTCGGCCGTCTCGGGCCTTGCGGCCAGGCTGGTGCGCCGCTCGAGCTGGCGCGACGATGCGCTCTCGGCCGGCTGAGGACGCAGCATGAAGCTTTTCCCCTCGAACACGATCGCCTGGTACACAGCGCGGATGTTCCTCGTCCGCACCGCGGCTTTCCTCATCGGCCTGATCGTCATCCTCGAATCGCTCGATCTGCTGGGCGAGTCCGGCAAGATTCTCGCCGCAGCCGGCAATGGCGAGGCCGAACTGTGGACGTATGTGTCCCTGCGCGTGCCGCAGTTGATCCAGCTGTTCCTGCCGTTTTCGGTGCTGCTCGCCACGCTGGTCACGCTGGCGACGCTCAACCAGAACAGCGAGGTCGTGATCTTCAAGGCGGCCGGCATCTCCGCCCACCAGATTCTCGCGCCGCTGGTGCTGGCAGCACTGGGCATCGCGCTGGCCAATTTCGTCTTCAACGAGCGCATCGTCACCCGCGCCACGCAGACGCTCAAGGTGTGGCAGGACAATGAGTATCGGCGTGTGCCGGCCAGCAAGAAGTCACTCTCGGCCAGCTGGGTGCGCGGCGGGGCCGATCTGTTCCACGCCGACAAGGTGACGGGCAAAGATGCCGCAACCCGGCTCGAAGGCGTGACGATCTATGATCGCGCCGACAATAAACTGCTTCGCATCGTCATGGCCGATCGCGCCCAGCCGGCTGCGGACGGCTGGCAGCTCTCCGGCGTACGCATCTTCGATGTCGGGCGCGGCACGGTGGCGGCGCTGCCCAGCCTTGCCTTTCCCAGCACCGTGGTGCCGCGCCAGTTCACCACCGCGAGCATAAATCCGGCCTGGGTGCCGCTCTGGGAACTCTGGCCGCAGATCGCCGAGCAGCGCGCTGCCGGCAAGCCGGTCGATACGCTCATCGCCGCTGCGCATCACAAGATTTCCGGTCCACTCTCGGCGTTGCTGATGCCGCTGCTTGGCGCTGTCGCGGCTTTTGGCCTGGCGCGCTCCGGCCGGCTGTTCGTGCGCGCCGTCATCGGCATGTTCCTCGGCTTTGCCTTTTTTGTTGCAGACAATTTCATGCTGGCGATGGGCAATTTTGGCACCGTCCCGCCGATAATGGCTGCATGGGCGCCCTTTGCACTTTTCCTGCTGATCGGCGAGGCCGTGCTGATCCGGACCGAAGAGTGATGGCGCGACGCTCCGCCGCGCCCCGGATCGTCCCAAATTGGCCGCAATGCGCGTATAGGGACGCTCCAAGTGCTTAACCGGAGAGCCCCTTTGAAGGCCGTTCCCCTCGCCAAGACCATTCCGCAGAAGCTGGCCAAGCCCGGCATCTGGAACCGTTCGCACTATCTCGACAGGATGACCCTGCGCGAGCTCGTGGTGGCGTATTTTCAATACTACGCCATCCAGGCCTATCTCCTTCTGGCCGTGGCGGCAGGTGTCTATGCCTGGTTCAATCCGCCGTCGCTCACAGCAGGCGTTGTTTCGGCCGTGTTCGCGGTCGTTGCCTATCCGGCAGTCTGGTACGCGCTGCACCGCTGGGTGCTGCACGGCAAGTGGATGTGGCGCTACAAGGCCACCGCCGCCACCTGGAAGCGCATCCATTACGATCATCATCAGGATCCGAACCACCTCGAGATCCTGTTCGGCGCGCTCTACACGACGCTGCCGCCAATCGCTGCCTTCACCATCCCTGTCGGCTGGCTCATCGGTGGGCCGGGTGCGGCGGCCGTGGCGTTCAGCGCTGGGCTGCTCACCACCTGCTTCTACGAATTCTGCCATTGCATCCAGCACCTCAGCTACAAGCCGCGCGCCAAGTGGCTGGCGGACATGAAGGCGCGGCACATGGCGCATCATTTCCATGATGAAACCGGCAACTTCGGCATCACCAACTTCGCCATCGACAAGCTGCTGGGCACTTTTTACGAGCGCGCCGAGCGTGCAGAAAAGAGCCCTTCCGTGTTCAACCTTGGCTACAGCGAGAAGGTCGCCGAGACCTACCCCTATGTGAAGGACCTCTCGGGCGGCATCATCGCCACCGGCCACCCGCGCAAGCGCCAAGCCGCCTGACCTGTCCTGAAACACGCTGAAGCCTCGAGCGCTTTGCCCGCCGCCACGCCCGTTCCCGCCGGCCTGAAGCTCATTGCCGTAGAGACAGCTGCGGACCGCGCGCGCTTCATCGAACTGCCCTACCGGCTCTACGCCAATGATCCGCACTTCGTGCCGCCACTGCGCAGCGAGATGCAGGCGCTGATCGGTGGCATCAAGGGCAACCCCTGGTTCGGACATGGCCGCGCTGCCTTCTGGATGGTAGAGCGCGGCGGAGAGATCATCGGCCGCATCTCGGCGCAGGTCGACGAGCTGGTTCTCACCCATGTCGGCGCCGGTATCGGCCACTGGGGCCTGTTCGAGTGCATCGACGATCCGGCGGTGTCCGGCCTGTTGCTCGATACAGCAGAAGGCTGGCTGCGCGCCCAGGGCATGACACGGGCACAGGGTCCGTTCAGCATCTCGATCTGGGATGAACCGGGACTGCTGGTCGAAGGCTTTGGCCAGGCCCCCTCCGTGATGATGGGGCATCACTTGCCCTATTATCAGACGCACATCACCGGCCGCGGCTACACGGGCATCAAGGACCTGCACACCTGGGGCCTGCGCATCGACCAGCCCTTCCCCGAGATCGTGCAGCGCATCGTTTCAGCCAGCGAGCGCAATAGCAAGCTTGTCACCCGCAAGGTCGACAAATCCCGCTTCGCCGAGGAAGCCGCGCTCATCCTCGATATCCTCAACGATGCCTGGTCGACCAACTGGGGCTTTGTGCCACTCACCCCGGCCGAAATCGCCCATGTCGGCAAGAAGCTCAAGCCGATCGTGTTCGAGGAGCTCATCCGCATTGCCGAATATGAGGGCGAGCCGGTCGGCTTCATGATCGCCCTGCCCGACATCAATGAGCTGACCCGTGACTTGAACGGCAGCCTGTTTCCCTTCGGCTGGGCCAAGCTGCTCTGGCGGCTGCGAGCCCCAAAGGTGAAGCGCATTCGTGTGCCATTGATGGGTATCCGCAAGACGCTGCAGGGCCACCGCGTTGCCTCGCTGATGGCCTTTCAGATGATCGAATATATCCGCCGTGACGCCATCGCCAACTTTGGTGCCGACGAGGGCGAGATCGGCTGGATCCTCGATGACAATGGCCCGATGCGCTCGATCGCCGATGCCATCGGCAGCAAGGTGACGCGCACCTACCGCGTTTTCGAACGCGCACTATAGAGCCCGGCCGCTCAAGCGAGGCCGCTACTCCTCAGTCCCTGAGCGTCACCCACACCGGCACATGATCGCTGGCTTTCTCCTGCCCGCGCACAGCCTTGTCGACGCCCGCCTCCACCAGCCGGTCGGCTGCCAGCGGCGAGAGCAGCAGGTGATCAATTCGGAAGCCATGGTCCTTCGGCCAGGCGCCAGCCTGATAATCCCAGAAGGTCCAGACGCCGCCCACAGGGTGAAAGGCGCGCAGAGCGTCCGTCCAGCCGTCCCAGAGCAGCGCGCGATAGGCAGCGCGGCTCTCGGGCTGCATCAACGCATCATCCGCCATCGCCGTTGGAGACCAGATGTCATCGTCATTGGGGATGACATTATAGTCCCCCGCCAGCACCACCGCCTGGCCGCGGCCGAGCAGGCCTGCGGCATGCGCCCGCAACCGAGCCATCCAGGCCAGCTTGTAATCGAACTTCGGGCCGGGCTGCGGGTTTCCGTTCGGCAAATAGATGGTCGCTACCCGCACGCCGGCAATCTCGGCTTCCAGATAGCGTGACTGTTCGTCCGCATCATCGCCCGGCAGGCCGCGTTGCGTCTCCGTGGCCGGCTCGCGGCTCAGGATCGCAACGCCGTTGAAGCCCTTCTGGCCATGGACGAGGCAATGGTAGCCTGCCTCACGCAGCGTCTCGACCGGGAAATTCTCGGAGATGGTCTTGATCTCCTGCAGGCACGCCACATCGGGCCGCGCCTCCGCCAGCCATTCGAGCAGGCGCGGAAGCCTGGCATTGGTGCCGTTGATATTGAAAGTCGCGATACGCATGGCCGCGACCTTAGTACGAGGCTTGCCGCCGCGCCAGCCGGCGATCAGACCGAGAAGCTGGATCCGCAGCCGCAACCGCTGGCGGCATTGGGATTGCGCACTTCAAACGCCGCAGCACCGATCTTTTCGACATAATCGACTTCGGCCCCCGCCACGAAGGGCAGCGAATCCGGATCGATCAGCATCGTCACGCCATCGGTCTCGATCACAAGGTCATCAGCCGCAGCTTCCGCTTCAAGCCCGAACTTGTACTGGAAACCGGCGCAGCCGCCGCCATCGACAGCAAGGCGCAGCTTGAGGCCGGGCTTGCCCTGACGCGCTGCGATAGCAGCAACACGGGCGGCGGCAGCGGGCATCAGGCGCGGGGCTGTATCCATGGGGGCAATGTAGGGGCGATAGCTTCGGCACGCAATGGCGCGGCGGGACTGCGAAGCCTAGAGCGCAACATCCTGCCGCAGGCTGGAAAGGCGCAGCGGCTCCATCAAGATTGTCTCGACCGGGCCGCTGTTGTCATTTAGCACCGGGCCGATCTGGCGGTTGGTCCGCGAGGCCGCTTCGCTCTGGGCGGCGAGCACAAAGGCGGAGGCTTCAAAAAACGGCTTGGGGTTCACAGGCCGACCATCGACACGGATTTCGTAGTGAAGATGGGTTCCGGTGGAGCGGCCGGTGGAGCCCATGCGGCCGATCAACTGGCCCTGGCGCACGGTCTCGCCCGGCTGCACGAGAATGCGGGAAAGATGGCCGTAGCGAGTCTCGATGCCCTTGCCATGCTCGAGCTGGACGAGATTGCCATAGCCATTGGCGCGGCCAGCCTTGACCACAGTGCCATTGGCGGAGGCGTAAATCGGTTCGCCCTGGGGGCCGGCCATGTCGAGGCCGGCATGCACGGCGGCGCGGCCGTTGAACGGATCATGGCGGGTACCGAAGCCCGAGGTGTCGCGCCACGTCTTGACAGGAATGAACGCCGGAACAGCAGCCAAGGCACTCTGCAGGGCTTCCAGCTTGGCAGCGCTCTGGAACACGTCGCCGATCTGCGAGGCAGCAGCGGCGGGAACATAGGGGCCGCCAACACCAACGCTGCCGCTGCCGGTTGCGATGAAGCGCGACGGGTCGAGCCCGAGCTTGCGGATGAGCGCCTGTGCATCGCGCAGCCGGATTTCCGAGCCACTCTGCGGACGCGCTGCGGAATTGCCCTTGAACGCGGCGTCAAGCGCAGCTGTCTCGGTGCGGGCGACGTTGACAACCGGGGCGCTGCCACTGGCCATGGCGGTGCTGGCGATGCCGAGCCACCCCGCGACCAGAACTGCAAACCCAATTTTCATATGCTGCTACCAAAACTCATTTTTTGGCCTTGCGGGGAATGGCGGGATGCCATGCCGAAAGGCCGGGTGAACCTGCTCCAGGGCGCAGCGCACAAGTGGGACAGCGAGCCTTTTCAGGCCCCGTGCAATCCCGGTGCTAAAGCGAAAACCCCCGGCTCAGTTGCGCTCCTTGCCCCATTGCGACCCGGCTTTTCCGGAGGTTGCGGGGCAGAACCGCGATACGCTTCTACGCGTCGTCTGCAGCCTTGCGGCCCGGCGACAGGGGCAATTGACCAGCCGAAATCTCCCCCCGCAAGGCGCCCCGCGGCAGCAGGGGGCAAGCCGTTGCGACGTTGCGACGAAGCGAGCGATGAACGGAGAATTTATGAAATTGGCGGTGCAACTATTCTGCAGCGCAGCCGTTACTAGCGACTGGCGATGCGAATCGTCAGCCAATGTGGCGTGCGCGCAACACTGTTTCGGGTCTTCCGCGCACGCCTTAAGCTTCAGGCCAGCGCCTGCGCCGCCGCTAGCACCGCAGCCGCATGGCCCGGCACCTTCACCTTGCGCCAGACCTGGGCGATCTTGCCGTCCCGACCGATGAGGAAGGTGGCGCGCTCGATGCCCATGTAGGTCTTGCCGTACATCGCCTTCTCTACCCACACGCCATAGGCTTCCGTCGCGGCGCCGGTCTCGTCGGCACCAAGGCCAACCGTGAGGCCGTGCTTGCTGCGGAACTTGGCATGGGCCTTCACGCTATCCCGCGACACACCGACGACATCGGCATCGGCGGCGGCGAACTCGGCGATCATCGCGCTGAAATCCTTGCCTTCCGTCGTGCAGCCGGGCGTATCGTCCTTGGGGTAGAAATACAGCACCAGCTTGCGGCCCTTGGCGGTGGCCAGGCTGATCGGCGCATCGCCATCGCTGGGCAGGATAAAATCGGGAGCAACATCACCGGCATTCAAGATCGTCGTCATCTCGGTGTCCCTTATTTGGCGAGGATATCGCTCCATGCCAGCCGCACGGCATTTTTGGCCAGAGACAAATCCTCGACAAGGGCAGGAAAGGATGCCGCACCCATGGCCCGCGCCAGCATCGCTTCCACCGGCGCCGAGAAGCTGGCCGGCACGCTGCTCCCTGGTGAAACGAGCCGCAGCAGCACCAGAAAGCGCGTCAGGCAATCATGGGCTGCCGCCAGGCCATCGGGCAGTGTGCCCACTTCTGTCAGCGCGGCGGTGGCGCGCGCCAGGTCCGGCTCAAGCCCTGCACCATCGCGGAGCTGCAGGAAATGCACCAGAAACTCCAGATCCACGAGGCCGCCCGGGCTGAGCTTGGCATCGAATATCCCCTTGCCGGGCTTGGCCTTGGCCATGTCTCCACGCATCTCGACCACGGCGCGGCGCAGCGTTTCCGCGTCCCGTGGCAGGGTCAGCGTGTCATGGATGGCCGCTTCCGCCTCGGCCCGCGCAGCAGCGCTGCCCCACACAGTGCGAGCGCGGGTCAGCGCCATATGCTCCCAGCTCTCGGCCTCCTCAGCCTCGTAGCGCGCAAAGCTTGGCACCGAGACGGCGAGCATGCCCTTGGCGCCCCAGGGCCGCAGCCGTGTATCCACCTCGTACAGCGCGCCGGCAGCGGTGGGCACGGAGAGCGCCGCTGTCAGCCGCGCTGCCAGCCGGTTGAAATACAGTGGCGCCGGCAAGGGCTTGCGGCCATCGGAGGTGCCAGCGGCTTCCCCACTGAAGAGATAGATCAGATCGAGATCCGAAGCATGGGTGAGCGCGCGCCCGCCGTAGCGCCCCAACGCCAGCACCAGCGGCTCGGTGCCCTCGACATGGCCATGGCTGAGCGCGAACTCCGCGATGACGGCGGGGATGATGACAGCCAGCGCCGCATCGGCGAGATCGGCCAGTGAGCGCGCCACCGCCAGCGGGTCGGCGCGGGCCTCGATCAGCTGGGCGCCGAGCTGGAAGCGGCGCTCGCCGGTCCAGCGGCGGACGCGATCGAGCAATTCCTCCAGGGCGCCGGCGGAATCGGTGAAACTCGCCAGCTCGGCGGCGAGGGCCTGGGCGTCCGGGAGGGGCTGGAAGGTATCCGGGCTGAGCATCACGTCGAACAGCGACGGATCGCGCGCCAGCGCATCAGCGAGAACCGGCGTGACGCCGAGCAGATGGCCGAGCAGGCCGACAAGCGCGGGATTGGCTTGCAGCAGTGCGAAAAACTGAGCGCCCTGAGGGAGTTGCGTGAAAAAATTATCGAGGCGAGACGCCGCCATTGCCGGATCAGCGGCCTTGGAGATGCCTTCGAGCAGCGCCGGGAGCACGGCCTCGAAGGCAGCGCGGGCCGGCTCGCTGCGCAGCGCCCGCAGGTTTGCGGTGCGCCAGCGCGTCACCAGCGGTGCGGCGATGCGGGCGATTTGCGGGTATTTGCGGCGCAGCCACGGCTGCGGATCGGCGGGCACCGGTGTGGTCTCCGGCGCTGCCGCGGCGATCAGCCGGTCATAGGCGGTTGCCACCGGGGCCGTCACGGCTTGCAGCCCGCGCTCGATGCTTGCCCAGTCCCTGGCGCCGCTCAGCTGCGCCACTGCGGCCCGGTCCGCGGCCAGTTTCGGTACGGCATGGGTCTGCTCGTCCCGCCGCATCTGCAGGCGGTGCTCGAGCGTGCGCAGCGCCCGGTAGCTGGCGGCCAGCCGCTCGCCATCTGCGGCGGAAATCTTGTCTGCCGCCGCCAACGCGGCCAGGCCATCGAGCGTTGCCGGCGCGCGCAGGCCGGGGTCGCGTCCGCCCCAGATCAACTGGTGGATCTGGGTGAAGAACTCCACCTCACGGATGCCGCCGCGCCCGCGCTTCAGATCAAACCCCGGGCCGATCGCCTGGCCATCATCGAAATGGTCGCGGATGCGCAGGCTCACCGACTGGATATCGCGCACCGCCGTGTAATCGAGGCTGCGCCGCCACACGAACGGCCGGATACGGGCCAGGAACCCCTCGCCGATTGCCGCATCCCCGGCGCAGGCGCGGGCGCGGATGAACGCCACCCTCTCCCACGTCAGCGCCTGCGACTGGTAATAGTGCTCCGCTGCCGCCGCCGAGAGGGTCATCGGGGTGATCTCGCTGGCCGGGCGCAGCCGCAGGTCCACCCGCGCCACATAGCCATCGGGCGTCAGGTCCGCGAGCAGCGCCACGGCGCGGCGGGCGATGCGCACCGCGGCTTCATCCGGCTCCTCATGGCTGCGGCGCGGCACAAGGTCCGGCTCATGGATGAGGATGAGATCGACGTCCGAGGAATAGTTGAGCTCGCGGCTTCCCAGCTTGCCCAGCGCCAGCGCCGCCATGCCGCGGTTGGGAGCGTCGCGCTCGGCCAGCGCCTCGGCAAAGGCCGTATCAATCGCCAGATCCGCAAAGTCAGACAGCGCCAGCGTCACCCGCTCGAGCGGCCACCAGCCGGCAAGGTCCGCCAGCGCCACGAGCAGCGCCACATCGCCGCGCGCGCCGCGCAGCCGCTGGGCGGCGGGCTGGCCGGCGTCCCGCGCCCGCGCCATCGCCGCGGCAAAGGCCGCTTCAGGGCCGGCTACTGGGTCCGCCAGCACGGCGAGCAAGGGCGCGCGCGATCGCATCAGGCCCTTGAGGAACGGCGCCTGCGCCCAGGCCATGGCGGCAGCGCTGGCCAACGCCGGCGGGCAGGCAGATGGCAACAGCGCTGCAAGCTCGGCCACGGGCTCCAGCAACGGCAGGCGAAAATCCATCATGCCTGCTGATGGCAGCGGCCGGGCG
The DNA here is from genome assembly GCA_002423025.1 of Sphingomonadales bacterium UBA6157. Lineage (GTDB taxonomy): Bacteria > Pseudomonadota > Alphaproteobacteria > Sphingomonadales > Sphingomonadaceae > Sandarakinorhabdus. Next base: position 92,975 of record DIUN01000011.1, on the reverse strand, counting down.
GGCTTGGCAAGCCTTGGCGAACGGGAACAATCATGGCAATGGTCGGTTAAGCTTGGCGGGTGTAGCCCCTGGCACCATCACAGTATCGGAGTTTTTCCATGCGTCTTCGCACGTTCCTCGCTCTTGCCGTTGTCGGCCTGACCCTCTCGGCCTGCAACACCATCTCCGGCGCTGGCCGCGATGTCAGCAGCGTCGGCAAGGCCGTCACCAAGACCGCCGACGACGTCAAGAACTAGTCGGATATTCCCTCATCCCGGCCAAGGCCGGGATGAGGGGACAGCTCAGATCTTCTCCGCGACCTTGATCGCGGTGCGGCACCCGGCGCGGATGACAGCCTGCATCAGGCCGAACGCATTTTCGCCGCTATGCCCCGCTGCTGTCTCGCGGTGCTCCGCCTCATCGGCACGATAATCCTTCACCATCCCGGCGAGTTCAGGGTCCGCACCATCGGCCAGGGCGGCTTCCTGCGCGCCATAATGTTCATCGATGACGGTTTCCACCGCCACGGTGGCGGCCATGGCAGACTTTGGGCCGAGCAACGCCGTTGCCGCACCCAGCGCATAGCCGGCGATATGCCAGAGCGGCGCAAACAGCGTCGGCCGCACGCCCCGGCGCAGCATCAGCGCATCGAAACCATCGAGGTGACGCTGCTCCTGCGCCGCCATGTGGCGAATCTCGCCCGAAACACGGCTGCGGGTGCCCATCACGGCAAGCTGGCCGGCATAAATCCGCGCTGCGCCATATTCGCCGGCCTGGTTGACCCGGATCATCGCGGCGATGTCCGGACCACGCGCCTCGAGCTTGGCGTCTCCGGGCAGGTGCCTCACGCGGCTTTCAGCTTCCATAGCGCCACTGCTCCGATCAGACTCGAAAAGACCAGATTCCATCCTGCCATGGAAATGCCGAAAAGCGACCAGGCAATGGCGTCGCAGCGCACGATGGGTGCGGCCAGCACGGCGCCGAGAATGTCTGCGGTGCTGCCGCCGATCGGCGTGGCGGCACATTCGGTGATGCCCTTCCACCATTGCTGCTCCACCCCGACATGAAAACCGGCGATGCCCGCGCCCACCAGCACAGCCAGCGCCGAAAGCGCCAGCACGGCGCGGGCGTGGCCCAGCGCCCAGCCAAGCAAGGCCAGCGCCAGCGCCGCCACCAGCGCCCAGCGCTGCCAGAGGCACATCTCGCAAGGGTAAAGACCGCCGATATATTCAAATGCCAGCGCGCCGCCGAGCAGCGCCGAAGGCCCGAGCAGCAGCAGCATGGTGATGCGGCTAGAAGGCATATTTCACCACGACAAAGCCGCCGACAAACAGCCCGGTGGCGACCAGCGCCAGCGTGTGGAAATACTGATCGATGATCCGCTGCGCCGCCGCGCCGTAGCGCCGGAGCACCAGCGCCACGAGAAAGAACCGCCCGCCGCGGCCCAGGATGGAAGCGGCAATCAGCACCGGCAGGCCAAGATGGATGCTGCCCGCCGCAATGGTCGCCACCTTGTAGGGGATCGGCAGGAAGGCAAAGGCCAGCATCCACAGGAAGCCGTTGGCGCCGATATCCTGCGCGAACTGCGCGAACTTTTCCTCATAGCCATAGAATTGCAGCAGCGGCACACCCACCGTCTTGTAGAGCAGCGAGCCGATGGCATAGCCGAGCAGCGCGCCGGACACCGAGGCGATGGTGGAAACCGCGGCATAGCGGATCGAGCGCTCCGGACGGGCGATCGACATCGGAATCTGCATCACATCGGGCGGGATGGGGAAGAAGCTGCTGTCAGCAAAGCTGATGAAAGCCAGCCAACGCTCGGCATGGGGGCTGCCGGCACGCGCCAGGGTCCAGTCATAGAGACGGCGAAGCAAGAGGCTATCCGATCCGATGGAGGGCTTGGGCACCGGAATAGTCGGCGATGTTGCAGCGCGCAATCGCAGCGGCCGGGAAAATGACGAGAAAGCGGCGGGTTGGGCGGATTGCGCCGCCCAACCCCGCTAGTTGCTCTGCGGCGCCGGAGCCACGGTCTTCAAAGGCGCCGGGGTCGCGAGGCTCTTGACCGGCGCAGCGTCCGCCGTGCGCAGCGGCGCGCCCGGTGCCGTGCGGGCCAGCAACTTGACCGCATAGTTGAGCTGGAAATCGATGACGCCCTGCTTCTTGAGTTCCTCAGGCGTCGCGACGAAGCGCGGATCCGGCTTTTCGTCATTCTCGACGATCTTCTCGGTGCCATCCTTGATCTCGTTGATCAGGTGGCGGCGCAGGTCTGCCTCGCGCAGGCGCGGCCGGGCGGCATCCCGCTCATCGGAAAGCTGCGGCACCGCCACATCCGGCTCGATGCCGGCTTCCTGCACGCTGCGGCCCGAAGGCGTGAAATAGCGCGCCGTCGTCAGCCGCAGCGCCGTATCCGCGCCCAGCGGGATCAGCGTTTGCACCGAGCCCTTGCCGAAGCTGCGCTGGCCCAGCACGATGGCGCGGCGCTGGTCCTGCAACGCACCCGCCACGATCTCGGCGGCAGAAGCCGAGCCGGCATCAACAACGACAACCAGCGGGCGGCCGCCGGTGAGATCGCCGGTCTTGGCGAAATAGCGCTGGATATCGGTTTTGGCCCGGCCGCGCTGCGAGACGATCTCGCCCTTGTCGAGGAACACATCGCTCACTTCGATGGCCTGGTCGAGCAGGCCGCCGGGGTTCGAGCGCAGATCGATGACATAGCCGGCCAGCGAGGCGCCGAGCTTCTTCTCGATAGCCGTCACGGCGTCACGCGTTGCTTCGCCGGTCTGCTTGTTGAAGGTGGAGATGCGGACGATGCCGACATTGCCGCGCACTTCCCACTTCACCGGCTTGATCTGGATGACTTCACGCTTGAGGCTGAAATCCAGCGGCTTGCTGGCGCCTTCGCGCACCACGGTGATCTTGATGCTGGTGCCCGGCGCACCGCGCATCTTGTCCACGGCATCCTGCAGCGAGGTGCCGTAGATCAGAACATCGTCGAGATGGGTGATATAGTCCCCGGCCTTGACGCCGGCGCGGGCGGCGGGCGTGTCATCGGTGGGGGAGACAACCTTCACGGCGCCATCCTCGGTGGTGACGGTGAGGCCGAGACCGCCATATTCGCCATCGGTCGTCTGGCGCATCGTCTGGAAATCACGCGCATCGAGATACGAGCTGTGCGGATCCAGGCTGGCCAGCATGCCGTTGATGGCGCCATCGATCAGCGCCTTGTCATCAACCTTGTCGACATAATCGACCCGCACGCGCTCGAACACATCCATCAGCGCATCGAGCTGCTTGTAGGTATCGGATTGCGCAGCCGCCCGCACCGCAGCGGTGACGGGAATCACCGCCAGCGCGGAGAGAGTGAGCGCGATCTTCCAATTCGGCGACATGGGGAGGCGGGCCTTCCAAACACTTCAGGCTGACAAGATAGCAGATCAGCAGGGGAGCGCCAGAGTGCCGGCTTGCCGCGGCAGCAGCCTTGGCGTGCAAAGACTGCAACACTATGAAAAGCATCACTCTGGCCCAGCCGGGCTTTGCGCTCTAGACTGATGCCCAGCCCGCGAAACGCCGGGCGCCGGGGAGGCTGACCATGCGCAACCATCTTTTCCTGCTGCTTGCCGGAGCCGGCCTTGCCTCGCTGCCCGCCGGCGCAAAGACGCTGGACGTGGCGGCAGGCGCCAACGCCCATGAGCGGCTGCAGACAGCGCTGATCGAGGCCGAGCCGGGCGATGTGGTGCAGCTGGGCGCCGGGCGGTTCGCGCTCACCTCCGGTCTGTCGCTCGACGTGGCGGGCGTCACGGTGCGCGGCGCCGGGCCGGAGCGCAGCGTGCTGGACTTTACCGGGCAGACCGGCGAGGCCGAGGGGCTGCTGGTGACCTCCGGTGACGTGCTGCTGGCGGATTTTGCCGTGGAGAATGCCGCGGGCAACGGCATCAAGTCCAAGGGCTCTGACGGCATCAGCTTTGTGAACCTGCGGGTGGAATGGACCGGCGGGCCGAAATCCACCAACGGCGCCTATGGCGTCTATCCGGTCAGCTCGAAGAATGTGCTGATCGAAAAGGTGTTCGTGCGCGGCGCGTCGGATGCCGGCATCTATGTCGGGCAATCGCAGAACATCATCGTGCGCAACAGTCGCGCCGAGGGCAATGTCGCGGGCATCGAGATCGAGAACAGCTACAATGCCGATGTGTTCGGCAATGTCGCCACCGGCAACACCGGCGGCATCCTGGTGTTCGATCTGCCGGACCTGCCGCAGCAAGGTGGCCATGCCGTGCGGTTGTTCAACAACCAGGTGATCGCCAACAACCACCCGAACTTTGCCGCGCCCGGCAACATCGTCGCCGCCGTGCCACCCGGCACCGGCGTGATGATCATGGCCAACCGCGATGTGCATGTGACCGGCAACGACATCACCAACAACGCCAGCGCCGGCGTGATGCTGGTGGCCTATACCCAGGCCTTCACCGATGCAGCGTACAATCCGCTGCCACGCGCCGTGACAGTGCGCGGCAACCGCTATGCCGGCAACGGCACTGCCCCGGCCTTCCCCGGCGGCAAGGAGATCGCCGCCGCAGTCGGTGGCACGCTGCCGCCGGTGATGTGGGACGGGGTGACGAAGTTCACCGTGCCGGGCGGCGCCGAAACCCTGGCCGATGGGCCGATTGCGGTGCACGACGGCCCGATGATCAACCTCAACCTCGGCACCCATGGCACGCCGCCGAGCGCCGCGCAGCCCAGCGTGGCGACCGTGCTGGCCTCGGCAACGCTGCCCGAGCCGCCGACCGTGGTGCTGCCGGCAGCGCAGGAAGCGCGGGCAAAGGCGGGGCGTTGAGGCGGGCGCTTCTCGCTGCCGCGCTGGCGCTGCTGCCCGGCGCAACAGGCGCGCCGCGCGTCGATGCGGCGCGGCTGCTGGAGGCCGCGCCAGCGCCGAAGCTTGCCGATTACGGCCTGTTTGCGGATGCCGCCGGGCGCGTGCCGGCACCGGGCGTGGTGCGCTACACGCTCAACACGCCGCTGTTCAGCGATTATGCCGAGAAGTTCCGCTACGCATGGCTGCCGCCCGGCACCGCGGCACGGGCCACCGGCGCCGGGATGCCGGACTTTCCCATCGGCACCGTGCTGGTGAAGAGCTTTGGCTATCCGGCCGATTTTCGCGCGCCGGACCAGACGCTGCGGATCATCGAGACGCGGCTGCTGGTGCGGCGCGAGGCCGGCTGGGTGCCGCTCTCCTATGTGTGGAACGCCGCGCAAACCGAGGCGGTGCTGAAGCGCGCCGGAGCGCATATCCCGGTCAGCTTCATCGATGCGCAAGGCCGGCCGCGCAGCCTCGATTATGCCGTGCCGAACACCAACCAGTGCAAGCAATGCCACCAGCAGGGCACCACCGCCACGCCGATCGGCCCGACGGTGGAGAACCTCAACGGCGGGCTGGATGGCCATGGCGAAAACCAGCTTGCCGCCTGGGCGCGGGCCGGTCGGCTGACCGGGCTGCCCGAGGCACCGGCACGGCTGGCGCGCTGGGACAATGCGGCCGAGCCGCTCGCCGCGCGGGCGCGGGCCTATATGGATGTGAACTGCGGCCACTGCCACAGCCGCGCCGGCTTTGCCTCGAACTCGGGGCTGTACCTCCAGCACGATGAGCCGGGGCTGGCAGCGCAGGGCATCAACAAGCGGCCGGTGGCGGCAGGCCGCGGCTCTGGCGGCCATAGTGTCGCCATCGCGCCGGGTGCGCCGGAGCGCTCGATCCTCGTGCACCGGATGGAATCGAACGAGCCGGGCGTGATGATGCCGCAGTTCGGTCGCAGCGTGGCCCATGAGGAGGGCGTGGCGCTGGTGCGCGCCTATGTGGCGCAGCTGAAGGCAGACTAGCGGCGGAGGCTCTCACCCCCGCCGCTTGCTATCCTTAGTCGATTGCCAGCTTCTCGTAGCGGCGCAGGTGGTGGTCCACCGAGCCGAACTGGCTTTCGATCATCGTCGAGCGCTTGAAGTAATGGCCCACGGCCAGCTCGTTCGAGATGCCGATGCCGCCATGGATCTGCACGGCGTTCTGGCCAACGAACTTGGCAGCCTTGCCGACCTTGGCCTTGGCGGCGGAAACGGCCTGGCCGCGCTCCGCCGTATCGAGCTTGAGCGTCGCCATCAGGGTGATGGAAACGGCCTGCTCGACTTCCATGAACATGTCCACCAGGCGATGCTGGATGACCTGGAACTCGCCGATCGCCTTGCCGAACTGCTTGCGCTGCTTGGCATAGTCCAGCGTCGTGGCGTGCAGCACGCGGGTGACGCCGCAAGCCTCGGCGCACACGGCGGCGGTGGCTTCATCGACGATCTGCTCGAGCAGCGGGAAGCTCTCGCCCTCGGCGCCGATCAGGCAATCCGCACCGATGCTGGCGTTCTCGAAATAGACTTCCGAAGCCGCAGAGCCATCAACGGTCGGGTAATCACGCCGCACGACGCCCTTGGTGTTCGCCGGGATGAGGAACAGCGACACACCGGCTGCCTCGCGCTGGCTGCCGCCGGTGCGCGCCGTGACGAGCATGTGCGTGGCATAAGGCGCCGAATACACCACCGATTTGTGGCCGTTGAGCACATAGCCGGCGCCATCGCGCTTGGCGGTGGTGCGCAGGTCAGCGAGGTTGTAGCGGCCCTGCGGCTCGGCATAGGCAAAGGCGATGATCGCGTTGCCGGCGATGATCTCGGGGATCACGGCCTCTGCGAGCGCGCCACCGGTGGCCTTGAGCGCCCCGCCGGCGATCACCACGGTCGGCAGGTAAGGCTCGATGACCAGCGCGCGGCCGATCTCTTCCATCACGATCATGTTCTCGACAGCGCCGCCGCCAAGGCCGCCATGCGCTTCACTGAACGGTGCGCCCAGGATGCCCAGCTCTTCGGCAAAGGCCTTCCACACGGCCGGGTTCCAGCCCTTGCCGGAGTGCACGGTCTTCATGCGGTTATCGAAGCTGTAGGTATCGGCAAGGTAGCGGGCGACCGTGTCGCGCAGCATGCTCTGTTCGTCGGTGGTGTTGAAATCCATGTCCGTCTCCCCGGAGGCGCTCTTGCAGGCGCCGTCTAAGCCTGATGACGAAAAGGCGGAAGGCCCTAAAGCCTCCCGCCGCTTCGCTGAATTGATAGCTTTTACAGCCCGAGCACCATCTTGGCGATGATGTTGCGCTGGATCTCGTTCGAGCCACCATAGATGCTGGTCTTGCGCACGTTGAAGTAGGTCGGCGCGGTGCGGTGAGTGTAATCCGGGCCGATGGGGTGCTCATTGTCCCCCTCGCCGAAGCCGCGATAATATGGCGCGCCGTAATGGCCGGCGGCTTCCAGCGCCAGCTCGGTGATGCGCTGCTGGATCTCGGTGCCCTTGATCTTGAGCAGCGAGGATTCCGGCCCTGGGCCCTTGCCCGAGCTTTCCCCGGCCAGCGTGCGCAGCTCGGTGAACTCGAGCGCCGAAAGATCGACTTCCAGCTCGGCGATCTTGCGCTTGAAGAACGGGTTGGCGAGCAGCATCTCGCCCTCGTCCAGCTCGGCGCGGGCGATGTTCTTGATCCGCTCGACACCGCGCTTGGAGGCGGCGACGCCGGCAATGCCGGTGCGCTCGTGCGCCAGCAGGAACTTGGCGCAGGTCCAGCCCTTGTTCTCGTGGAACACGCGGTTTTCCACCGGCACGATCACGTCCTCAAGCCACACTTCATTCACTTCATGCTCGCCGCCCAGCGTGATGATCGGGCGCACGGTGATGCCCGGCGTCTTCATGTCGATGAGCAGGAAGGAGATGCCCTCCTGCGCCTTAACGGTGGGGTCGGTGCGGACGAGGAAGAAGCCCCAGTCTGCGTGCTGGGCCAGCGTCGTCCAGGTCTTCTGGCCGTTGACGCGGTAATATTCCTTGCCATCCTCGCCGGTGAAACGCTCGGCCTTGGTGCGCAGATTGGCCAGATCGGAACCGGCGCCCGGCTCGGAATAACCCTGGCACCACCAATCGTCGCCCGAAAGAATCCGCGGCAGGAACTTGGCCTTCTGCTCCGGCGTGCCGAAGGTGTAGATGACCGGGCCGACCATCGAGAGGCCGAACGGCATCAGGCGAATGGCATCGGCACGGGCGGTTTCCTCGCTCCAGATATAGCGCTGCACGCTCGTCCAGCCGGTGCCGCCATATTCCGTGGGCCAGGCCGGGGCGATCCAGCCCTTGGCGGCCAGCACCTTGTGCCAGCTCAGGAAATCTTCCTTGGAGAGCTCCTCGCCCTCATCGATCTTGCCGTTGAGATGCGCGGGATAACTATCGCGGATGAAAGCACGGACTTCATCCCGGAAGGCGATGTCCTCGGCAGAAAAGTTCAGGTCCATAAGGCAGCTCCCCAAAGCTTTGCAGGTTGACGCTTACGTTAAGCGGGATTCGGCATCAGGGCAAGGCGCGTTCCGGCCCAAACGACGCGTGCTCTTGCCGCAGCGGCGAGAAGGGCCATATGAGCGCCATGCTGAATTTTCTCTCGATCCTGATCGGCCTTGGCTCCCTGGCCCTGGTGCTCATCGCCTTCATCCCGCTGCTTGGCTGGGCGAACTGGGTCATCCTGCCCATGGCCTTCCTCGGCCTGGCGCTGGGCGCGATGGCGGATGGCAACGCCGGGCGGAACCTCAACATCGTCGTCATCGTCGCCGGCACGCTGCGGCTGATGCTCGGCGGCGGGCTGTTCTAAGCCTTAGCGCGGGGTTCCCGTCGGCAGAATAAGCGCCAGGCACGCACCGGGGTCGATCCGGCTGCCATCCGGCTTGCGCGCCGCTGCTGTCCGCACCGCCAGCGCCCCGCCCGGCCCCGGCGCCGGGTAGAAAAACACATCGAGCACGCACGGCGGCCGGATGAACACCAGCTGCCGCGCCGGCCCCTCGCTCCTGTCGAGCGAAGCCGCGCCGAGCAGCGCGATGACAGCGGCCTGCGTCTTGCCGATGATCTGTTGCAGCCCGGCCGGCGTGGGCGGCGGCGGCGCCACACGCGGCGCCGGTGGTGGCGGCGGGGTGGTGGCACAGCCCGCCAGCACCAGGGCCGCCAGCAGCAGGGGAAGTTTCACGCGCAATCGAGCCATGCCGCGCACCCTAGCCGCGCCCCGCCCCGGCACAAGCCATCCCGCGACGAGGCGAGCCAGCAGCGGGAGGGCCTGCGGGAAAGAAAGCCGGAAACAGATGACGCCGCGCGTCCAACCGCTTAGGAGCAGGGCTGTTCCCCCATCACCCGAGGCCCGCCTGCATGACCGCCCGAACCCATGTCCTTGCCATCGGCAATGCGCTTGTCGATGTCATCACCACGGCCGAGCCGGCGTTCCTTGCCGAGCGCGGCATCGCCAAGGGCTCGATGCGGCTGATCGGCCCGGACGAAGCCGAGACGCTTTATGCCGCCATGGGCCCCGGCCGCGAGATCAGCGGCGGCTCCGCGGCCAACACCGTTGCCGGCGTGGCAGCACTCGGCGGCAGCAGCGCCTTTGTCGGCCGCGTCGCCAATGATCAGCTCGGCAAGGTGTTCGCGCATGATATCCGCGCCGCCGGCGTTGGCTTCACCACCGCCCCGTCCGCCAATGGCAACCCCACCGGCCGCTGCCTGATCGTGGTGACGCCGGATGGCGACCGCACGATGAACACCTATCTCGGCGCCTGCCAGGAGCTTTCCGCTGCCGATCTCGATGCCGCCAGCGTCGCGGCCGCCGATATCCTCTATCTGGAAGGTTATCTGTGGGATCCGCCCGCCCCGCGCGATGCCATGCGCAAGGCCATCGCAGTGGCGCGCGCCAATGGCCGCAAGGTCGCCTTCACCCTCTCGGACGTGTTCTGCGTGGAGGGTCACCGCGCCGATTTCCGCATGCTGCTCGAAGGCCATGTCGACCTGATGTTCGGCAACGAGAATGAAGTCCGCTCGCTCTACCAGACCGACGATCTGGAAGCCGCCATGGCCGAGATGGCGCGCCATGCCTGCATCGCCGTCATCACCCGCTCGGAAAAGGGCGCCATCGTGCTGGAAGGCGGCCGCCGCCACGAAGTGCCGGGCGAAGCCGTGGCCAGGGTGGTGGACACCACCGGCGCCGGAGACATGTTCGCCGGCGGCTTCATGGCCGCCATGGCCGAAGGCCGCGCCCTGCCCGATTGCGCCCGCGTCGGCTGCATCGCCGCCGCCGAAGTCATCAGCCACTATGGGGCCCGGCCAGAAGCAGACCTGAAGGCGCTCGTGAAGGCCAAGCTGGGCTGATTTTGGGCGGTGCCCATGGATCGGGAGGGACCGGGAGGTGCATCAGAGTTGTGAGCTCAAGCAACAGTGCGCCATCTCTATTCCCTCCTACCGGTCGAGCGATCTCATCCTTCGCAGCCTCGAAAGTAGCCGTTGCGCCGATACGCGCTGTTCAATGCCAGAGCCGCAGAGCCGTCTATAGCCTCGCCGCAGGGGATAGAGACTGATCAAAAATCCCTAGACGCCTCAATAATCGCCAGCAGTTGTCGAGCCTTCTCGGCGATTTCCGCGTGCCCAGTGGTTGCGATAGTCTTGAGGCGTTCCACTACATCGTTGTAATCAATAAAATGCTCGATGTTCTCCCGTTTCAGCACCGTGAATCGCCCGCGGTCGCTGCTGGATGACGAGTTGGTGAACGCCTGCAGAACCTCGACAAGGCCTTCATCTGTTCCCGCAGCGGCGGCTAACACCGCGCGTGGGCCTTCTTCGTCGCCTGCCTGTTTCCATGCGTAAAAAATGTGAGCAGCCTGCGGCGTAGCGAGGATCTCTACGGCGCTCATCGTTCGATAGCGGCCAACCATGATTTCGCAGGCTCGAGTGAATTCAGCAGCGGGCAATAGCCATTCGCTCGAGGGCTTTTTCTGGTCGCCGTAGACACCATGTGCAAAAATCTCCGAGCGCAGCACGGCTGTGAGCCAGCCCAGTGCCGGACCGCTCGAGAACAGCTCCTCGTTGACTGCCGCACGCTCATCGCCCGAAAGGTTTGCATACGTGATTGGGACAAGGCGTTCTGCTCGATCCCAGCTCGTGACGATGAATCCGCCTTCTCTGGGGTTCTGCAGATAGGCGTCATCCATCATGCGGCCCAATGCCAGAACCAGATTTTTGGCAGTTATGGGATTCCAACGAGCTGCGCTCACCGATCGGAGCCGCTCGAAAAGCACATCACTCTTTCGTAATGATCCAAGCGCCCGTTGCCCGTTAAGTTCAAGGAGGACGTTGGCTGTCTCATCAGGGCCGGTCTGGGTAGCCAACCAGAAGCTATCAAATCCGGCTTGCGTGATCGCGTGCGTCGGACCAACCAGACTAAAATACAGGCGGTAATGATCAGGACTCGCTAGTCTCCGGCCATCAATCGCAATTTTTCGATCTAGGGCTCCGACCTTCTGATGTATTTTGAGAAGCGGTCCGTCTTCCGAGAAAGAAATCTCGACTCCGGGCAGTATCTCGGAAAGCATATGACGATACATGAGATCAGAGAACTGGTTCTCACCAATTATGTCGGTAAGCGCCTTCAAGCGTTCCGATACACTGACTTCCGTTACCATCGTTGTTCCAAACGAAGTTGCCGCTGCGCTCGCAACGTACGTCTCAATCCAGCGATACAGCCTCGGCGATCCATCCTTGATGAGCTGCAGCCAGACGAGATCCCCTATATCAACCGCCTCGTCTCGCATTGCCGGCCAGAAAAACCTGATCGAGTCTATCGTTCTCACAACAGACCGGGGCGTTCGCAATTGCAGTCCACCCTCCTGGTCGATGACGGTTTTCAGGCGTTCGTTGGCTGCATAATCCGTGACGGAGCCGACCACTTTTCCCAGTTCTTCCGCGAACCACTCCCTCAGTTCAAACGGCTCGGGTGTAGGAATCATCACGGTGAGCTGGATGATTTTCTCGAGATATGCGGCCCCGCCGGTAACACTCGCACCCGTTTCAATGGCTTCCGCAAGACGATCTGCATCATAACAAAGCAAATAGATGATGTTAGGAAAATCGGCCACAGAACGAACCAACCTCAGAACCTCTACCGCCTCGGCGGGCTCGAGCCGGTCCACATCGTCCACGGTGATAACAAAGCGATGATTGAGGTCGCGCAGGTCGGCAATAATCTCGCCCTTCAGCGCGGCGAGGTCAACTTCGGGCTCCTTCTCTGCCGCCGTTCGCGCACCCTTCAGAAGTCGACCAAGAATCCCTGCCGCAGGCAATACGACTTCTGCCGCTTCAACTAAGTCCCCGAGATTACCCAAAGCACGACCAAACCGGCGAACAGCTTTAGCGGTTTTCTGTGCCTTTTGAATTGTGATCGCCGAAGCATCCCCCCGCGCGAAGGTCACGCGCGCAATTTTGTCCGCCAATTCTCCGAACAATGCTGTGAGCAATGCGTCCCGATCACCGATTAACCAAGGACGGAAATTTATGATTGTCGGACGTTGCTCCGTTGGAAGCTTAGCCAGCGCCCGTTCAATCAAATGCAAAAGGCTAGACTTGCCCGAACCCCACCGGCCATCAAGTCCAACAACTAGTCCCTCGATTGATGCGCGATCAACGAGGGAATTCGCGATACGCCCTGCAACCTCAGCGAAGCCTAGGCGATCGGACTCTTCCTCTCGTAAGGCGTGCTCTCCGACTACATTGGCTTTAATTTCTTCAATCATTGCTACCTCTAAGACTCGGTGTGGCATGCAGCGCTAATTCAAGTTTAGTCGTACCCAATCAACGGCAATATTGCCGATCGGGCCCCTTAAGGAGAATCTGCTTAAGCTCCCGCCCCGAAAGAGCCGAATGACAGTTCCGGATTGTCGCAATTTCTAACGCGACGTACAGCCTATACATGACGGCTCAATTCCAATGTCCGGTTTCGCTATAGAGGTATGAAAAGCCGCTAGTCAGCAAACAGATCAATACCGGCCAGAGGTCAATTATAGTTCGGAGGCCCTACGTGGGGTCGCTTGTCGCCCAGCCTGTACTAGAATGGCATGCAAACCGAACGAAAAAGGCCGGGAAGCTTTCGCTCCCCGGCCCCTTTCCTGTCTACAACACCCTGTGCCTCAGGCGTCCTTGCCGCCCGGCGTGTGGATGCCCGGCAGCGGCGGCACGCCCTGCGGCGGCACGTTCGGGTCGAGCTCACCGATCACATCATCGATGCCGCGCGCGATGTTCGAGCGGGTGCGGCCATAGAGATAGTAGAAGGCCAGCCCTGCCGCCGCCCAGCCGAAGAAGAACAGCTGCGCCACGGTGGAGAGGAAGCCGAACAGCACCAGGCAGCCGATGGCGGCGGCGGGCGCCACGATCCACACGGCCGGGGTGCGGAAGCTGCGGGGGCGATCAGGATCGGACCGGCGCAGCATCATGATCGCCAGTGCCACGAAGAAGAAGGCGCAGAGCGTGCCGCCGTTCGAGACTGAAGCGAGCTGGCCGACCGGGAAGAAGGCCGCACCCAGCGTCACGCCGGCACCGGTGATGATGGTAACGATATGCGGCGTCTTGTATTTCGGGTGGATCTTGGAGAGCACGCCCGGCAGCAGGCCATCACGTGACATCACGAAGAACACCCGGGTCTGGGCGAACATCATCATGAGGATGACGGAGGGCAGCGCGAAGCCGGCAGCCAGGCCCAGCACATTGCCGATGCCGGGATACCCGATCGAGCGCAGCACATGGGCCAGCGCCTCCTTGGAGCAGACGACCATCGCGCCGGTATCGGCCTCGCAGAGCGCGGCCATTTCCATCGAGCCGGGCATCGGGGCAGCGCCGGTGGCGTCCATGATTGGCTGGGCGCCATAGCTGCCGATCACGCCGGCGCCGACGAGCAGGTAGAACACCGTGCAGATGCCGAGGCTGGCGATGAGGCCGATCGGGATGTTGCGCTGCGGGTCCTTGGTCTCTTCCGCCGCTGTGGAAACAGCATCGAAGCCGATGAAGGCGAAGAAGATGATCGAGGCCGCGCTGATCGTGCTGGCAGCGCCAAGCGGCATGAACGGCACGAAATTTTCAGACTGCGCGGCCGGCACGGCGAGCGCGACAAAGGCCGTGAGCGCCAGCACCTTGACGACGACGAGCACGGCGTTGACCATCGCGCTCTCCTTGGTGCCGATGACCAGCAGCCAGGTGACGCCCAGCGAGATGATGACCGCCGGCAGGTTGATGATGCCGCCAGCGTATGGCCCGTTGACCAGCGCCTTGGGCAGCTCGATGCCGGCAAAGCTCTGCAACACGCCCACCGCATAGCCGGACCAGCCGACCGCGACGGCGCTTGCCGCCACCGCATATTCCAGCACCAGCGCCCAGCCGACGATCCAGGCGAGAATCTCGCCGAAGGTGGCATAGCTGTAGGTGTAGGCCGAGCCCGAGACCGGCACCATCGAGGCCAGCTCGGCATAGCAGAGTGCGGCAAGGCCGCAGACCACGGCCGAGATGACGAAGCTGATGAGCATGGCCGGGCCGGCGATCTGCGCCGCTTCCGCGGTGAGCACGAAGATGCCGGTGCCGATGATGCCGCCGATGCCCAGCATGGTGAGCTGGAAAGCCCCCAGCGAGCGGGTGAGCGCCTTTTTCTTGGCATTCGCCATGATCGAATCGAGCGATTTAACGCGCCAGTCAGCCAAGGATTTTCCCCTCAATTGCGATCGCGGCTGCCTTTGGCGGCTCGCGATTTTCCCGGCTCGCATAGGGGCAGCAAGCGCGGGCCGGGTCAAGCGCTGTTGCGGCGGGCGGCGTTCGCACCTGCAAAAAATTTCTGCGTTCGTGATATCACATTAACAATACCATGTTTCTTGCATCACAAATTTTGTGGCGCCACCGCCGCGCTTCCGGTATCACTGTTGCCATGCCATCCGCCGCCAGCCTCGCCGAATCGCGCCCGCTTCAGGCCGATGAGCAGCGCGCGCTCGCCCGGCTCGATGGCGCCCGCCCGGCCATGCAGGCGCAGGTGCTGGCCTGGGCCGCGCAAAACAGCGGCAGCCGCAACCTCGCCGGGCTGGCCGCGATGGCCGACATGCTGGCCGCCGCCTTCGCGCCACTGGGCGCCAGCATCAGCCGGCTGGCCGCTGCGCCCGTGAGCGCCATCAATGCCGCCGGCGCCGAAGTGCCGCTGGCGCATGGGGACAATCTCCACATCGTCATGCGGCCCGAGGCGCCGCTGCGCGTGCTGCTGACCGGGCATATGGACACGGTGTTCGCCGCCGATCACGCCTTCCAGGCCTGCCGCTGGCAGGATGCCGACACGCTGAACGGCCCCGGCACGGCCGACATGAAGGGCGGCATCGCCGTGATGCTGGCGGCGCTCACCACCTTCGAGGCCTCGCCATTTGCCGGGCAGCTGGGCTGGGAAGTGGTGCTCAACAGCGATGAGGAAGTCTCCTCCCCCGGCTCGTCGGCGCTGCTGGCCGAAGCGGCGCGGCGCTGCCACCTCGGCCTCACCTATGAGCCGGCGCTGCCCGATGGCACGCTGGCCGGGGCGCGCAAGGGCTCGGGCAATTTCTCGGCGGTCATCCATGGCCGCGCCGCCCATGCCGGCCGGGAACCAGAGAAGGGCCGCAACGCGCTGCTCGCCGCCGCGGACCTGGCGCTGCGGCTGAAGGCGCTCACCACCGGGGACCTCAGTGTCAACCCGGCGAAAATCGATGGCGGCGGCCCCAACAACATCGTGCCGGATGAGGCCGTACTGCGCTGGAACATGCGCCCCGCCACGCTCGCCGCACAGGCCAGCGCCGAGGCGGACATTGCCGCGCTCATCGCCGCCGTGGCCGCCGCGCATGAGGTGCACATTCACTGCCATGGCAGCTTTGCCCGGCCGCCCAAGCCGCTCGATGCCAACCAGGCGCGGCTGTTCCACCTGGTGCGGAGCTGCGGCGCGGCGCTGGGCCTGCCGATCAGCTGGCGGGACACCGGCGGCGTGTGCGATGGCAACAACCTCGCCGCCACCGGGCTGGCGGTAGTGGACACGCTCGGCCCGCGCGGCGGCGCCATCCATTCCGCCGACGAGTTCCTCTGCGTGGATTCGCTGGAGGAGCGCGCCCGGCTCTCGGCGCTGCTGCTCATGCGTATCGCCCAGCACGGCTGGGTGCGCTGATGTGGCACGTTCGCCCCGCCACCGCTGCCGATCTGCCGGCGATGCAGGAGCTTGCCAGCCACACCGGCGGCGGCCTCACCAACCTGCCGCCGGACAAAGCCGCGCTGGCCCGCCGCCTCGAATGGACGGAAGCCAGCTTTGCCCGCACCGAGGACGCGCCGGACAATGAGCTCTACATCCTGCTGCTGGAGAATGTCGCCACCGGCCAGATAGGCGGCTGCGGCATGGCGTTCAGCCGCATCGGCGCCGAATGGCCGTTCTACAGCTACAAGCTCGGCACGCTGAGCCAGACCTCGCGGGCGCTGGGCCGCAGCTTCGCCATGCCCTTCCTCAGCCTCGTGACAGACCATGATGGCGCCAGCGAAGTGGGCGGGCTGTTCCTCCACCCGGCGCTGCGCACCGATGGGCTGGGCAAGCTGCTCGCCCGCTCGCGCTACCTATTCATCGCCCAGCATCGCGCCCGCTTTGGGGACAAGATGCTCGCCGAGCTGCGCGGCGTGATCGACGAGACCGGCAACTCGCCATTCTGGGACGGGCTGGGCGCCAAGTTCTTCGGCATGGACTTCACCGAGGCGGACAAGTTCAATGCCGTCCACGGCAACCAGTTCATCGCCGATCTGATGCCCCGCCACCCAATCTACACCGCGCTGCTGCCGCAAAGCGCCCAGGCGGTGATCGGCAAGCCGCACCCCAAGGGCCGCGCCGCGCTGGCCATGCTGGAGGCCGAGGGCTTCACCTATGACAATTACGTCGACATCTTCGATGGCGGCCCGACTGTGACAGCGCGCACCGACCAGCTGCGCAGCGTCCGCGAGGCGCGCGTCACCAAGGTGCTGGCCCTGCTCGCGCCCGGCGAGGAGGCCGAGAATGCCTGCCGCCCGGCGCTCATCGCCAGCGGCACCCTGCGCCAGTTCCGCTGCTGGCGCGGCCTTGCCGGCGGCGATGGCACCGCCCTGCCCCGCGCCGAGGCCGAGGCCATGGGCATCCACCCCGGCGACGATATCCGCCACCTCGAAGCCTGAACCCTGCGAGACCTGAATGACCAGCCCCGCGCTCATCTCGATTGACCCCTGCACCGGTGACCGGCTGTGGGAAGGCACCCCCGGCGATGTGCCCGCCGCCATCGCCCGCGCCCGCGCCGCCCTGCCGCATTGGGCCAACACGCCGCTCCCCCAGCGCATCGCCGTGGTGCAGGCCTTCAAGGCCGCGGTACTCGCCCGTGCCGAGGCCTTTGCCGGGCTGATCGCGCGCGAAACCGGCAAGCCGCTTTGGGAAACCCGCACCGAAGTCGCCAGCGTGGCCGCCAAGGTGGACATCTCCATCATCGCCCAGGCCGAGCGCGCCGGCAGCCGCACGGGTGAGGTGGCCGGCGTGCGCCAGGTGCTGCGGCACAAGCCGCATGGCGTGCTGGCCGTGCTCGGGCCGTATAATTTCCCAGCGCACCTGCCAAACGGCCATATCGTGCCGGCGCTGCTGGCCGGCAACACGTTGGTGTTCAAGCCTTCCGAGCTCACCCCCGCCGTTGCCGATTTCATGGCGACCTGCTGGGCCACCGCCGGGCTGCCGGAAGGCGTGCTCAACATCGTCCATGGCGGCGGCGAGACGGGCCGGGCGCTGGCGGCCGCGGATATCGATGGCCTGTTGTTCACCGGCTCGGCCGGCGTGGGCGCGGCGCTGGCCCGCCAGTTCGCCGAGACGCCGCACAAGATCCTGGCGCTCGAAATGGGCGGCAACAACCCGCTGATCGTCTGGGATGTGGAGGACAGCGCGTTGGATGCCGCCGCCGCGCTCATCGTGCAATCGGGCTATCTCTCCGCCGGCCAGCGCTGCACCTGCGCCCGCCGGCTGATCGTGCGGGAGGGCGCGCACGCGCCGCTGATCGAGCGCGTCACCGCCCTGATGGACCGCCTCATCATCGGCGCGCCCTTTGCCGACCCACAGCCCTTCATGGGGCCGGTGATTGCCAACGCCGCTGCCGATGCGCTGGTCGCCGGCGCCGAAGCGCTTGTTGCAAAGGGCGCGCACACCATCCGTCCGCTCACCCGCCGCCAGCCGGACCGGCCCTACCTCGCCCCGGCGCTCTACGACGTGACCGGCGTCGCCAGCCTGCCCGATACCGAGTTGTTCGGGCCGCTGCTCCAGCTCACCCGCGTGCAGGATTGGGACAGCGCCATCGCTGCCGCCAATGCCACGCGGTTCGGCCTTGCCGCCGGCCTCATCGGTGGCGACGCCGCGCTCTATGATCGCTTCTGGGCCGCCAGCCGCGCCGGCGTCGTCAACTGGAACCGCCCGACCAATGGCGCGGCTTCCAACGCCCCGTTCGGCGGCATCGGCCTGTCCGGCAACCACCGACCGAGCGCCTATTACGCTGCCGACTATGCCGCCTGGCCGGTCGCCAGCCTGGAAGCGGACGTGCCGCAGGGCAGCATCGCAACAGGTCTCTCTGCCGGTCTCTCTGCGAGCATCACCGCATGATCACCGAAATCAACTTCGATGGCCTCATCGGTCCCACGCACAATTATGCCGCGCTGAGCTTTGGCAACCTCGCCAGCGCCGCCAACGCCGGCAACATTTCGCGACCGCGCGAAGCCGCGCTGCAGGGCCTTGCCAAGATGCGCTTCGCCATGGGGCTGGGCCTGCCGCAAGCCTATCTGCTGCCGCTGGAACGGCCGGATGCCAACTGGCTGCGCAGCCTCGGCTTTGCCGGCAGCGACGCGCAAGTGTGCGCCGCCGCCCATGCCGCAGACCCGCGGCTGTTCGCCCAGGCCTGCTCCGCCTCTGCGATGTGGACCGCGAATGCCGCCACCGTCTCCCCCGCGCCGGACACGCGCGATGGCCGCGCCCACCTCAGCGTCGCCAACCTGTCCCGCATGACACACCGCAGCATCGAGCCTGCGCAAACCGAAGCCCAGTTGCGGCTCGCCTTCGCCCACCCGGCGTTCGCGGTGCACGCCGCCGTGCCGGCCTGCTTTGGCGATGAAGGCGCCGCCAACCATATGCGCCTCGCTGCCAGCCATGAGGCGCCGGGCCTCGAAATCTTCGTCTATGGCGAGGAAGGTGGCCGCTTCCCGGCCCGGCAGAACCGCCGTGCCAGCGAGGCCGTGGCCCGCCGCCATGGGCTTGATGCGGCGCGCACGCTGTTCGTGGCGCAATCCGCCGCCGCCATCGATGCCGGGGCCTTCCACAATGATGTGGTGGCCGTGGCCAATGGCCATTTGCTGTTTGCCCATGAACAGGCTTTTGCCGACCCGGCGGCGCTCAAGGCCGATCTTGCCCGGCTGATGCCGGAGGCTGTTTATGTGGAAGTACCCAGCGCCGCTGTCAGCCTTGCCGATGCCATCCGCTCCTATCTGTTCAATTCCCAGCTCGTCACCCTGCCCGATGGCGGCATGGCGCTGATCCTGCCCAACGAAGCGCGGGACTGTGCGCCGGTGAAAGCCTGGCTGGAGACTCTCGTCGCCGGCAATGGCCCGATCCGCGCGGTGCATTTTGTCGAGGTGCGCGAATCGATGCGCAACGGCGGCGGCCCGGCCTGCCTGCGGCTGCGGGTCGTGGCGGAGCCCGACACAATCGATCCGCGCTTCCGGCTTTCCGAGGCCCGCGCCGATCAGCTGGAAGCTGTGATCGGCCAGTATTGGCCGGCGGAAATCGGCCCGGACGACCTGGGCAATCCGGCGCTTTGGGAGGCCGCCTGGGCAGCGCGGCGGGAATTGCTGAAAGCGCTGGAGTTCTAGGGCCTCAGCGGATCGGCCAGGCGAGAGCCGCCCACCACAAGGTTCCGGCCGCAATCGCCACGGCATAGGGCAGCGGCGCCTCGCGGCGGAACAGCCGGTGCGTGCCCTCTGTCACCCGCGCCGCCGCCAGCCGGCGCACGATGATCAGCACCAGCGCCAGCACGCCACCGGCCAACGCCGTGCCGACCATCATCGGCAGCAGCCCGCCCAGCCCTGTCCAGGCCGAGACGGCGGTCATCAGCTTCACATCACCGCCGCCCAGCCAGCCGCGCGAAAAGGCCAACAGGCCAAAGGCGAAAAAGCCCAGCGGCGCAGCAAGGTGGGACAGCCAGCCGAACTGCGGCGCCACCAGCCCATAAGCCAGCGCGCCGACCAGAATGGCGATGGACAGCTCATCGGGAATCTCGAACTTGTGGATATCGCTCACCGCCGCCGCCAGCAGGCAAACCAGCGCCACGGCTGCAACAGCGCCGGGCAGGCCGGCCTGGGTCATCAGGTTGCCGATATCCATGAAGCTCACTCTGAAGGGATTGGCGCGGGGAGGCCAGCGGCAGGCGCGCCTGCGGATTTTCCAGCCTGCCGCCGCTCGGCGATGAGCGCGAGATTGGCTGCCGCTGTCTTGTCGAAGGTGGGGTTGAGCGCCATCGCGCGGCGGAAATAGCTTTCTGCCACGGCATCGTCACCGCGCACCATCGCGGCAAAGCCCACGGTGTTCATCACGGCCGGCAGCTCCTTCTTGGTCGCGCCGACGAACGCCTCGCTATAGCGGCCCTGCATGGCGCGCGCGAGCCGCAGGTTGTTGAGAATGAGCTTGTGCTCCGGATCCTGCAGCATCGCCTGCTGCAAATCACTCTCCGCTGCTGAATAGTCCCCGCGCAGCAGCCGCGAATAGCCGCGGTTGCCCAGTGCCGGCACCGAAACAGGGTCGATCGCCAGCGCCCGGGCATAAGCCGCTTCCGACACCGGCCAGTCCCGCTGCTTGTCCGCCACCACGCCGCGCGCAACATGAGCGCGGATGAGCGTGGCATCGGCCGCCACCGCCGCATCGAGCGCGGCCACCGCCGCCGGCAGGTCACCGAGGCGCAGCTTGGCAAGGCCCAGCCCCTGCTGCGCCTTGGCGGCAATCTCGGCCTGGCCGGTCAATTCGAAAAAGCGTGCCGCTGCTTCCGGCAGCCGGCCATCGGCCAGCGCCACTTCGGCGCTGCGCAGCAGCAGCCGCGGATCATCGGCGGCAAGCGGCGAGTGCAGGATAAGCATTTGCGCCGCTGGCAGCCGGCCCTCGGCAATGGCCCGATCGATGTGGACAAAGGGATTGGCCGCAAGTTCAGCCGCAGCGATGGCGCTCTTGCGGGCGGCAGTGGCCGGGGTGGCGAGCAGAAGCCCTGCCACGAGCATCGCGGCACCAAGGCGGACGAGATGCGGGATGCTGCCGGGCTCATCCGCCCGGGTCATCATGCGCTAAAGGTCCGCGCCCGCACCCGATCCAGCAGCAGCTCAAGCCGCGTCACGGCGGCAAGGCGTGCAGTCTCTTCATCGAACCTGGCATCGTCTGCCTGCAGCCCGCGCATGCGCAGGGCAAAGCGATTGAGCACTGCGTCATCACTGTCAAAGCCGGGCTCGCCGGCCTCGGCAAGCACCGGGGCGGCAAGGCAGGTCTGGTCGGCAACATCCCGCCGGGATGCGAGCAACCAGGCGCTGGCGGAAACATCGACATCATAGGCGATATCGGCATTCCAGCCGAAGGCGGCCGGCGGTGCCGTATCTGCCGGCAGCGCAGCAGCAAGGGCAGCGGCTGGCGTTTCATCCGGCGCGGCGGCGCGCGCCAGGATCTGCGTGGCGGCACGCGGCTGCTGGCGCTGCTCTTCACGCGCCGGCAGGGACGCCTGCACGGCGACTTGGGACCGGCGCTGTTCGAGGATGGCGGGCTGCCCGGGAATCGCGGCGACCATCTCATCCCGCTTGAAGGCGGTGGCCTGCTCGGCTTCCAGTGCCGCCAGCGTCACGACGACTGGCAGCGGCTCGGCACGCGCGATCTCGATCGCCGGCGCTTCGATTGTAGGGGACGGCCTGGCGACAAGCACCATGGTCGCGGCCTCGCCAAGGCTGGCCACCAACGTGGCCGCCGGCGCTTCGCCGCCCAGCACCAGTTGCTGTTCACCACTGGCGGTGATCTCGATGCGCGCCTGCGCCGTGGCCACGGGGGCAATCGCCGGCGCGGGCGCGGCAGCGAAGATAGCCTGCGATGCGGCTGGTCTTGCGGGCTGCGCCGCGAGCGGCTGCGGAGCGCGCGCCGGTTGCGCTGCAGCCATCACGACGGCTGGGGCTACAACGCGGGCAGGCAGTGCACGAGGCGCCTCGACGAGGCTGGCGACCTGCACTGCAGCCGCACTCCGGGCCGGCTGGGCCAGGGCCATCTGTGGCGTCGCCAGCGTCAGCATGGCGCTCTGTGAACCGGACGCAAGCTGCGGCGCCAGCGGGGCGGCGGCGGCCTGGGCTGTGAGCCGCGCTGCGATCATGGCGAGAAGCCGCTGGCTGGTGGCCACCACGGCGCGGTCGCCACTGCGGCTGGCCTGCTGCAAATGCGGGATTGCGGCGCGAAGCTCGCCCTGCAGGAACAGCGAATAACCGAGATTGTTGAGCAGCAACCCGGCGTTCGGCGTGATCGCCAGCGCCGCCTCATACCAGTTGCGGCTCACATCATAGCGGCCCATCCGGTCATAAACGACACCAAGGCCGTTCATCGCATCGGCGGACTTGGGATTTTCCAGCAACGCCTTGCGGAAGGCCCCCATCGCACCGGTATTGTCCCCGGCGGCGAGCAACGAACGGCCAACCTGATAGGCGTCACCGGCCGGAATTTCGACAGCCTTGCTGGCGCTGCCCTGGCGCGAATCCATGGCGGCGCGCAGGGCTTCGGCCTGCTCCTTGGCGCCATTGGTCTTGGCCTGGAGACTGGCGGCATCGAGCAGCGCCATGCCCAGCGCCGCGCCCGAGAGCAGCGTGCGCCGGCTTGTGGCGGGCGCCGGAGCGCTGCCGCTGGAATCGAGATTGGAGAGATCAGCAATATTCATCCGTCAGCCTCGCTCGCTTTATCCATCGACTGCTTCATCTGGATCGCCGCTGGCACCATCAGCACCGAGACCATGACCGGCAGCAGGAAAGCGACGAGCGGAATGGCGAGCAGCACAGGAATGCGCGCCGCCTTTTCCTCCGCGCGCATGCGGCGTGCCTCACGCATTTCCGCAGCATAGATCTTCAGCGCCGTGGCGATGCTGGCGCCAAGCTTGTCGGACTGGATGATGAGCGTGCAGAACGCGCCGATTTCCGGAATTGCGGTGCGGCGAGCGAGGGTGCGAAGCGCTACTTCACGCGTGCGGCCGGCGCGCAGCTCAAGCGAGACCGTGGCAAACAGCGAGGCCAGCAGCGGATGCGACCGCGCAATTTCCGAGCCGACGCGATTGAACGCTGCATCGATGCCAAGACCGGCTTCGACGCACACCAGCATCAAATCGATGGTATCGGGAAAGCCGTTGAGAATTTCCTCCCGACGGTTCGAGGCCTTGGAGCCGACGACGATATTGGGGAGGTAGAGCCCGAATGCCGCCAACCCGACGATGAGCATGTAGAGCTTGCCGGCAGCAGGCCAGGTACCCATCACAGCCATCAGCACAAGCGCGAGCGCCGGCAACGCCAGCGTGAGCACCGTGCGGCTGAGCACAAAGACACGCACGGCAAAAGGCTGATCATAGCCGGCAAGCATCAGTTTTTCGGTTAGCGCATCGCCCTTGGTATCGGCCAGCGAGAGCCCGCGCCGCTCGACTTCGGCGACCATGCGCGCCCAGATCGAAGCGGTCTGGTCCGTTAGCAGCGAACTGTTGGAGGCCGGCGCGGCTTCGGCATTGGCGCCGGAGAGCCGAGCATTGAGGTCGACCTTGCCCTCGAACATCGGAGCCAGCGCCAGCACCACTAGCACCACGGCAACGAACACCATGCCCATGACGAGGGTGTTGATCAGCGTGTCGTTGTTGAGGAGGTCCTGCATGGCCTTATACCGATACTGCAACGATGCGGCGCATCAACAACACGCCAATGACATACAGCACGCCGACGACCGAATAGGCAGGCAGGAACCAGGGATGGTCGATGACATCAAGATAGAAGCGCGGCTTCGAGGCGAACATGGCGCAAAAGCTGCCCACCGGCAAAAAGCTCAGCAGCATGCCGGTCATCTTGCCTTCGCTGGCCAGCGCCCGCACCTTCATCACCATGGCCGCGCGATCGCGGATCACCTTGGAGAGCCCTTCGAGAATATCGGCAAGGCTGCCGCCGGTCTCGGCCTGGATGGCGACGCTGACCACGAACATCTGGATGTCCTGCGTCTGCACGCGCTCGGCCAGGTTGGAGAGTGCATCCCGCAGGTTATAGCCATAGTTCATCTCGGCCACGACCAGCCCGAACTCGGACGAGATCGGATCCGGCACTTCCTGCACCAGCAGCTCGAGCGCCGAGGTGACCGGATAGCCGGCCCGCAAGCCGCGCACGAAAATATCGAGCGCCACCGGGAACTGCGCCTCGAACAGCTTCATCCGCTTGGTCGCCTGGATGTTGATGAACATCAGCGGCATCGCCACGCCAAGCGTCAACGCCAGGATGATGACCATGATAAATGCCGCCGGCGACGTCATCTCGCCGGTGATGCCCAGCAGCAGCGGAAAGCCGACGCCGATGGTGATGGTCGTCACCAGCATGAAGCCCATCATGCGGCTGGCCTTCATCTTCATCCCGGCCTGGGACATGCGCGTTTCCAGATAGGCCAGCAGGCTGGGCAGCAGCGACTTGGACGTGTCTGACTTCTCGCGCCGCAGCGATTCCATGATCTCGGTGTTGCTTGCCCCGGCGGCAAGCAGCGCCATCCGGCGGCTCACCCGGCTCTTCGAGCCCAGCACGTCGCGATAATAGATGAAGCCACCCTCGATCAGCAGCACAACCGCCACGAAGATGATGACGTAAAAGATCAGCTGTGGGTCAAGAAGATCGCTCATGAGCCGGCCGGCCTCTTGTAAGGATCGAACAGATCTGCCGAGAGATTGATGCCGCGCGCCGTCAGATGTTCGATGAACTTGGGCCGGA
This sequence comes from Sphingomonadales bacterium UBA6157, assembly GCA_002423025.1. Taxonomy (GTDB): domain Bacteria; phylum Pseudomonadota; class Alphaproteobacteria; order Sphingomonadales; family Sphingomonadaceae; genus Sandarakinorhabdus. The sequence continues at coordinate 68,074 of DIUN01000011.1, read as the reverse complement.
TGCCCATCGGCCGCATTTCGCCGATGACCTTGCCCTTCTCGTCCACGCCGCGGCGCTCGAACTTGTAGATCTCCTGCATCAGGATGATCTCGCCTTCCATGCCCGTCACTTCCGCAATGGACGTGCAGCGGCGGCTACCATCCGAAAGCCGCTCCAGCTGGATGACCACATGAATGGCCGAGGCAATCTGCCCGCGCGCCGATTTCGGCGAGATATCGATGCCGCTCATGCCGATCATCTGCTCCACGCGCGAGAGCGCATCGCGCGGCGTGTTGGCGTGCACCGTCGTCATCGAGCCGTCATGGCCGGTGTTCATTGCCTGTAGCATGTCGAACGCCTCGCCCGAGCGGATTTCGCCCAGGATGATCCGGTCCGGCCGCATACGCAGCGCGTTCTTCACCAAGTCGCGCTGGTTCACCTCGCCGCGGCCTTCGATGTTCGCCGGCCGCGTCTCCAGCCGCAGCACATGGCGCTGCTGAAGCTGCAACTCCGCCGAATCCTCGATGGTGACGATGCGCTCATGCCCGTCGATCGAGGCAGACAGCGCATTGAGCATCGTCGTCTTGCCCGAGCCGGTGCCGCCCGAGATCAGCACGTTGCGGCGGGACGAGACCACACCGCGCAGCACCGTGGCGGCATCCGCCGTCATCGAGCCATAGCCAACCAGCTTGTCCAGATCGATCGGCGTCTTGGAGAATTTCCGGATCGACAGGGCCGGGCCATCAATCGCCAGCGGCGGAATGATCGCGTTGATGCGGCTGCCATCGGGCAAGCGCGCATCCACCATCGGCGAGCTTTCATCCACGCGCCGGCCGACGTTCGAGACAATCTTGCCGATGATCCGCATCAGGTGCCGATCATCGGCAAACCGCGTCGCCACTTCCTCGATCCGCCCGCGCCGCTCCACGAACACCACGCTGGCCGAGTTGACCATGATGTCCGAGATCGTCGGGTCCTTGAGCAGCGGCTCCAGCGGCCCCAGCCCCAGCAACTCGTCGAGAATATCCTCCACCAGCTGCCGACGCTCGGTCAGGTTCAAGGCGTGGTTGATCTCCTTGAGCATCTCCTGGACGATCTCGCCGATGTCGCGTCCCACCTGCTCGCGCGTCATCGTCTCCAGCGCGCTCAGGTTGATCCGCTCGATCAGCTTCTGGTGCAGGTCCACCTTCAGCTCGGTGTACATGTCCATCCGCCGGCTATCGACCGGCGGCGGCGGCGGCGCTACCTGAACATCCAGCGGCGAAGGCAGGTCACCGCCCGGCGGTGTCGCCAGCGCGGCGCCGCCCGTGGCAGCCGCGCCAACGCCAGCCTTGCGGGTCGGCCAGATCATCGCGCCACCATCCTGTCAGCATGCATATGGGCGGCGAGTTCGCCGACCATGGTCCGGATGTCCTTCTCGATCCGCGAGCGCAGCTTGATGGCGCCCACCGGCTTGCCCTCGTCGATCGCCGAAGTCATCGCCGGATAATCGTTGGTGATGGGGAAATCGATCTTGCGACGCAGCGCCGCCTCGGTGGCGCTGAAGTCGGCCTTGCCGAACATCGGCGCATTCGTCCGGTTCAGCACAATCCGCACCCGGTCATGCAGGCCATTGGCCTCGATCACTTCCAGCTGCCGCCGCGCCTGGTGCGCCCCGGCCACGGAAAGCTCGGTCACCAGCATGATGATGTCGGAGCGGGAGAGCGCCGCGGCGGACCAGTTGATCCACGCCCCCGGCAAGTCGACCAGCACCACGTCCCAAACCTGGGCCGCCATGTCGAGCAGTCGCTCCACCAGCTCCGGCGTCAGCGCATCCAGCGGCATGATGTCCGGCGGGCAGGAGATCACGTTCAGCCCCGAGCTGTGCCGCACCGCCACCGAGCGCAAGAACTCCTGGTCCATGCGCTCATCGGCGTCGATCAGGTCGGCCACGCTCAGCGAGGGCCGCAGGTTGAGATAGAGCGCGGCATTGCCAAACTGCACATCCAGATCGATCAGGCAGACGTTGGCGCTCTCTGCCCAGATCATCCCGGCCTGCGTCGCCATCGTAGTGGTGCCCATGCCGCCCAGTGCGCCAAGGAAGGTCAGCACCGTCCCCGTCCGCCCGCGCCCGGCCGGCCTTGAGGCCGCCATCGTGTCGCGCCCGGTCTCGATCGCCTGGTGCAACTCGTCGGCGCTGAACGGCAGCGGCAGCACGTCCACGGCCTGCGAGCGCAGTACCCGCCGCGTCACCGCCACGGTCAGGTCGCGCACCGCCGCAACCACCGGCAGCGTGCCGCTGTGGCTCTGCACAAAGCGCTCGAACTCTTCAAAGTCCCGGGCATTGTCCGGGTTCACCTGCGCAATCAGCACATCGGTGCGGCGCAGCAGCGGCGTGTTGGCGGCAAAGCCGGCCAGCGTGCCGGCATGGATGGTCACCTGCGCGTTGGGCATCACGAATTGCTCGGCATTCACCGTGGCCGCAATCGCCGGCTCCAGCACGATCGTCACGCGCAGCGCCGGCCCCATCGCGCCATCAGCTCGCTGCTCTGATGCAACATTGCCCATCACGCCACCACACTCCACACTATCGTTCGTCCATGAGGCCCGGCACGCTCAGGAACGTGCCAGCCCCCATGTCAGTTGCCGGTTCCGGCACCAGCGGCAGGAGCGCCGCCGCCAGTGTCGGCTGCCCCGCCCTGCTGCCCAACGCCGCCCTCGGCACTCACGCGAAGCAACGGCTTCACCTGGCCGTTCAGATAGCGCCGCTGCGCCGCCACGGCGAGCTTGCCGTTGCTGCCCTCCGTCGGCACGCCGGCATAGCGCGGGTTCATGTCCACGGCCTGCGACACGACGTTGCGGTTCACGGACATGCCAAGGTCCGGATCATTGGTCTCGCAGCCGGCCAGCAGCAGCAGCGCCGTCGCCAGCATTCCAGATGCAGCCTGCCTCATGGCCTTGCTCCCGATCATTGCACAATATGCCCGATGTCGCCCGAAGGCCCAACCCCCTGCGCGCCGTTCAGCCCCGAGCCGAGCGTCGCGCCACTCGCTGCCGGCAACCGATTCTCGCTCTTGCCGTTGAGGAAGATGTCGATGTCGCTTGGCTCCAGTACCCGGTCTGTCGGCACGCTCAGCGAGCCAGCCGGCACCGGCCGCACAAGCCGCGGCGTCACGATCATCACCAGTTCGGATTCGGACTTGTTGTAGGAGCTGGAGCGGAACAACGCGCCGATGATCGGAATGCGCCCCAGCAGCGGGATCGCCCGTACCGTATCGGTAAAGTCGCTCTGGATCAGCCCGGCCAGTGCAAAGCTCTGTCCGTCCCGCAGTTCCACCGTCGTCCGCGCCCGCCGCACCTTCAGGCCCGGAATGCGCACACCGCCCAGAATCAGCGAAGCCGCATCGTCAAGCTGGCTCACTTCCGGGCCAACGACGAGGTTGATCAAGCCATCCTCAAGCACCGTCGGGGAAAACGCCAGGCTGACGCCGAACTGCTTGAACTCGATCGAGACCTGGCCATTCTGCGTCACGCCGGTCGGCACCGGAAACTCACCGCCCGCAAGGAACGACGCCGTTTCACCGGAGAGTGCCACAAGGTTCGGTGTCGCCAGGGTCCGCACCAGCCCCTGCCGCTCCAGCGCATCGAACTGGATCAGCAGATTGCCAGCGCCCGGCACCCCAAGGCCGAACTGGAAGGGATTGTTGATTCGATTCGGCGAGGATGCAAAGCCGCCGGTCGAGCCGGTGTCGATGCCGTTGCCACTCGACCAGGAGATCTCGTTGATGCCGAGCTCCTTCACCGTCCCGCGGGACATTTCGGCAAAGCGCACTTCCAGCAGAACCTGCTGAACCGCGCCGATGCCCATCATGTTGACAATCTTGCCAGGCGCATAGGTCTCGGCAATCGTCACCACGCGCTCGGCTGCGGCACCGCTGCTCATAGTGCCGCTCAGCACCAGCGTGCCGTTGGAGAGGGTGATTCCCACGGCCTCTGTCGGCATCACTTCGGCCAGCTTGGCCTTCAGCCCCTGCACATCCGGGCCGACCACAAGGTCCACCACCGCGATCAAGCCGCCCTTGGCGTCATACAGGCTCAGGTTCGTCGAACCGACAGCCTTGCCGAGCACATAAATGGCAGTGCGGGACACGGGCAGCACATCGGCGATCGCATCATTGCCGATCACCGCCTTGGCGAACACCCGGCCCACCCGCAACGTCTGGGATTTGTTGAGCGGCACCTGCATCACCGCGCCGGTACGCGCATCCTGATAGGCCGTCACACCCTGCGCCGCCGTCGGCGTCGCCAGCATGGGCGCTGCCAGCATCAGCCCCGCCAGCAGCAGCCCCCTGCCCGCCAGCACCCGGCCGAACCCCGGCGCAGCCGCTGTTCGCGCGCTCATGGTCACGCCCTTCATTGCCGATTCCCCCTCAAACATCCGCCGGCCGCTCATCTCGGCACCCCATAGGATTCCGCCTTGGTCCCGCGCACAATCTGCACCTGCGGGCCGCTCGGCGCGACCGCCCCGCCGCCTGCCGGCGCCGGCCCGGCAGCGCTGCCCACTGCCGCACGCGGCTTGCGCAGCACCCGCGTCACCGTTCCATCGTTCAGGTCGAGAATTTGCGCCGTCTGCAGCCGAACCTTGCTCTCATCGGAGAGGTTGCGCAGCGAGAGCGTCAGTGTGCCCACCGTCATGGCCAGCGCCAGGCGCTGCGCCTGCAATGGCGTCACTTCCACGGTGGCGGATTTCACCACCGAAGGCTTGTCCGAGCCCACGTCCGCCGTTTGCCCCACAGCCAGCACGCGCACGGCCTGCACCACCAGGTCGGTGTATGGCAATTCCTCATCGTCCGGCGCCCGGGTCAGGAACACGTCCACCCGGTCTCCCGGCACCACAAAGCCGCCGCTGCCGGCGACTTCGTTGATCGGCAGCGCGATGGCACGCATCGTCTTGCCCAGCAACGGCGAGGCGCTCAGCCGGCCGGCTTCGCCCGAGATCGCCTTGGCGGTGATCAATTCATTGGCATCGATGGCGCGCAGCGCCACCTTTTCGCCATCCTCGACAGCATCGGGGACCCGCTGGAAGCTGCCCTGGGGAATGCCCGCCGCCGGCCACTGCACCACAGTCAGCTTTTCCGGCGTGATCTTTTCACCAAAAGCGATCGGCGCGGAAGCGACGACGGCAGGCACCGTCTGTACCTGCGCGACCTGCGCGCCCTCCGGCCCCTTGAGCACGAACATTCGCGCAAAGAACACCGCCAACAGGCCGAGAACGACCGCCGCGACAAGCATGTAGAGTGAGGATTTACGCATGGCCGGTGTTCCGCCCCGTTTGGTTCGAGCCCGCATTTTGCGAGTGATGAGCGGCTGCTCCATGCCCGGTTAACGGCGAACGCGCCGCTTTTTGAGCAATGCGCCGCCATGGCACGGTCGGCACGCATCCAGGCAACATACCGGCCATCATGGCNNCTGCGCCGCCCCATGCAGCCCCGGCATCCCCGCTCCGGCGACCTTGCTCCGATTTTTTTCAAAAGCAAAAAGTCATAAGAATCCCTACACATCTAAAGCGCCGCTGCCAAGCGGGTTTAAGTGGAAAGGTTAAGTTTGCAACACGATTTACCGCGCCTGTGGTTTCCCCGCCACGCCCGCGAAATGCGGCATGCGAAAAGCAACATGCAAAAAAAGCAGCCCTTTCAGAGCAAGCGACATCAACGTTTTGTCATTTTCCGTTGTAACACCGCAACATAAGAGGACTTTTGATTTCTATGGAATTTAAAAAGAATTTTTCGTTCACCTCGCAGGATCGAAATTCTGACAAATTATCTTCGTGCCAGTACCAATTTTGCGCACGAAAAAGCCCGCGCTTCTTGAGAAGCGCGGGCCATTTCTTGACCCTAAGGTCAAAGGATCATGGGAAAACTGCCGGAGCTTTATTACCCAGAGCCGTACCGGTGTTGGTCATAGCGTTCTGGAGGCTGCCACCGAAGGCAGTCGCGCCGAGAACCACAAAGCCACCCAGAACAGCAACAATCAAGGCGTACTCAGCAGCCGAAGCGCCGCTTTCGTCCATCTTAAGTTTACGAAGAAGCTTGAACATAGCACTTGTCCCTCTAGTTACGGCACGGAGCCGGATTTATTTCGCTGACCAAGCCGACTTGCCGAGTCTGCGTTGATGAGCCTAAACTTTCGAATGGCAGAACCAGTTTGTTCCAAAGTTCCATCGCAAGTCCAAAGCTTCGTCCCTTATACACGACGGGACATCATACACTTCATTAAAAACAATTTATTACTTTTTATGGGAAAACTGCCGGAGCTTTATCACCCAGAGCCGTACCGGTGTTGGTCATGGCGTTCTGGAGGCTGCCACCGAAGGCAGTCGCGCCGAGAACCACAAAGCCGCCAAGCACGGCGACGATCAGAGCGTACTCAGCGGCGGACGCGCCGCTTTCGTCCAGCTTGATCTTGCGAAGAAGTTTAATCATGCCCTAGTCCCTCTTGTTTACGGCTCGAGGCCGGATTGATCCCGCTGGCTGCGCTGAATTGCCCAGCCGGCAATACCGAACCTGTGCACACGATAGATGGGCCATTCGACCCCCGATCCCTTCATCGCCGCCAGATCTACTTTCCAAATACAGGCTGCAGAATTTTTTGCATCATTAAAAGCGGTTTAGGGCTGGTTTCTAAGATATTACGTCATGGTAATGTTAACCATGTTTCCCAACTTTCGGAGAAATTGAGAAATCGTTAATTCTTTGAAATTGCGTTCATATTCAACATCTATCAGCCGAAATACATGCCATGATGGGGGATTGATGCACGGCCTCCATCCGTAAAACCCCGCAGCTGTTACAGATATAAAATTCACAGGAATCTACCCGATTTTGCTGCGGCTGCCCGCCCGTTCCAGGGCCGACTCCAGCCTCGCCACCTAGAGAATTGCGCCTCCAGCCAGCCAACAGCGTGTCGTCCGCAAACCCCTGCAAGGCTCGACAAACCCCCGAACAGGGGCACTGCGGCGGAAAGGCCAACAAAGCCCGGCTGTTAACCATCTTGGTGGCTCCGAAATGGCAGTTTCAGACCCGATCATCTCAACCTGGACGCCTCGTCCGGGCTAATTTAAGCCTCATGTCAGCGTTGTTTCGTTCAGATTCAACGTGCAACAACCCCGGCCAGCTAGAACCGTCGCGGTCGCAATTTCCGGGCGAACGCGCGCCGAGTGCGCAGCGGGTGACGACGTACTATCCCAGGCGGTTACCTGAGCCCGCATGCACCGCCGCACGCCGCCACCACACGCTCCGCGCGGTGAACCATGAATGTTCGCGGGGATTGGTCGACGGCGGCCCTTGCAGGCCGCCTGCGAGCGCAGAGCAGCGGCATGTGGCTGCCCGAGGCAGGCGCGATTCGCAGCTGCTGGCGCCCTCCCTGCGCCCGGCCACCGGCCCTGGCAGCAAAAATCCGGCGCCCCCCCCCCCGAGACCGCCGGATTAGCTCCGTGTGGAGTCTTTTTACATACCGGCGACGTCCGGCCCGCATCCGGGCCGACTCCGACCCGGTGCCCGCCTGGCTCCCGCCAGGCCCCGTTTTACCCCGCCCTACTTGGCCGGAGCCATGGTTCCTGTTGGATACTTCACGCCCAGCTGCTCCAGATACGAGCCATATTTGCTCGGATCATAGTAGAACTTTTCAAGCTTGGGACGCATCTCACCCATGATCTGGCGGTTGAGATGAATCGCCGGCATGTCAGCATCCGTCAGCACAGGATCATACTTCTGGTCCTTGAGCTGCACGGTGTTGAAGTAGTTCTTGGCGTCCGCAATGATCTTGGGGGTCGTCATCAAGTCAAGAACCGTCATCGCGACTGCCTTGGCACCCACAACAACGCCCTTGTGTGCAATCGGCGTCGCCATCGCCATCGCCGATTGCTTGTTATGCCCGATCGCATTGGGAATATTGGACGGATAACGGATCGTAATCGTCGGCACCGTCCACATGATGTCGCCAATATCGTCCGAGCCGCCGCCCATCGAAACACCACGCAGATCAGGCGTGGAAAGCGGCGCCACCTCCTTCGCCAGCGCCTCGACCTTCACCTTGTTGGTCTCCTGCATCAACTTGGCAAACGCCTCGTCATCCGCCGACCATGTAGGCATCCCAACCGCCTTGATGTTGGCGTAAGCCGCTTCAGCCAAAGGCTTATTTCCGTAATTCGGAGCAGCATAGCCAAGGATCCGCCGGGTCACGGTCGTGTCCGTACCCTTGGCAGCAGCCTCGGAAATGCGGTTGCCCGTCTCGTAAAGACCACGAATAGTATCAAACGTGCCTTCACGGAAATAATACCAGACAGAGGCTTCGTCCGGAACAATGTTCGGCTGGCCACCACCACCGGTAATCACATAGTGCGAACGCTGCGTAACGGGCAAATGTTCGCGACGCATGTTCCAGGCGACATTCATCAATTCAACGCCATCAAGGGCGCTGCGACCGAACCAAGGCGCCCCGGCAGCATGCGAAGTCTTTCCATGGAAGGTATATTCCACCGAAACCATGCCGTTGTTACCTGCCGGACCCCAGCCCGTGCTGAAATCCCGGCTGACATGCGTGAAGATCGAGGCATCGACATCCTTGAACATGCCCGCACGCACATAATAAGCCTTGGTCGCCAGCAACTCCTCGGCAACGCCAGGCCACAGCATGATCTGGCCCTTGATGCCGTTCTTCTGCATCACATCCTTGGCCGCCAGCGCCGCCACGACCATCAGCGGCATGCCCGAGTTGTGCCCCTCGCCATGGCCAGGAGCGCCGTCCACCATCGGCTTCAGTTCGGCCATGCCCGGATATTGCGAAAGACCGAGCAGGCCATCGATATCGCTGCCCAGCGCAACCTTGGGGCCACCTTCACCCCAGGTTGCCGTCCAGGCCGTGGGGATTCCGGCAACGCCGCGCTCAATCTTGAAGCCGTTCTTTTCCAGGATCCCGGTGATGTATTCCGAGGTCTTGAACTCCTGAAAGCCCGGCTCGGCAAAGCTGAAGATCGAATCGACCATTTCCTGCACCATCTTGGTGCGGGAATCGACGCCGGCGGCTGCCGCCTTCTTCATCGCCGGGCTGGCCGCTGCCAGCGCCGGGGCCTGCACGGCGGCGCTGGCCAACAGCGCCGCCATGATCATCGTGCTTTTCTTCAACATGCCGTCATCCCCTTGTGTACAATCTATTGCCCAGATTCTCAGTATTCGAACCTGACGCCGAGGCGGAACGTGCGGCCCAGCACGTCGTAAAGGTTCCGGTTGGTCTGCGGATAGGCCGGCGTGTTGTTGCCCGTTGGGCCGTTGCCCACCAGCACCGGATCAGTATTGAGCAGGTTGCGGACATAGAGGAACACTTCCGCCTTCGAGCTCTTCACGTTGAAGCGATGCGTGATCGAGGCATCCGCATACCATTGGCCGGCAATATCATTCTCGTTGATCGTCCGGTTAGCGGGCGTCGAAAGCGGGCAAGCACTGACGCACTCGAAGAAATTATTGTCATACTTGCCACCGGAGAACCCGCGGCCGACCAGATTGAACGCCCACTTTTCGGTGTCGTAATTTGCCGAAAGACGGAAGTTCCACTTCGGGGTGCCGTCACCGCCACCGGCGTTCTGGCCCGCAAGGTCACGCGGCACGTCGATGCCATTGTCGACGATGTTGTCGATGTAGTGCGATGCGACACCACGCAGCGTCAGCGCGCCGGCGCCAAGATTGGCACGGTAGCTGGCTTCAAAATCGATGCCCTTGGTCCGCTGTGAGGCGAAGTTGAACGGTACCAGCGTAATGACGGTGATGTTATCGGTATTCACCCCGGTGATCTGGTTGCACTGCTCCTGAACATTGTTCTCGTAGCAGAGGTTGACCGTGGTTTGTGCAGTCAGGTTGGCGATGGCATCGGAAAGCTTGATATCGAAATAATCCACCGAGGCCGCGAAGCCGGGAAGGAAGCCGGGAGTCACGACAGCGCCTACACCCCATGTCTGAGCGACCTCAGGACGCAGGATGGTGTTTCCGGTGGTCTGCTCGAGGAATTCATCGGAGCGCGTGCCGCCACCAGGAAGCGGCACATTGATAGTGTTCGTGCGCGCTGTGCCGGGGGCAAACAGATCGTTGAGGTTTGGTGCGCGGATGTCACGCGAGCGCGTGGCGCGGAACTTCAAGTCATCGATGACCTGCCAGGTGCCGCCAACCTTCCAGGTCGTCACCGTGCCGGAGGTCGAGTAGTTGGTGACACGAAGCGCGGCGTTAAGATCAAGGCCCTCATAAATCGGAACGATGGTCTCGATGAAGCCTTCCTTGACGTCGAAGTTGCCGGCAGTGACCCGATAGTTGCCATAGAGCCAACCCGAATTGAACTGCGGATCGACCACGCCATCCACCGCCTCACGACGATACTCTGCGCCGAAAGCCAGCGACACCGGGCCAGCCCAGTTGTTGAATAGCTCATTGGTGGAGAAGCTTATGGCCGCCACATCCTGGCGCAGGCGCTGGGTACGCAGCGGCTGCTCGCCATCGTTGAAGATGTAGCTGAGCGCGGCATCGCTGGCCGGGCCGTTGATGCCGATGCGGCTGATGGGTACGCAGCCGTTGGTGGTGTTGGTGAGCGAGGAACGGCATACGATCGTACCCGCCGCGACGCCTAGCGCGTTGCCGGCAGGCGCGAACACCGCATCCTGCGCCAGCGACAGCCGGCTGTTGAGCCAGGTATTGGTCAGCAGTTCTCGCGTCTTGGCGATACCGAGCTGGTAATAGGCACTGTAGTTCCAGGAGATATTGCCGGTATCAAAACCGCCATCCGCACCGATGACATAGCGGAACACTTCGCGCTTGTTGTCACTGCCCTGCTGCGGAATGCCGGAGTTACTGGTGCCGATCGACACGGACGTCAGGTTGTTGGCGACCATCAAGTCACGGAACGCTGTCGGGAGATAGGCATTGTCCCGCTGGATGGTGACGCCAGTTGACGGGGTCTGCTGGTAGAAGCTCTGGCCCTCGTAGCGCGAGTAACCAAACTGGCCGAAAATTTCGATCGCTGGCGAGATTTCGTACGAGAGACGGCCAAAGGCATTGGCCCGCTTTTCGCTTGGCGCAAGCGAGTTGGTATTGAGATGGCCTTCGCGGCTGATCAGATAGTCACCGCCCTGCATCCACTGGCCCTTTGTGGCGCCGTACGTGAACTGGTTAAGAGACGCCTGCCCGGTCGTCGGATTGACGGTGCCGAAGTAGGTCCCACGCAACGGTCCGCTGTTGACGATACCGCCCGGAGTGAACTGGTATGTACCGATACCGCTCGCGACGAGGCGCTCCGGCTGCCCGTTGCCAACAGCATAGGCTGGGTTGTCGATCTGGAAGAAGCCGCTCTGCTGCCACTTGCGATCATAGGTATCAACGCCTTCCTGGGTGAAATAGTCACCCGAGAGCAGCAGCTTGCCCTTGCCGCCGGCGAAAGGAATGCCGGCCGTGACCCGCACCAGGTGGTTTGGCACATCGCCATAGGTGGTAACGCCGTGCTCGTACTCGGCCTTGAAACCCTCATAATCCTTGTTGAGGATGAAGTTTACGACACCGGCAACAGCATCCGAACCATAGACCGAAGAGGCACCGCCAGTCACGACTTCCACGCCCTTGATGAGGCCCTGCGGAATGGTCTGCACATCCACGAGGCCTTGAGTGGCGGAAGCAACGGAGCGCTGTCCGTCGATCAGGATGAGAGTGCGGTTGGCGCCAAGGTTGCGAAGGTTGACCGTAGCGATGCCAGCCTGGCCGTTCGAGAGCGAACCGGAGTTGGTGGAGGAGGAGGCGCTGCCCTGAACTGCCGGCAGCGTGCTCACATAATCGCCGATGTTGGCCTGCGGCTCAGCCTTCAGCTCAATTTCAGAGACGACGTTGACCGGAGTCGGCGCGTCATAGCCCGAGCGGGCGATACGCGATCCGGTGACAACAATCGCCTCGGCGGGTGCTTCGGCGCCGTCGGCCTGCGCGACGGCGTCCTGAGCCAGCGCCGGTTGGGCGCCGAGAATAAGGGCCATGGCGCCGACCGTAGCCAACCCATAAGCGCGGATATTGCGGCCGGCGGACTCAAAGCCCTGTGCGGCGCCGGTGTTCGTGATGGTCATGCTTTCCCCCTTTGAAGATAGTCTGGCGAATCAGATACCCTCCCCAGAAAGCCGATCGGCGCTCAACCCTTTGTGCAAACACGATTTTTATCGTTTGATTCGCACGGGTGTCTATTAAGTCGCTTCCCTGTTCCCTGCCGGCCGTTGCCGGGCATCCTGTATCCAGACGAAATCTATTGCCTGCAATTCACCAGCTTTCAAGTGGCCGGATGAACACGCCGAGGCAAGGAAGCCGCCATCGTCCGCACTCCGAATTGCCCCACGGCAATCACTGAACACCGAGAATCTCCGGGTGCGACGACATGAACGCTACCAGAAACGTGATTGCGCTTCTCATGATTCTTGGGCAGAAATCTGCCGCATAGGTTGAGAATCCGGCGTCGTTGGAGATATCATTGATGCATTCTGTCGAAAATACTCTTGATGCTGTTGACTATCGCATCCTGAGAGAACTCTCCGGAGATGGCAGGGCCTCGGATGTCTACCTTGGCGAACGCATCAACCTCTCCAGCACGGCGGTGGCGCGGCGCCGCAAGATCCTTGAGGAGAAGGGGATCATCACTGGATACAATGCCACTTTGGACTTTGCGAAACTGGGTTTCGGCGGCGTTGTTATCGTATCCGTAGAGCTCAACTCACAGGCCGAAAACATCCTCAACGAATTCGAACAGGAAGTGATGAAGTGCCCCTCCATCTCCTACTGTGGATTTATCTCAGGCGACATCGACTTCATCATCATGATCCATGTCGATTCCTTCAATGAATATGACAAGATCTACCGCAAGGAGCTTTCCATACTGCCGCACGTCTCACGCATTCGCAGCAGCTTCGTAATGCGAGAAGTGTCACGCCGGGTGAATCCACCGGTCATTTTCGAGCCGCAGCGCTAACTGGCAGAGGCGTTTTGGCATCGCTCATCGCACTTCGTTGCATTGCAGCAACACCTCTGGATTTTCGTGTTTTCCGCGTGTAACATTCTTATACAGGAGATTTCCATGCGCAGCTTGCTTATCGTCCCATTCCTCGCACTCGCCACGGTTCCCGCCGCTGCATGTGATCTGGATTACCTCCCGGATTTTGCCGGCCATAGCTACCAGATCGGGATGGATGCCGAGGAAGCAGCTCGTGCCAAGGAAGAGGCGATGGCGCGCGCCCGTGCCTCCTTCATTCGTCAATATGGCCTCGCCCAGGCGGAAGGCGCCGCTGCGAACGGCACCGCCACCACCGTTGCAGACGCCAGCACCGCTCCAACCGCACCTTGAAGTTGGCGGCAGGAGTCAGCGCCGCCACCACGCCGCTGGTCAGCTTCAGTACGCTTTCGCATGCTATGGACGGGCGCACGGTCCTGGCCATACCCGGCTGGGAGCAGGCTGCCGGCGAGCACGCGCTGGTCCTTGGGCCTTCCGGCTCGGGCAAGACGACTCTCATCAACATTATCTGCGGCCTCGTAACGCCGACCAGTGGCAGCGCCCGGATCGACGGTATGGACATGACCGCACTGGCCCCGGCCGCGCGTGACGCGCTGCGCCGCCGTACCATCGGGCTGGTGTTCCAGACCCTGCGGCTGATCCCGGCGCTCACGGTGCGCGAGAACCTGGCGCTGGCGCAGCATATTGGCCGCGGCCTGCACGACCCGGCCGAGATTTCCGCGCTCATTGCCCGGGTCGGACTGGCGCACCGCGCTGATGCCAAGCCTCGTGCGCTGAGCCAAGGTGAGGGCCAGCGCGCCGCCATCGCGCGGGCCCTGATCACCAGGCCACGCCTTGTGGTGGCCGACGAGCCGACTTCAGCACTCGACGACTCCAACGCCGCAGCAATGATCGACCTGCTCTTCGAGACAGCGACCGCGACCGGCGCCACGCTGCTGGTGGCGACGCATGATGTGCGCATTCGGCCGCGCTTTGCAAAAGTGCTGACGCTCGCCCCGCCAGCCTTGCAGGCCGCGGCATGACGCTTGTTGGCTTGTCTTTCGCCTATCTGAAGGACCGCGGGCTCAACACCGCGCTCAACATCCTGCTGCTGGCGCTGGGCGTGGCGACGCTGGTGATTCTGCTGCTGTTCGCCCGCCAGCTTGAAGGCCGCTTCACGCGCGATGCGCAGGGGATAGACCTTGTCGTGGGCGCCAAAGGCTCGCCGCTGCAACTGATCCTCTCCAGCATCTATCATGTCGACGTGCCGACGGGGAACATCCCGCTGTCCGCCGTGCAGGCGCTGCGCCAGGAACGCACTGTCGCCAAAGTCATCCCTCTGGCGCTGGGGGACAATTTTCGCGGCTATCGCATTGTCGGCACCGAGCCGGCCTATCCGGCGCATTATGGCGCTGTGCTTAGCGACGGCCGGATGTGGGACAAACCATTCGAAGCCGTGATCGGCGCCGATGTAGCCGCCGGGCTGGGCGCAGGTCTGGGCCAGCGCTTTCTTGGCAGCCATGGACTTGGCAGCGGCCAATCCCCCGAACATGACGCCACGCCGTTTATCGTCGTAGGCCGGCTGAAGCCTACCGGGACGGTGGTGGACCGGCTGGTGATGGCCAGCGTCGAGAGCGTCTGGGATATGCATGGTATCGCGCATGACGAGAATGAGCATGAGGACGAGCCCGACGAGGCCCATGGCGTGATGCAGCCCGAAGTCACAGCGCTTCTCGTTACCTATTCGTCTCCGCTCGGCGCCATCCAGCTGCCAGGTTTCATCAATCGCCAAACCAACATGCAAGCCGCCGCCCCAGCCGTAGAGATCACCCGGCTGCTATCGCTGGTCGGCCTTGGGATAGAGGCCGTGCAGGCGCTGGCGCTATTGCTGCTGCTCACTGCGGGGCTGTCCATCTTCGTGGCGCTCTACACGGCGCTGCGTCAGCGCGAGGGAGACATGGCGATGCTACGCGTCATTGGCGCCAGCCGTGCCAGCATTTTCGGCCAGATCCTTGTCGAGGGCATGCTGTTGGCCACTGCCGGCGCGCTGCTCGGCGTAGCGCTCGGCCATGGCGTGATCGCCGCTGCCGCCGCCAACTTCCGCCAGCTTGCTGAAATGGGGCTGGACGCCGGCCGCTTCGACATTGCCGAGCTCTGGATCGTGCTTGGCGCACTTGCTATTGGTGCGTTCGCCGCGTTGCTCCCTGCACTCAGGGTGTTTCGCGCAGATATCGCCGAAACCTTGGCCCATTCTCGATGAACCGCGATAGGATAAGACCCATGCGCTTGCTCCTGATCCCCGCCCTTGCGCTTGCTGCCACCGCGCTGGCGCCGCTCCAGGCCCAGCAGGCCGCCAGACCGCTGGCCCCCAGCGAAACGGTTTGGAAGCCGGCCCCCACCCCGCCCGGCGGCGTGCCCTGGGCAGTGCTCGAATCCACCAAGGAAGTGACGCGCAAGGACAAGAACGACCTCATCCGCACCAAGCCGGTGTTTCCGGCAGCGGTGAAGGCGCTGGCCGGCAAGCGCATCAAGCTCAACGGCTATATGCTGCCGCTGGAAAATGGCGCCAGCCAGAGCCACTTCGTGCTGCTCGCCTATCCGCCCGATTGCCCGTTCCACCTCAACCCGATGCCGATGCAGTTCGTGGAAGTCCGCTCCGCAACACCGGTGAAAGTGAGCTATGACGTCCGCACCATCGAGGGTGTGCTGACCCTGCACGGCGATGACGAGAAGGGCATTTTCTACAAGTTCACGGACGCCAGGGCGATGTGAAGCGCCAAGGCGACGCAGGCATAGGCGCTGCGGATATTCCGTATAGGAACCGCCGAAGCTGCCCGGGCATTGTGAACACCATGAAACTCCCGGCCGCCCTCATCGTCTGCCTCGTTCTCAGTGGTTGCGTGACGCCGGGGCCGGGCCAGGTCCACCGCATTACCCTCAGCTGCGACGACCGCAGCATCATCACTCTCGATTTCGAGCCAGGTGCGGTCGGGCTGGAAAATGCTGCCGGCCGTTTTCGACTCGATCGCAAGCGGGGCGGCCCGGGCATGTTCTATGAAGGCGACGGATACAGCATCCGCGGCCGGCGCATGAACCTCACCTACATCGCCCCGGGCAGCCCGCCTACCCAGTGCCAGCCGAAGGCGCGCCTCCACCGCGACTGAAGGCTCAGGCCCGCGTCGCCACCAACCCGGCGCGGCGCGGTCGCGTAGCCCAGGCACCGCCCCACAGCAGCACGGCCACCAGCAACGGAACCGCTGCAAACAGCGAGCCGCGCGCCAGCAACGCCGCGCCCGAAGCCCAGCTCACCGCCAGCAGCACCTCCATCACGCCCATCGCCAGCGAGCCATTGCCGCGCTTGCGGAACACAGCGCGCGCCACAGGCTGTGCATACCAGGCCTGCACCAGCGCCGCACTGAGCGCCGCCAGCACGCTCGCCAGCAACGCCAGTACGCCGATGGCAAGGCTCTGCATGGCCGCCAGGACCACAAAGGGCAGCACCAGCAGCAGCGGCGGCCCACAGGCAGCGACCAGCTTGGCCCGCAGCACCTGCGATGCAGCCACGGGCGCGGCATCGAGCAATTCGGGCGCATCCTCAGCACAGATGATTAGCCAGGCGAGGCTCGCTGCCGTCATCCCCGCCACAGCGGCTGCGCCGGCCGCCAGCTGGGCCGCCGCCACGATCGTCGTAGAGCCGGAATCCCGGGCAAAGAGCAGCAGCGGCACCACATAGATCAACCGCAGCAGCACCTGCGAGATCAGCTCTGGATCCCGCGCCAGCAGCCGGAGTTCCTTGGTGACCAGAATGCGCATCAGCCCGGAGCGGAACCGGTGGGGCCGCCGGCCGGCGCGGCCCTGCGGCACGGCCTCGGTGGTGCGCGCCAACATGCGCCGGGCGCCGAACCTGGCTGCTGCCCAGCCCATTGCGCCGGCAAACAGCAGCAGCAACAGCAGCGGCCCTGGCGCGCCGACCATGGCATGCGACAGCCAATCGAGCGGCTCGGGCAGCACTGGCGCAAAGCCGCCCGGCGCCTTGCTCGCCAGAGAGCGGCTCATGCCCAGCTGCGGCCCGACAAAGGCGGCCGCACCGGTGAGGACGCCACCGACATGGACGGCCTGGCGGGTGCGGCGTGGCCCCAGCCATTGCAACAAAAGTCCGATGATGACGAACGCCAGCGATGTCGCCATCACGGCATTGGTGAAGATGATGAGGAAGCCGCCGGCCCATTGCCAATGGCCAAGCGCGACAGAGGCCAGCAGGAACGGCCCGAACAGCACCAGGAAGGTCAGCGACACCGTCCAGCAGACGCCCAATGCCTTGGCGATCACCACTCTCTCGGGCGGAATGGGCGCGGAGAGCAGTAGATCAAGATCGTCCCGCTCTCGAAATGCCCGGAGCACCTGGACGGCGGCCAGCGAGATCATCAGCACCAGCATGCCGCCCTGCGCGCCGAGCAGCGTGGCGCGCAGCTGTGGTGAAGGCACGGTGGGCGCACCGCGCAGCTGCCAGGCGATCATGCAGCCGAGCACCACCGGCACCGAGGCAAGCAGCAGCAGTGTCAGGATGGTCCGCAGCCGTGCCTTGGCGCCCATCATCCGCGCCGCCAGCCGCAGCTCGTGCCGCAGCAGCCAAGGCAGACTCGCCGCAGGAAGCTGAAACGCCGCGGCCATCAGCCGCCGGCCAGCGCCAGGAACACATCCTCCAGCGTTTCGCGGCCCGACGCAGTGCCGGCCAGCCCATCCGCCCCGGCGCCGCGCGCCTGCAATTCGGCAAAACTGCCCTCGGCAATCAGCTTGCCGGCGCGGATGATGCCGATGCGGTCAGCCAGCCGCTCGGCCACTTCCAGGATATGCGTTGTCAGGATTACCGTGCCACCCTGCCGCGTGCGCTCAACCAGCAGGTCCTTCACCTGCCGGGCGGCTGCGGCATCGAGCCCAGTGAGCGGCTCATCCAGAATCAGCAGCCGCGGATCGTGGATCAGCGCCCCGGCAAGCGCCACCTTTTGCTTCATGCCGCGCGAAAAGCCTTCGCAACGCGCATCACGATTGTCCCAGAGTGCCAGCCAGCGCAGAAGCTCCTCGGCGCGGGATGCCGCCAGCCCGGCATCGATGCGCCACAGCCCCGCGACGAATTCCAGATATTCCAGCGGAGTCAGCTTGTCGTAGAGCAGCGGCTCGTCCGGCAGCCAGGCGATAAGCGCCTTGGTGGCCAAGGGTTGGGCCCTGGCATCGATGCCGAACACCGATATGCCACCAGAATCGGGGCGCTCCAGACCTGCGACCATGCGCAAGGTCGTCGTCTTGCCAGCGCCGTTGGGGCCGAGCAGCGCGTAAAGCTCGCCTGCCCTCACTTCGAGATCGAGATCATCGACCGCGACGGTGGTGAAGCTCTTGCGCAAGCGTGTCAGCACCAGTGCCGGAATGATCGCTGCTCTCCCCTCGCAGGGCCGATGCACCGGCCACTACGGTGGCAGCATAGCCATTACCGGCCATGCCGCCACCGCTTTTCATGGTTGGCAAATCGCAAACATCAGTGCGTGTCGACGAGCACCACCTCGCTGTCCTCAAGTGCCGTCAGCCGCAGCGTCTCCACATCGCGGATCGCCACGCCGTCCCGTGCAGCCGCCTCTACGCTTTCACCGACACCGCCGCCGACACTCACCCGCCCGGCCGCCAACACCAGATAGGCATGGCGACCAGGTGCCAGGGCATAGTCCACGCTCTGCCCGGCCTTGAGCGTAGCGCCCGCCACCCGTGCATCGGCACGGATCGGCAACGCACCCTCATCTCCAGCCATGCCGCTGGCCAGCGGGACGAAGGACCCGGCGCGGTCTCCCTTGGGGAAAGGCCGGGCACCCCAGCCGGGAGCCTCACCGCCGCGATCGGGCAGGATCCAGATCTGGAACAGACGCGTCTCAGTGCTCTTATGATTGTATTCGCTGTGCCGAACGCCGGTTCCAGCCGACATCACCTGCACATCGCCGGCGCCGGTGCGGCCACTGTTGCCCATGCTGTCCTGATGGCTGATCGCGCCCTCGCGAACATAGGTGATGATCTCCATGTCCCGGTGCGGATGCGGCGGAAAGCCGGTGCCCGGCGCGATGATGTCATCATTCCACACACGCAGCGCGCCCCAGTGCATCCGCTGCGGATCATGGTAATCGGCGAAGGAAAAATGATGATGGGCATCAAGCCAGCCATGGTTGGCACCGCCAAGGCTGGTGAAGGGGCGAAGCTCGATCATGAGGGGAACCTCCATATCAGGGATTGCATGTGGTGCCGATATGCCTCGCCCAGCTATTCAGGAAAACCATGATAAGTTAGACAAGACTTTTCGAGGATCTCGAAATGCCGACGATTGGCGATCCAACCTTCGACCAGCTCCACCTGTTCCTCGCCGTGGTCGAGACCGGCAGTTTTGCCGCTGCCGGGCGCAGGCTGGGCCGGGCCACGTCGGTTGTCAGCTATGGCATCGCCAATCTTGAGTCCCAGCTCGGGCTGGTGCTGTTCGAGCGCGCCGGCACACGGCGACCGCAGCTTACCGCCGCAGGCAAGGCGGTGCTGGCCGAGGCGCGCAGCGTGGCCGAAGGCATTGATGGCCTGAAGGCGCGCGTGCTCGGCCTGCGCCGCGGGCTGGAGGCGGAGGTGGCGCTGGCCGTGGACGTCATGCTGCCCGCCGCCCGCCTCGCCGATGTGCTCAAGACCTTTGGCAGCGCTTTCCCCACCGTGGCGTTGCGCCTGCATGTGGAGGCGCTGGGTGCCGTGGCCGCGCTGGTGCTCGGCCGTACGGCGGGGCTGGGCATCAGCGGGCCGCTTGCTGCCGAAGCGCCGGAACTCGAGCGCCGGAGTATAGGCAGCATAAGGCTCATCCCTGTCGCCGCCCCCAGCCACCCGCTGGCGAGCGATCAGGCGCTGGCTCCCGGGGCGGCACGTGACCATGTCCAGCTGGTACTCTCGGATCGCTCATCCTTCACCCAGGGCCGCGATTTCGGCGTGGTCAGCGCCCGCACCTGGCGGCTGGCGGACCTTGGCGCCAAGCACGCACTGCTGCGAGAGGGTCTCGGATGGGGCAACATGCCGTTGCCAATGGTGGCGGATGATCTCGCAGCCGGGCGGTTGGTGGCGCTGGCGCTGCCGGATTACCCCGGCGAGGATTATCGCTTCGATGCCGTGTGGCGACGGGATGCCCCCCCTGGCCCGGCGGCGCAATGGCTGCTCGATCGCTTTGCCGCCTGCCCGGACTTTTCAATTTAATCGAACAAAACATCGGATATTATCCGGATTATCCGCCATCTTCAGCCATGGCATCACTCTCCTGCAAGGCCAATCCTGGCCGCAGGAGTCGTTCCATGCCCCGTATTCTCGTTCTCTATCATTCCGCCTATGGCCATATCGAGACCATGGCCGAGGCCGTTGCCGAAGGCGCCCGTGCCACCGGCGCCACAGTCGATATCAAACGCGTACCCGAAACCGTGCCTGAAGCAACCGCCCGCGCCTATCATTTCAAGATGGACCAGGCAGCACCTGTCGCCAGTATCGAGGATCTGGTGAACTACGACGCCATCATCATTGGCGGCGGCACGCGCTTTGGCCGCATGTCATCCCAACTGGCGGCGTTTCTCGATCAGGCCGGCGGGCTCTGGGCACGCGGCGCGCTCAACGGCAAGGTCGGTGGCGCCTTTACGTCCAGCGCCACCCAGCATGGGGGGCAAGAGACGACGCTGTTCTCGATCATCACCAACCTCATGCACTTCGGCATGGTCATCGTCGGCCTGCCCTACAGCCATGCCGGACAGATGACGATCGAAGAAGTTGTCGGCGGCGCGCCCTACGGTGCCACCACCATTGCCGGCGGCGATGGCAGCCGCCAGCCCAGTGCCATCGAACTGGCCGGGGCCCGCCACCAGGGTGAGCAGGTCGCCCGCGTCGCCAAGGCGCTGTTCGGCTGAAGAGCTTAAGCCCCAGGCGGGCGGGGCCGTAACCCTGCTGCATGCGCACCTGCCGGCACTCCCCGGCAGGGCCATGCAAGCGGGGAGGCCATGACAGACATCAGTTGGCCCAGCACAGGCGCTTCGGCGCTGCCCCGCCCGCCAGGGCGCAGCCTTGAGCGGGTGGAAGCGCTTCTCGCTGTCGCTGGCATCGGCGCCTGGAGCCATGACGTGCTCAAGAACCGGATGTGGTGGAGCGAGGAAACGCGGCGCATCCTTGGCGTTGGCCCGGACGTGGTGCCGAGCCGTGACGCCGCCCGCAGCTTTCATGCGGCCGAGGCCCAGCCCGTCATCACCGCCGCCATGGATGCTGCGATAAGCCATGGCACCAGCTGGGATCTGGAGCTGGCGCTGGTCCGCGCCAATGGCGAGCGTATCTGGGTCCGCAGCCGTGGCCGAGCCAATCCGGACGGCCCCAATCCGCGCACCATCATCGGCACGCTGGAGGATGTGACCGCCCGTCGCCGCCGCGCGCTCGATCATGAGCGGCTGGCGCTCATCGTAAAGCAGATGACAAATGCGGCGCTGATTACCGATGCCCAGGGCCGCACCACCTGGCTCAACGACAGCTTCGTCAAGCTCACCGGCTTCGGCATGAGCGAACTCCACATGCAAAAACCCGGCGCGCTGCTGCAAGGTCCGGACACGGACCCAGCCGACGCGGCCGCAATCGCCGCCGCGTTGAAAGCCGGCGCGCCTATCTGCCGCGATATTCTCAACTATCACCGCTCGGGCAGCCGCTACTGGGTGGAACTGCGCGTCGATCCGATCCGAGATGCGCGGGGCGTGCTCACCGGCTTTGTCGCCATCACCAGCGATGTGACAGCACGGCGCGAAGCGGCAGACAGCGCGCGCCGCGAGATCAAGCTGCGCACCGAAACCGAAACGCTGCTCCGCGATGTCCTCGAAGCGATTCCCGCCGCGCTCTCGGTTTATGACAAGCGGGAGCGGCTGATGCTGGTCAACCACAGCTACAAGCACATCCTGCCGGCCGCCAACATCGGCAACAAGGGTGAACGGCTGGAAGATATCGTGCGCCGCAAGGTGGGGACCAACCATTATGCCCCCGAGATTCTGGCTGCGGACCCGCCGGCCGTACGAGAAGCTTGGATCGCGGACTATCTCGCGCGCCACCGCAGCGAGAATTACAGCCGCGTCTTCCTGCTCTCGAATGGCCGCTGGGTGCAGGCACGCAACGCGCTCTCGCCATCGGGCAATACCGTCTCGATCCGTACAGATATTACCCGGCTCAAACAGGCCGAGGCCGAGCTGCGGCACATTGCCGAGCATGATTCGCTGACCGGCCTCGTCAACCGCCCGGTGCTGCTCAAACGCATGGAAGCGCACCTTGCCTGCCGCCGCGCAGATGCGCCCAAGCAAGGCACGCTCGTGATGTTCGACATCGATTTCTTCAAATCGGTGAACGATGGCCTTGGCCATGCCGCCGGAGACACGCTGCTGCGGCTGGTGGCGCGCCGCCTGCAGCGCATGATCCGCAGCGGTGACACGATCGCCCGGCTGGGCGGAGACGAGTTTGCCCTCATTCTGCCCGGGCTGTGGGCGGAGGCGCCGCTGCGTCGCTTTCTGGACCGGCTACTGGCCCGGCAGCGCCGCCCGGTGCGGCTGGGCAACAACCGCTATATTCCCTCGATCTCGGTGGGGGTGACACGCTGGCCAGCCGATGGCGATGATGCCGAAACGCTGCTCAGCAATGCCGATGCTGCTCTCTACGAAGCCAAGGCGCAGGGCCGCAGTCGCTACGCCTTTTTCGATGCGGCGCTGGCGGCGCGCATGGAGCGCAGGACGCGGTTGGCGGACCGGCTGCGCACCGCAATCCCGGCAGGGGATATCGCCGTGGCGCTGCAGCCGCAGTTGCGGCTCAGCGAGGACGGCTCGGCGACGATCAAGGGCTTCGAGGCGCTGGCCCGCTGGCACCATGGGGACGAATGGGTGCCACCCTCGGAATTCGTCGCCATCGCCGAGGATGTCGGGCTAGCGCAGGCGCTGGGTGCCGCCGTGATGGACAAGGCGCTGGCCAGCCATGCCATGCTCATCCGCCGCGGCCTTGGGCCGGGGCAGATCGCCGTCAATATCTCCACGGCGCAGCTGCTCTCGGACGATTTTCTGGAGAGCCTGCGCCAGATGCTCTGCCACCACCGCATCGGGCCCGAACTGCTGGAAATCGAAATTACCGAAACCGTGCTGCTCGATCGCTCGGTGGCGCGCATCGGCGAGACCCTCGAGACGCTGCGGCGCCACGGCATATCGCTCAGCCTCGATGATTTTGGCACCGGCTATGCCTCGCTCTCGCACCTCACCGCCTTCCCGGTGGACCGCATCAAGATAGACGCCAGCTTCACCGCTGCCATCGGCAAGCCGGGCGATGCCGGGCTGATCGCCCGCACCATCATCACGCTGGGGCGCGGGCTTGGGCTGGAAGTGGTGGCGGAAGGCGTAGAAACGGAAGCGCAGCTGGCGTTTCTCGCCGGCAACGGCTGCGATGCCGTGCAGGGCTATCTGATCGCCGCGCCGATGCTGCCGGACGCTGCCAGCCTGTGGCTGCAAAATTGGGCGGAAAGCCCCCGCGCCTTCAGCATTCCACCACATTGACAGCAAGGCCGCCGAGCGCGGTCTCCTTGTATTTGCTGTTCATGTCAGCGCCTGTGCGCCGCATCGTCTCGATCACCTGATCGAGCGAAACACGGTGCGAGCCATCGCCCAGCAGCGCCAGCCGCGAGGCTTCGATGGCCTTGACGGCGCCCACCGCATTTCGCTCGATGCACGGCACCTGCACCAACCCGCCCACCGGATCGCAGGTGAGGCCGAGGTTGTGCTCCATGCCGATTTCGGCGGCATTCTCGATCTGGGCGTTGCTGCCGCCCAGCGCCGCTGTCAGCCCTGCCGCCGCCATCGAGCAGGCAACGCCCACTTCCCCCTGGCAGCCAACTTCGGCGCCGGAGATGGAGGCATTGGCCTTGAACAGCGAGCCGATGGCCCCCGCCGTGAGCAGGAAATCATCAGCGCCCGCTTCCGTCGCGCCAGGCACGAAGCGCTCATAATAGCGCAACACCGCCGGTATGATGCCAGCTGCGCCATTGGTGGGCGCCGTCACCACCTTGCCGCCGGCGGCGTTCTCCTCGTTCACCGCCAATGCCCAGAGATTTACCCAGTCGAGCACCGAAAGCGGATCGGAGAGCGCGCGCTCCTGCCGCTCCAGCAGCGTAGCGCGGATCTCCGGGGCGCGCCGGCGTACATTCAGCCCACCTGGCAAGATGCCACCATTGCCCATGCCACGCTCCACGCACGCTGCCATGGCAGTGCGAATGGCCTTCAGCCCGGCGCGCACCTCCGGCTCGGGCATGGCAGACACTTCATTGGCCAGCGCCAGCCCGGCGATGCTCAGCCCCGCCGCGCCAGCACTGGCCAGCAGCGCATCACCCGAGCCGAAGCGATGCGGCACGTCGGCGAGCATCTCGGGCGGCGCGTTGGTGGCAACACTGGCTTCATCGACAATGCTGCCGCCGCCGGTGGAGTAATACACCGCGGATGCCAGCAATGCGCCATCTGCGGCAAAAGCGGAAAAACGCATGCCGTTGGAGTGGAATGGCAGGCGCTTGCGCTGGTGCCAGAGCAGATCGGTCTTTTCGGCAAAGACGCAGTCCTGCACCCCGGCGAGCCAGATGCGCCCCTCGGCGCGGATCTGCGCCACCATCAGTTCCGCCGCGTCCGGGTCGATCCGCGCAGGGACCATCCCGGCCAGCCCGAGCAATACGGCACGATCTGTTGCATGGCCCTTGCCGGTGAGCGCCAGCGAGCCGAACAGCTCGGCCAGAATGCGCGCCGTATCCGCTAGGGCCCCGCGCGCCACCAGGCCTTCCACAAAAGCGCAGGCCGCACTCATCGGCCCCATGGTGTGCGAGGAGGACGGCCCCACGCCGATCTTGAACAGCTCGAAAACCCCGTGAACCATCGCTGCTGCTCGCCCCTGATCGGCCCCTCCGATGCTGGGCAGCACCTTTCCCGCTGGCACCACCAGCGTCAAGCGCCACCGCTTGCCAGCCCGCGAGCCACCGCTTACGCCGTGTCCTTCGCAATCGGATCAGGATGACTGCTCATGACGCTGCCCACCAACGCCTTCCCGCTCACCACGCTGGCCATCGTCATCGCGCTGTTCGTCTATTTTGGCCTGGGCATCATCGTCGGCATGGCGCGGGCCAAGTGGAGCGTGCCGGCCCCGATGCCCACCGGCCACCCGGAGTTCGACAAGCGCAACCGCGTCCATATCAACACGCTTGAGCAACTGGCGCTGTTCCTGCCCGCCATCATGCTGGCCGCGCCGGTGCTGGGTGATGCCATCGCCGCCGGCCTCGGGCTGCTCTGGTCGATCGGCCGCATCGTCTATGCGCGCGGCTATTATCGCGATCCGGCTGCACGCGGCCCCGGCTTCGGTCTCACCTTCCTGCCGACACTGGTCATGATGATCGCGGCGGGCTTTGGTGCCGTTCGGGTGCTGCTCGGCTGAGCCTTGCGACAACGCACTTTTTGAGAGTTTGCGCGGCCCGTCTTCGGGTCTAGCCTCTCCGCAATTCGATTTGGGGAGAACCAGCATGAGCCGACTTCTGGGCCGCGTCGCTTTCGTAACCGGAGCCGCCAGCGGCATCGGCCGTGCCGCAGCGTTGCGGCTGGCGCAGGATGGCGCCAGCGTCTTCATCACCGATATCGACAAGGAGGGTGGGCGCGAGACGGCAAACATGGTGACGGCCGCCGGCGGCCGTGCCGAGTTCCGCGCCCAGGATGTGGTTGATGAGCCACGCTGGGCCGAGCTTGTCGCCCGGGTGATGGCGCTGTTCGGCCGGCTGGATATTCTGGTCAACAACGCCGGGATCGGCAGCAGCGCGCTGGTAACGGAAATGACACTGGAGGCCTGGAACCACCAGATCGCCATCAATATGACGGGCGTATTCCTCGGCACCAAGCACGCCTTGCCTGCCATGCGCACGCCGCGCCCTGATGGCCCGATGGCCGGCAAGACCGGCGGCTCGATCATCAACATCTCGTCCGTTGCCGGCCTCGCCGGCTCGCCCGGCATGAGCGGCTATTGCGCCACCAAGGGTGGTGTCCGACTGTTCACCAAGGCCGTGGCGATGGAATGTGCTGCCGCGCGGGACGGCGTGCGTTGCAACAGCGTCCACCCCGGCATCATCGACACGCCCATCTGGCAGAAGCTCGATGAGAGCGGCGCCCTCGCCACCGGGTTGAATGTCGGCGGCACCCCCGGCGCCAATGCGCTCGATGCCGATATCATCGCCCAAGCCGCGCCCCTCGGCTACCCCGGCCAGCCTATGGACATCGCCGATGGCATTGCCTTCCTCGCCAGCGACGAGAGCCGCTACATGACCGGCTCCGAACTGGTGATCGACGGCGGCTGGACAGCGCACTGAGCCGCGGCAGCTTGCGCTGCCGCCGTGGACTGAGGCATTTTCCAAAGCCCCACGAAGGAACCGTGCCGATGACGATCACGCAGCGCCTTGCCGTCACCGCGCTGGCCAGTCTTGCACTGGCCAGTTGCGGGAATTCTGATGCCACGCCCGAGGCCAGCGCGTCCTCCGCGGCAGCCGGCGCCCTCGCCAGCGCCGCCAGCGGCAAGGACGTGAGCATCAACACCGGCGAACTGCCGGATTTTGTCGAGATGTACAGCGGCGGCAAGGCCGTGATGAGCATGGCCATCGCCGATGAAGGCAAACTGGGCGGCAGCTTCAGCTACACCGTGGCGGCACCGGCTGACAAAGTCATCGCTTTCCACAAGCAATCGCTACTGGTGAACGAGATCCCGCTGCAGGTTGAAATGCGCACCGAGGAGACCGCCACTATCGGCGGCGAGAGCCTGGACAAGCAACGCTCGCTGATGGTGCAGATCAGCAGCGGCGAGGATGGCCTGACCAGCGTGACGATGACTCACAGTCGCCCGGCAGGCTAAAGCCGGCGCGCGGCCCCGGCCCCTTCAGCCCGCCACGGCCTCCGCACTCAGTCGATCCCGAAGTTCCCGCTTGAGGAACTTGCCACTGGCGTTGCGCGGCAGCGCCTCATCGAGGAACCAGACGTAACGGGGCACCTTGTGCTTGGCGATAAGCGCCGCGCAATGCTCGCGCAGCGCCGCTTCAGCAAGGCTCTCGCCTGGCTTGAGCACGATCGCCACGCCCACTTCCTCGCCCAGCCGCTCGTCCGGCACCCCGAACACGCAGCATTCGGCCACCGCAGCGTGCCGATAGACCGTCGCCTCGACCTCGGCGCAGTAGACATTTTCGCCGCCGCGCAGAACCATGTCCTTCTTGCGATCGACGATGAAGATGAAGCCCTCCTCGTCAATGCGGGCGATATCCCCCGTGTGCAGCCAACCGTCCGTGATGGAGGCAGCCGTGGCCTCAGGGCGGTTGATATAGCCCTTGATGACCGGAGAGCCTTTGACCCACAGCTCGCCAATCTGGCCCGGCGGCACGGTGTTGCCCTCATCATCCACGCAACGGGCTTCGAAACTCGGCATGGCCGGGCCGGCACTGTCCGGCTTGTCGACAAAGAAATCGGCGGAGACCGAAGTGATGATCCCGCATGTCTCGGTCATGCCATAGCCTGTTCCGGGGCGCGCATTCGTGACCCCGGATTCGATCTTGTGCACAAGGTCAGGCGGCACCTGTGCGCCGCCACCGGCAAGTGAAGTCAGGCTGGAAGTGTCGGTCGTTGCAAAGTCCGGATGACCGATCAGTTCACGCGCCATCACCGGCACGCCGCTCATCGCTGTCACCCGCTCACGGGCAATAATGCGCAGCGCTTCCCCGGCGTCCCAGCGGTACGTCAGCACCAGCGCGCCACCAACGGCTGTGGTGATATAGGCACCGCAATTGTTGGCGGTGACGTGAAACAGCGGCGTCGTGATCAGCGTTACCGGGACAGGCGCTTCAGCCGGCGGCTCGACGCCTGTAGCCCATTGTGTGGCGAGCGCCGAGGAGGCAGCGGCGTACATCATGTTGAAAAGGTTGGCGACGCAGCCGCGGTGGGTGAGCTGTGCGCCCTTGGGATTGCCGGTGGTGCCGGAGGTGTAGAAGATGCAGGCATCGTCATCCGGGTCCACCGCCACGTCCGGCATGGCCCCGCCATGGGCAACCACATCAGCCCAGGGCACGACATTGGCGGGGGCATCCGGTATCCGCACCCCTACCAGTTTCAGGCTGGCGGCGAGTTCCGGGCGTTCCTGCAGGCGGGCCAGTCGCTCCGCATCGAGGAACAGAATCTTCGGCTCAGAATCGCGGAGCGCGTAGGCCATCTCCTCGGCAGTCCACCAGGCGTTCATGCCGACAACGGCGATGCCGCACGAGACGCAAGCCCAGTAGATAAGCATCCACTCAGGATAATTGCGCATGGCGATCGCCACACGATCACCAGGCTGCACGCCCTGCGCCGCAAGCCAAGCTGCGACGGCATTCACCTGCTCATGCGCCTCAGCATAGCTCAGGCGCTCGTCGCCATAGATCAGGTACGGCCGCTCGGCGAATTGTATGGTGGAAAGCCACAGGGCGCGCACGTTCGGCAATGCGTTCTTGTACGTCCGAACGCGCTGGCCGAGCACTTCGGCCTCGACGATTTCGAAGGCGCCACCAGGGCCGGTCAACTCTTCCCGCGCCTTCCGGAGTTCGGCGTAATGCATGATGATCCCCAAGCTCTTTTTATGAGACCGAGGCATACAGTTCCGCAGGCAGGCGGCAAGCTGTGAAAGACACCAGCAACACACATTCGCTGCAGTCGGCGAGCGGAAGCGACTTCGTTACCGCGTCCAATGCGCTGTTCGTGTTCGATCGCATGGACGGTGATTGTGGAAGGCGTTAAGGCTGCGAGACGTAGAAACAAGGCCGGGAACTGATGCTGAACCTTGGCAATGAGCCGCTCGAGACCGATGAAGGGAAACGCCCCTTGGCAACTGCCGAAGAGACAACCGCCCCACCCGAAAGCGCTACCGAAAAAGTCACCGACGCGATCATCCACGGCATCAGATCTGGAGTATTCGTACCGGGCCAGCACCTGCTGGAGCCAGACCTTACCCGGCGACTCGGCATCAGCCGCGGCTCGCTTCGCGAAGCATTGAAACATCTTGCTGCGGCCGGAGTCGTCACCCTCAACCATTTCCGCGGCGCTTACATCAGCACGCTGGACCGCAAATCGGTGCTCGACCTGCTCGATACGCTCGAGCCGCTGGCCCGGCTGGCAGCACGCCTGGCTGCCCAAAACTGCGATTCGGCCGAGAAGCAGCAGGCTATGCGAGACGCCGCCATCGCCATCGAAGCAGCGAGCCGCAGCCTCAACCGCGCCCGCTACCTTGATGAGCGCCGGCGCTTTTACAACATTATGGTGGAACTCGGCGGCAACCGCGAACTGGCGCGTGTGATGCCGCTCTCCCGGACTGATCTGTTCCGTGCCCAAGTGGAAACCTTGCAGACCGAACAGCAGCGCCAGCGGCACGTCGCGGGTTACCATCGTATCACCAAGGCTATCGTTGAGCGTGAACCCGCCGCCGCCGAGCGGGCAGTGCAAAAGCACTTCGCCAGCACGCGCCAGACTATGCAGGAATTGTCTGCTGAAGCCTTCTCCCCTTCGGAGCACTGAAGCCACTCCGGCATCCTTCGGGGCGCCCGTATTTACCGAATGACGCCTGCCCGCGACGAATGTCGCCAGATCGGAAACCCGGAGCCAAAGCGCCGGAGCTTCTGTGCAAGCCTATCGCATTGTCAAAAATG
Organism: Sphingomonadales bacterium UBA6157; assembly: GCA_002423025.1. Lineage (GTDB taxonomy): Bacteria > Pseudomonadota > Alphaproteobacteria > Sphingomonadales > Sphingomonadaceae > Sandarakinorhabdus. Next base: position 38,295 of record DIUN01000011.1, on the reverse strand, counting down.
CCGGGGCTTTTTTGCGCCACCAGCATGTTCTGGACGGTCTCAAAATACTGGTTTGCGCTTTTCCATGAAGGCGGCGATGCCTTCTCGGCCCTGCGCCGAACGACCGGACTCGGTGATGGCAAGGGTTTCCGCAGCCATCTGGTCCTCCAGATTTGCAGCGAAGGTGCCGGTGAGCAGGGCGCGGGTACGACCGAAGGCGCCGGTCGCGCCGGCCGCAAGGGTCGCGGCCAAGGCTTGGCCCTCGGCGACCAGCGCCTCTGCCTCGACAACGCGGGTAACCAGGCCCGCCGCCGCCGCATCATCAGCGGTCAGGCGGCGGTTGGTAAGCGCCAGCTCCTGTGTCCGCCGCAGGCCGATCAGCCGCGGCAGCAGCCAGGTCGAACCGCCATCCGGAGATAGCCCGATGGCGGTATAGGCCATGGTGAAATGTGCCGCCGTGCTCGCCAGAGCGATATCGCCGAGCGCCGCAAGGCTGAGGCCGGCGCCAGCGGCGGGGCCGTTGACGAGGGTCAGCAGCGGCTTGTTCATCCGCGCCAGGCGCGACACGGCGGCGTGCAGCACGGCAGTGAGTTGGGTTATCAGCGCCGGCAGCCCGTCGCCCGCCGCCGCAAAGCTGCTGACATCGCCGCCCACGCAGAACATCCGCCCGGCGCCGGTCAGCACCACGCAGCGGATACCCTCTTCTTCGTCGCACAGGACCGCGGCATCGAGCAGCGCCTGCGCCATCGGCAAATCGATGCTGTTGCCCTTGCCCGGGCAATTGAGTGTGAGCGTGGCAACCGCACCGCTGCGCTCGATAAGGACGAGATCCGTGGTCATTTTGCGCCTGCCTTTTGTGCCTGGGCCCAGGCCAGCGCCGTCAGCTCGGGGAGGATGCGCACGCGCTCCTGCGCCTGCGCCGAGGACGCCGTGCCGCGAATGGCCCGGCCCTTGATGCCGTGGAAGATCGCGGCGATCCGGAAGAAGTTGAACGCCACGTAAAAGTCGTAGCCCGGCATCGATGCCCGCCCGGTGCGGCGGCAATACGCCGCCACATAATCCGCTTCGCTGGGAATGTTGAGCGCTAGCAAGTCGGCGCCGGCCAGCCCGGCGACAATATGGGGCGGCATACTGTACATCATTGCGTGATAGGCAAAGTCCGCCAGCGGATGGCCGATGGTGCAAAGCTCCCAATCCAGCACGGCGATGACACGAGGCTCGGTCGGGTGGAAGATCATGTTGTCACAACGGAAATCGCCATGGGCGATGCTCGCCTCGTCATCCGCCGGAATGTTGGCCGGGAGCCATTCGATCAGCCTGTCGAGGTTCTCGTCACGCCCAGCCTCCGCATCCTCGCGATATTGCTGGGACCAGCGGGCGATCTGCCGCTCGAAATAATTTCCTGGCCGACCAAAGTCCGAAAGGCCGAGCGCAACATAATCGATCGTGTGCAGCCGGGCGAGCGTCTCGTTCATGGCGTCGAAGTAGAGCGGGCGCTGCTCACGCGGCACATCGGGGAAGGTCGCATCCCAGAAGATCCGGCCCTCCACCAGGTCCATCACATAGAACCAGGTGCCGATAACGCTGTCATCGGTGCACAGACCATGGACATGCGGCACCGGAAAGCCGGTCGGCTCCAGCGCCGAAATGATCCGCGCCTCGCGCTCCACGGCATGGGCGCCCTTGAGCAACTGGCCCGGCGGCTTGCGGCGCAGCACATAGGCCTTGCCCGGCGTCTCCAGCTTGAACGTCGGGTTGGACTGGCCGCCGGCGAAGCGCGTGATGGCCAACGGGCCGGCATAGCCCGCCACATTGGCCGCCATCCATTCCCCCAGCCGGGCCTCGTCAATCCCGCTCATTGCTCCGCCAGCCGCTTCGCCTGGTCGCGCTTGATCTTCTTGGCCAACGACCATTTGTGAACCTCGGTGGGGCCATCATAGATGCGAAAGGCGCGGATCTCGCGGAACACCTGCTCGACGATGGTATCCCGCGTCGTTCCGGCGCCGCCCATCACCTGCACACAACGGTCCGCGACGCGGAAGAGGGCTTCGGAAACCGCCACCTTGGCCATGGAGGATTCGACCGTGCCGAGCGAGCCGGTGTCCAGCACATCGGCGCACCAGTCGATCATCAGCTCGGCCTGCTTCAAGTCGATCAGATTGTCCGCCAACTGGAAGCCGACGCCTTCATGATCCACCAGCGGCTTGCCAAAGGCGTGGCGCTTGCAGGCATAGGCCGTCGCGATCTCGTTGGCACGCACTGCGGCGCCATACCAGCGCATGCAATGCGAGAGCCGCGCCGGGGAAAGCCGGATCTGCGCCAGCTTGAAGCCATCACCGCTGTTGCCGAGCATCTGGTCCGCCGGCACGCGCAGGTTATCGATGCTGATCACGGCATGGCCGCCCGGCATCGAGCTGTCGATAGTGTCGAGTACACGCTCGATGCGGATGGCCGGATCGGGCAGATCGACAAGGAACATCGTGGCGCCCTGCTCGGACTTGGCCATGACGATTCCGACCGCGGCACCCTCCGCCCCGGTGATGAACGCCTTGCGGCCGTTGATCACCCAATGGTTGCCATCCATCACCGCCGTTGTCTGCATCATCGACGGATCGGAGCCGGCGCCGCCATCCTCGGCGGGCTCTGTCATGAAGAATGCCGAACGCGCCGCGCCCGAGACCAGCTTGTCCAGGAACCGCGACTTCAGCTCCGGGCTGCCGACCTTGCCGATCAGGTACATGTTGCCCTCGTCCGGCGCCGCTGTGTTCACCGCCACGGGGCCAAGCGGAGAAAGGCCCGAAGCCTTGAGCACAACGGCCGTCTGGCGCTGGCTGAGGTGATTGCCGTCCGCCAGGATATGCGGCGTCAGCACGCCCGCAGCCCGGGCCTTGGCCCGCAACTCGACAACAAGGCTTTCCGCCGGGCCATGCGAACCACAGCGCGGATCGGCCTCATAGGGCGCGACGATATCGCGGACAAAGGCCTCGACGCGCGCGGCGATGGCAGCGACCTGCTCGGAGGAAACGCTCATCGCGGCGCCATCCGGATTGCGCCATCAAGCCGGATGACTTCGCCATTCAGCATCGGGTTCGTCACAATCGCCTCCACCATCTGGGCATATTCATCGGGGTGGCCAAGTCGGCTCGGGAACGGCACCTGCTTGCCGAGCGACTCCTGCGCTTCCTGCGGCAACGAGGCGAGCAGCGGCGTCAGGAACAGGCCCGGTGCGATGGTCATCACGCGGATGCCATAGCGCGCCAGTTCCCGCGCAATCGGCAGCGCCATGCCGACGATGCCGGCCTTGGAAGCCGCATAGGCTGCCTGGCCGATCTGGCCATCGAACGCGGCGACGCTGGCCGTGGAAATCACCACGCCGCGCTCCTCGCCGATCGGCTCGGCATCGTGCAGCCGGGCCGCGAACTTCGAGAGCACATTGAAGCTGCCGATGAGATTGATGTTTATGATGCGGCTGAAATCGGCGAGCGGAATCGGGGTTCCGTTGCGATCGATCACCTTTGCAGGCGGCCCGATGCCGGCGCAATTGACAAGGATCCGGGCCTTGCCGTGCAGCCCTTCGGCCTCGGCAATGGCCTTGGTGACACTATCTTCGTCCACCACATCGACACGGATGAAATGGCCGCCGATCTGCTTGGCCTTGGCGCTGCCCAGCTCGGCATTGACGTCAAAGATCGTCACCTTGGCGCCGGCGCGGGCCAGCATCTCCGCCGTGGCGCCACCGAGGCCGGACGCCCCTCCGGTAACGATGGCGGCGCTATCTGCAATTTTCATGGGCGGTCTTTCGTCAGCTAAGGGGGATAAGGCTCTCAGAGCATGCGGGTGAAGCTGGGAAACACATCGGCCGGATAACCGCCAGCCGCCTCGTAGGCAGCGCTGCGCGGGCGAATTTCCGCCTGCTGGCTTTCCGTGAAAATCACATCGCTACCTGATTTCTCTATACTCACCGGTAACTTGCTTGTTCCTGCGTAAAATGTCAAACTCGTCGTCACTCGGCCCAGCCCTCCGGATGAAATGGCAGTTGTGATCGAACCCGCGGCAGGCCCCCTCGCATCCCCTTTCAAGAATCGCGAAGCCCGCGAGGCCGAACGCTCGGTCAAACGCGAAGCAGTGCTGGTGGCTGCTGTCCGGATGTTCAACGAGCGCGGCTTCCATGCCACTTCGCTCGACGATGTGGCGGCCAGCCTGGGCGTGAGCAAGCCGACGATCTACCATTATCTCGGCACCAAGGATCAGGTGCTGCTCGAGTGCGTGACACGCGGCCTCTCCCAGCTGCGTGAAGCGGCGGACACTGCACGGGCACAGGACGGCTCCGGGCTGGACAGGCTGCGCGCCTTCCTGTGTCGCTACGCCGAGATCAACATGGCGGACTTTGGAAAATGCGTCATCCGCACCGGCGACGAGATGCTTTCCGAGGCCAGCGCCGGGCAATTTCGCGCGCTCAAGCGGCAGATCGACGAGGCCATGCGCGCGCTAATCCACGAAGCCGTCGCCGAGGGCTCTGTGGTGGCCGAGGACGTGCGGCTGACAGCCTTCACCCTGGCCGGCGCACTCAACTGGCCCGCGCGCTGGTATCGTGAAAGCGGCACGTTCGACGCCGCGCAGACGGCGGGCCAAATGGTGGCGATTCTGCTGAACGGACTGCTGCCGCGCTGAGCAGCGGCACGGTGCGCCGCACGGGCCCGTGAGGCCGGCTGATTATGCCTTGGCGGCCAATACGGCGCGGCGGCGGCGCAGGCTGGCACCGGCGAGGCCGAATCCGATGATCAACATCGCCCAGGACGTCGGTTCCGGGACGCCGGTGGTGAAGTCCAGGCCGGTGAACTCGGCGGGAATCAGAAAGGCCGTGCCATAGGGACTCGCGGTGAAGTTGCCATCGATGACATAGCCGCGATCGTCGCCGATCTGGGCGCCGGAAAACAAAGCGGTGTAGCCGTTCACACCAGGAGTCAGGGTCAGGAATTGCTGCCCTGATGACGGGCAGGAACTGAACGACGAGGGTGTATAGCACGTAAACCATTCCGCCGTGATGACGCCGCCGGTGCCGACGCTGAGCCGGGCGCTTTGCAGAAACGCACCGGAGGACTCGAAATCGACTTCGTTGTTCTGGCCAACACTGACAAGATTGAGGCCGTAGGATGCAAGTGCCACCGGCTCATAATTATTGATGATTTCGTTGAAGCTGAGTGCGCTGTCTGCCGGATAGCCGAAAAAGTCGATGGCGCTTCCGAAGGACAGGATGCCGTTGCCGTGGATGAAGATATTGCTCACGGCCTCGCCCGTGCCGAGCCTGACGGTATAATTGAGCGCCGTTCCATCGGATGCGCTGCATTCGTCACCGTTCAGGTCGCAATAGCCGCCGAGCGTGAAATTGATGGGCGTGTAGGTATCCGTTTCAGGGTCATACTGTGCATCGATAGCGGTGCGGCGCGCATCGGCCGGAGCCGCCGCCAGAGCCAAAGCAATCGCTACACCGAAAGTCGCCAGATATCGCATTTCGATGTCCCTGTTTTGATTCTGCCGTCTTCGTGGTGGCAACATCCCACGAAACCGCCATCAAAGACATTGCTAATCGATACTGAGTGTCGATGACGGCCCGGCAGGCTCAGCCAAGCGCCTGCAGACGCCGCTCGGCGATGCTGCCGAACAGGGTGGACGCGGGCCAGCGCTTGCGGATTTCGGCCATGCTGGCGGTCAGCATTTGCCGGGCCGCACTGCCATCTCCGGCAGCGAGGACGCATTTGCCGCGCGTGTTGGCGATCCAGGCAAGACGCCAGGGGTCATCCGGATAATCGGTGCGCATGATTGGCGCCGCACGGTCGAGCAAGGCCAGGCCGTGAGCCGGGGCGCCACGATCGCAGGCGAGATCGGCGAGTTCGGCAAGGATCGGCGCGGTGTTGCGGTGCTTGTGGACTTCGGCGGCAACCAGCGCCTTTTGCAGCGCAGCCTCGGCGGCGGCGCGGTTGCCGAGGCCGCGCTCGGCGATACCGAGGTTGGCGAGGATGAAGGCCAGGTCGTCATGAGTTTCGCTGCGCTGTTTCAGGCTGATGTCGCGGGCCCGAACGAGCAGGACGCGGGCTTCGGCAAAGCCGCGCCGCTCCAGCATGACGCGGGCGACATTGTTGATCGAGATGGCGACATCGGGATGGTTGGGCCCAAGCACCAGTTCATCCGATTTCAGCGCCTTTGACCAATAGGTTTCGGCGGCGGCGGAATCGCGCTGCAGATAAGCGATCGAGCCGAGTTCGTTATAGTCTTCGGAGACGCGCGGATGGGCCAGGCCCTGCGCCGGGATGCGGATCGCCAGCGCCTTTTCAAACAGCGGCTTGGCCTCGGCCTCGCGCCCCTCGGCAATCGCGTTGAGGCCCAGGGCTTCAAGATCGCGGGCGACGGATGGATGGCGCGGGCCGGACTGTGCCGTGTCGCGGGCAAGGGCAGCGCGGATGTCGGTTTCCGCACCCCTTGTGTCGCCGGTGGCAGAGCGCGCTTCGCCGCGGCCAACAAGAATCGGGGCAACAAGATCCGGATTGCCGCGATCAGGGTCCTGCGCCAGCGCCAGTGCACGAGTGAAGGTGGCGGCTGCGGTGGCATAGTCGCCCTGGCGTGTCTGGGAATCGCCCAGCGCCAGCAGTTGCCGGGCAGCGACGCCGGGGTCGGCGACCTTCAACGCCAGCGAGTCCCGGATGATCGCATCGCCCTTCCTGTAGGCGCCGAGGCCGAGATAGACCTTGCTGAGCGTGGTCATCAGCTCGGCCTTGACGCTGGGCTCATTGGAGAGAGAGCCGGCAATGCGCTCGGCGCCCTTGTCGAGAATTTCCAGCGCGCTCACCTGCGAACCCTTGGCTTCAGACGGGTCCGACACTTCGAACAGCGACTGGACAAAGGCGGTGGTGCGTTCGGCGGTGATGGTCTTTTGCCGGGCAATGTCGCGCTGCACGACGGCTTCGTTGCGGGCGAGGACGGCGCTGACCGCAAGCCCGGCCATGGCGACGAAGCCGATAGCGGACGCGCCGGCAATGATCGCCAGCTGGCGCTGCCGCCGGGCGGCCTCGCGCTGGCGCAGCTCATCATAGCCAATGCCCATGATGCCCGCGATCAGCTTCAACCGGGCAGCGGCGCGGCCGTCCTTGCCGGGCCGGATGTCGGAGGCGAGCGGCTCGCTGCCGCCATTTTCGAACAGCGCCGGGGGCAGGCATTCCAGCGCCGGATCGGCACCAGGCAAGGTGGCGGCATTGGGCTCGCCACCGATGATCAGGCACTGGATCTGGTCACGCCGGCCCATGGCGACAAAGGCACGGATCTCCTCATTGACCCAGTGCGAGCGGGCGCCGTTAGGCGAACAGATGACGATGAGCGACGCCGATTCCACCAGCGCGGCGCGGACGGATTCGGCCAGGTTGGCGGAGGCCGCAAGCTCCTCGCGATCCTGGAAAATCGGCGGCAGGCGCGGACCGAGCGGGCCAACGGCGCTGGGATGGCCGTGGAGGCGCTTGGGGATGCGGTAGGTCTCAAGCGCCTTGTGCAGCCACGACGCGGCCTTGCGGTCACGATGGTTGTAGCTGATGAAAGCGGCGTAACGCATCAAGCCCCCAGCGTTACCGTGAAAGCCGGTAGAGCGCCATGGTGCCATAGTGCTTGGCCAGGCTGACCTTGCCGGCATATTCGAGCCGGAACTGTGCATTGCCGGCAAGCGCCAGCATCGCGGCATAGGGCTGGGTGACATACACCTGGCCCACCGGGGTAATCGGCTCGATGCGGGCGGCGCGGGTGACTTCGGTTCCGATATAGCCGTCAACGCCAGTGATCGGATCGACCATCCGGTAGACGGGGCCGAAGTGCAGGCCAACCCGCATGCCACCATCGCGTGACGATACCATCGGCCCTGAAACGATATCGAGTGCAACGCGGGCGGCGATCTCGAGGTCGTCGATCACGGCAAAGACAGCATCGCCCCAGCTGTTGCGGAAATCGATGGCAGCTTCGGCAGTAGCGAGGACAGCGGCGACATGGCCCATGACATTGGCCCAGAAGCCCGGCAGATCATGCTCGCCCAGCCGGGAGAAGCCGGCATAATCGGTGAACAATATCGCCCGCTGGCAGCGGGTGGCCGTTATGGCAACGGGGCTCGGCCGCGCCTTGGCCACCGGCGGCCGGACAATGGCACCGGGATCAATCACGTGCGCGACCCGGCCGAGGCCGCGCCAGCGCAGCACATCGCCGCCGGTGCCGCCGCTGCCGCGCGGCGGCGCACCGTTCCAGATCGCCAGCATTTCGGCGCCACAATGGAGGTGGGCGGCGCGCAGCAGGGTCATCCCCATGGCGAGGTTGCTGCCATATTGGAATTGCTCAGGGTCCCCGACATAGGCTGCCTCGCTGGCAAAGGTGACGCTTTGCGCCGCCGCCAGCGCCGCCTGGAAGCGCGGCAGCCAGGAGGCGCCGCCCGGCACAACGGATTCGGCGATGAAGTCCTCCGTTGCAAAGGGCAGGACGACGTGCAGCTCCGCGCCGCGCCGCAATGCTGCTTCGGCGCACAGGATGTCGGCACCGCACGCCAGCGCTCCATAGGCGATGGCCGTGCCGGAGGCCGCCATCACGGCATCGATCCGGGCGGCGATGGCCGCTTCGATCGCATCGTCCGGCTGGAAGATATGGCCGGCAAAAAACAGCACCGGTGGCGGCCGCAGCAGCGCGCACAGGCGTTCGGCGAGTTCGGCGGAAACGTCATCAGCATCGCCGAGCAGCGTGAACTGGCGAACCGTTGAGCCGCGCGGCCCAAGGTCGGCATTGGCCAGGGCGCGTGCCGCTGTGGCGGCGGCGATCGCACGCTCGGCATCGCCCAGCAGCAGCCAGGCTTCGGCTGCGCTGGCAGCGGCAAAATAGGATGTCGGCGCCGCGACATCCGGATCAGCGATGACGCGCCGGGCAAGCTGGCTCGATTGATCGACACTGCCGGCAAGACGCGACAGGCTGGCGGCGTTGATCAGGCTGAAATAGCCCCCGAACTGGCTGTGCGCCTCAAGATAGGCCTGGCTGGCCGCTTCAAACAACGGCGCGCGTGACGCGCAGGTGGCGGCGATGGCGCGATCCTTGAGCAGACGGGCTCGCAGCGAGAGAATATCCTCACTGGCATCGACAGCGAGATCATAGCGTTCAAAAAGCGCATAGGCACGGTCGGTATCGCCCATCCGCGCCAGCGCCAGGACGAGCAGAAAGCGCAGCTCGCGATCATCATTGCCATCGGCCATTGCCGCCATTGCAGCATCATAGGCGCCGAGCAGATCGCCCGATCGAATGGCATGCCGAACCTGTTCCAACGGCATCCAAGGTCCCCCCGCCCGGCAAGGCGGAGCAAGTCTTAGTTGGTACACTGTAGATTACAATGCCGCGACCAAGCCGGCCTGAGAGGCAGCGCCAGGCCAGAAGGGAAGCGACTGGCTGCACGGGATTTTCAGCTTCCGGTAAAGCCACGGATGGCTGGGCGACAAGTCGCCCGTGACCTGACCCCCCTGATTTTCCTCCACGATGGATTAGAGTCCGGCCCTTGGAGAGGAAGGACGATGAAGCGAACGAGATTTACGGAAGAGCAGATCATCGGGATTTTGAAGTAAACCGAGGCTGGCGCGAAGACGGCGGACCTGGCCCGGCGGGACGGCGTTTCGAAGGCACCTACCGTGACCGGTGCAGAGCCGGTATATCAGGCCTGACTTCAGATGGGGGATACATCATGCTGCGAGCAATTGGTCTTTGTGCTGTGCTGCTGGCATCGGCAAGCGCGGCGCAGGAGGTCCCGGAAATTCGCTTCGACTCCGTCGACTTCCTGAAGCCGCCGGCCGACCTTCATCTGGGCGAAGTGGCCGGCGTTGCGCTGGGGAAGGCGGGGCAGGTCTACGTCTTCCAGCGCGGCAACACTCAGGGCCCGGCTTACGCCGCGGCCGCCGCCCAGCTCCTCGAATTCGATCCCAATGGCAAGTTCGTCCGCGAGATTGGGCATCAGCTTTATGCCTGGTCCTATGCTCATGCGACGCGCGTCGATCCCGCCGGCAATATCTGGGTGGCCGACAAGGGATCGAACATGGTGGTGAAGTTCACGCCAACCGGACGCGTCGCCATGGTCTTCGGCCGCAAGCCCGAAGCGAGCGACGAAAACGCCCGCCCGCTTGAGCATCCAAAGCCACCTCTGCCGGCCGTCGACGGGCAATTTCGCGAAGTGACCGACATGGCGTGGGACAGCCAGGGCAATACCTACATCAGCGACGGCTACATCAATTCCCGCGTCGCCAAGGTGGCGCCCGATGGCCGCTGGCTGGGCTCATGGGGCAGCTTCGGCAGTGAACCCGGGCAGTTCAACACGCTGCATTCGATTGCTGTGGATGCGCGGGACGAAGTCTATGTCGCCGATCGCGGCAACCGGCGCATCCAGGTGTTCGACACCAAAGGCACCCTGCTGCGGATCATCCAGATCAATGTCCCTGCGCCCGCCGATGCCCCGGTGGCGATCGGCAACCGCCCGGTCGTGCCACCTGCAGGCCCCGACACTGCGCCGAACCGGACGATGATGCCGGGCGCGCCATGGGCGCTGTGCATCACCCCGCGCGACCGCGACGGCAAGCAGGTTCTCTATGTCTCCGATGCGTGGCCCGGACGAATTTACAAGCTGTCGCTCGATGGCAAGGTGCTGGGCTGGCTCGGTGGGTCTGGCAAACAGATCAAGCAATTCGGCTGGATCCACGAGATTGCGTGTCCTGCCGAGAACGAACTGTACGTCGCCGAACTGCTCAACTGGCGACTCCAGAAGCTGACGCTACACCCTTAGCCGCACCACGCCGAGCAGATCGTCGGCCGAGACTATCTTAACGGTGGCACCGAGGCGGGCGGTCGACGGTGCCTGGTCGCCTGTTCATAAGCATATGCGTATTTGATCAGGCTGGCATCGGCCCACGGCCGGCCGAAGAAGGTCACACCGACCGGAAGCACGCCGCCCCGGGAATAACCCATCGGCACATTTACCGCCGGGAACCCTGTGATCGGCGAGAAGACCTGGCTGTTGTCGCCGCCAGGCGTGTTGAGATCGCCGATCAAGCGAGGTGGATTGCTCCAAGTTGGGTAAACAAAGGCATCCAGCTTCAATTTTGTCATGGTGTCGCTGACCAACTTCCGCAGCTGCACGCGTTGAGCCTCGTCGACCATGCAGGCAGCTGAGTCCGGTCCGTTGGGTGGCACCTTGTCCGCGTCCTCCAGTCTTTTCGCCACGGATGGGTGAAACTTGCCCGACCGGATGACGGCCGCAAGGTCGACCACCGGAACCTGACCTGCGCGCGCCTGCAGAAACTGGTTCAGGTCGTATTTGAACCCCATGCAAATGTTTGTCGGTTCCGGCCGGACCGGCGACTGATAGCCTTCGATTGTGGCAGGATCGACGATCGTGGCACCTTGGCGCCGCAGGTTGTCGAGCGCCGCATCGAATATCGCGACGATTTCGGGGTCGGTGCTTGCCCGCACATAGGCCTCGCGAAGCACGCCGATCCTCACACCTTTCAGACCATCGCGATCAAACGATTTGCGGTAGTCTGGGATCCTGTGCCCGCGCGCCGCGGCTGTCGCAGGATCGCGCGGGTCCTCACCGACAATGGCCTGAAAGACAATGGCCATGTCCTCGACGCTGCGCGCCATGGGCCCGCCGATATCGGCTTTCAGGGCGAGCGGGAATATGCCAGCGCGGCTGGTCAGTCCCATCGTCGATCGGATGCCCGCAAGTGCCTGGTGCGACGCCGGTCCACGGATCGAGTCGCCGGTGTCGCTGCCAAAACCGACAAGACCGAAATTAGCTGCCACAGCGGCAGCTGTGCCGCCGCTCGAACCCGCTGTCACGCGGTCCAACGCATAAGGGTTTTTTGTGTAGCCCGGCAGGATCGAGCTTACGGTTTCAACGGGGCTGAACGCCCATTCGGCCATGTTCGACTTGGCAAGCACGATGGCGCCTGCAGCCTTGGCCCGCGCCACCAGCGTAGCGTCTTCTGCTGGCAGATATCCTTGAAACACCAGCGCGCCATTGCTGGTCTGCAGTCCTTTGGTCTCGAAGTTGTCCTTTACGATCATCGGCACGCAATGGAGCGGGCCGGTCATCCCGCTTCGAGCGAAGCGACGGTCAAGGTCGTCGGCAAGTTTGATCGCATCTGGGTTGACCGTCACGATCGCGTTTACGCCCGGTCCGTTCTTGTCGTACGCCGATATGCGAGCAAGATAGGCATCAACGAGACTGCGGCAGGTCAGCCTCCCGGATCGCATGGCCGCATGCACGCCGGAGATAGTGGCCTCTTCGACAGCGAAAGACGCAGTCGGTGCAGGCGCAGGCTGACCCATCACTTCGAAACTGCTGGTTAGCGTGCCGACCAGCGCAAATCCCAAGACTGCGCGAACCCTAGTTGACCACCCCATAAGTTACCCCCCTGGTGAAACGGCTTGTGGCGCCCGTGTTGTATGACATCGCTAATGATGAGCTCGGCAGTTCTCCAGCCCTTATTGGCGCTCAAGCCGCCCGTTCACCCTCTCCGGGATTTTTATCCGCGCGAAAATGAGAAATCCGGCGTTTCATCGGCCGGATTTTGGTGTCGCATGCCCGTCTGCCGAGCTTGATCGGCAAACACTAAAATCCTTTTATTTCAATAAATTAGATAGCATTTCAAGTCGGCAAAAAGGATGCCGAGGGCGTATATCTGACGGCCTTTTCCAAATTGCCGATCAGGATCGAAGTTTCACTCTACACTCTTCTCCAGAATTCGCGTTGAAGTCTTGCCGCGCCATTGCGTGAGAGCGACTGCTTTGGAAAAATGGTGGCGGGCAGGGAGAGCGGGATGGACGGCGCAGACCGGCGAGAAATGTTGCAAGCGGCGCTGGCATTGCCACTGTTGAGCTGGGGAGGCTCGGCAGGTGCGGAAAATCCGGCAGCAACCACGTCGGAGCGTGGCGACATGGGTCCCGGCATTTCACTGGCGTTGGCGCGGCGACGGGCGCGGCAGGTCTCGGATGTGCGCTATGACATCGCACTCGATCTGACCGGTCGGGAGCGCGCCGAAGGCCGGCTCACGGCACGCTTCCGGTGGCGAGCGGGCAGCGGCGATGTTGTGCTGGATTTTCGCGGGGACATGATCGGCGATGTGCGCCTGAATGGCCAGACGGTGCCCCCAGTGGCCAAAAATGGCCATCTGCTGTTGCCGGCAAGGGCGCTGCGGAGTGGCGGCAATGTGCTGACGGCGCGTTTTGCCACGCCGATTGCCGCGGCGGGCGCGGCGATCATCCGGTTCGAAGACAAGTCGGACGGACAGACCTATCTTTACACCCTGCTGGTACCGTCGGATGCCAATCTGCTGTTTCCCTGCTTCGATCAACCCGATCTCAAGGCCCGGTTTCGCTGGCAGTTGACGGCGCCGGCGGGCTGGACAGTGCTGACCAACGGCAAGGAGGAAGGGCGCGAGCCGGCAGGTGCAGCGGTACGCTGGCGTTTCGCCGAAACAGCGCCGATTTCAACCTATCTGGCGGCCTTTGCCGCCGGGCCGTGGGCAAGCTGGACTTCGGCGCCGGCAGGCGGCCAAGCGATCACATTGTATGCGCGGGCTTCGCGGCGCACCGAGGTGGACGCCGAGGCGCAGATGGCGACCAACCGCGCCGCTGTTGCCTGGCTAGCCGACTGGTTTGGCGTGCCGTTTCCGTTTGCCAAGCTCGACCTGCTGCTGGCGCCAGCCTTTCCGTTCGGCGGCATGGAGCATGTCGGCGCGGTGTTCTACAATGAGGATCGCTTTGTGTTTCGCGAGCCGCCGACGCTGCCGCAGCGGCTGGGGCGGGATGCAACCATCTATCACGAGATCAGCCACCAATGGTTTGGCGATGATGTCACCATGCGCTGGTTCGATGATCTGTGGCTGAAGGAAGGCTTTGCGACCTATATGGCGGCACGCATCCAGGCCGCCCTCAATCCCGACAGCCAGGCTTGGGCGACGTTCCTGCTCTCCACCAAGATACCGGCCTATCGCGCCGATGCGACCAGCGGCACGCAGCCGTTGTGGCAGGCGCTGGACAATCTGGACGCAGCCAAGAGCAATTATGGCCCGATCGTTTACAACAAGGCGCCGGCGGTCATCAAGCAACTGGCCTTCTATGTGGGGGAGGCTGGGTTCCGGCGCGGGTTGCACCTATTCCTGACCCGCTATGCTTATCGCAACGCGACCTGGCAGGATCTGCTGGGCGCAGTGGCCGAGGCGTCTGGGGTCGATCTGACGGCGTTTGGCAGCCAGTATATGCTGCGTGCCGGGATGCCCTTGGTGGAAACGCGGCTGCAGGTGGCCGACGGGCGGATCGCCGGGCTGGCGCTGACCCAGCGCCCGGTTCGCGCCCTGGACGGCGACCGGGGCGGGGCGTGGCCGATGAAGCTGCGCGTGCGGCTGGGTTATCACGACCGGGACGATGTGGTGCTCGATGCGCGGTTCGAGGACAGCGTCGCTACGGTGGCGAATGCGGTGGGCCTGCCGGCGCCGGACTATGTCTGGGCCAATGAGGGCGACGAGGGCTACGGCCTGTTCCTGCCAGATGCACGCACGGTGGCATGGACTTTGGCCAATGTTGGTCGCGTCGCTGATCCGCTGTTGCGCGCATTGCTGTGGAATGCGGTGTGGGATGCGGTGCGCGAGCTGCTGTTGCCGCCGGCGGATTATGTGGCTCTGGTACTGCGCGAACTCCCGGCCGAGACGGACGAGCAGATTTCGCGCGCCATGCTTGGGCGCGCGGCGGCGGCGCTGACGTTCTATTTGCCGGAAGCACGGGCAAAAGCGTTGCAGGAAGCCTGGGAGACGGCACTGATCGCGCGGATCGATGAAAGCCGGTTGGGCTATGGCCTGCGCAAGGATTCCCTCGACCGGTTGGTGGATACGGCGAACGGCCCTGCCGCGCTGGATCGGATGCGGGCCTTGCTGGCAGGCAGCGTGTCGTTCGCCGGCAAGCCGATCGGCCAGCCGACACGCTGGGCGATCGTGCGGCGGGTCGTCGCCATAGGCGCGCCCGATGCCGCCGCGCTGTTGGCGGCAGAGCAGAAGCGGGATCTTTCGACCGAAGCGGTGAAGGATGGTTTTGTCGCCGGCGCGGCGCGGCCGGACGCGGCGGTGAAGGCCGACTATTTCAAGCGCTATTTCGACGATGCTGGACTGAACGAGGCGTGGGCAAGCGAAAGCCTGACGGAATTCAACGTGCCGGAGCAGGCAGGGCTGACGTTGCCCTATCTGCTGCCGGCGCTGGAGCGGCTGGAGTGGATTCAGCGCAACCGCCGCATCTTCTTCCTGCCGGCGTGGATCGATGCGTTCATCGGCGGGCAGGTGAGCGGCGAAGCTCTGGCGGTGGTGGACCGGTTCCTGGCCGAGCGGCCGGCGCTGCCGATCGATCTGCGCCGGAAGATATTGCTGGCGCGCGATGAGCTGGAGCGCACAGTGCGGATCAGGCGCGCTATCGGGGCAGGTCAGTTGGCCGCCGATAGTGTATTCACCAAAACCGCGCCATAGTCCCGACATTAACCCATTTATATTACTAAATAAAATCCTGACTAACAAGATTTCGCCGAATCGACTACCGCTGCTTCTTGGTCATCGTCGCGGTGAAATCCGGGTCCTTATTTGCCACCCAATCGACGAATTTGCGAACGCCAGGGTCGGCCAGCAAGCCCTCCACATCCATCCCATAACGCTGCAGTTCGGAATTGGTGAAATTGGCGATCAGCATCTGCTGGCAAATGGGGTGCATGGGTACGACATCGCGACCGCCCCGGCTTTTCGGCACAGGATGGTGCGAGATGACCGTCTTCCCGGTTGGCCGGCTGCAAAGCCAGCACGTCACCGCCGCCGCCGGAGCCTCCTCCTCGCGATGCGTGTCGCCATAAGGATCACTCTTCGAGTTTCTGCGAGCCATGCGTCTGCCTGAATTGCCTCAAATTTCGCTAGCCAGCGAAGGCCGCGAGGTCAGCAATAGCACAACTCGCATCGGCTGCCCGGCGAAAGCATCGCCAGGCTCCCGTCTGACGAAGGCTCAGATCGTCTTGGGCACTGCAACCGGAACCCAGAGATAGCGCAATCGACCCCCTGCGCCGCCGAGGTCGGAATAGTCGCGCCAAGCGAGCGGATAATTCCCACGAATTTCGAGAGCCGTTTCGCGGCCCTTTGTCGTCCCGGAACCGGCGGAGGCTCCCCAACCCAATACACCGCTCAGCTGGCGCAAGTCAGCGAGGTCGAATGCAGCATCAACGGTATCTGCCCGACGCCTCGGCTGCGCGAGCAGGAACCTGGGTGCCGACGGCGGAAGTTTGCCGCAGGCACGGCGTCAGCTCGGCGCGACGTTCTACAAGTGGAAGTCGAAGTGCAGCGGGCTGGAGGTGTCTGAGCCCAAGCGGCTGCGGTCGCTGGATGACGAGAACGCCAACTTAAAGCGGCTGTTGGCCGAGGCGATGCTGGGCGTTGACACGTCCACCCCAGAGGCTTTTCGCAAGTCTGCTACTTCGCCGGAAGCGCCATCCCCGTGCCGATCAAGGCCTCTCGGGTGATCAGTCGCACCAGTTGCTCCTCGCTCCATCCGTCAGTCCCGGCCGGCCGCAACGGGATGACCATGTAGCGGGTCTCGGCGCTGGTTTCCCACACCCGGATAGCAACCTCCTCCGGCACTTCCAGCCCCAGCTCGCGCAGCACCGGGCGCGGCTCGCGAACGACGCGGGCGCGATATTCGGGGCTCTTGTACCAGTCGGTCGGCAGGCCGAGCACCGGCCAGGCGGTGCAGGAGCATTGTGTGCAAACGATCACATTGTGCCTGTTGGCCGTGTCCTCGAGAGCAACGATATATTCGCCCTGAGGGCCTTCATAGCCCAGTTCGGCACAGGCGGCTGTGGCGTCTTCGAGCAATCGCGCCATGAATGCGGGGTCGCTCCACGCCCGCGCCACCACCCGCGCTCCGTTCTCGTGCCGCCATTCCTCGGCGCCGAGGTGGACGATGTGATTGATCGCTTCAGAGGTCAGCAGGCCTTTGTCGATCAGGGCCGATTTGACTGCTTCTGCGCGCGCCGCAATCGGCGCGACGTCTGCCCGGTTCACGGCTCGTTTCCTTCCAGATAGCTGTCCCAGAGATCGACCACGACGGTGTCGTTGCCGTCAGCATCCCACAGTTCGCGGGCGGTAAACTCGACGTGATAGGTATGCTCGTCACGGCGTTCGCCGCCATGCGCAGACGTGTCGGGAAAAGCGAACTTCGGCGCCACGCGCAGGATCATGCCAGCCTTGCCACGACAGAAGCCAGGAGCACGCGTGTGCCCCTTTGCATGATAGTCGCGCACTCGCACCCGCTGGCCGACGCGAAAGCGTGCCACCGGCTGCGGCGGGAGATCGGCCAGCGGGGCGGCAGCAACCGGCAAGGCTAGCGGAAAGGCGCCGCCAGCACGCACCTCCAGATCGGCGACATCGAGGATGCCCTGTTCGACCAACAGGGTGGTGATGCCAGTCAGCATCCGTTCGTAATAATGGACGGGGAGGTAGTGAGCCGGGGCCATCCGCTCGACCGAATGCCGATACTGGTCGGCGGTGAAGTCGGGCAGCATCGTCCCCGCCGCCATCAGCACGGCAAAGGCGGTTGCCTGCCATTCCTCGTGGAACACCGGCTCGTCCGCCTCGCATACGATCGGCCCGAACCCGTACATGCCGCCAAGATCGTGGATGCCGCGCATGGATCCTAGACTCCCCGTTGCTGCTGGCCGGCGGCAGCAAGCCCAACCGCAGCGAGCAGCGGTGGCCATGGCGTCAGCTTGGAAAAGGCCATCACGTCGCCTTCATGCCTAGCGTGGAACAACGATCTCACCGCTTCATCCATCGGCACACCATGTACCGTTGGACCATGCTAATCAACTTGCACAATTGAGGCGCATGCCACACGCGGCATGCTGATGTCGTCGCCTGGTACGTCGATCATCCAACTGGCCAAGGACCAAGGGCGCTGCCGGACGCACATCGCCAAACTTATCAAACTGAGCTACCTGGCCCCCGATATCGTGACGATGGTTCTTGAGGGGCGGCAGCCGCCGACGCTCACGCGCCGCAAGCAGATGGCGACGGAACTGCCGCTTCGCTAGGCCGACCAAAGCGCCCTCCTGGGCTGCGACTAGGCTCACGCGCCGGGCGCTAATCGCCCCACTTCTCCTGCAGTCTTGGAATCGCGCGCAGAGATATCCGCGGATATCGGCGTGCGTTTTAGCGTCTCGGAGACGCCGCTAGCTGCAATGCGTTTTTGGGACCCGGCAAAGCCCCGGGAAATGGGCGATAAATCGCCTGCGTCTCACAAGGTCCGGGATTACCCCGGACCGGCTGACTGATTGGTGCGGCCAAGAAGACTCGAACTTCCACGGCCTTTCGGCCACAACGACCTCAACGTTGCGCGTCTACCAGTTCCGCCATGGCCGCACGATCATGAGTGCGGGGGCTAGCCCCGCCCGGTAGGAGAGCGCGACTAGCAGAGGCCGAACGCCGGCGCAACAGCCGTCAGCCGCTTACCGGCATTTCTTCTCGGCCATATGGTCGGGAAAGGCTTTCACGTCATTTCCGCACACGATGGCAGTGGGGGACTTGTTCAGCCAGATATGCGCGCGGTAGGGCGCACCAGGGATGGTTTCCACGACATTGCCACGGATACTGCAATCCGTGCAGTCCACCAAAACGGCGCCGGCCGGGTATTTCACGCGCAGCCTGTTGTTGAGGATGTGGATGCGGCTGTGCCCCCGCCCCGTCGGCCCGAAGGTGCTGATGCCCTGGGTATCGCCGTCCACCACATTGTTGCGAATGGTGACGTCGCTCATCGCGTCGGTGGGCTTGTTCACCCACATCTGGATGGCATCGGGGTGGTCACCATCCTTCCAGGTGCCATCGGCCTTGGAGCCTGTCGCCTTGGTCGGCTTGAAGTTGGTGAACACGTTCTTTTCCACCAGCACATCGCTGGTGCTGACGATGTTGAGCCCATCGGACCGCAGACCCGTGAAGGTGGAATCGCGCACGACTATGCCGCGGCTGTCCGAGAAGATCATGGCCAGCCTGGCGCTGGTGACAGTAACATTCTCGAACCGCACGCCCTGCACCCGGCGTGCGTCCACGCCCCAGGCGTTCGGGCCATTCTCGCCCATGCCGGTGGGCGCCATGATGACACCGCCGCGCCAGATGATGCCGGCGGAATCCCACATCTGCACACCGCGCACGATCGCGCCATCGGCCACGATGGTCACGGGAGGATCGAAGCGCTTGCCCCGGATCTGGACCAATTCATGCTCGCCGGCGGGCAGGCGCACGGTCTGGCCTGGGGCCATGGCGGCGAGCAGCGAGGCCGACGCCATGGCGACTAGGGTGATCATTCAACACTCTCCCGGCGGGAAAACCCCGCGCCGAGAGAGTGTTGTAGCCGTATCAGTTGTAGCGGCGAAGCTCGTTCTTGGCGATCGCCTGGCGATGCACCTCATCCGGGCCATCGGCGAGACGAAGCGTGCGCTGGCCGGCATAGCCCGAGGCAAGGCCATAATCCTGGCACACGCCGCCGCCGCCATGCGCCTGGATGGCGTGATCATGGATGAGGCAGCTCATGTTCGGCGCAACCACCTTGATCATGGCGATCTCGTTGGCAGCGGCCTTGTTGCCCACGGTGTCCATCATATAGGCGGCCTTGAGCGTCAGCAGGCGGGCCTGCTCGATGGCGATGCGCGAATCCGCGATACGCTCATGCCACAGGCTGTGCTCGGAGAGCGGCTTGCCGAAGGCGACGCGGGACTTGAGGCGCTTGACCATCTTCTCCAGCGCGCGCTCGGCAGCACCGATGCTGCGCATGCAATGGTGGATGCGGCCCGGCCCGAGGCGGCCCTGTGCGATCTCGAAGCCGCGGCCCTCGCCGAGGATGATGTTCTCGGCCGGCACGCGGACGTTGTCGAGAATCACCTCATAATGGCCATGCGGCGCATCATCGAAGCCGAACACCTTCAAGGGGCGCAGGCGCTTGATGCCGGGTGCATCGAGCGGCACCAGAATCTGGCTCTGCTGCGCGTGGCGCGGCAGGCTCGGATCGGTCTTGCCCATCACGATGGAGATGGTGCAGCGCGGATCACCCACGCCGGAGGACCACCATTTGCGGCCGTTGACGATGTAGGAATCACCATCACGGGTGATCGAGGTCTCGATGTTGGTGGCATCCGAGGAGGCAACGGCCGGCTCGGTCATCAGGAAGGCGGAGCGGATCTCGCCGTTCATCAGCGGCTTCAGCCAGCGCTGCTTCTGCGCCTCGCTGCCATAGGTGCGCAGCACTTCCATGTTGCCGGTATCAGGCGCCGAGCAGTTGAACACTTCGCTCGACCAGCCGGCGCGGCCCATTTCCTCGGCCAGCGGGGCATATTCGAGGTTGGTCAGGCCGGGGCCCTTCCACTCGCCGACATCATGCTCGGAGAGGTTGAGGAACAGGTTCCACAGGCCTTCCTTGCGGGCGATGGGCTTCAGCTCCTCGATGAGCGGCAGCACCTTCCAGCGCTCGCCCTCCGCCACCTCCTGCTCGTAGCGCGCTTCATTCGGGTAGATATGCTCGTCCATGAAGGCGCGTACGCGCTCGATGAGACCCTTGGTCTTGTCGCTGTATTCAAACATCATGGTACGGTTCTCCTATGGCTTTCGCGCTCTTCCTCACACGCGACCGGGCCAGAATCCAGCCACAAGTTGAATAGGGCGCAGATTTCCGGAAACGGCTCGGATGTGCCCCGGCTCAGTCCCCGGTGGCCAGCCGCACGGTGCGCGCCTCGGCCGGAAAATCCGTGACCGTGCTGGTGAAGGAGACTTCGCTGCGCGGTGAAAGCTGCGGCACCGGCGGCGCGACGGTCCAGCGCCGCACCACCTCATCGCCCACCGCCAGGGTGGCCCGCAGCGGCGGCACCGGCTCGCTCCGGGCCGAGGGGTTGGCGATGATGCCCTCAAGCTCGAGCAGCCGCACGCCGGAGGGCAGCATCGTCACCCGCGCCGAAACCGTGATCCTGAGCGGCGACGGCGGCGGGGCCAGCCGCGCCTGCGCCTCGCCCAGCACCTGGCCGATCACCGGCACCCGCGCAAAATCCACGCCGCCGAGCCAGATGCCGGCGGCCATCACGCTCAACGCCGCCGCCGCCACCAGCACGACGAGCACGGCCAGCCAGTTGGTCCGCTGCGGCGCGTCGTCATCCTCGGGCACGGGTTCAGGCTCGGGCTCGGGCTCCGGCACGATCGGTTCCGGCGGCGGCGCAGGCTGCGGGCGTTCCTCGCGTTCGCCGAGCAGCACGGCCTGCAGCGTCGCCAGCGCCTCTTCATCATCGACAGGCTCCGGCCTCGCCGGCGCGGGCGGCGGCTCGGGCACCCAGCGATGGTCACATTCCGCGCAGCGCATGCGCTTGCCGGCCGGCAGCTGGGTGACGGCCAGCTGGTAGCGCACGCCGCAATTGGGGCAAATGACGATCATGGCCCTGATTCTAGAACCACTATGGCGCCGGCGGGAAGCCCTTTCCGGTGCCGGCCCGGCTGTTGCCCCCACTTGCCTCCCGCGCGCCCCTCGGCGATAGGCAGGCCATGCACGACATCAAGCTCATCCGCGCCGACCCTGCCGCCTTTGATGCCGGGCTGGCCCGCCGCGGCGGCGCCCCCGCCAGCCCCGCCATCCTGGCGGCAGACAGCAAGCTGCGCGCCATTCAGACGGAACTGCAGGCGGCGCTGGCCAGCCGCAACGAGCGCTCGCGCGAAATCGGCATGGCCAAGGCCAAGGGCCAGGCCGCCGAGGCGCTGATGGCCGAAGTGGCGCTGCTCAAGGAGCGCATCCCCGGCCTTGAAGCCGATGAGCGCGCCGCCGCCGCCGAAGTGGAAACCCTGCTCGCCGCGTTGCCCAACCTGCCGGCGCCCGAGGCACCCGATGGGGCGGACGAGACCGCCAATATCGTGGTCCACAGCCATGGTGAAAAGCCGGTGTTCGATTTTCCGCCGCTGGAGCATGACGCCGTGGCGGCAAGGCTGGGCTATGATCCCGACGCCGCGGCGCGCATCGCCGGCGCGCGCTTCGCCGTGCTGCGCGGCCCGCTGGCGCGGCTGCAGCGCGCGCTCGGCCAGTTCATGCTCGACAGGCAGACGGCGGTGGGCGGCTATCAGGAAACCTCGGTGCCGCTGCTGGTACGCGCCGATGCCGCCTATGGCACCGGCCAGCTTCCCAAGTTCGAGGAAGACCTCTTCAAGACCACCGATGGCCGCTACCTCATCCCCACCGCCGAGATGCCGCTGACCAACCTCGTGCGCGAGCAGCTACTCGATGAAGACAGCCTGCCGCTGCGGTTGACAGCGCTGACGCCGTGCTTCCGCTCCGAGGCCGGCAGCGCCGGGCGCGACACCAAGGGCCTCATCCGCCAGCACCAGTTCGAGAAGGTCGAGCTTGTCGCCATCTGCACGCCCGAGCAGGCCGCTGCCGAGCATGCACACATGATCGCCAGCGCCGAGGCGATCCTGGAGGCGCTGGGACTGTGCTACCGCCGCTTGATGCTCTGCACCGGGGACATGGGCGCCTCGGCCCGGCTGACCTATGACCTGGAAGTCTGGCTGCCCGGCCAGGGCGCCTATCGCGAGATCAGCAGCATTTCGGACTGCGGGGATTTCCAGGGCCGCCGCATGAACGCCCGCTACAAGGCGCGCGGCGAAAAGGGCAGCAAGGGCCATGTCCACACGCTCAACGGCTCCGGCCTCGCTGTCGGCCGCACGCTGGTGGCCGTGCTGGAAAATTACCAGCGCGCCGATGGCAGTGTCATCATTCCCGCCGTGCTGCTGCCCTACATGAACGGCGTCACCGAACTCCGCCCCTGACCGTTCCTGCCGTTCCGGCGCAGGCCGGGGCTCTACTGCAAGCCGACATCGCCAAGAAAGACCAGACCCATGCGCATCCTCGTCACCAATGATGACGGCATCAACGCCCCCGGCCTTGTCGCGCTGGAGGCCATCGCCGCCCAGCTTTCCGATGATGTATGGGTCGTGGCGCCGGCCGAGGAGCAGTCCGGCGCCGGGCACAGCCTCACCCTCTCCCAGCCGGTGCGGCTGCGCGAAATCTCGCCCCGCCGCTTTGCCGTGCGCGGCACCCCCACCGATTGCGTCATGCTGGCGCTCGGCGCGGTGATGGAGGACCACAAGCCCGATCTTATCCTCTCCGGTGTCAACCGCGGCGCCAACCTCGCCGAGGACGTGACCTATTCCGGCACCGTCTCCGCCGCCATGGAGGGCTGCCTCGCCGGCATCCGCTCGATCGCGCTGAGCGCCGTGATGATGGACTACACCGCCGGCATGGAGGATTTTTCCACCGCCATCGCCCATGGCGCCGAGATCATCCGCCGCGTCCAGGCTGTCGATTGGCAGCATGGCACGCTGATCAATATCAACTTCCCCCCCGTGATGCCCGATGCCGTGGCCGGCGTGCGCGTGACGGAACAGGGCTTCCGCGATTACGGCAACATCCACCTCGTCAAGCGCATCGATCCACGCGGCTTCCCTTATTACTGGCACGGCTTCGGCAAGGAAAAGCCGGCCCCCGGCCATGAGACGGACCTGAAGGCCATGCACGAGGCCTGCATCTCGGTGACGCCGCTGCATCTCGACATGACGCACTACCAGAGCATGGCGGCGCTGAAGCTGGCGCTGGCCCCGCTGGCGGAAAAGGCCTGAGCCGCAGCGCAAACGCGGCGGGCGGGGTGGCCGGAAGCGCTGCTTTGCCTTAAACCTTGGGGGGCATGACAATGCGCGCTCCCCTCCTCCCCGTATCGCTGCTGGCGCTCGCGCTGCTGGCGGCTGCGTGCGCGCCGGAGCGGGCGCGGATGCCATCCCCGCAAACCGCCGGCAGCACCCCGGCCAATTCCGCCCGCGGCAAAGCGCCGCCGCCCAAGCCCGTGTGGCAGGCGCGCAAGGTGGTGGCAGACGCCGTTGCCGTGCCCGGTGGCCGGCTCCACACCGTCAAGCCGGGCGAGACCGGCATCGCCATCGCCCGCGCCTATGGCGTGAGCTGGACGACCCTGATCAACGCCAACAAGCTCAAGCCGCCCTATGTGCTGCAAGTGGGCGACAAGCTGATGCTGCCGACCCGCCAGCAGGTGGCGCAGATGACGCTGGAACAGCGCGCACAGGCCTTTGATCTCGATATCGATGATCTCATCACCGGCGGCGAGCCTGCCGCCAATGCACCCGCCCGCGCCCGCCCGGCCCCCGGCCAGCCGCCGCGCCGCACCGCCGCGGCGACCGCCCGGCTGCCGGAGATCCCCGGTGATGCCCCGGCCTTCCGCTGGCCGGTGGAGGGCCGCATCCTCTCCGGCTATGGGGCAAAATCCGGCGGCCGCTTCAACGATGGCGTCAACCTGAAGGCCAGCGCCGGCACCCCCGTCCGCGCCGCCGGAGACGGCGTCATCGCCTATGCCGGAGACGCGATTCCGGGCTTCGGCAACCTCGTCCTCATCAAGCATGCCAGCGGCTATGTAACGGCCTATGGCCATAACGAGGCCCTGCTCGTCGAGCGCGGCCGCAGCGTGCGCCAGGGGGATATCATCGCCCGCGCCGGGGACACCGGCGCTGTCACCGAGCCGCAGGTGCATTTTGAAATCCGCAAGGGCCGCACCGCGCTCGACCCGGCACGGCTGATCGGCGGGCGCTAGGTCGCCACCCCGCACCCCCGCCTGCGCGGGTGTAGCGACGCAAGGACACTTGCGCTCCGCCGCGCGCTGGGCAATGCCAATGCCGATGGCTCTTACACTCGATTCCGCCCCGCGCGTCGGCATGGTTTCCCTCGGTTGCCCCAAGGCGCTGGTCGATAGCGAACGCATCCTCACCCAGTTGCGCGCCGATGGCTATGCGCTCTCCGCCGATTATGCCGGCGCCGATGTCGTGATCGTCAACACCTGCGGCTTTCTCGACAGCGCCAAGGCGGAGAGCCTTGAGGCCATCGGCGAGGCGATGGCCGAAAACGGCCAGGTCATCGTCACCGGCTGCATGGGGCATGAGGCGGAGAGCATCCGCGCCCGCTTCCCCGGCGTGCTCGCCGTCACCGGCCCGCAGCAATATGATGATGTTGTCAGCGCCGTCCGCGCCGCCGCGCCGCCGGTCAAATCCGCCTATCTCGATCTGATCCCGGATGCCGGGCTCAAGCTCACGCCGCGCCACTACAGCTACCTGAAGATCTCGGAAGGCTGTGACCATCGCTGCGCCTTCTGCATCATCCCGAGCCTGCGCGGTGATCTCTCAAGCCGGCCCCCGGCGGCGATACTGCGCGAGGCCGAGGCGCTGGTGCGCGGCGGCTCGAAGGAACTGCTCGTCATCGCACAGGACACATCGGCCTATGGCGTGGACCTGCGCCACGCCGTCTCCAGCCTCGGCGGCCGCGAGCTGCGCGCCCATATCACCGATCTGGCGCGCGAGCTCGGCCAGCTCGGCGCCTGGGTGCGGCTGCACTATATCTACCCCTATCCGCATGTGGACCAGCTGATCGGGCTGATGGCCGAGGGGCTTCTGCTGCCTTATCTTGATATTCCGTTCCAGCACGCCAGCCCCAGCGTGCTGCGCGCCATGCGTCGCCCGGCCAATGATGCCAAGGTGCTGGAGCGCATCACCCGCTGGCGCGCGCAGGTGCCGGACCTGGCGCTGCGCAGCACCTTCGTGCTCGGCTTTCCCGGCGAGACCGAGGCGGACTTCCAGTATCTGCTCGACTGGCTGGAGCAGGCCCAGCTCGATCGGGTCGGCGCCTTCCGCTACGAGGCTGTCGATGGCGCCGCCGCCAACGCGCTGCCAAATCCCGTGCCGGAAGACCTCAAGGACGAGCGCTGGCACCGCTTCATGGCGGCGCAATCCGCCATCTCGGCCCGCCGCCTCGAAGCCAAGGTCGGCCGCGATCTCGATGTGCTGATCGACGCCGTGGATGAAGACGGCGGCGCCACCGGCCGCAGCAAATATGATGCCCCCGAGATCGATGGCGAAGTGCATCTGCGCGATGCCGGCGGCATCAGCGTGGGAGACATCGTCCGCGTCCGCATCGAGGCCGCGGAGGATCATGACCTTCTGGGAGTGCCGGTTTGACCGATTTTGCCGCGCTGCTGCTTGCCGATGATGGCAGCCCTGCCACCAGCCTGACGCTGCTCCCCGCCGCCGGCCTGGAGGCCTGGCTGCGGCAGGCCAGCGAGCGCGCCCGCAGCTTTGTCGCCGCGCAGAATTTCAAGGCCGGTGCCGATGAGGTCGTGCTCATCCCCGGCGATGGCCCGGCCGAGTGGAGCGCGCTGGCCGGCGCCGGTGATGGCGGGCCGTTCAGCCTCGCCGCCGCCGCCGCCAAGCTGCCCAGCGGCCGCTATCGCCTGCACCTTGCCGAGCCCGAGGCCGGGCCGCCATCGGCGCTCGGCTGGCTGCTCGCCCAGCACCGCTTCAGCCGCTATCGCAAGCCGAGTGGGGACACCGGCCACCGTGTGCTGCTCACAGCTGATGCCGGCGGCATCAGCGAGGCCGTCCGCCTGGCCGAAGCCACGGCGCTGGCGCGCGACCTGATCGACACCCCGGCGTCCGACATGGGGCCGGCGGACCTTGCCGATGCCGTGTCCGCCGAAGCGCGGTTCTTTGGCGCCAGCCTCACCGTCACCAAGGGCGAGGCGCTGCTGGCCGGCAATTTTCCCGCTGTCCATGCCGTGGGCCGCGCCGCCAGCCGCGCGCCGCGCCTGATCGACCTGCACTGGGGGGACCCGGCGCACCCGCGCGTCACCATCATCGGCAAGGGTGTCACCTTTGACAGCGGCGGGCTCAACATCAAGCCCGGCAACTCCATGGCGCTGATGAAGAAGGACATGGGCGGCGCCGCCCATGCGCTGGCGCTAGCGCGGCTCGCCATGCAGGCCGGCTTGCCGATCCGCCTGCGCCTCATCATCCCGGCGGTGGAAAACAGCATCTCGGGCGATGCCATGCGCCCCGGAGACATTCTGGCCACCCGCGCCGGCAAGACCATCGAAGTCACCAACACCGATGCAGAAGGCCGGCTGGTGCTCGCCGATGCGCTGACCCTGGCGGTGGAAGACCAGCCCGGCCTGATCATCGATTTTGCCACGCTCACCGGCGCGGCGCGCGTGGCGCTGGGGCCGCAGCTCCCGGCGTTCTTCACCAACAATGAGGCGCTGGCCGCCGAGTTCGCCGCCGCCAGTGCCGCCAGTGCCGATCCGCTGTGGCGGCTGCCGCTGTGGCCGGGCTATCGGGACATGCTCAAGTCCCCGATCGCGGACATGACCAACTCGCCGGACAGTGGCTTTGCCGGCGCCATCACCGCGGCGCTGTTCCTGGAGGCGTTCGTGCCAGCCAGCATCCCCTGGGCGCATTTCGACACCTATGGCTGGAACCCCGCCGCCCGCCCCGGCCGCCCCAAGGGCGGCGAAGCGATGGGCCTGCGCGCTGCCTGGGCGCTGCTCAAGGCCCGCAGCGCACGATGAGCGACAGCGTGCTGCCCAGCGCCCGCGTCAGCGGCCCGCGCCCGAAGCTGGACCCGCGCTGCAACCTCGCCCGGCCCGATCTGGTCGAGATCGGGCTGGCCGGCAGCGTTGCCGCAGCACGCTATGTTCAGGCAGCACCAATGCGCTGCATCGCGGCCCGAACACCCATGCGCGCCTCTGCCGATGCCGCCTCCACCGCCGTCAGCGAGTTGCTGTTCGGCGAAGCCTTCGATGTGTTTGACATCAGTGACGGCTGGGCGCTCGGCCGCTGCCCCGATGATCGCTACCTGGGCTGGGTGGAAGCCACAGCGCTGGCCGAGCCGCCGCAGCAAAAGCTGCCCGAGCACCGCATTACCGCGCGCATCGCCCCGGTGTTCTCGGCGCCGGACATCAAGTCTCCGGTGTTGATGGAACTGCCCTTTGGCGCGCGTGTGTGTGGGCGCCCGGCCCAAAACTTCCTGCCGCTTGCCGAGGGTGGTTTCGTCCACAAGCGCCATCTGGCGCCAGTCGGGCATGATCCGGTGCCGGTAGCCCGGCTGTTCCTCGGCGCGCCCTATCTCTGGGGCGGGCGCACGCCACTGGGTGTCGATTGCTCCGGGCTGGTGCAGGCCGTCAGCGCCGCGCTGGGCTTCCCCATCCCGCGCGACTCCGACCAGCAGCGGGATGGCCTGGCAGCGGCGGCGGTGGCTTTCGAGAAGCGTGAGGCCAGTGACCTCATCTATTTTCCCGGCCATGTCGGCATGCTGAGCGGCCGGGATACGCTCATCCACGCCAATGCGCACTGGATGGCAACCGTGGAGGAGCCGCTGGCCGATGTGATCGCCCGGCTGCGCGCCAGCGGTGTTGCAGAGCCGGTGCTCGGCGTTCGGCAGATCTACTGAAAGGCGGGGCCGCGCGGCAGCCCCGCCTCCCGGCTTACTTCAGCGGCTTGACGAACTTCAGCGTCATGCGGTCCGATTCGCCGATGGCGGCGAACTTCTCGCGGTCCTTGTCCTTCTCGGCAAAGGTCGGCGGCAGGGTCCAGACGCCGCCGGGGTAATCGGCAGTGTCCTTGGGGTTGCCGTTCACTTCGGACGACGCTTCGAGGACGAAGCCGGCGGCCTCGGCCATCGCCTTGACGGCGGAAACCTTCATGTAGCCGCTGCTCTTCATCATCGCATCCGGGCGATCCTCGGGCAGGCGATGCTCGACAACGCCGAGCGTGCCGCCGGGCTTGAGCGCCGCAAAGAACGCCTTGAACGCCTCGGGCGCGAAATCGGCCATGTACCAGTTGTGGATGTTGCGGAAAGTCAGCACGACATCGGCGGTGCCGGCAGGCGCCACATCCATCTTGGCCTTGGAGAACACCGAGATCCGGGGTGCGCCATAAACCTCGGGCTTGGCGGCCATCTTGTCGGCAAAGCGCTTGACGCCGGCGGCGGCGGCTTCGCTCGCCTCGGGGTTGCCGAGCGCAGCATAATAGACGCCGGAATCCTTGAGGCCGGGGGCGATCACATCGGTGAACCAGCCGCCGCCGGGGGAGATTTCCACCACGGTCTTGCCGGGCACCACGCCGAAGAACTCCAGCGTCTGGGCGGGGTGACGATACGGGTCACGCGCCTTGTCGGCATCGCTGCGGTGCGCGCCGGCAAGCGCGGCATCGAACGGCCCGGCAAAGGCCGGCGCGGCAACGGCAGCCATGGCCAGCGCCAGAGCGGCTGCAACAGAACGAATCATTCCCGTCTCCCATCGTCATCGCTGCCGGCTTGGCAGCCCCGATACACTGGACTAGCGGTTTGCGATGGACTCGCAAACTACAATGGCACTGCTCGTCGCAGGCCTGCTTCTCTCCGCCGCAGCTGTTTGGGGGGACAAGGCCCGGCGCCGCGCCCCGCTGGCCTGGCATGCCTATGTGCCGTGGAACGCGCTGGTGTTCCTCGGCATCACCGCCGCGCTGTTCTCCGCCGTGCATCTTTACACCATGGCGCAGCTGCCGGGCTGATTGGCGCAATGATACCTAACAGCCTGTAAGACAATGTAATTTACGCGCATGTAATGATGCCACATGGCGAATCTGCGCTAAATCAACGTCTGCCATCGTAACCATTCAGCAATGTTCTGGTTCAGCTTGGTGCCATCGAAATGCCCGATGCACCTGCCGGGAGACGTGCGCCTGCAATTTGCGGGATGCGGCTTCAGGCAGGGCGCCCCCGGGCCGTTGCAACACGCATGTTGCCGCAAGGAAAGCCCGTTCCCATGTCCGTTCCCAAGTCCATCCGCCTCCCCGCCCTGCTCGCTGCCGGCCTGCTGCTCGCCAGCCCGGCGCTTGCCGTCACCATCACCAGCACCCCCGGCAATGCCGCACTCGCGCCGGGTGAAAGCCTTGTCATCAGCTTCGATGTCGCCAGCGCCGCCGGCATCAGCAACACCACCCTCGGCAACGTCATCACCGCCGCCGGCAGCACCAGCGGTGTTCGCGCCGCCCCGGTCGGCACGCCCCAGGGCGGCGTTTACCAGTCCATCGGCAATGGCGCTTCGAGCACCTTTGATTTCACCGGCTTCGTCAACGGCGGCGCGCTCAAGAGCCTCAGCGTCTATTGGGGCTCGGTCGACCGGTTCAACTTCGTCGATTTCCTCAACGGCCAAGGCCAGGTTGTCAGCAGCTTCAGTGGCGCCGCGCTGCCGCAGAACGACGGCAACCAGCAGATGAGCGCAACCAACCGCCGGGTGTTCTTCAACTTCCTGCCGCAGGAAGAGATCACCAGCCTGCGCTTCCGCAGCACCGGCAATGCCTTTGAGTTCGACAGCATCGGCGCTTCTGCCGGTCCTGTGCCGGAGCCCGCCACCTGGGCGACGCTCATCATCGGCTTCAGCTTCATCGGCTATGCCCTGCGCCAGCGCCGCCGCAGCATTGCCAGCGTCACCGCCTGAACCGCATCAACTACTCAACTTCAGTGCAAAAAGGGTGCCGCCACCTCCGGCGGCACCCTGAGCACACGGCCACTCGCCTTGTCGAGCAGCGCCCACACTGTCAGCGCCCGCGCCTTCAGCTGCCCATCGGCACCGCTGATCTCCACATGCCTGTCAAACCGCGCGCCCTTGGGGGTGCCCACCCAGGTGCCGAGCGCCAGCACCTCGCCGGCCAGCGTGGCGCGCAGATAATCAATCTCGTGGCGCGTCACCACCCAGACAAAACGCCCGATATCCTCGGCCCGCGCCACGGCCCGCCAGTGCGCCGTCGCCACATCCTGCACCCATCGCAGGTAGACGGCATTGTTGACATGGCCGAGTTCATCGATGTCCGCCGCCTGCGCTGTCACCGCCAGCGAGAAGGCTGTCCGGTCAGCGGGCGGCGGCATCACCACCCGCAGCCACGCCGAACTGGTTGAGGATGAAGCTGTACTCCTCCGCCACGTCCTCCAGCGCGCCGAAGCGACCGGAGTTGCCACCATGCCCGGCGCCCATGTTGGTGCGCAGCAGCAGGACGTTGTTATCGGTCTTGGTCGCCCGCAGCTTGGCCACCCACTTTGCCGGCTCCCAATAGGTCACGCGCGGGTCGTTCAGCCCGGCTGTCACCAGCATCGGCGGATAGGCCTTGGCCGTCACATTGTCATAAGGGCTGTAGCTGCGGATGAAATCGAACGCCGCCTTGTCGGTGATCGGGTTGCCCCACTCCGGCCACTCGCCCGGCGTCAGCGGCAGCGACGTATCGAGCATGGTGTTGAGCGCATCGACAAACGGCACTTCCGCCACCACCGCGCGCCACAGCTCGGGCGCCTGGTTGACCACGGCACCCATCAGCTCGCCACCGGCCGAGCCACCGCTGGCCGAGATGTTGCCCTCGCGGCCATAGCCCTTGGCCGCCAGCCCGCGCGCCACATCCACGAAATCATTGAAGGTGTTGGTGCGCTTCATCAGCTTGCCATCGAGATACCAGTTGTAGCCCAGGTCATCCCCGCCGCGCACATGCGCGATGGCATAGGCCACGCCGCGATCGATGAGGCTCAGCCGCGAGGCCGAGAAGCTCGGCGGCACGGCAGAGCCATAGGCCCCATAGGCATAAAGGTGCAGCTTGCCCGAGCCATCCCGGGGCCAGCCCTTCTTGTAGACGATCGAAACCGGCACCTGCACGCCATCACGCGCCGTGATCATCAGCCGCTCGGTGGCATATTGGCCGGCATCATAGCCCGAGGGGATCTGCTGCACCTTGCGGGTAACGAGCGCGCCCCTGGCAACGTCATAATCATACACCGTCTGCGGCGTCACCATCGAGGAATAGCCGATCCGCAGCAGCGGCGCATCCGGCTCGCGGTTGGTGCCGAGATCGGCGGTGTAGCTTGCCTCGGCGAACGGCACGCGCGTCTCGCTGCCATCATCCCGGCGCAGGCGGATCTGGTCCAGCCCTTCCACCCGCTCGCTGATCGCGAGATAGGAGGTGAACGCCGTCACCCCGCGCAGATACACCCGGTCACTGCCTTCGACCAGCGTGGTCCACTGCCCCGGCGCCGCGAGGCGGGCGGTGGCGATGCGGAAATTCGGGTGCGTATCATTGGCGCGCACGAACAGCGTCTGGCCGCGCACATCCACCTGATATTCCAGACCGGTCTGGCGGGCCCGCACCAGCAGCGGCTCGGCCAGCGGATCGGCCTTGGGGACCAGCCGGATCTCGTTGGTCACATTGTCGCCGGTGGAGAGGATGAACCACTTGCCGTCCTGGCTCTCGGCAAGATCGACATCAAAGCCCAGCTCGGCGGTCTCGGCGTAGAGCACCCGGTCCTCGCCGCCCTGCCCGAGCGTGTGCAGCCGCACCTTCACCCGGCGCCAATTGTCATTCACTTCCACCCAGGCGAGGCTCTTGGAATCCGCCGACCAGGCCGGCACGCCCACCGTCTTGGTGTTGACGGTCGCAATGTCCTTGCCGGTGGCGATGTCGCGCACCTTCAGCGTGTAGCGCTCGGCGCCATTGTCATCATAGGCATAGGCCAGCAGCTTGCCATCGGGGGAAACGCTGCTGCCGGCCAGGTCGAAATAGGCCTTGCCCGCCGCCAGCTCCGGCTCGCTCAGCACCAGCTGCTCCGGCCCGCCCGCCACAGGCCGGCGCATCCACAGCCGATATTGCGCGCCGGGCTCGAACTTCCACCAATATTCATAGGCGCCGTCCTTGGCCGGCACGCTGGCGTCCGCCGGGGCGAGGCGGCCCTTCAGCTCGGCAAAGATCGTCCCGGTGAGCGGCGCCAGCGGCTTCATGCTCGCGGCGAAATATGCATTCTCGGCCTTCACATAGGCCAGCACATCGGCATCATCGACCACCGGATAGCTCTGGTCCTTGAGCCAGAAATACGGGTCCTCGATCGTCACGCCGTGCCAGGTGCTGCTGTGCGGGCGCTTTGCGGCCACCGGTGGCTTCAAGGCCCCCTCCGCTGCCTGCGCCCCGCTCATCGGCCCTGCCATCATCACCACCAACGCCACCAGAAATTGCTTCATGAACACCATCACCACTCGAACACGCCAGACGATCACTTCGGCCCGCAAGGGCCGGGCAGGTCTGGCGCTGCCGCCGTCGCCTGCCTATGTTGAAGCACTTAGCTAGCGCGAGAATTTTGAATGTCCACCATCAAGGACCGGCTGGCCGCGCTCCGCGCCCAATTGGCACAGGACCGGCTGACCGGCTTCGTCATCCCGCTCACCGATGAGCACATGAGCGAATATGTCGGCGGCTATGCCCAGCGGCTGGAATGGCTGACAGGCTTTGCCGGCTCGGCCGGCAGCGCCGCCGTGCTCGGCGAGCGCGCCGCCATCTTCACCGATGGCCGCTACACGCTGCAGGTGCGCGAGCAGGTGCCGCAAGGCGTCTATGAATATCAGGACGTGCCGAAAACCAGCGCCGCCGAGTGGCTCGCCGCCCATGCCGCCAAGGGGGACCGCATCGGCTATGACCCCTGGCTGCACAGCCGCGGCTGGGTGCAGGCCACCGCCCACCGCCTGGCGCGGCGCGGCGCCGAACTGGTGCCAGTGGGCGCCAACCCTGTCGATCGCATCTGGGCGGACCGCCCGGCCCCCTCCGCTGCCCGGCTGGAGGTGCATGATGTCGAGTTCGCCGGCCGCAGCTCGGCGGAAAAGCGTGCCGATGCCGCCGCCTGGCTCGGCCGCCACCCGGCCGATGCTGTTGTCATCACCGCGCTCGATTCCATCGCCTGGCTGCTCAACATCCGCGGCCGCGATGTCTCCCACACGCCGGTGGCGCTGGCCTTCGTGGTGCTCCACGCCGATGCCAGTGTCGATCTGTTCACCGCGCCGGAAAAGATCACCCCCGAGCTCCGCGCCCATCTTGGCGCGCAGGTTCGCATCCACCCGCGCAGCGCCTTCCAGGGCGCACTGGCCGGGCTGCGCGGCAAGACGGTTGCGGCGGATGCCGCCACCGGCGTTGCCGCGATCTTTGCTGCGCTGGAGGCCGCCGGTGCCCGCATCATCGAGGCGCGGGACCCCTGCGTGCTGCCCAAGGCGATCAAGAACCCGGTGGAGATCGCCGGCACCATCGCTGCGCACCGCCGCGATGGCGCGGCTCTCACCCGCTTCCTGCACTGGTTCGCCACCGAGGCCCCCGAAGGCCGGCTCGATGAGCTGCTCGCCGCCGAGCGGCTGCGCCAGTTCCGCGAGGCCACCAATGTGCTGGAGGACCTGAGCTTCGATACCATCTCCGGCTATGGCCCCAATGGCGCCGTGGTCCATTATCGCGTCAGCGTGGAGACCAACCTGCCGATCAAGCCCGGCTCGCTGTTCCTCATCGATTCCGGCGGGCAATATCGCGATGGCACCACGGACGTGACGCGCACCCTCGCCGTCGGCACACCGACAGCGGAAATGCGGGACAGATACACCCGCGTGCTCAAGGGCCATATCGCGCTCTCCCGCGCCGTGTTCCCGGCCGGCACGCGCGGCGTGCAACTGGATGCGCTGGCCCGCGCGCCGCTGTGGGAAGCCGGGCTGGATTATGCCCATGGCACCGGGCACGGCGTCGGCAGCTACCTCGCCGTGCATGAGGGCCCGCAGCGCATCGCCGCCGCCGGCTCGGCCTATAGCGGCAGCGACGAGCCGCTGCAGGCGGGCATGATCGTTTCCAACGAGCCGGGCTACTACAAGGCCGGCGAATTCGGCATCCGCATCGAGAACCTGGTGCTCATCGAGCCGCGCGAGGTGCCCGGCGCCGAGAAGCCGATGCTGGGCCTGCGACCGCTGACTCTGGCGCCGCTGGAGCGCGAATTGATCGATGTGGCGCTACTGTCAAATATCGAGCGGGACTGGGTGGACAATTACCATAACATGGTTAACATTTCCCTCGGGCCCCAACTTGACGACGAAGTCCGCGCTTGGCTGGAGGCCCGCACCGCTCCCCTCTGAGGGTCGAGCCAGCCTTCCTTCCCTGCGGCACAAAGCCCCCCTTCGCTGCGTGTGCGCGCCATGCTACACAATTATGCATTCGCACGAGCCGGGGGGCTCCTGCTGCAAAGTTGCCACCCAAGGGGAATCTGACATGCGCAAGCCGATCGCCGCTGCTTTCAAGCTCGCCACCGTGCTGGCTGCCGCCACCATGCTGAGCGCCGCCGGCCCCGCGCCGAAGACCGCCTTCGAGTTCAACATGAAGACCATCGACGGCAAGCCGATGCCGTTTGCCCAGTACAAGGGCAAGGTGCTGCTGGTGGTCAACACGGCCAGCTTCTGCGGCTACACGCCGCAATACCAGGGGCTGCAGGCGCTGCAGGACAGCTACAAGGCCAAGGGCTTCACCGTCATCGGCGTCCCCTCGGGGGATTTCGGCGACCAGGAGTACAAGTCCGGCAAGGAGATCAAGGATTTCTGCGAGGCGACCTATCGCGTAAAATTCCCGATGACGGAAAAAAGCGTCGTCAAGGGCCCCGCCGCCGCGCCGTTCTACCGCTGGGCCGCCGCCGAACTGGGCGCCGACAAGACGCCCGGCTGGAACTTCCACAAATATCTCGTCGGCCGGGACGGCAAGCTGATCGCCGCCTTCGGCTCCAAGGTCACGCCCAACTCGCCCGAGCTGACCGGCGCGCTCACCAAGGCCATCGCCGCCAGCGGCTGAGGCTGGCCTGCCGGGCGGGGCCTTCGCGCTCAGCCCGGCTCGCTCCCCTCATCGCTCGCCCTGCCGCGCGCCTTGCGGCGCTGCAGGTTGGCCCGCAACGCCGCGGCCAGCCGCTCTTGCCGCGCCGCCTCGGCTCGCGCCTGCGCCGCTTCCCTGCTCTTGCCATCATCGCTCATGCCGGCTTCCATAGCGTTGCGCGTGCGTTCTGGCCCCCGTTTTCTTGAGTGGCCTTTCTTGACACCTCCCGCCGCCTCGCCCATAGGCGCTCGTCCCGCCGGTTTGCTGTCGTAGCTCAGTGGTAGAGCGCATCCTTGGTAAGGCTGAGGTCGGGAGTTCAATCCTCCCCGACAGCACCAGCGGGCTTCAACGACAAACGCCCGTAAAGGGCCATCCAGCCCGGTGGCGATCGCCGCCCGGCTTGCATTTCGTCGGCAACCTCCCAAATGCAGATGCATCGCCGGCTCCACCAGCCGGACAACCGCGCGCAGCGTGACAGGCTGGCCCTAGCCTCTCGGGAGGAAGCGGGGTAAAGCTCGTCATCCCTCGCGTTTAACAAGGTCAATAGCCATGGGCTCGTTTAGCCTCGTTCACTGGATGGTCCTCATTCTCGTCGTCATCCTGCTGTTCGGCCGCGGCCGGATTTCGGATTTGATGGGAGATTTCGCCAAGGGCATCAACAGCTTCAAGAAGGGCCTCGCCGATGCCGATGCGCCGCCCGCCGCTGCCCCGCCGGCCCCGCCGCAGGTGACCAACGCCGCCGCCACCCCCGTCACCCCGGCCTCGGAAGAGGCCCGGCGCTAACGGTCCCGGCGCGAGCTGCGGGACATGTTCGGAATCGATTCTTCGGAGCTTGCGATCATCGCGCTGGTGGCCCTGCTGGTCATCGGCCCCAAGGACCTGCCGCGCGTCATGCGCAGCGTTGGCAACTGGATCGCCAAGGGCCGCGCCATGACCCGCCATGTCCGCTCGGGCTTCGATACGATGATGCGCGAAGCCGAGATGGAGGAGATGCAGAAGCTCTGGGCAGCGCAGAACGAAGCCATCATGAAATCCACCGCGCTGGACAACAGCTGGGCCGAACCGGCGTTCGATTCCGGCGAGCCGCTTCCGCCACCGCTGGAGCCGGACCCGCTGCCCTCCCTGGCCGGCCCGGTGCCCGCCGAGCCAGCGCCGGCGCCGAGCCCGCCAAAGCCGCGCCAGCGCCGCGCCAAGGCCGCTCCCGCACCGGAAATCTCCGATAAAGCCCCGCGCAAGCGCCGCACCAAGAGCGCTGCGGAATGAGCGAAGACACCAACGAGATCGACGCCAGCAAGGCGCCGCTGCTCGATCATCTCATCGAGCTGCGCACACGCCTGCTGCGCTGCGTGCTGGCGTTCGTGGCCTGCTTCATCCTCGCCTTCACCCAGGCGGACAAGGTTTTCGGCTTCCTCGTACAACCCCTCGTCAGCGCCTATGGCCCTGGAACGGTTGGCAAATTAATCTACACCAAGCTGTACGAAGCGTTTTTCGTCGAGATCAAGGTCGCCGCTTTCGCCGGCCTCTGCCTCGCCTTCCCGATCATCGCCAACCAGCTCTGGGCCTTTGTCGCCCCCGGCCTCTACCGCCGGGAAAAGCGCGCCTTCCTGCCCTTCATCATCGCCACTCCGGTGCTCTTCACCCTGGGCGCCAGCCTGGCCTACTACGGCGTGATGCCGGCCGCCTTCCGCTTCTTCCTCGGCTTCCAAGCCACTGCAAACGTTAATGGAATCAGCCAGGAAGCGCTCCCCGCCATGGGCGAATATCTCGATCTGGTGATGAACCTCATCCTCGGCTTCGGCGTCGCCTTCCTGCTGCCGGTGCTGCTGATGCTGCTCGAGCGCGCCGGCATCGTCACCCGGCTGCAGCTCAAGGCCGGCCGCCGCTACGCCATCGTCGCCGCCTTCGCAGTCTCGGCCGTGCTGACTCCGCCCGATATCTGGTCGCAGTTCGCCTTGGCGATCCCGCTGATCCTGCTCTACGAACTCTCGATCATCGGCATCTGGATCACCGAAAAGCGCCGCGCCTCGGCGGCCGAAACCAGCGTTTCCGCTGAATAAACAGCCGCCTGGCTAATATCAGTTGCGAATTTCCGGCCGAAGCCGGTAGCGCCCATGCTCGAAGCCGCTGAACATCTGCGCCACGGCCGGATGCTGCACCGGCTCGCCATCCGCTTCCAGAATCAGGTTCTGCTGGCTGACATAGGCAACGTAGGACGCCTCGTCA
This sequence comes from Sphingomonadales bacterium UBA6157, assembly GCA_002423025.1. Classification (GTDB taxonomy): domain Bacteria; phylum Pseudomonadota; class Alphaproteobacteria; order Sphingomonadales; family Sphingomonadaceae; genus Sandarakinorhabdus. The sequence continues at coordinate 460 of DIUN01000011.1, read as the reverse complement.
TTCTCGGCGAGAAGATGGTAGAATGGCTGATCCTTGCGCGGCCGAACCTCCTCCGGAATCGCCGCCCACCACTCGTCGGTGTTGTTGAACACCGGATCGACATCAAAGATCACGCCCCGAAACGGGAACAACCGGTGCCGAACCACATCGCCAATAGTGAACGACGCCGGAGTCGCATCTGCGATAGCCGCGTTATCAATCAAGGTGTTGCGCTCAATAATCCGGTTGGTCATCGGTTTCCGCCTTTTCATCGCCCCTCGTTCAGCATCCTCATGCATCAAACATATAGGCAATGATTCCGGCACGTGAAGGGCCAGCCGCAACAAGCCGCCGTATAAGGCTTGGCAACCCCCTCCCGGCTCGTCTATAGCCCGCCCCTTCGACCGGCCGCAGACGCGAGCCCAGTTCCTCGCGGAGAGGTGCCAGAGTGGTCGATCGGGACGGTCTCGAAAACCGTTGT
>DIUN01000050.1 GCA_002423025.1 Sphingomonadales bacterium UBA6157 | reverse complement strand
CCGACACCCACGCCGACACCCACGCCGACACCCACGCCGACGCCGACGCCATTGCCAATATCGCCGGTGTCGACGATCCCTGTCGCCACGTTCATCGTCGGCGCGCCGATCGAGGGGCTGCAGTTGGCCGTGTACAACGGTGGCGTCCGGTTGCCGGCCATAGCGCCGGTTGAAGCGCCTGTGACGGATGTTGCCCCGGCCATTGTGCAGCCCGTTCCACAGGCCCCGGCGCCCCGGCCATTGCCGGTCTTCCCGCCCAAGCCGTCGCGAAATTGACGGCCGGGCCAGTCATTGCAGCGCGTGGCCTGCGCGGCGGGGGCCGCGACCTGCTGCGCGCGCCTGGCCTTGCCGCGATCACACTTGCCCTGCTCTGGTTTCAACCAGCCTCCGCAACCAGCTTGAAACTGCCGGCTGAAACTGCCGTCCCCAGCTCGATAACGCCGGCACCGCCCGAACTTCGTTCAAGCCGCGTGGGCTTCGGCACGGACGTCCCCTCCAGCGATGCACAGCTGCTGGCCGATTGGGTCATGGCAACCCGTGATCACGCCGACCAGCCCTTCGTGATCATCGACAAGATCAAAGCCAAGGTGTTTGCATTCGACAGCCGCGGCGTTTTGCTCGGCGCAGCGCCGGCCCTGCTTGGCCTTGCCCAGGGTGATGACAATCCGCCCGGCATTGGCGACAAACCGCTGTCCATGATCACGCCGGCCGAGCGGATCACCCCATCCGGCCGCTTCGTTGCAGCGCTTGGCCATGATCTGGGCAAGCAGGATATCCTCTGGGTCGATTATGCCTCGGCAATCTCCCTGCACCGTGTGATCCCCGGAAAGGCCTCGGACGGCCGCTTCCAGCGACTTGCCTCGGCATCAACGCTCGACAACCGGATTTCCTACGGGTGCATCAATGTGCCGGTGGACTTTTATGAAGGCGTGATCCGTCCGGCATTTCGAGCGACCACTGGCATCGTCTACGTACTGCCCGAGCACAAATCCGTCCACGAAGTCTTCTCGATCCCCCGATAGGCTTTGAACCGTAATTGCCTACGCATTGTTCCCAATGAATTTTTCGTACTGGATAATACGTACGGCGCTCATGACGATTTTCACGAAGCATTTTATTGTTTTATTTCAGAATTTTTCTTCATGTTGCTTGTTTTTAATTGCTGACGCATAGTGAACTCGGGGGCGAAACCACAGAGACAGGGATCCACCCAATGAGCTTATTCGGCAAGATCAAAGACGCCATTTTCGGAAAACAGGCCAAGCCTGCCACGCCGACACCACCACCGCGCCCAGCCGCCGGCACCGTCGCCCCGGCCGCAGTGGCTCCGGCTCCCAAGCCAGCTGTTCCGGTCGACGTCGAGGCGATCCTGAGCGGCCTTCACGCCAAATCAGGCGAGAAACTGAACTGGCAGTCTTCAATCGTCGACCTGATGAAGCTGCTCGGTCTCGATTCCAGCCTGGCTGAACGCAAGGAGCTCGCAACCGAGCTTGGCTACACGGGCGCACTCGATGGCAGCGCGGAAATGAACATCTGGCTGCACAAGCGGGTCATGCGTGAACTGGCCGCCAACGGCGGCAAGGTTCCGGCTGCGATGCTCGACTGAGGCGCAACCTTCTCGCCTCCCAACGCTTCCAACACATAGTGGCAGCCCCGGCTGCCATGCTTCGCCCCGCTGCAATCAAGGATTGCGGCAGGGCCATCCATCAGGAGAGCCACCATGGCCATCGCCAAAGTCATCGAAGTTATCGCCAGCTCCAGCAAGAGCATCGAAGATGCCGTCACCAGCGGCATCACCAAGGCTTCGGAAACCGTTCAGGGCATCGAAGGCGCCTGGATCAAGGATACCAAGGCCATCGTCAAGGATGGCAAAGTCACGGAGTGGCGCGTCATCCTCTCGATCACCTTCCTGGTTCACTAAACGCCAGAAGCCAGTGTGAACAAACGTAGCTGCGCGATGGTCAGGCTCAGCGGAGCCGGCCCATCGCGCAGCGCGCGCATCCGGGGCTTCCCACCGCTCCGACAAGCGGCAGCATGAAGCAGGAATACGATGCAACTGAAGTGCTTCCTCTACCCCGGCTGGACCCCGCGCATCCAGGCAGCGGACTCCCGCAGGCCATGGATGGACGCCGCACCTGAATCCTTCCCCTACCGCTGCCTGCCGCTCGCCATCGCCAATGCCCATGGCTGGGACATTCTGTCACCCTGCGGCTTCGAGGCCATCTGGAACGGCGGGCCTTTGCCGGAAGATGTCTCGGTGACTGTGGATGCCGGCACCGCACCGCATGATGCCCCCGTCGCGCTGTTCGGCCAGGGTGTCCTCACCTTCCATGTTCAGGGAATCTTCCGCACAGAGCCAGGGTGGAACATCTGGGTCGGCGGGCCACCCAATAGCGCCAAGGACGCCATCGCTCCCTTGAGCGGAATCGTGGAAACGGACTGGTCACCCTATACATTCACCATGAACTGGCGCTTCACCCGCCCCGGCCAGCGCATCCGCTTCGAAGAGAACGAACCGTTCGCGTTCATTTTTCCAGTGGAGCGCAAGATGATCGAAGCGGTGGAGCCGACCTTCATCCCGATCGATCAAGCGCCGGAGCTCAAGGCGCAGTTCGAAGCCTGGAGCCGCTCACGCAACGCCTTTCAGGCGGACGTGGCCCGCAACCCGCCGAAGAACCCTTCCGACAAATGGCAAAAACTCTACTATCGCGGCGTCGATGCTGACGGCGTATCGCAGGTTCCCGACCATTGCACCAAGCTGCGCCTGGCCGAATTTGAACCCGGCACAGGCGGCAAAGGCCCGGTCAGCTAATCCCGCTCCGGAGCGCACGAACCTGAGCCCAGCAACCACGCCGCCGGCACGCATGCCGACGGCGTTTCGCCAGCCCTAGTCCTGCATATCCCGGAACATCGCCTTGCGCGGCCCCATATAGCCGAACAGGAACGCTGCCACCTTGCGCATCTGGATCTCTTCCGAACCCTCGGTGATGCGGTAGCGGCGGTGGTGGCGATAGATGTGCTCGAAGGGCTTGTGGCGCGAATAGCCGATGCCGCCATGCACCTGCATCGCCCGGTCCGCCGCCTCGCAGACCAGCCGGTTCGCCCAGTAATTGCACATGGAAACCTTGTCGGAGAGCGTCTTTTCGACCTCCTTGTGCTCCATATTGTCCATCTGCCAGGCAGTCTTGCGGATCAGAAGCCGCAGCATCTCGATCTGCGTCGCCAGTTCGACCAGCGGCCACTGGATCGCCTGGTTATCGGAGAGCGGCTTGCCGAATGGCTTGCGCTGGCGGGCATATTTGACGCTCTCCTCAACACAGAAGTGCGCGGCGCCAAGCGATGAGGCGGCCTGGCGGATGCGGTTCTGGTGCACGAAGCTCTGGCCGATGCCCAGCCCGCGATCGATCTGCCCCCAATAGCTGTCCTCCGGCACCCAGACATTTGTGAAGCTGACGCGCGGATGGTCGGTGGGCATGTTGAACGTCCACAGATACTCCTCCACCTTCACCCCCGGCGCATCGGCCGGCACGATGAAGCAGGTGATGCCCGCGGCGTCGCCATCCTTGCCGGACGTGCGGGCGAACACCATCGCATGGGTGGCGACATGCATGCCGGTGGACCACATCTTTTCGCCGTTGATCAGCCAGCCCGGCTTGCCGTCCCGCACCTGCGGCACGCCACGGGTTTCCATGAAGGTCGCGTCAGACCCATGGTTGGGCTCGGTGAGGCCAAACACAGTCCGCATGGCGCCAGACATCAGCGCCTCGCCATCACGGGCATATTGCTCGGGGCTGGCGAACTCCTTGAACATCAGGATGAACGGGTTGTTGCCGACAATCGAATGCTCGTTCTGAAGATCGTTGTGCAGGCCCAGCCCCCGCGCCGCCAGATGTTCACGGATAACGGCCATGGCAAGGTTGCTGCCGCCTTTGCCGCCCATCGAGGTTGGCCAGGCGAAGCGATAGTGCCCGGCCTTGTCCGCCACGTCACGGGCCTCGGCGAGCAGTTCCTCCCACTCATGCTTGGGCAGGCCGCCGGCCTCCCAATCCGTCCGCGCATATTCGCGGCGATGGTCGAAGAACCGCATGTTGTCGTTCTTCTGTTCCAGCGGCTTGATCTCGGCCTCGATGAAAGCATCCAGCTCAGCGAGATAGGCCGAAAGCTCGGGCGGCAGCGCAAAGTCCATAGTCTTTTCCTTCGGTCAGTTGAGGCCCAGAGTCAGCCGGGCAAGGATGTTGCGTTGGATTTCGTTCGAGCCGCCATAGATCGACGCTGCACGGCCATTGAGATAGCGCGCCGCCGCCAGCGTCTCGAATTCGCCGCCCACGGGCTGCACATTGCCGCCCGGCCGGCGCACACCCGGTGGATCGGCCGCGGCAACGCTGCCGCTCACATCCATGCCCAGTTCCTGGATCGCCTGCTGCGCCTCGGTGCCCTGCACCTTGAGCATCGACGAAGCCGGGCCAGGGTTGCCGCCCTTGGCGATGGTCGCCATCGTCCGCGCCTCGGTGGCCTCGATGGCAAGCACCTGCGCCTTGATGCTGTTCAGCCGCGCAACAAAGTTCGGATCATCGAGCAACCGGCCGCCATTGCCGTCGGATGCCGCCGCCGCTGCAGCGCGCACATCCTCCAGCGCGCGGAACAACGAGGCTGCATAGGAGGACGCCCGCTCGAACTCGAGCAAATACTTGGCCACCGACCAGCCCTGGTCTTCCTCGCCAAGCCGGCCGGAAACCGGCACTCGCGCGTTGTCAAAAAACACCTGGTTGAACTCATGGTCCCCGGCCAGCGTGATGATCGGGCGCACGGTGATGCCCGGCGTCGCCATGTCGAGCAGCAGGAAGGTGATGCCCGCCTGCGGCCGGCCCTCGCGGTTGGTCCGCACCAGGCAGAACATCCGGTTGGCAAAATGCGCGTGCGTGGTCCAGATCTTGGAGCCGTTGAGCACATAATGGTCCCCATCGCGCTCGGCCCGCAGCGCCAGTGAGGCGAGATCGGAACCCGAACCCGGCTCGGAATAACCCTGGCACCAATAGTCCTCGCCAGCGAGCAGGCGCGGCAGATAGTGCGCCTTCTGCTCGGGCGTGCCGAACTGCATGATGCACGGCGCCACCATGCGCAGCCCCATGGGCGAGAGATGCGGCGCCCCTGCCCGCTCGCACTCCCCGGCAAAGATGTGGCGCTGGGTCTCGTTCCAGCCCGGCCCACCATATTCGGCAGGCCAGTGCGGCGCCACCCAGCCGCGCGTGTTGAGGATGCGCTGCCAGGCGAGCGTGTGCTCCTTGTCGATGAACACGCTGGTCGCCGTACGGCCGGCTGCGCGCAGTTCATCGGGCAGGTTGGCAGTGAGCCAGTCCCGGACCTCCTGGCGAAAGGCGGTGTAATCGATGGCCATGGTCAGTTCACCTGCCGATCGCGCCCGGCCCAATAAGGCTCCCGCAGGGCGCGGCGCAGGATCTTGCCGGTGGCGTTGCGCGGCAGTGCCTCGATGAAATCCACTGATTTTGGCACCTTGAACCCGGCAATGCGCGTGCGCGCAAAGCTGATGATATCCTCGGCGCTGGCGCTGGCGCCGGGCTTGAGCACGATGATCGCCTTCACGGCCTCGCCCCATTTGTCATCCGGCACGCCGACAACCGCGATCTCCTGAATGGCAGGGTGGCCATATATCGCGCTCTCCACTTCCGCCGGATAGATGTTCTCGGCACCAGAGCAGATCATGTCCTTGATGCGATCCTGAATATAAAGATAGCCATCGGCATCAAGGTAGCCGGCATCGCCGGTTCTGAGCCAGCCCTCGGCCGAAACGGTAGCCGCCGTGGCGTCGGGCTGCCGCCAGTAACCGACCATGTTGGCGATCGAGCGAGTCTCGATCTCGCCGGTCTCGCCGGCCGGAAGCACGGCGCCCTTGTCATCGACGATGCGGATCTCGACGCCCGGCATCGGCAGGCCCGCCGCCCGCATCCGCGGATTGCCGGCTGCATCATGATCCTCCGGCGGCAGGTAGACGATGGTGCCTGTCGTCTCGGTCATCCCATATTGCTGGCAGAAGCCACAGCCGAACACCTCCGTGCACTCGCGCAGCAAATCGAGCGCGATCGGCGCGGCGCCGTAGAGGATGTTGCGCAGCCGGCTGTAATCGATCTCCCGCACACGCGGCTGCATCAGCAGCATCTGCAGCGCCGTCGGCACCGCAAACAGCTTGGTGACCCGGTGGTGCTCCACCGCGGCCAGCACATCGGCCGGAATGAATTCACGCTGCACGATGGTGGTGGCGCCATTGTAGAAGCCGACCAGCGCCCAGCCGATCCCGCCGATATGGCCATTGGGCAGCGCGACAAGGTTGACATCGCCCTCCTGCCACTCGTTCCACGCCATCGGGGTATCCATGGCGGCACGGCGGCCTTCGAGCAGGTTGCGATGGTTGAGCATCACGCCCTTGGGCTTGCCGGTGGTGCCAGATGTGTAGAGCTGGATGACGACATCATCCGGCGTGATGCTGACGCCCGGCTCGGCATCAGAAGCCGCATCGCGCCACTCGGAAAAGCGAGTCAGGCCGGGGGCTGCCGCCTCAAGCGTTATCAGCCTGGTGTTGGGGAGCGCCGCCTGCAGGTCTGCCGCCCGCTCGATCTGTTCATCGCCAAGGAACAGCAGCGCCGCCTCGCAATCCTGTACGACCTGGGCAATCTCCGGCACCGCCAGCCGCCAGACGATCGGCGCCAGGACCACCCCGGCCTTGGCCGCGCCGAACATCAGCTCGAACAGGCTGTCGCTGTTCTTGCAGGCCGCGGCAATGCGGTCCCCCGGCTTGCACCCGGCCGCGATCAGCGCGTTGGCGACCTGCCGGGCGTGCTTGTCCAGCGTCTGCCAGTCCGTCTCGCGCCCCTCGAAGGTCACCGCGATGGCACCGGGCCGCAGGCTGGCATGATAGCGCGGGATCACGTCCATGGTCGGCATCGCGCCATGGTCGATCCAGCTGGAAGTCGCACTGGTGGCTGTCTGGTTCATGGCGTTACGTCCTTGGTGATTGGCGCCGCACTCAGGCGGCCTGATGGGCATTGCGCCCGGTTGATTGCGGTGCCGCGCACGCCGGCTCGGCCAGCACACTGTCGAGCAGAATTGTGCAGAGATGGTCGGTATAGCGCTGGCGCAGCTGGTCATCGATCTCATCGATTCCAAAGGCGAACTTGAGCGAATGGCGCGCGTGGAACAGATGGTCACAAGCGCCGATCAGCGAGAAATAGAACAGCATCGGGTCGATCTCGCGGAACACACCCTCGCTGCGCCCCTGCTCCAGAATCGTCCGATGTGCCTCGGCCAGCGGCTTGCTGAAGCGCTCCGAGATGAAGCGCGCCGCGTCCGAAGCCGTCTCCGCCGCCAGCGCCCCGATGAGCCGGTTCATGTAAGGGTAGCGATAATAGGTATGGATGATGCCACCCACATGCCGCCGCAGCTTGTCCACCGCCCCCATGTCGGACTGGAGGAGCCGCTCAAGCCCTGCAAAGGCCTTGCACGTGTCCCGCTCCAGCAGCGCCGTGAACAGACCGGCCTTGCTGCCAAAATAATAGCTGATCAGCGCCGAGTTCAGCCCGGATTTCTGGGCGATCTCGCTGAGCGATACACTGACAGAGTTGCGCTCGATCATCAGCGCGCTGGTCGCATCCAGCAACTGCTCCCGCGTGCTGGCCGAGGGGACCGCCACAGCGAAGGTCATCGCCGCGCCGCGCCCATCCCGACCACGCTCCCATCGACCATGCAGCAATCCATCCCCAACCCCTTTGCGGGCGATTGTTTAATCGTTCAATTAACTAGGATCGCGCTGGGTCAGAGGGAACTGGCTAGCGTGATAGGTCTCGCCCCCAGAGGAAAGCACGCATCGGCAAGGCGGCACGATGGCCCGCCGGCATCCCCCATAAAAACAGCTGCGCCGGGCGTTCTGTTGCCCGGCGCAGCCCATAATGCCGCCAAAACTGCGCCAGCCTAGAACCGATAGCCGGCGCCCACCAGAACCTGATGCCGATTGAAGCCCAGATCGACGCCGAAGCCGATGTCCGCCTTGGTGTAGGATGTGTAGCGATATTCGACCTTGGCATAGAGCCCGTCGGAATAGGTCTGCTCAACTCCGGCGCCGATCCGGAAGCCATCGCCGGTCTCGCTGACCGAGCCGCTGTTGGTGATATCGTCAAAGTCCACATAGCTGGCCGAAATTCGGCCATTGGCATAGCCGGCAAGCCCATAGACCAGCGTATTGTCCCCGGCGCGGAAGCCGATCCGGGCCAGCGCTTCCAGGTCGCGCCCGGCGCTCAGGCAGGCCTCGTCATTACCATAGACGGCGCTGCAAACCTTGGCGGTGGTGCCGTAGAGGCCACCCTGCAACCCGACGACAACCGTCTTGCCGACCGCGACATCAAAGCCCGCTGCGCCGCCATAGACAACGCCGCTCTGGCTCTCGGTGATGCTCGCATTGTTGGCCGAAATCGCCAGTTGCACGCTGTCCCAACCGCCACGCGCCTCGACCCATGGACCGGTAAAATCCGCAGCGGAAGCCGAGGATGCAGACACCAACGCAGCTGCTGCAATAAAATAGCTCTTCATCTATCGATACCCTGTTGAAAGTGACGCTTTGCCGAAGTGCACTGTCGGCAAGTCCTGCTAGCTGTTCAGCATGCCAAATCAGGTCACATTGCGCCGGCATCGTTCCACGGTTTTTCATGCCGCTTGTGCAGCAGTTGGCAACCATGTCCCCATTTGGCATGGCCAAAACAAGAACATCGCTGTGTCTCATGCAGTTTGCGCTTGCCCGGCATTGCTATCCTGAACCACACAGAAGCGTAAAGATTTCAGGGGGCCTGCACCTTGCGCTATGCTCGCGCCGATCGACTGATCCAGCTGGCGCTGGAAATGCAGGCGGCCCGCGGCGGCCTGACGCTCACGGATATCGAGACACGCTTCGATGTGAGCCGCCGCACGGCCATCCGCATGCGCGACGCTGTTATCGCCGCCTTCCCCCAGGCCGATGAAGTCCCCTCCAACGACCGCTCCAAGCGCTGGCGGCTCTCGACCAACGCCACACGGCCACTGCTCGGCATCACCGCCGACGATCTTGCCTCCATCGAGAATGCCGCCGCCATCCTGACCCGCGAGAACCTTGGCGAACAAGCCGAGGAGCTGCGCGGCGTCGCCTCCAAGATCCGCGCCTCCATCGCCGCCGAGCTAATGCGCAAGATCGATCCTGACCTCGGTGCGCTGGCCGAGGCCGAAGGGCTGGCGATGCGTCCCGGGCCGCGCCCGGCCATCCCGGCATCACTGTTCGCCACGCTGCGAACGGCCATCAAGTCCTGCCGCAAGGTCTCGTTCCGCTACGCCGCGCGGATGAGCGGCACGGATGATATGCGAATCGTCCGGCCACTCGGCTTTCTCTATGGCCACCGCCACTATCTGGTGGCGCTCAAGGACGAAGCCTCCGGCCCAGCCGCCGCAAACGTGCGCTTCTACAGCCTGCCGCAGATTTCGCGCATCCGCGTGCTCGCGGAAAGCTTCGAGCGTGATCCGGATTTCAGCCTGCGCGACTTTGTGGCGCCGTCCTTCGGCGTTTTCGAGGAAGCCCCTGTCGATATCGTCTGGCGCTTCAGCGCCGAGGCCGCGCCCATCGCCCGGCAATTCCAGTTCCACCCCAGCCAGACCGTGGAGCCCGGTGACGATGGCACCCTGCTGGTGCGCTTCCACGCCGGCGGCCTGCTTGAAATGGCCTGGCACCTGATGACCTGGGGCCAGCACGTCGAAGTCATCGCGCCACAGGCGCTGCGGGCTCTGCTGCCCGAGACAATGCCGGTCTGGCCCGCCCTGCCCTGACCGCGCGGGCCTGTGTGCCCCCATTTGGCAGAGTCGGGGTGCACGAAGGGTCCAACAAACAGGAGAGCCATCACTTGAACCGTTCCAACCCGATCATCGGCCTGTCGTTCACGGAAACCAGCTGCGTCTTCCAGGCGCTGTCGTTCGCGGCCCACAAGCACCGCGACCAGCGCCGCAAGGATGTCGGCGCTTCCCCCTATATCAACCACCCGATCTCGCTGGCGGACGTGCTGATCCGAGAGGGCGGCATCTGCGACTTTGTCGTGATCTGCGCCGCGATCCTGCACGACACCATCGAGGACACCGAGACTACGCAGGCAGAACTCGTCGCCGCATTCGGCCGCGAGATCGCCGCCGTCGTTGCCGAAGTGACAGACGACAAGACGCTGCTCAAGGCAGACCGCAAGCAGGCACAGATCGCCCATGCCGCAACCGCTTCAGACCGTGCCAAGCTTGTCAAACTCGCCGACAAGATCTGCAACCTGCGCGATCTCACCGCCACGCCGCCCGCGGACTGGAGCCTTGAGCGCCGCCAGGACTATTTCGACTGGGCCAGTCGCGTCATCGCCGGCGTCCGCGGCGTCAACGCCCAGCTGGAAGCCGCGTTCGACAAGGCCTTCGCAGCACGACCCACAGGCGCCTGACGCCGCTACCCGACGACCTGCGCGCCGCGCACCAGCCGCCCCGGCAAGGCCCCGCTCGGCACGCCATCGCGATAAGTGACAACGCCGCTCTTTACCGTCACGCGATAGCCCGTCGCTTCCTGCCGCAGCCGCTTGCCGCCGGCCGGCAAGTCGCGTGCCATGCTCGGCGCGTGAAGCCGCAACGCCGCAAGGTCTATGACATTGACATCGGCCTTGTAGCCCACGGCCAGCCGACCACGATCGCAAAGCCCGACAGCGCGGGCCGGCGCGTCGGTCAACGCCTTGATCGCCACCGGCAAGGCCACGGCCATCCCCGGCGCCGCATCGCGAACGAACTTCTCCAGGAAGAAGGTGGTGAAACTGGCGTCGCAGATGACGCCATAATGCGCCCCGCCATCACCAAGCCCGAGCACGGTATTGGGGTGCAGGCACATCTCCCGGGCTGCCTCGAGGTTGCTATCCCGGTAGTTGGCGCCGGGCAGGAACAGGATCGTCCGCCCGTCATTCTCCAGCAGCAGATCATAGGCCCGTTCGGCCGGGGACATCCCCAGCCGCTGGGCCTGGCGGTCGATCCGGTCCTCGGGGTCAGGATCATAAACCGGCGGGTCACCCATGACATAGCTTGCCGTCGATGCCTCGACGATTTGCAGGAAAAACGGGTTGGTATCGGCCGGGCTTTCCGCCAGCAGCCGCGCCTTCATTGCGGGGTCACGCAGCGCGGCGACCTTGTCAGCAAGTGGCAGGTCCGCCAGCGGCCGGAAGCTCGGGTGCAGCGAGAAGGGATGGAATGACAGATCGAGGCCGAACAGCAGCCCCACCGGGCGCGGATAGACCTGGCCGGTGATCGTTACCCCGGCCGCATTGGCGTCCTCCAGCGCACGCAGATAGTCGCGCCAGCCGTTCTCGTCCCCCGTCGCCATCTGCAGCAGCGTGAAGGACAGCGGCCGCCCTGCCGCCTCCGCCACCCGCCGCATCAGGCCGAATTCGTCCTTCGCCTCGCCAAAGATATCAGCAATCAGCTGGTAGACGCCGGCCCCGGCATCGCGCAGGCCATGCGCCAGCGCCAGCAGTTCATCCTCGGGGGAGTTGAGGCTCGGCGCCAGCTCCCCGGCGCGGGTCCGGTGCAGCAGATTGCGTGACGTCGTCACCCCCAGCGCACCAGCCTTGATCGCCTCGGTCGTCAGTTCCCGCATCTGCGCAAGGTCATCGGCAGTCGGCGCTTCCCGCCGCGCGCCGCGCTCGCCCATCACATACACCCGCAGGGCGGAGTGCGGCAGCTGCGCCGCGACATCGATATCGAGCTGCCGGGCCGCCAATGCATCGAGATATTCGGGAAACGTCTCCCAGTTCCACGGCAATCCGGCGGTCATCACCACCTCGGGAATATCCTCGACACCCTCCATCAGCTTGACAAGCAGGTCGTGCTGGTGCGGTCGGCACGGTGCAAAGCCGACACCGCAATTGCCCATCACCACCGATGTCACGCCATGGCCGGACGACGGAGTCATCCGGTGCTCCCAGGTCGCCTGCCCGTCATAATGGGTGTGGATATCGACAAAGCCCGGCGTCACGATCTGCCCGCGCGCATCGATCTCTTCGGCGCCGTCTCCCTCAAGCACGCCGATGGCCATGATCCGATCGCCAGTGATGCCGACATCACCGACAAAACCGGGCGCACCCGATCCATCATGAATCTCACCGCCACGGATCACCAGATCATATGTCGCCATGCTTGAGTCCCCAAAATCGACCGCAACATAGCATGGCCCGGCAGCCCATGAACCTAGCGGGAAAAGAGAGGAAGCTGCGGGCGTCCGCGGCGCCAAATCCCCGCCCCACAACCGCATTTGCGGTGGGCCGATCTCACACGCTCCTACCCGGCTATCCTAAGGCTGCATGACAGTGTACGCTTTCAAGCATAGTTGCCGTTCCCGGCAAGAAAGGTGCGGCGCGCGCATGACGACGGCCCCCACCTTGTTCGAGCCGCTTGCCGCTGATCGGCTGTTGGCCGCAGCCGAGGCCCTGAGCACCAGCGCCATTGCTGCCGAAAACTTTACGCTGCGCTCTGACATTGCCGCGCTGGCCGAGGCTGCTGCCGTGCTGAACGGTGTCCTCGTCGCGTCCGGAGACTGCATCAAGGTCCTGGACCTCGATGGCCGCATCCTGTTCGTCAACGACAACGGCTACAAGGCACTGGAGGCGATTGAGCCGGATAGCCTGCGCGCACGTATGTGGACGGATTTCTGGCCCGGCGAACCCGCGGCGGCCGCCTCGATCGCCGAAGCCCGCGCCGGCAGGGAAAGCCGCTTTGCCGGTGCCGCGGCAACCTTTCTCGGCAACAACCGGCAGTGGGACGTGCGCATCACGCCCGTGCGCAGCACCGCTGCGGATGTAACCCAGATTCTGGTGGTTTCGCGCGACATCACCGAGCAGCACCGGCTTGAGGCGCAGAAGCAGTTGCTGGCAGGCGAACTCGAGCATCGGATCAACAACATGCTCGCCATGGTTGTCGCGATCGGCAAGCAGACGATGCGACCACCTGCGTCACTTGAGGAGGCATCCGACAGCTTCGTCTCCCGCGTCCAGGCACTGGCGCGGGCGCAGTCGATCCTCACCCGCACCAGCTGGGATGGCGCCGATATCTGCCTTGTCGTCGATGGCGCGCTCAAGCCGCACCGCAGCGATGGGAACAACAGCCAGTTTCAGGTCAGCGGACCCCATCTCGAGCTTTCGGCAAATCGCGCGCTGGCGCTGGTTCTCGCGCTCCATGAACTTGCCACCAATGCCGCAAAATATGGTGCCCTGTCGGCGCTCACCGGATCCGTGCACCTCCATTGGCGCACGGACCAGAACGCCCAGCTCGTGATCGAATGGCGCGAAGAGGGCGGTCCGGTCGTCACCCAGCCCCAACGCACCGGCTTCGGCTCCAAAATGATCAGAGCCATGCTCGCTGCCGAATTCCAGGGGCAGGTCGAGATCGAATACGCACCCACTGGCGTGACATGCGTGCTGACAGCCCCTCTCGACTGACCCCCGCTTTGCCGGCCTCGGCGTGACATTCTGATGTGCGTGTGCGGTCTGGACTTTCAGGGTTCCAGGCCGCAGCCTCCGGCCTTGGCAGAGCAACCCTGCCATTCGAACGGGGGACAGCAACCATGAAGATGACCTTGGCCTGGCGGCTCGCATCAGCGGCAATCGCCCTGACGCTCTCGATGCCGGCAATCGCCGCCAAGCCAGCGTTCGGCGGCGGCGAAATCCTGTGGGACACCTGGGGCGTTCCGCATGTTTATGCCAAGACCGAGGCAGGTGCTTTTTATGGCTTTGGTTATGCCCAGGCGCAGAGCCACGGCGATATCCTGCTCAAGATGTATGGGGAATCCCGCGCCAAGGGGGCCGAATATTGGGGTCCGGAGGCTGAAAAGCTCGATCGCTGGTTGATCTCCAATGATGTGCCAGCCCGCAGCCTCGTCTGGTACAAGGCGCAGACCCCCGCCATGCGTCGCAATCTCGATGCCTTTGCGGCCGGCATCAACGCTTATGCTGCCGCCAATCCGTCCGCTATCGCACCCGAAATGCGGCAGGTACTGCCGATTTCCGGCGTCGACATCATCGGCCACGCCCATCGGCTGATGAACTACAACTACATCGCATCCGAAAGCCGCGTCCTGGCCAGCGCTGGCCCTGTTGGGGAAGGCGAGCCCGCAATCGAGCCTGAAGGCAGCGATGGCTCCAACGCCTGGGCGGTGATGCCGGGGCGCACCACGGCGGGCAAGACCTTGCTACTCGCCAACCCGCACCTGCCCTGGGCGCCTTCGATGCTCACCTACTACGAGGCGCATCTCACCGCCCCCGGTTACAGCGTTTATGGCGGCACCCAGGTCGGCCTGCCCGTCGTGCGCTTTGCTTTCAACGACAATCTCGGCTTCACCAACACCGTCAACACGATCCTTGGCTTCACCAAATACCAGCTGAGCCTCGATGGCGACGGTTACAGGTTTGATGGCAAGGTCCTGCCGTTCAAGACCGCGTTGAAAAGCTACAAGGTCCGCCAGCCGGACGGCAACCTCAAGACGGTCAGCTTCACCCAGCGCTCGACAGTGCACGGGCCGGTGTTCGACCTCTCGGACAATCGCGGCAGCATAGCCCTGAAGGTCGCCGGCCTCGATCGTCCCGGCGTGCTCAAGCAGTATCTGGATATGGGCAAGGCGCAGAACTGGCAGCAGTTCGAAGCCGCTCTGAAAACCCTGCAGGTCCCGACGTTCAACATCGTTTATGCCGACCGGGAGGGCCATGTGCTGTATCTCGACAACGGCATCCTGCCCAAGCACAAGACAGGCGGTGACTACCAGCGCTGGTCTGCACTGGTGCCGGGTGACACGTCCGAAACCCTCTGGACCGACGTTCACGGCTATGAAGACCTGCCCAAGGTTTTCGATCCCCCCGGCGGCTTTGTGCAAAATGCCAATGACGGCCCCTGGGTCTCGACCTACCCGCCCGTGCTGAAGCCGGCCGATTGGCCGGCGCATATCGTCAACCAGTCCAGCATGAGCCTGCGGGCCCAGCGCTCGGTCAAGCTCCTGGCCGGCACCGACAAGCTGAGCTTTGATGATTTTGTGGCGCGCAAGCTCAACACAACCGCGCTGATGGCCGAGCGCATGATACCGGCGCTGCTCGATGCCGTCGGCGGCTCCAACGATCCCGACCTTGTGCAAGCCAGGAGCCTGCTGTCCGCCTGGGACCGGAAGTATGAGGCGGACAGCAAGGCCGCGCTGCTCTTTGAAACCTGGGCCAAGCTTTTCGCCGGCAATTCACTTGGCGGCCAGGGCAATTTCGCCACTGGCTGGAGCCTGGATGATCCCATCGAAACCCCCCGCGGCCTCAAGGATCCGGCACGTGCTGTCGCCATGCTCAAGGAAGCTGTGGGCCAGACCACCAGCCTCTACGGGGCCGTTGATCGCCCGTTCGGCGAAGTGTCGCGTCTCAAGGTCGCCGAAGCCAACCTTCCCGGCCACGGGGGCCTCGGCAACCTTGGCATCTTTCGCGTCATGACCTGGAGCCCGCTGAAGGACGGCCAGCGCAATCCCTTGAGTGGAGAAACCTGGGTCAGCATGGTCGAGTTCGGCACGCCGATGAAGGCGATCGGCGCGATGAGCTATGGCAACAGCAGCCAGCCCGGCTCGAAGCACCGTGCGGACCAGCTGCCGCTCGTTGCAAAGAAGCAGTTCCGCACCCTCTGGCGTGACCGCGCCGATATCGAAAAGAACCTCGAGGAACGCATCACGTTCTGAACCGGATAAGCAAGTGCGCATCCGGCTGCGCCATCGGCGATATCGACAATGACGGCCTTCTGGACATCTGCATGCCCGTGCCAGGTCCACGGACGTGATGAAGTAGCCCGCTCTCTGCCCTTGGGCCGCCAGGCTGGATGTCATCCACTTCGCGGGTCAAGCGAAGGTATCAGCCATCAGAGAACCGAACCAAGTGTTCATGTCCTCGAAATCATCCGAACTCCAGCCTGATGACGCAGCGAAAGATGCCGGGATAAGTTGCATTGTCTTCGAACTGGCATTGTACTCGTACATGGCGTGCAACCAGGAAGCCTGACTCATCGTGATCGTCGAGAAGCATGCCGATGTCGTGATGGGCGCTGGATCGAGCGCAAGACCGCCGAGCGAGCGAATGATCGCATCCGCGCAAATCTTCGCCTCCTGGTTGGCGATGTGACCTGCCTTGGGCTGAGTGGTAGCGCTGGAATCGCCTATCACGTGGACAGTTGGTGCAGCCGTGCTGCTGTAATCGAGCAGATTCACGCTGGCAAAGCGGCCTGAACCATCATTGACCAAGCCAGCTTGCGACACGAGCAAGGGCGCTTTCTGGCGAGGAATAAGGTTGATCACATCAGCCCTTACCGCTCCGCCGGAGGTGTTGAGTGTCTTGGATGCCTGATCAACGCTGTTGATGGACACGCCGGGATGATACTCGATCACGCCGGCATGGAGTTGTGTAAAGGCGAGCTCGAAATTGTCCCTCTCCACAATGATTTGCGGATTGCCGTCGAGAACCAGCAGCTTGCTGCCCGGTTTGTTGAGCCGCAGCCAGTCGGCAACCAGGCAGGCGCGCTCATACGGCCCGGGCGGGCAACGATATGGCGCCGGCGGAATGGTCAGCACCATCGTGCCACCCGCCGGCATGGCGGCCAGTTGTTGCGCCAAAAGCGTGGTCTGCGGGCCTGCCTTCCAGGCATGTGGCATCACATTGGAATCCGTAAGACCTGGAACGGCGTCAAAATCGATCCCGGGCGCAAGGACGATCCGATCCGCTTTCAGCCGCGTACCCGAAGCCAGCGTTACTTCGGTTGTTACCGGATCGATCGCAACAACTTCGTCTTGCACGAAATTGATGCCGTAATTGGATCGCAACGTATTGTAGGAATATTCAAGGCTGCTGATGGATCGCTGGCCTGTGAGTACAAGGCTGCTCATGATGTTTGAGGTATAGGCTTGCGACTTTTCGATCAGGGTAACATCGATTGAATTGCCCCAAAGCCGGAGATATTTTGCGACGGTGGCGCCCGCCATGCCACCTCCGACGACAATGACCTTGGCCTTTGCCACCACGGGTGGTGTGGGTGGTGGCGTCGGTCCGGGTGTTGGCGTGATCGGCGGCGTTACAGATGTCGTGCCGCTCTCGCCACCGCCACCGCTACCCCCGCAGGCTGACAGGGCGAGCGATGCGGCGAGTGCGCTTGCATTGCGCAGAAAAGTCCGGCGTTCCATTCTGGCTCTCCGATCAGCGCAAGGTTGCCAGATAGTCAGCAATCAGCCGTATCTGAGCGTCGGTGTAGCCCATGGCATGACGAGCCATCAGTCCGTTACCTTCTTTGCCGGACTTGAAATCCATCATTTCGTCATAGATTTCGTTGCTCGACTTGCCCTTGATGTTGTCAAAGCCTGACGTTGTTCCGGAAATGCTGTGGCACTGAAAACAGTTGGACGCGAGCAAGCGACCAGGAGGCGGGTTAACAGCGGCGCTTTGCGCAATCGACGGTGCCGACAGCGCAAGCAAACTTGCGCAACCAACCAGTGCTAACGCGGACGCATATAGAGCTGGGCGCTTCAAGTGGCGCATGTGTGGTGTTCCCCTCCACGGTCTGGCGCAGTCGTAGCTACAACTCGCGTTGTTTGGCATACGCAGTTATCCCGAGCAGCTGACATGAACCTGACGGCTGTTCAAAAAGCACCATGGGCTGCGGCCGTCGCTGGTGCCGCGAAGCCGCCAGCCAAGGAACCGGTGCCACTGCGACGGAAAACGTTCGGGCGGCAGGACAAGGGGACTCACCACAGTCGGTGCCAATTGACTTGCTGCAATGCCGGCCCAGCCACGCACGGAGACCCAGAAATACCTTGGATTTCCGGGATATTTTCTGTCGGTAGAGAAGCTTGGCTGGGGCGGCAGGATTCGAACCTGCGGATGCCGGTACCAAAAACCGGTGCCTTACCGCTTGGCGACGCCCCAATGCGCTCGCGGGGAACTAGGTCAGCCGGGGCGGGCGAGCAACATAAAACATCGGGGCTGCGGCATCATTCACGCACTTGTGTGGTCGCGGGGCGGCCATTGCCATTGTCCGGCTGGGTGGGCAGGCCGGGGTACGCCAGCCTGAAACGCATGATTGCCGGGTTGCATGGGGATAGTGCGGTATGAGCGCAGGCTACACTTCGCCTGCCAAGGCGCGTGCCACCATCGGTGGGGCCGAGACGGACATTGCGGCGCTGCTTGGCCAGCCCTGGGACCATGTCATCATCGGAGGCGGCTCGGCGGGGTGCGTGCTGGCGCGGCGGCTGAGCGAGGCGCCGCATGCGCGGGTGCTGCTGATCGAAGCGGGCCACGCGGTGTCTGATGCAGGTGTTGATACGCCTCAGGCCTGGCCGGGGCTGGCCGGGGGCGCCTTTGACTGGAACTACGCCTCCACGCCGCAGGCCGGGCTGCTGGGGCGTTGCCTGCCGCAGCCGCGCGGCAAGGGGCTAGGCGGCTCCACCCTCATCAATGCGCTCGGCTTCCAGCGTGGCGGGCGCGAGGCCTATGACAGCTGGGCTGCCGCCACCGGCGATGCCGGCTGGGGCTATGAAGCGCTGCTGCCCTGCTTCCGCCGGCTGGAAACCGCCTCGGGCGGCGCCAATGCCTATCGCGGCGGCGATGGCCCGCTGCACGTGCTGGCCGTGGCCGATGCGGCTGACCAGAACCCCCTCGCCACAGCCTTTGCCGCAGCCGGCGTCGCTGCCGGCCATGCCCCCAATCCGGACTGGAACGGCGCGCGGGCGGACGGCACGATCTGGACCCAGCTGACCATCCGGGACGGCAAGCGTGACACAGCCGCCAGCGCCTTTCTGGAGCCGGTGCGCGGCCGCGCCAACCTTGGCATCCTGACGGGCGCGATGGTCACGGGGCTGGGCATTGCGCAAGGCCGGTGCCGCACGGTCGCACTGGTGGCGGGCGGCGCGGCCTACAGCATCAGCCCGGAGCGCGAGACCATAATGTGCGCCGGAGCCATCGATTCCCCCCGGCTGTTGCTGCTCTCAGGTATCGGCGATGCAAACCAGCTGGCAGCGCTGGGCATCACGCCGGTGCATCACCTGCCGGGAGTCGGGCAGAATCTGCAGGACCATCCGCTGGTGCCGGGGCTGTTGTTCCGCAGCCCCCAGCCGCTGCCGCTCTCGGGCTACAATCACTCCGAGACCATGGTGATGGCGCAAAGCCGCCAGCAGCGCGGCTGGGCAGACCTGCAGCTGATGGGCCTGTGCGTGCCGTTCCTCAGCCCGGAACTTGGCCCGCCGCCACCGGACAGCTTCTCGATCGTGCCTGCCCTGATGGCGCCGCACAGCCGGGGCTCCCTGTCGCTGGCCAGTGCCGACCCCGGCGTGCCGGCGCGGATAGACCCTGGCTATCTTACCGATCCGCGTGATGTTGAAGCGCTGGTCGATGCCTTCGAGATCAGCCGCGAGATCGCCCGCCAGCCGGAACTGCGCGCCTGGATTGCCGAGGAGCTGTTCCCCGGCCCGGCCATGACCAGCCGCGCGGCGCTGGCGATGCACATCCGCCGCACCGCCTCGCCGTTCTTCCACCCGGTTTCCACCTGCCGGATGGGCCGCGCGGATGCTGACGCGGCCGTGGTGGACCCGCAGTGCCGGGTGCGGGGGCTGGCCGGGCTGCGCATCGTCGATGCCTCGATCTTCCCGACAATTCCGCAGGCGATGACCAACGCCGCCGTGCTGGCCGTGGCCGAGCGTGCTGCCGAGATCATCAAGGCCGGCTGAGCCTCCGGCAAAGTGCTGGCCCCGCCGCCGTTTCCAACGCAAGAAGACGCGGCGGCGAAGCGAAAGGGCGAGCGATGACAGTGCTGGTTACCGGAGCCGCGGGCTTCATCGGCGCCCATGTCGTGCGCGCCCTGCTCGGGCGTGGCCAGCGCGTTATCGGCATCGACAATCTCAACACCTATTATGATCCGGCGCTGAAGCATGCCCGGCTGGCAAGGCTGATCGGGCCGCACCCGGATTTCCGCTTCGTGGTCGGGGATTTTGCCGATCAAGCGGCGCTGGCCGCCGCCGTCGCGGGCGCGCGGCTCGGCGGCATCGTCCATCTCGGCGCGCAGGCGGGGGTGCGCCACAGCATCGATGCGCCGCGCGATTATGGCCGCAGCAACCTTGTCGGCCAGCTGGAACTGCTGGAGCTGGCCCGCCAGCAGCGCGTGGCGCACCTGGTCTATGCCTCCTCCTCCTCGGTCTATGGGGACACCGCCCGCCTGCCCTTCAATGCCGAGGACCGGGCGGACCACCCCGTCTCGCTCTACGCCGCCACCAAGAAGGCCGGCGAGCTGATGGCGGAAAGCTATGCCCATCTCTACCGCGTGCCGATGACCGGCCTGCGCTTCTTCACCGTTTACGGCCCCTGGGGCCGGCCGGACATGGCGCTGTGGCGCTTCACCGAGCGGGTGCTCGCCGGCGTGCCGCTGCCGCTCTACAACCATGGCAAGCTCAAGCGCGATTTCACCTACATCGACGATATCACCGCCGGCATCCTCGCCGCGCTCGATCGCCCGCCCGCCGATGATGGCCAGCCCAAGCCCGGCGGCAGCCTGAGCCCGCATGCCCTCTACAACCTCGGCAACGACCAGCCGGTGGAGGTGATGGAGCTGGTGGAGCGCATCGGCGCCGCCTGCGGCCTCGCCCCGCTCATCGAGCCGCTGCCGATGCAGGCCGGCGACGTGACAGCCACCTGGGCCGACATCACCCCGGCCCGGCGTGACCTCGGCTATGCCCCAGCCACGCCGCTGGCGCTGGGCGTGCCGCGCTTTGTCGAGTGGTATCGCGGCTACAGCGCTGGCGGAATTGACGAAAGCCCGGCCGTGGCGCAGCATCCGCGGCCATGAGCAAATCTCTCCGCCTGTCCGAAACCTGGTTCAACCGCGGCCTCTGGGTGCTGGCGCTGATCTTCGCCGGCTTCCTCATCGGGCTTGGCGGCGTGATCGTGGGAGACCTGCCGCAAGTCGATGACCAGATTTCGCAGGAAGACTTTGTCGACCAGGCCCGCTTTGCGCCGCTGCGGGCCGAGCGCGAGGCCGCCAACGAAAAGGCCGATGCCGCCCGCACCGCGCTCGATCAGGCGCAGCTGAAGCTGGACAGCGCCAACAGCGCCTATGCCAGCGCCCGCGAGGCCTTCCAGAACTGGGTCGCCACCCGCACCGCCACCCAGCGCCCGGAGCAGGACAGCGAGCTGACCAGCCGCACCGCCGAGCTGGACAAGCTGCAGGCCGCCGCCGCGCAAGCGCAGATCCGGCTCGATGCCCAGCGCCAGCAGCTGCTCGATGCACAGCAGGCCCGCAACGCCGCCTCGGACAGGATCGCCCCGCTGATGGACGCCGCGCAGGGCAGGTATGAGGCCGCGCTGCGCGCCTCGGAGCTGCGGGTGTTCGGCTATCGCCTGGCGCTCACCCTGCCGCTGCTCGGGTTGGCCGGCTGGCTGTTCAGCAAGCAGCGCAAGAGCCGCTGGTGGCCGTTTGTCTGGGGCTTCATCCTCTTTGCGCTGTTCGCGTTTTTCGTCGAGCTGGTGCCCTATCTGCCAAGCTATGGCGGCTATGTGCGCTTCATCGTCGGCATCATCATCACCGTGCTGGTCGGCCGCTGGGCGATCCTCGCCGCCAACCGCTATATGGCCCAGCAGCGCCTCGCCGAGCAGCAGCCGGATACGGTGCGCCGGCAGGAGCTGAGCTATGATACGGCGCTGGTCCGCATGGCGAAAAACGTCTGCCCGGGCTGCGAGCGACCCGTGGACTTCAAGAACACCGAGATCGATTTCTGCCCGCACTGCGGCATCGGCCTGTTCGACAAATGCGGCACCTGCACAACCCGCAAGAACGCCTTTGCGCCCTTCTGCCACGCCTGCGGCACACCAGCGGAAAAAGCCACCGCCTGACCCCCTCTCCCGCCTGCGGGAGAGGCGAGAGACGCGCCGTTTGGCGCGGCCCGGGTGAGGGTGTTCTTTTCTGGTAGGCCGGGCACACCCTCACCCGCCGCGCTGGCGCGCGAGTCGCCTCTCCCGCAGGCGGGAGAGGGGGGTCTCTCTCACCCCAGCCGCTCCGCCATCGCCAGCAGCCGCCGGGCTTCGGCCACATGCAGCACCTCGATCAGCTTGCCCTTGTAGGTCGTCACCCCAGCGCCGCTGGCCAGCCCGGCTTCATAGGCCGCGATCAGCCCCTCGGCATCAGCCAGCTCCTGCGGGCTCGGCGAGAACACCAGATTGCACGGTGCCACCTGCGATGGGTGAATGAGGGATTTGCCATCAAAGCCCAGCATCACCCCCTGCCGCGCCTCGGCCTCGAAGCCGGCGGCGTCATGGATATCGGTGAACACGCCATCAAAGGCCATCTTGCCCGCCGCCCGCGCCGCCAGCACGATCGCGGAGAGGCTGTAGAGCAGCGGCGTGCGCGCCGCATCGGGCCGGCAGCGCAAATCCTTGGCAAGGTCCGCCATGCCGGCCAGCAGCGCTGTCACACCGTGCACGGCGGCAATGGCCGGTGCATCGAGCACGCCGCGCGGGGTCTCGATCATCGCCCACACCGGCAGGCCGCCGGCCAGCGAAACCGCCCAGGCCGCTGCATCGGCGCTCTCCACCTTGGGCACCACCAGGCCGCCCAGCGTGCCGCGGGTTTCCGCCACCAGCCGGGCGGCGGCAAAATCATCCTCGGACCAGGCCGTGGCCAGCCCGTTGACCCGCAGCAGCAGCTCCTTGCCGCCCCAGTCCCCACTGCCGGCCGCCGCCACGGCCGCGGCGCGCGCGGCCTCCTTGGCGGCGGGCTGCACCGCATCCTCAAGGTCCAGGATCACGCAATCGGCCGGCAGCGTGCGGGCCTTGGCAATGGCGCTCTCGCGGTTGGCCGGCAAATACAGCGCCGAGCGCCGGGGTCGCAGATCGTCGGTCATCATGCCTCGCAGGGGGTAAGCGTCAAAGCGCTTCTAAATCCCTCTCCGGCCCCGCGCGCAAGTCCGTCCTAATCCTCATCCTCGTCCCAGCCGCCGAGCTTGCCGCGCAGCTTGGCCAGCGCCGCCTTCTTGATCTGGCAGACCCGCGCCGCGCCCACGCCCAGCGTCTGGCCGATTTCCTCAAGGTTCAGCTCCTCGACGAAATACAGCTGCAACACCATCGCCTCGCGCTCGGGCAGCGTCGCCACGGCGGCGGCGATGGCCTTTTGCATCGTCTTGCTTTCCAGCTGCGCATGGGCATCCGGCGTATCATCGGCAAACCAGTCGCTATGGTCGGAATAGACGTCGTCGATGCTCTCGGTGTGGGTGGTCTGCGTCGCCGCCATGGCGGTGCGATAGGCCTCGACAGTGATTTCCAGCTTCTCGGCCATCTCGGCATCGGTGGCAGGCCGGCCGAGCAGCCCTTCGATCTGCGAACGCACCGCGCCCCACTCCCGCCGCCGCCGCATGGCGGAACGCACCAGCGTCGCGCCCTTGCGCAGCTGGTCGATCATCGCGCCCCTGATCCGCACGGTGGCATAGGTGGCAAAGGCGGCATGGCCCCGGTCCTCAAAGGCCCGCGCCGCCTCGATGAGGCTGACCATGCCGATCTGCACGAGATCTTCCACATCGATGGCGGAGGACACCCGCGCATGCACGTGCCAGGCGATCTTGCGGACCAGCCCGAGGTGCGAGGAGACCAGCCGCTCCGGGTCCGTCCGCGCCAGCCGCGCCGGGGCATAGAGCGCCGGGTCAAGTCCTAGCCGAGCATCCATGTCTATCAAGCTCCTGGTTCTGAAGGGGTTTCATCGGCCGCAGCGGCTCCGGCCAGGGTGCGGGGCCCATCGAGCCCGCCCACCACCGAAACCACGTCCACGGTCCGCTCATCGGGAATTTCGCTGAACGCCATCACCACCGGCTGCGGCAGCCGCACCCGCAGCAGCGCCCAGAGCGGCCGGCGCACCTGCGGTGTCGTCACCACGGCAAAGCCGCGGCCCTGCGCGATCAGCGGCGCGGCAGCCGCACTCACCGCCTCGCCCACCCGCGCGCCAAGCTCGGGATCAAACGGCCAGGCCGCGCCGGGCGCTGCCCGCACCGCCCCGGCCAGCAGGCTCTCCAGGCCAGGGTCGAGCGCGATGGCCGCCACCGGCTCGCGCAGGCCGGCAATGGTCTGCACGATGCCGGGGCCGAGCGCCGGGCGCACCAGCTCGGTCAGCTCCGCCGCATCCTGCGAGCGCGCCGCCATGGTGACGAGCGCGGAAACCAGCGTCCGCGTGTCCCGCACCGGCACACCCTCCTCCACCAGCCGCTGCACGACCTGCGTCACGGCGGCGAGCGGCAGCAGCTTGGGCACCAGCGCGCCGGCCAGCGCCGGGGCCGAGGCAGCGAGCGTATCGAGCATCGCCTGCACTTCATCCTGGCCGATCAGCCGGTGCGCGTTGTTGCCGAGCACATGGTTGAGGTGCGTGCCGATGACAGAGGCGGCATCCACCACGGTATAGCCGGCCGCCGTCGCCAGATCGGCCTCGGCCGGGTCGATCCAGCGCGCCGGCAGCCCGAAGGCCGGGTCCATCACCGGGCGGCCGGGGATCTGTGTTTCGACAGGCCCGGCCTCGATGGCCAGCACATCATCGGGAAAGGCCATGTCCTCGCCCATCACCACGCCGCCGATCGAGATGCGATAGGCAAAGGGCGCCAGCGAAAGATCATCGCGCACCCGCACCGGCGGCAGCACAAAGCCGATGGAGCGGGAGAGCTGGCGGCGGATGCCGGTGATCCGCGCCATCAGCGGGCTGCCGCGCGCCTCATCGACCAGCGCTACCAGCCCGAAGCCGATATCGAGGCTGGCCGCTGCCGTGTCAGACACTTCCGCCCATTCGATGGTGGCGCTCGCCGCATCGGCAGCCGCGTCCGGCATGGCCACGGCCTTGGCCGGCTTGCGCAGCTTGTAGGCGATGAACCCGGCCCCGGCGGCCGCTGCAAGGATGACCAGGTGCGGCATCCCCGGCAGCGCCGAGAGCAGCGCGAGGATGACAGCAACCGGCGTCCAGTTGGCCGCGCCGGAAAACTGGCTGGTCACCTGCCCGGCCAGCCCCTGGTCACTGCCCACCCGCGTCACCACCATGGCAGCGGCGATGGAGAGCAGCAGCGCCGGCACCTGTGCGACAAGGCCATCGCCCACCGCCAGCAGCAGGTAGATGCGCGCCGCATCGGCCAGCGCCAGATCATGCTGGACCATGCCGAGGATCAGCCCGCCGATGATGTTGATGGCGAGGATCAGCACGCCGGCCACCGCATCGCCCTTCACGAACTTGCTGGCGCCATCCATCGAGCCATGGAAATCCGCCTCGGTGGTCACCTCCGTGCGGCGGGCGCGGGCCTCATCCGCCGTCAGCAGACCGGCGTTCAGATCGGCATCGATGGCCATCTGCTTGCCGGGCAAGGCATCCAGCGTGAAGCGCGCCGCGACTTCCGAAACGCGCCCGGCGCCCTTGGTGATGACGACGAGGTTGATGATCATCAGCACCGCGAACACGAAGATGCCGACGACATAATCACCGCCCACCAGGAACGCGCCGAACGCCTCGATGACATGCCCGGCCGCCGCCGTGCCCTCATGGCCATGCACCAGCACGACACGGGTGGAAGCGACGTTCAGGGACAGCCGCAGCAGCGTCGCGAACAGCAGCACGGTGGGGAAGGCCGAGAAATCCAGCGGCTTTTTCGTGTTGATCGCCACCATCAGCACGATCAGCGAAATGCCGATGTTGAGGATGAAGAACAGGTCGAGCAGCACCGAGGGGATCGGGACCACCATCAGCAGCACCAGCGTCAGGATCGCCACCGGCAGCAGCGCGCCACGCGGATCGATGCCGGCCAGCGCGCCGCCAAGGCCGCGGCGCGTCAGCAAGGCGGAAAGGCCCCCCATGCCGCTCAGGCCCCCAGCTCGGCGAGCAGCATATAGGCCAGCCGCGCTTCACCCAGCCGCGCCTCCAGCGGCAAGTTCCTGCCGGCAACCGGCAAGGCCCTGCCGCTCCACGCTGCCGCCTCTGCGGGGGCATCACGGGTCACCTTTGCCGGCGCGAACGCCTCCGCACTGGCTGGCGCGCTGCCGGCGGACTCAAGCTTGGCCGAGAATCGCGCATACACGTCCGCCACGCTGCGCGGCGCGCCATCGGCGGCATAGAAAACCGAGCGGTTCGCCGCCGCCGCCTTGGGCAACAGGCTTGCCGCCGCCACATCCGGCGTACGCTCCAGCGCCCCCAGAAACTGCACAGCGCCGCCGGCCCCGAGGAAATGCGCCATGTAAAGGTCCGCCGCGCCAGCCGCCCGGCCGAACCGCGCTTCCAGCACGGCGGCGTTGTCCCGCGCAAATTCCCCCGCCATCAGCGCGGCGGCTTGCGCATTGTTTCGCAACGATAAAATCGTGTCCCGCGCGGCGCTTCCGGCGCTGGCCGCACCGCTTTGCAGCGCCTCTGCCGCCCAGCCCAGCCCATGCTCGGCACCGTGCTTGCGCACTGTCGCCAGCCAGGTACCATCGGTGAACTGGTAGAGCCCGCGGGCGCTGGAGGTGGCGGCCCTGGCCTCCGGGTTCAGCCCGGACTCAAGCTTTGCCTGCGCCATCATGTAGGAAAAATCCGTGCCGGTACGAGCGGCGGCATCACGCACCACATCGGCGACGCGAGCAGCTCCCACTGCCAGGCTGTTGATCGCGCCCCCTGCCTGCATCCCTGTCCGCTCCCCTGGCCGTGCCGCACACGCGGCTCTCCCCACAAGCTCTGCAAAGCCCGTGCCAACCCTTCCGCAATGTTCAGATTTTCAGATCAGGCCCAGCGGCCGTTGCGCCCATAGGTCAGCGCGGCAGGCTTGCCGGCGACCGCCGAAACGCTGGCCAGCCGCTTTTCCACCGTCAGCATCTTGGCGCGGGCGCGCAGCGCCGCCTCGGCGTTCAGTTCCCGCGCCTGTTCGAGCAGCGCCCGCTGCGGCGGCGCGCCGGCGGCAATGTCCGCCTTCACCGCTTCCAGCGCCGCCAGTTTGTTGGCGGTGGCCGCCTCGATGGAGGCGGCATCCTCGGCATCCAGCGCCGCCAGCTCGAGCCGGATGGCGGCGACAAGGCGCGTAAAGCTGTCCTCGCGCTCGGCCAGGGTCCTGTCCAGCGGCGGTTCCGTGCCGGCGCTCATTTGGCGGCAGGCACGGTCTCAAGCGCCAGCATCGCGCCGGCAATCGCCATCGGGTCCGGCTTGTAGCTGCCATCGGCGATCGCCATGCGCAGCCGCTCCACCTTGCCACTGTCCACCGGCGGGCTGGCGGCCAGCTCGGCGGCAATGCGCGAGAGGCTCGAGTCCGCGCCGGGCTGCAACACGCCGGGCGGCGTGCCGCCTGTGCCTGCGGTGGCGCCCACCGGCCCCGGCGGGGCCTTGGGGGCCGCGTCGGCGGCGGCGGCAACCAGCGGCTGCATCCGGCCAATGCCATCGATCATGCTGCGCTCCTTCATCTTCATGCCCCCGGTAACGGCCGGAAGCCGGGCTTCATTGCGGTTAACGGCCCTTCACCACGCCATTTAAACCATTTATTCTCACCACGCCGTCCGCGCCGATGATGCCGCTGAGCGTGCGCCCGCGCGGCCCCTCGCCCTGCCGCCGCACCGGAACCCTGTCTCCGCGCGCATCTGCGAGCGCCACAGCATCGAGCGCCACGGAAAAGCCCGCGCCGCCCGCTTCCACCACCACCCGGTCCCCGCGCCGGATCACGGGTGCAGCCTCGGCAATTATCGTGTGAGCCGGCCCGGCATTAACCGCGCTGGCGGCAGCGAGCGGCACGAACACCCGCCATTCCGGCCCGGCGCAGCGCACCTCCACGCTTTGCTGCCCGGCCCCCCAGGCCAGCACCGGGGCGGCGCACGCCGGCAGCAGCAGCCGCGCATCGAGCAGCGCCGGGCGCCCGGCAAATGCCTCCACCTCGGCCTTCAGCGCCGGCAGCGAGTGGAGGCCCGCGCCGGCCATCAGGCCTGCCAGGCCATAAATCATCATGCTCATCGGCCGTTCTCCTTGAGGCTCAGCGCACCTTGCCCAGCAAAAATCGCGCCATCCCCGCAAGCCGCCGGCAAAACGCCGCCGCAGCACCCGTAAAGCGGCAAAAACCTGCCGGAGGCCGGCAAACCATTGCCGCTCCGGCACCGGCCCGGCGCCGCAAATCTCCCGAAATCCCCGGCTCGCCCGGCTTGGCACGGCGCTTGCTAGGCTTTGGCCATGAACGGACCCGATTTCCTTGATCGCCAGCTCGGCATCCATGCGACAGCCCTCAAGCTGCGCTCGCAGCGGCTGGACATCATTGCCTCCAACATCGCCAATGCCGGCACCCCCGGCTACAAGGCGCGGGACCTGGATTTTCGCGCAGCGCTGGACAGCGCCAGCCAGTCGCAAGGCATTGCCGGCAGCCTTTCCAGCAGCATCGGCGTTCCGGGCAACGCACTGAAGTATCGCGCGCCCACCCAGACCTCGCTTGATGGCAACACCGTGGAGCTCGCCACCGAGCAAACCGCCTTCGCCCAGAACGCCATCAACTACCGGGCGTCCCTCAGCTTCCTTACCGGCCGGATCCAGACGATCATGGCCGCCCTGAAAGGCGAGTGATGAGCCTCGATACCTTCCAGATCGCCGGCCGCGCCATGGCCGCCCAGCTTGTGAGGCTCAACACCATCGCTTCAAATCTCGCCAACGCCGGCGCGGTTTCCGGCACCGAGGAGGGCGCCTACCGCGCTCTAAAGCCTGTGTTCTCAACAGCTTATGATGGCCAGACCGCGACAGTGGATGTGAGCGCCATCGCCCGCACCGGCGCGCCCGAAAGGCGGCTGGACCCCACCCACCCGCTTGCCGATGCCGATGGCAACGTCTGGTCCGCCGCCGTGGACCCCAACCAGGAGCTTGTCGAAATGGTCGAGACCTCGCGCCAATATGCCAACAATATCGAAGTGCTCAGCGCCGCCAAGACGCTGATGCTCGATACCCTCCGGATGGGCCGCTGATCATGGCCATCGAGAGCATCCCCGGCATCCGCAATGCTGAGCCAGCCGCCATCAAGCCGCCCAAGCAGACGCTGGACCAGACCGATTTTCTGGCGCTGATGACCGCGCAGCTGAAGAACCAGGACCCGACAAAGCCTGTCGACAACACCGAGTATGTTGCTCAGATGGCGCAGTTTTCCACGGTTTCCGGCATCGCCGAGAGCAACCTGAAACTCACCGACATCGCCGCCAAGCTCGATGCGCTGATCGCCGCGCAAAGCGCCGCCACCCCCCTTCCGCAGGAGTAAGTCCCATGGCTTTCTACACCTCGCTCACCGGCCTCACCGGCGCCCAGACCGAGCTTTCCACGCTCGCCAACAACATCGCCAATGTCGGCACCAACGGCTTCAAGCGCAGCCGGGTTTCGTTTGGCGACATCATCTCCAGCTCGCCGCTGCAGAACCCCGCACGCGTCATCGGCTCGGGCACTTCGGTGCGCGTTGTCTCGCAGCAGCTGCAGCAGGGCGCCATCGAAGCCTCGGACAATGCGCTCGACATGGCGATTTCCGGCCAGGGCTATTTCAGCGTCAAGGGCGGCAGCGATGGCGCCGAGCTGAGCTTCACCCGCAGCGGCAGCTTCTCGGTGAATGCCGATCGCTTCGTGGTGGATGTGACCGGCCGCAAGCTCCAGCTCTACCCCACCACCAGCGACGGCAGCATCATCTCCACCGATATCGCCAGCACCATCCCGGCCAAGCTGCCGCTCACCTCGGGCGTGCCCCAGGCCACCACCGGCATCCAGCTGGCGGTCAACCTGCCGGCCACCGCCGCGATCATCCCGGACAACCCGATCTACACCGCCACCAACCCCTATGCCTTTGATCCGGAGAGCCCCTCCACCTTCAACAGCTCAACCTCCACCACCATCTACGATTCCCTCGGCAACCCGCTGGCAGCGAACATCTATTACGTGAAGCTGGCCTCGCCGACGACGCTCGACCCCACCCATCAATGGACAGCCCGCATCCTTGTCGGCAGCACCGAGCTGACCGTGGGCGGCACCCCCGGCATCCCGCTCACCTTCGATACCAACGGCATGCTCACCGCCCCGGTGGCGCCCTTTGTGTTCGATCCTATCACGCCGCCCACCGGTGGCCAGCCGCTGACGCTCGCCGTGGACCATGGCATCGCCACCACCCAGCAATCCGGCGGCTTCACCCGCATCAGCATCGAGCAGGATGGCTTCCCCACGGGCCAGCTGGAAAGCGTGGCGGTGGACCGCAACGGCACGCTGCGCGCCAGCTTCACCAATGGCGAGGTGCAGACGCTCGGCAAGGTTGCCGTCGTCAGCTTCTCCAACCCGCAGGGGCTCAAGCAGATCGGCGATGCCAGCTATGTGACGACGCCGGAATCCGGCACCCCGATCACCGGGGAGGCCGGGCGCAACGGCTTTGGCGGCATTCTCTCGGGCAGCCTTGAGCGCTCCAATGTCGATCTCACGGTGGAACTCGTCGGGCTGATCGCCGCCCAGCGCAATTTCCAGGCCAATGCCAAGGCCATCGAGACCGATACGACGCTGCTGCAAACCATCATCAACCTGCGGAACTGAGCGCGGCCGGGGCAACGGGGGGCTAGCCGATGGACAGGGTCATCTACACGGCGCTCACCGGGCTTTCGGCGCGCAGCCGCGCCCAGCAGGTCACCGCGAACAACCTCGCCAATGCCAACACCACCGGCTTCCGGCGCGAGCTGATCGCCGCCGAGGGCCGCTACCTCGCCGCCGATGCGCGGGCACAGGCGACAACGCCGGGCGCCCGCAGCCGCGCCCAGGCCGGCGCCCCCAGCCTCACCACGCCGCGCGAGCCGGGGCGGGTGACAAACACCGGCCGCGCTCTCGATGTGGCGCTGGGCGAGAACAGCTGGCTCACCGTGCAGGGGCCGCTGAAGGCCGGGCTGCCCACCGAGGCCTATTCCCGCCGCGGGGACCTTTCGATCAGCGCCAGCGGCATCCTGCAGACGGGGGAAGGCCGCGCCGTGCTCGGCGAGAATGGCCAGCCGATCACCGTGCCGGCCGGCACCGCGCTCGATATCGCGCCCGATGGCAGCCTGAGCATCCGCACCCCCGATGGCGCGCAGCCGCTCGGCAAGCTCAAGCTCGTCGCCGGCGGCACCACCGCCAGCGGCTTCGACAAGGCCACCGACAGCCTGTTCACCAGCAAGGATTCCTTGCCGGTCGATCCCGCGGCGCGGCTGACGGTGGGCGCGCTGGAAGGCTCGAATGTGGAGAGCAGCGCCGCCCTCGCCGAGCTGGTGGAGCAATCTCGCGGCTTCGAGGTGAGCGCCAAGCTGCTCAGCATCGCCCGCGAAATCGATGAACGCACATCCCGCCTCATGGCCATGGAGAACCAGTGATGACCAGCGCGCTGCAAATCGCCCGCTCGGGGCTCGATGCCCTTGACCAGCGGATGCGCACGATCTCGAACAACCTCGCCAACGTCAGCACCACCGGCTTCAAGCGCGATCGCGCTGCCTTCGCCACGCTGGCCTATCAGGACCCGCGCCAGGCCGGCGCTCCCTCGGGCGCAGACAACCAATACGCCACAGGCCTCGGCACCGGCACCGGCGTGCGGGTGAACGGCACCGAGCGCATCCACACCCAGGGCGCGCTGGTGCAGACGGACAATGCGCTTGATGTCGCCATCGAGGGCGCCGGCTTCTTTGCCGTGGTGATGCCCGATGGCGGCACCGCCTATACCCGTGACGGCTCGTTCAAGCTCAACGCCCAGGGCGAGATCGTTACCACCAACGGCCTGCGGCTGCTGCAGGGCCTCACCGTTCCCGATGGCGCACAGGCCATCACCATCGCACCCGATGGCACCGTCTCGGCGACGCTGCAGGGTTCGGCAACACCGGTGGAAGTGGGCCAGATGCTGGTCAGCCGCTTCCTCAACCCGGCCGGCCTCGAGCCGCGCGGGGACAATCTCTATGCCGAAACCGCCGGCAGCGGCCCGGCGCAGGCCGGCGTGGCCGGCGTCGAGGGCGCCGGCAGCATCCGCCAGGGCGCGCTGGAAGGCTCCAACGTCTCCACCGTGCAGGAGCTGGTGGACATGATCGAGACGCAGCGCGCCTATGAGGTGAACGCCAAGGTCATCAAGGCTGCCGACGAGATGTCGCAGTATGTGACGCAAAATGTTTGAGCCGATGCACCCGGCCCGCAGCGGCAGCCGCCGGGCGGCGCAGGCAGCGCTGCTGCTCGCCGGGCTGGCGCTCGCCGTGCTGGCCAGCGGCTGTGCGGACGAAGGCTTTGGCAGCGTGCCGCGCGTCGCCGCCACCCTGCCGATGCCGCCCGAAGCGCCGCCACCGGGGCCGGGCAGCGGCAGCCTCTACAACCCCGCCACCTTCACCAGCCTGACCAGCGACCGCCGCGCCCGCCGCATCGGGGACTTGCTGACTATCCGCCTTGTGGAGCGCACCCAGGCCCGCAAATCCTCCACCGCCGACAGCACGCGGGACAGTGATACCAACATCACCCTGCCCAAGGTGCCGCCCTTCTCCTATGTGCCCGAGGGCCTGCTCTCCGGCGGCTCGGCCCAGAGCTTCAGCGGCAGCGGCAGCGCCGCGCAGGACAACCAGCTGAGCGGCGAGATCACCGTCACGGTGGCGCGCGTGCTGCCCGGCGGCGTGCTGCAGGTGGCGGGAGAAAAGCGCCTCACGCTCAACCGCGGCGAGGAGCAGGTGCAGATATCCGGCCTCGTCCGCATCGATGACCTGGGGGCCGACAACAGCATCCCCAGCACCCGCGTGGCGGATGCCCGCATCCGCTATTCCGGCACCGGCCAGGTGGCGGACCAGGCCCGGCAGGGCTGGCTCAGTCGTTTTTTCGCAAAGGTCTCGCCGCTATGAGATACCCCAGCATCAGGCACCCTCGCCCGCACTTCCGCACGCTGCACCAGTGGCTCTACACGCTGAAGCGCCGCCTCCACGCGCTGCAGGATGGCTTCCCCTCCGGCCCCATCATCATGGCCATCGGCCTGGTGCTGCTGGTGCTCGCTGCCCCGGCCAATGCCGAGCGCATCAAGGACATTGCGCGCTTTTCCGGCGTGCGGGCCAACGCGCTCACCGGCTACGGCATCGTCGTCGGTCTCTCCGGCACCGGGGACCAGAACCTCGAGTTCACTATCCAGTCGCTCAAGTCCGCCGCGGCGCGGCTGGGCGTGCTGATCCCGCCCGGCATCGCGCCGCAGCTGAAAAACGCCGCCGCCGTGATGGTGACAGCCGAGCTGCCGGCCTTTGCCAAGCCGGGCCAGCGGCTGGACGTGACCGTCTCGGCGCTCGGTCAGGCCAAGTCCCTGCGTGGCGGCACGCTGCTGATGGCCCCGATGCAGGGCGCCGATGGCGAGGTTTATGCGCTGGCGCAGGGCAATCTCGCGGTGGGCGGCTTTGGCGCCGAGGGCCGGGACGGCAGCAAGATCGTCGTCGGCACCCCCTCTTCCGGGCGCATCCCGGCCGGGGCCAGCGTTGAGCGCGCCGTGCCCTCGCCCTTTGCCGGCGCCGCCGGGCTGACGCTGGACCTCAACGAGCAGGATTTCACCACCGCCCGCAGCGTGGCGGACGCCATCAACACCGCCATCGGCAGCCCCATTGCCTCGGCGGCAGACGGCGGCACCATCGCCATCACCGCGCCCACCGATGTCGCGGCGCGCATCGCGCTGGCCTCGCGCATCGAGGGGCTGGAGGTCAACATGGCCGCCCCGGTGGCGCGGGTCATCGTCAACGCCCGCACCGGCACGGTCGTGATCGGCGGCGAAGTGCGGATTCTCCCCGCCGCCATCGCCCATGGCAACCTCACCGTGCGGATCACCGAGAACCAGCAGGCCAGCCAGCCCAATGCGCTCGGCGCCGGCCGCACCGTGGTGACGGAGCAATCCAGCGTCGAGGCCGCCGAGGCCCCCTCGCGCATGGCGCTGTTCGCGCCCGGCGTGAAGCTTGGCGAGATCGTCGATGCCGTCAACGCGCTCGGCGCCGCGCCGGGCGATCTCGTCGCCATCCTGGAGGCGCTCAAGGCCGCCGGCGCGCTGCGCGCCGAGCTGGTGGTGATCTGATGGAACTGGCCCCTATCCCGCGCGCGCTGAGCACGCCACTGCAGCGCCCCGCCGCCCTGCCGCTGGTCCGCAACGGCTGGCCCGGCCCGGCTCCAGCGCGCGCCAGCGATGCGGCCAAACAGGCCGAAGTCGCCCGCCAGTTCGAGAGGCTCATCGCCCAGACGCTGCTGCGCTCGGCCCGCGCCGCGCAGCTGGGCGATGATGGGCTTGGCCAGAGCGGCGGCCACATCCGGGACATGGTGGACCAGCAGCGCGCCGAAGCCATCGCCCGCGCCGCGCCGCTCGGCATCGCCCGGCTGCTGGCGACCGAGCAACGGTTTTCAGGCCAATGAGTGACCTGCTCAGCGTCGGCCGCGCCGGGGTGCTGGCCTATCAGGCCGCGCTCGCCGTAACGGGGGACAATGTCGCCAATGCCGATACGGAAGGCTACAGCCGACGCACCGTCACCCTCACAGCCGGCCCTGTTGGCAGCGGCGCCATCCTCAGCCGTGATGCGCTCACCGGCAGCGGCGTGCTCGCCACCGGCATCGCCCGCGCCGGAGACGCGCTGAAAACCAACAGCGCCCGCGTTGCCGATGGTGACCATGCCCGCTTCGCCATCCGGGCGGACTGGCTGACCAGGATGCAGGACAGCGTCACCGCGAGCGAGCTAGATGCCCGTCTCGGCGGCTTCTTCGATGCCGCAACCGATCTTGCCGCCGCGCCCACGTCCAGCGCCGCCCGCACCATCTTCCTGGAGCGTGCCGACCAGGCCGCCACCGGCTTTCGCGGCCTTGGCGAGGACCTGGCCGCGCAGGCCAGCGATATCGAAACCGCCACCCGCATCACCAGCGATGAAGTCAACGCCATCACCTCCGCCCTCGCCCGGGTGAACGAGGAGCTGCGCCGCACCCAGCCGAACGGCACCGCCGCCAACGGCCTGCTCGACAGCCGGGACCAGCTGCTCGCCGATCTTGCCGAGCGGGTCCGGATCAGTGTGACGGAAGGTCCGCGCGGTGCCGTGACGGTGCGGCTCGGCACCGGCGGCGCCGCTGCGATCATCGTGCCCGAGTTCGGCAGCGCCACCCGCATCGGCGCGCGCGATGGCGCCAGCGGGCCGGAGCTGATCCTCGATCCCACCCACACCGCCACCGTCATGCGCCTGCCCGCCAGCGGCAGCCTCGCCGGGCTGCTGGAAGCCGGCCGCCAGCTTGGCGAGCTCCGCACCGAAGTCGATGCGCTGGCCAGCCGTTTTGCCAGTGCCGTCAACGCCTGGCACGCTCAGGGCAGCGATGCGCTGGGAGACCCCGGCCAGCCGCTGTTCGCCACCCAGGGCCTCGCCATCACGCCCGGCAAGGCCAATGCCGGCGTGGCCCCCATCGATGTGACCATTGCCGACAGCGCGCCGCTGGCGGCAGGCGGCTACACGCTCATCTACGATGCCACCGGCTTCACCCTCGCCCGCGCCGATGGCACCGCCAGCGTCACCGGCGCCGGGCCGCTGCTGCTCGATGGCGTCACCATCCGGCCCGGTGCCGGCGCCCGGCCAGGTGATGGCTGGCAGCTCGCCATCACCAGCGGCGCCACCGGCCTCAGCCTGCGCCCGATCGGCCCGGAGCGCGTGGCGGTGGCAGCGCCCTTCCTCTCCGATGCCGCATCCGGCAACCTTGGCGATGCCCGACTGGTGCTGGATGCCGACCCGGCTGCCGCAGCCTTCCCGCCTGCGCCACCCTATCGGCTCACCATCACCGCCCCCGGCATTGCGGAGCTGACAGACATCGCCACCGGCACCGTGCTCGCCACCGCCACCCTTGATGGCAGCCGCATCATCGGCGCCGGCTTCGGCTTCACGCTCGAAGGCACGCCCGAAACAGGGGACAGTTTCCGCATCCTCGCCACTGCCCCCGGCAGCAGCGACAATGCCAACATCCGCGGCCTCGCCAAAGTGCGCGGCCTCATCGGCCCCGGCGGCACGCTGGAAGCCAGCCTCGATGCCAGCACCGCCGGCCTCGGCGCACGGCTGGCGGAAACCGACCGCCTCGCCGCCACCGCGCTGGCCGTGAAAACCGATGCCGCCCGCGCCGCAGACGCCGTATCGGGCATCGATCTCGACAAGGAGGCCGCCGAGCTCACCCGGCTGCAAGTGGCCTATCGCGCCAACGCCCAGGTGATCGCAGCGGCGCGGGACCTGTTCGATACCATCCTCGGCATCGCCCGATGAGCGCCATCAACACCCGCGCCGCGCATGATGCCGGCATCGTCCGCATGGCCGAGCTCTCCGCCCAGTTGCAGGGCCTGCAGGGCCAGATCGCCACCGGCCGCCGCGTCAGTGCCCCCAAGGATGATCCGGTGGCGTTCTCGCGCGCCGCGGTGCTGCGCCGCGCCGATGCCGCCTCGGATGCCACCCAGCGCGGCATCGATGCCGCCGCGCGCCGGCTCTCGGCCACCGATGTGGCGCTGGAGAGCATCAGCAATCTTGTCGTGCGCGCCCGCGAACTGGCGCTGCAGGGCAGCAACAGCACCTTCAACCCCGAGGATCGCGCCATCCTCGCCACCGAAGTTCGCGAACTCGCCGCCAGCTTTTCCGGGCTGGCAGACAGCCGCGGCTCGGATGGCGAGCGCCTGTTCGGCGGTGCGGCGGCGAGCGGCCCGGCCTATGGGCTGGATGCCAATGGCATCATGGTGTGGCAGGGCGCCGGCCGCGCGCCCGCCGTTGCGGCCGGCGGCGCGCTCGTCGCCAGCGGCATCGAGGGGCCGGACGCCTTTGGCACCACCACCGCGCCCACGCTGGCCAACCCGCAAGGCACGGCCGATCTGTTCGCCAGCTTCAGCCAGCTTGCAGAGGCGCTTGAGCAACCGGATGCCGCGCTGCGCGCCACGGCGCTCGCCACTTCGCTCGGCCAGCTCGATGGCCATGTCACCCGCCTTGCCGATGCACGGGCACTGGCCGGCGCGCGCGGCGCCCGGCTGGAGGCGGAGGGCGAGCGGCTGGCCAAGGCCGGGCTGGCCACCGCCACCGAACTTTCCAAGCTGGAAGACCTGGAGATGACGGAGGGCATCGCCCGGCTGCAACGGCTGCTCACCGTGCTCGAAGCCGCGCAGGCCAGCTTCGTGCGCACCAGCAACCTGAGCCTGTGGGACCAGCTTTGAAACGCGCGCCGCGCTCCGGAATGCCCGCCGGGATCGCCCTCCCCCGCTAAGCACCCGCGCCAGCGCGCCGTAACTCCCTTCGCGCAACAGCCCTTCCGCCCTGGAATGGCTTGAGCCGGGGAGCGAAACCACCTGCCATGATATCGGTAATCGGTCTTGTCGTGCTGATCGTCATGGTCTTCGGGGGCTTCGCCATCACCGGCGGCAGCCTTGGCCCGGTGCTCCACGCGCTCCCGCATGAAATGCTCATCATCGGCGGCGCCGCCGCCGGCGCCACGCTGGTCGCCACCGATCTGCGCGGCATCAAGGCGATGGGCGGCGGGCTGGTCGCGATCGTCAAGGGGCCCAAATACAAGAAGGCGGATTACAGCGCCGCGATTTTCCTGACAGCGCGGCTGATGAAGATGTTCCGCAACGATGGCGCCGTGGCCGTGGAGCCGCACATCGAGGACCCCAAATCCAGCAGCATCTTTGCCGAATATCCGCAGTTCCTGAAGGACCATGTGTTCCTCGACCTGCTATGCGATTCGATGCGGCTGCTGGTGGTTTCCACCGGCACACTCAGCCCGCAAGCCGTTGACGATGTTATTGAAACAGCCATCGATACGCACCACGCCGCCGCGCTCAAGCCGGTGGAGCGGCTCACCACCATGTCCGATGCACTGCCGGCGCTCGGCATCGTCGCGGCGGTGCTCGGCGTCATCAAGACCATGGCCAGCATCGACAAGCCGCCTGCCATCCTCGGCGGCATGATCGGCTCGGCGCTGGTCGGCACCTTCCTCGGCGTGCTGCTCAGCTATGGCATCGTCGGGCCGTGCGCGGCGCGGCTCAAGGCGGTGATCGATGCCGATGGCGAGATCTATCTCATCATCCGCCGTGTCATCGTCGCCACGCTCAAGGGGCAGCCGCAGCCACTCGTCATCGAGGCGGCGCGCACCGCCATCGGGCCGGAAAACCAGCCGAGCTTCTCTGAAGTGTTCGATGGCCTGCGGGCGGCCAAATGAGCCCGCTTGAGCCGGCCGGGCAGCGGGCACCATGAAACCCGAGCTGCACATCGAGCCGGAGATCATCATCCGCAGGGCCAAGGGCCATCACGCGGCGCACCATGGCGGCGCTTGGAAGATCGCCTATGCCGATTTCGTCACCGCGATGATGGCGTTCTTCATGCTGCTGTGGATCATCGGCGCAACGAATGAAGACCAGCGCAAGGGCATCGCCGATTATTTCACCCCAACCGTCATCCAGATGAAGAACAGCGGCGGCTCCAACGGCATCATGGGCGGCCGCTCGCTGCAGGAGGATGAAGGCTTTGCGCCCAACGCCGCCAACGCCGGCCCGCGCCCGGTGGCCGTGCCAGGCGGCGGTGGCACGCCCGAGAAGGAGGCGGCAAAAAAGGTCAAGCTGGAGCAGAACAAGCGCGCAGCAGACGAAAAGAGCTTCAAGATGATCGAGCGGATCATCGCCGCGCGGCTGGCCGGAGACCCGACGCTCAAGGGCCTCAAGGGCCAGGTGCGGCTGGTGCGGGACAAGGATGGCCTGCGCATCGACCTGGTCGAGCGGGCGGATTTCTCGATGTTCGGGCTCGGCACCAGCGTGTTCAGCACCGAGGCGTCAGCGCTGGTCCGCACCATCGCCGGCGCCATCGACGGCACGCCCAATGCGCTCACCGTGCGCGGCCATACCGACAGCGTGCCCTACGCCAAGGGCGGCTCGAACAACTGGACGCTCTCGACGATGCGCGCCGACGCGACCCGCCGCTCGCTGGCGGCAGCAGGCGTGGACCCGGCGCGCTTCCGCCGCATCGAGGGCGTGGCGGATACCGACCCCTACAACCCCAAGGACAAGGCCGACCCGCGCAACCGGCGGATCAGCATCACCCTGATGTTCGAGAAGCCTTGATTCAGCTCAGATGCGCCGGTTGACCAGGTCGGAATAATCCTTGGCCAGCTGCATGCTGATGTCGCCCACCGCGAAGTTCCACGGGCCGATCTCGGCGAGCGGCGTCACTTCGGCGGCGCTGCCGGTGAGGAAGGCCTGCTCGAAGCTTTCCAGCTCCTCCGGCCAGATCACCCGCTCCACGACTTCGATGCCGCGGCGCTTGGCGAGGCCGATGACAGTGCGGCGGGTGATGCCATCGAGGAAGCAATCCGGCGTCGGCGTGTGCAGCACGCCATCCTTGAAGAAGAAGATGTTGGCGCCTGTCGCCTCGGCCACCTGGCCGCGCCAATCGAGCATCATCGCATCATTGTAGCCGGCATCCTCGGCGGCGTGCTTGCTCATGGTGCAGATCATGTAGAGGCCGGCCGCCTTGGCCTTGGTGGGGGCCGTATAGGGCGCCGGGCGACGCCATGGCGCGATGTTGAGCCGCAGCCCCTTGGCCAGCGCCTCGGGGCCGAAATAGGCGCCCCACTCCCACACCGCGACGGCAAGGTGCGGCTTGGTCTTCTGTGCCGAAACGCCCATCTGCTCCGAGCCGCGCCAGGCGATCGGGCGGACATAGGCATTCTGCAGGTTATTGGCGGCCAGCGTCTCGCGCACGGCGGCGTCGATCTGGTCGCGGTTCCACGGCAGGGTGAAGCCGAGGATCTTGGCCGAGTCGATCAAGCGCTGGCTGTGCTGGGAAAGCTCGAACACCTCGCCGCCATAGGCGCGGGCGCCCTCGAACACGGCGCTGGCATAGTGCATGGCATGGGTGAGGATATGCACGTTTGCATCCCGCCACGGGCGCAACGCACCATCGAACCAGATGAAACCGTCGCGGTTGTCGAAGGTTGCGTCGGTCATTGTCTCTCCATCCTCTGCTGGCACATTGCGCGGACTCGGCAACGTTCATTCCTATTGTTGCGTTGGGCTAAGGTTTCATGCAAGATATGTCAACATGACTGACCCAATATCTCGCACAAAAACCCGCGCCGCGCCTCGCAAGGCGGTGCAGCCCCCTGCGCCGCCCCCGCGCCCGGCGCTGACCACGGCCTCCGCGCTCTACCTGCGGGAGGATGAAATCCGCCGCGGCATCGAGCTTTTGTACTTCGGCTACTCGTCGATGATCCGCGAAGTGGACGCCATCCTCGAGCAGGAGGGCTTTGGCCGCGCCCACCACCGCGCGCTGTACTTCATCGCCCGCAGCCCCGGCCTGGCGGTGGGGGACCTGCTGCGGCTGCTCGCCATCACCAAGCAATCGCTGGGCCGGGTGCTGGGCGAGCTGCAGGACAGGGGCCTGGTGCAGCAGAGCATCGGCACGCAGGACCGGCGGCAGCGCCTGCTCAGCCTCACCCCCGCCGGTGCCGCGCTGGAAGCCTCGCTGTTTGCCGAGTTGGAGGCCCGCATGGCCAGCGCCTATGGCGAGGCCGGGCAGGCCGCCGTCACCGGCTTCTGGTCCGTCCTCATCGGCCTGATCGCCAAGGCGGACCGGCCGATGGTGGACAGCCTCGGCCAGTCCTAAGCCGCGGTCTCCAGCGCCGGAACACCATTGACGATGGCGCTCGGCACCTCGAAATCCTTGGCAATCTCCCGCACCGTCATCTTGGCGGACATCATCACGGAGGGCGTGCCGCCGCCCGGCTGGGTGCCCTGCCCCACGAGATAGAGGTTGCTCACATCCTCCGAGCGGTTGTGCGGGCGGAAGAACGCCGTCTGCGTCAGCACCGGCTCCACGCCAAAGCCATTGCCGGCATAGGAGCCGAGCACCTGCTCGAAATAATCGGGCGTCACGAAGCTCTGGTAGGCCAGCCGCTCGCGCAGGCCGGGGATATAGCCGCGCTCGTCGAGGAAGGTCAGCACCTTCTCCGCCATCGGGCCGCCTTCCTTCTCCCAGTCCAGCCCGCTCTGGTTGTTCGGCACCGGAATCAGCGTGTAGGCGGCATGGTGTCCCTCGGGCGCCAGGCTCGGGTCGGTCAGCGTGGGGATGTGCAGATATTGCGAAAAGTCCGGCGAGAGAATCTTCCGATCGAAAATATCGGTCAACAGTTCCTCGTAGCGCGGCCCCAGGATGATGTTGTGGTGCTGCAGGTCCGGGTCACCCTCGCGCTTCCGGTAGCCGAAGTAGATGACCATCAGGGACATGCTCTGCTTGCGGAACTTCACCAGCATGTCACGGTTGATGCGGCGGTGCTGCTTGTCCACCAGCTTGAGATAGGTGTTGGCATAATCGGCGTTGGAAACCACCAGGTCCGCCGCCAGCGTCTCGCCGCCCTTGAGCGTGATACCGGTCGCCACGCGCTTGCCGCCGCGCTTCACCACATCGATCCGCTCCACCTCGGCGGAGAGCCGCAGCGTGCCGCCCATATCCTCGAACTTGCGGACCAGCGCCTGCACCAGCGCGCCCGTGCCACCCTTGGCGAAGTGGATGCCCCAGGTCTTCTCGACAAAGTGGATCATCGCGTAGATCGCCGGCACTTTCAGCGGGTTGCCGCCCACCAGCAGCGGCTCGAAGCTGAACACCTGGCGCATCTTGTCGGTCTTGAAATACTTCTTGATGAGCGAGAACAGCGGCTGCACCGCGCCCAGCTTCAGCAGGTCAGGCACCACGCCGAGCATCGAGCCGACATTGCCGAAATAGGTGTAGCCCAGCTCCAGGAAGCCGCGCTTGAAGATCGCCCGCGCCGCCTCGTGGAACTGCTCATAGCCCTCCAGGTCCTCGGGCGCGAGCCGGCGGATCTGCTCGCGCACCTTCACCGGGTCGGCGTCATAATCGAAGTATGTGCCGTCATCGAAGTAGATGCGATAAAATGGCAAAATCGGGATGATGTCGACATAGCGGCTGGTGTTCGGACCGCCGCTGATGCCCGAAAGGATGCGCTGGTCATCCCCCAAAATCTCGGGCGGAAAATCCGGCTGGCCGAGCATCGCACAATCCCGCTCGAGCGAGAACAGCTCCTCGATGAAGTGCGGCACGGTCAGCACCGTCGGCCCCATGTCGAACACAAAGCCTTCGGCCCGGCGCACATAGGCCCGGCCGCCCGGCGCATCGAGCTTCTCGACGATCTGCGTATCAAAGCCCAGGCTCTGCAGGCGGATGGCGCACGAGATGCCGCCGAGCCCCGAACCGATGACGATTGCCTTTTGCCGACCCATTAGATTCCGCTTTCCAAACGCCATCCGCAGCTAGGCGCAGCCGCCCGGCATATCAAAGGCCAACTTGTCGCATAGCCCGTTGCGGAGCTTAGCCGCCCAGCGCCTTCGAGCGCGCCGCTGCCGCCGCCACGGTGTCCGTCACCAGTGGCACCAGCCCCGGCATCAGCACTGCCAGCCCTGCCGCCGTCGTGCCGCCGGGGCTTGTCACCCGCTGGCGCAGCTCTTCCGCCGGGGTCGCTGCGTCTGCTGCCGCCAGCGCTGCCGCGCCCGTCACGGTCGCCCGCGCCAGCCGTGCCGCCAGACCCGGCGCCAGCCCCGCGGCCTCGCCCGCTGCCGCCAGCGCCTCGATGAAGCCGAACACATAGGCCGGCCCCGAGCCCGAGACCGCCGTCAGCGCATCGAAATCGCTCTCCGCCTCCAGCCACACCGTAGCGCCGGCCGGCGAGAACACCGCCTCGGCCGCCGCTTCCGCCATGGAATTGCCGTTGGTGAACAGCCCGGTCACGCCCTTGCCGATCGCCGCCGGCGTGTTGGGCATGGCGCGGATGATCGCCGAGCGGCCGAACACGCTCGCCAGGTCGGCAATCGTCACCCCGGCCATGATGGAAACGACCAGCGTCGCCATGCCGATGCGCTCGGCCAGTGGCCCGGCCGCCTGCCGCCACACCTGCGGCTTGACCGCCAGCACCAAGATGTCCGGCGCACCCGCCTCGGGCAGGCCCAGCGCCGTGCCCTCGGGCGCCGCCGCCAGCGCCGGGTCGATCACGCGGATCGGGCCCAGGCCTTCCTCCAGCCAGCGCGCCAGCAAGGCACCGCCCATGTTGCCGCAGCCCAGCAGCCACAGGCCGCCGGCAGAAGTGTCTGTCACGCTTCGCCCACCGTTTCCAGCAGGGCAGCGGCCATCGCCTCGGCGGGCGCATGGTCGGCAAACAGCACCAGCTGGAACACCGGGTAGAAGCGATCGAACTCCTCCACGGCAGCTTCCACCAGCACTTCGGCCTGGCCCAGCGTCAGGTCCGGCCCATCCTCGTCATCCGCCGTATCGAGCAGTGTCGCATGGCGGAACAGCACGGTGCCATCCGCCGACCACAGCTCGAAATGGCCCATCCACAATTGCTCGTTGATCAGGCCCAGCGTTTCATAAATCGCCGCCTTGCGCTCCTCGGGGGCCATCAGGTCCGCCCGCGCGATGATCTGCAGGACCCGCTCTTCCTCGCGCCACAGCGCGCGCAGCTGGTAGGTCGTCCAGCCGCCCTTGATGGAGGTGCTGATCTCCTCATCGCCCGAGCGCTCGAAGGCCCAACCGTTGGAATCGAACACATGCTCAAGCATGTCGATGGGAGCCGAAGGTGGCGGCGTGTAATCGATATCGACGAGCCCCATGCTCAAAGCCCTCCCGCCACGCAATGGCAGAAAGGCTGGGCACTGGCGCATGATTCGGCAAGCACGGAACCTACTCCGCACCCAACAAAACTGTGGATAATCACGCCTTGGCGGCTTTTCCGGCGCGCGGTGCCTTTTCTGCACCAGCAGAAGCCTCGATCATCGCCCGCAGCGCCGCCACTTCCGCCTTCAGCACTTCCACGGCCTCGCGCGCTGCGGCCGCATTGGCCTTTACCGCCTCGAACTCGTCCCGCTCCACGGCATCGCTGCCGCCCACGAACTCGCGCGCCTTGCGCCGGGCCGTCTCCTCCACTTCGCGCCCCACGCCGGCCAGCGTGCCGAGCGCCGAAGTGGCGACCTTGGAGAAGTCCTCGAAAATCTTGTTCTGTGTCTGCACGATCAGACTCCCAGTTGAAACGCATCAGCCGCGGGGTTGAGCAGCCATATTCTCGCATTCAGCGCGCCCGCGAACACCAGCCACACCAGATAGGGT
Organism: Sphingomonadales bacterium UBA6157; assembly: GCA_002423025.1. GTDB lineage: Bacteria > Pseudomonadota > Alphaproteobacteria > Sphingomonadales > Sphingomonadaceae > Sandarakinorhabdus. The sequence goes on along the minus strand of DIUN01000050.1, from coordinate 32,019 downwards.
GTCATCAGCCACGCTGCCAGCCTGCTGACCCGCGCAAAGGCGAAAACCGTCGCCACCGCCACCACGAACATCAGGCCGATCACGCCAAGCGCCGGCAGAATCAGGTGCAGTTTGAAGAAGATGGGGGACCAGGTGAGGTTGATCGCCAGCTGTGCGGCAAACAGACCCAGCGCCAGCCGACGCCCCGGCACCCGGCCATGGCCCCACACGACGGCAGCGGCAATGGCAATGAGCGTATAAAGAATCGACCAGGCGATGCCGAACACCGGCCCCGGCGGCTGCAGCGCCGGCAGCGCCAGCGTCTGGAACCAGGCGTTCTCGGTGGTGGAGCCGGATATGCGCGCCGAAAGCCCGCCGAGCACCAGCAGCCCCGGCACCAGCACCAGCCCGGCCAGCACGGCGGAGCCACGGCGGAACCGCCCGGGGCCCGCCGGCCGCATGCCCGTATCGTCATTCATTGTTGTTGCCATGGTGCCGTTCTAGCGCATCGCGCCGCACTGCAACAGTCCTGCGGCGCCAGCCGTGGCAACGGCTTGCAAAGGTGTCGGAATTCTTTACAAAGGTAAACAAGATGATAATTACATCTTGTTCAATATCAGTCGCTTAGCCTTGTGGCACGATAATTGCTTAGGTATTGATGTGAAGTGTTTGATGTGTGGATGGTCCTGAGGGTTTCAGGAGGCTCCACCGCTCCGGCCCGCAAGGGCATGGCGCAATTCGGGGGATACGGCAGCATGAAGAAGTTCCTGATCGTCGCGGCGCTCGCCGGAGCCATGCTCCAGGCCTCGGCCGCACAGGCCGTGCTGACGCTCACCCAGACGCTGAGCTTTTCGACCGTAGCGCTCGATCCTGCGACCACCGGCTCGGAAACATTGTCGTTCAACCAGTTCGATACGCTCTCGGGCCGCTACCAGCTGACCGGCGTGACGGTTTCCTATGCGCCGCTGACGACGGCGCTCAGCGATGTCATCATCACCAGCAACTCGGGCAATCGTCGCACCTATGCCGCGACCATCGGCGGCACCAACACGCTGAGCAGCAGCGCCTTCACCAGCATCACCGGCACCTTCACCGGCACCAGTGCAGCTGCGGATTTCATCACCGGTCTTGGTGGCGGTGAGGCCAACGGCCTGTCGCGCACCGTGGCGATCGGTTACACGGCAACGTCCGGCTTCACCTCGCCGACCATCACCGATTACTCGGCCTATCTCGGTACCGGCACCATCGCGGTGACCAACACCCTTTCGAACATCACCAGGGCAATCACCACGACGGGTGGCCAGGGCAACGCCACTGTCACCTCGGCCGAGGTCGGTGGCACCTTCAGCGTCGTCTACAGCTACATCGACCTGCTGCCGGATCCCGGCACGTGGATGACGATGATCCTTGGCTTCGGCTTTGTCGGCGCTGCGATGCGCCGCCGCCGGGCACAGGCTTCACTGGCTGCGTAACGCTCCCGCGCCTAGCGAATGGTACCAACGGCCGGGGCCAACGCCCCGGCCGTTTTCGTTAAGGCGCCAGTGTTCCCGGTTTCAGTGCTCTCGGATTCAGCATTCTCGGCATCCCGCACGCCGCCGAGCAGAAACTCCACATTGCCCTCCGGCCCGGTGATCGGGCTTTGCACCAGCCCGAGCACCCGCCAGCCCGGCTGGGCCGCAAGCCATGCCGCTGCCGCCGCGCACACCCGCTCATGCACGGCAGAGTCCCGCACCACCCCGCCCTTGCCGATCTCGCCGCGCCCGGCCTCGAACTGCGGCTTGACCAGCGCCACCAGCCGGCAGCCCGGCGCGGCAAAATCCAGCGGCCGCTCCAGCACCTTGGCCATGGCGATGAAGCTGGCATCACAGACGATCACATCCACTGGCTCGGGCACATGCTCCGGCGTCAGCAGCCGCGCGCTCAATTGCTCGAGCACCACGACGCGCGGATCGCTGCGCAGTTTCCATGCCAGCTGGTTGGTGCCGGAATCGACGGCATAAACCCGCACCGCGCCGTTGCTGAGCAGCACATCGGTAAAGCCACCGGTGGAGGAGCCGACATCCATCGCCACCGCGCCCGTCACATCCATGCCGAAATGCGCCAGGCCGTGCGCCAGCTTCACCCCGCCGCGGGACACCCAGGGGTGGTCCCGCCCGCGCACCTCAAGCGGCCCATCCTCGGCCACCAGTTCACCGGCCTTGGCCACCTTGCGCTCGCCGGCAAACACCAGCCCGGCCAGAATCAGCGCCTGCCCGCGCGCCCGGCTCTCGACCAGCCCGCGCGTCACCAGCAGTTGGTCAACACGGGTCTTCATGCGGCAGCCCGGCCAGTCTGGCGCAAGCAAATACAGGCCAGCGCAATCAGGACGGCAATGCGATTATCGCCAGTGCGGCGCCGCGAGACGGCGGGATCATCAATCAACATCCGCTCAGGCAGAGCCCCGCCGGCTGCCGCTGTCAAGCGCTCCGCGCTGCTGGCGGCCGCTCATCGCCCCGGTGCCTCGCTGGCGGATGGGCAAACCCCAGATCACCGCCGCCCTGCAACGGTGAATAGCCATCGCCCGCGCTGAGCGCAGCCAACCTCTCGCCTTCGGCAGCGGCGCGCAACCATTCCGATCCACCGCCAAATCCCCTGGCCCACCGATGCCGCGCACAAAAAAAGGGCCGCTCTTTCGAGCGGCCCCTTCCTTGATTGGCCCGTAGGGCCAGATCGATTTAGGCGACGACCGACTTGCGGCGGCGCATCGAGACGCCGACCAGACCGAAGCCAACGATGAGCATCGCCCAGGTCTGCGGCTCAGGAACGAAACCGATGGTCAGGTTGTCAACTTCAAAGCTGCCCGAACCGTTCTGGAGCAGGCGAACTTCGTCGTAACCGCTGCCGATCACGAAGTTGACGAAGACATAGTTCTGCGTGCCGTTGAGGCCAGCGAACGCGGCGGCAGGGTTGCCCTTGTAGCCGGCGGGAAGCGACAGGCTCGTGAAGTTGAAGGTGTCGAGCAGCGCGCCGTTGTTGTAGAATTCGATCGAGTTGCCGGCGTTGATAGCCGAGGCATAGAGACCGAAGTAGGTCAGCGGGGTCTCACCAGCGAACGACAGGACGAACGGGCTGGCAGTCGGGGTCACCGAAGCGAAGTTGCCCGTGCCGCCGGCGCCACCGAACTGGTTGGCAGCCGAAATCTTGGTGCCGGTGTAGGTGGTCGGCTGGCCGAAGGTGGCGAACTGCGGGCTGGTCGTCACGACACTGGCGCCGATGGAGTCATCGTTGAACGTCTCAACAGCGTTGGCGACCGTGTAGGTCGTGGTGTTGGTGACGCCGGCAGCCTCAACGGAGACAACGACAACAGCCTGGGCCGAAGTGGCGTACATTGCGGTCGCGAAAGCGAGACCTGCGAGCTTCTTCATCATGTTTCAGCACTCCGGCGGAAAAGGTTTCTTCTGCCAACATCTATGCAAACCATGTGCCAACATAAGAAGTTCGAGGAAAACGAGATAGTTAGGCGATTTCAGCGCTTCGCAAAACGACGCAGATGTAAGAATTCTTTACACCTTTCAGCGATTTAGAGCGGTGTCGCGCTTCCAGCACCCCACCCCCGACAATCGCCGCTGCGGCGCCGGACCCGATCCGGCGACTCGCCGCCGAGCGCCGGGCCAGCGCCGCCCCGGTGCCGGCCCGGCTCCGCTCCCGATCCGCAAATCCCCGCTTTTCTCCCTCCCATTCAGGCCTCCAGACCTTGATTTGGCCGCTGCCGGACACTCAACATATTGAAAACCAAACCTAAAAAGCCGATTGCTATATTATCCAAATAGGTTATAATGAAACCCACATGACCCGGCCCACAACAATCGCTAAGGCCGGCAAATGTCAGCCCGTTTCGATTTCCGAATTCATGCCCGCGATGGCCTTGCCCGCACCGGCGAGATCGCCATGCAGCGCGGCACCATCCGCACCCCGGCCTTCATGCCCGTCGGCACCGCCGCCACGGTCAAGGGCCTGCGCCCGGCCGAGGTTCGCGCCACCGGGGCCGACATCATCCTGGGCAACACCTACCACCTGATGCTGCGCCCTGGCGCCGAGCGCATCGCAAGGCTCGGAGGGCTGCACAAGTTCATGGGCTGGGAGCGGCCGATCCTCACGGATTCAGGGGGTTACCAGGTGATGAGCCTCTCGGCGCTGACCAAGCGCAGCGAGGACGGCGTGGCTTTTGCCAGCCATCTCGATGGCAGCCGGCACATGCTCAGCCCGGAGCGCTCGATCGAGATCCAGCGGCTGCTCGGCAGCGATATTATCATGGCTTTTGATGAGCTTATTGCGCTCCCGGCATCGCGCGAGGCCATGGCCGCCGCCATGCAGCGCTCGATGCGCTGGGCCGCCCGCAGCCGCGCCGCCTTCGATTCCGCCCCCGATCACGCCGGCCTGGCCGCCCTGTTCGGCATCCAGCAAGGCGGTCTCGACGAGCGGCTTCGGGCTGAATCCGCCAGCCTTTTGCGCGGGATAGGCTTTGATGGCTATGCCATCGGCGGCCTCGCCGTGGGCGAAGGCCAGGAGGCGATGTTCGGCGTGCTCGATTACGCCACGGGCCAGTTGCCGGAGGAAGCCCCCCGCTACCTGATGGGAGTCGGCAAGCCCGACGACATCGTCGGCGCCGTGCTGCGCGGCGTGGACATGTTCGATTGCGTGCTGCCGACCCGCTCGGGCCGCAACGGCCAGGCCTTCACGCACGATGGTCCGATCAACCTGCGCAACGCCCGCTTCGCCGAGGACGAGCAGCCGCTGGACAGTGATTGCCACTGCCCGTCCTGCACCGGCGGCGTTTCACGAGCCTATATCCACCACCTTGTAAAATCAGGTGAAATGCTCGGCGCGATGCTCATGACCGAGCATAATATCAGCTTCTACCAGCAGCTCATGCAGGGCCTGCGCAGCGCCATTTCGCAAAGCCGCCTGCAAGCCTTTGCCGCCGAATTCCTGCGCCGCTACAAGGCCCGCGAGGCGTCATAAGCCCCCGCATCGGCCGCCTCCCCAAGCAGCACCCGCGCGCACAGGGCCGACGCCGCCGGCGCCGTCTGGATGCCAAAGCCGCCTTGCCCGGCGCACCAGAACAGGCCGGCCACACCATCATCCCAGCCGAACACCGGCAGACGGTCAGGCGCAAAGGTGCGCAGCCCGGCCCAGCTGGATTCAAGCCGCAACACCTTGGCGGTGCTCGCCTTTTCAAATCGATCGATGACCATGGCAAGATCGAGTTCATCGGGCCGGACATCATGCGGCACGTCCGGAATCTCGTCATGCGGCGAGAGCCAGAGCCGCTCGCCATCAGGCTTGAAATAGAAGCGCCCGGCCGCGTCCATCACCACCGGCAAATCCGCCGGCGGCGCCGGATCGATCCGCAGCACCGCCATGGTCCGCCGCAGCGGCTGCAAGCCCCGCCGCCGCGCCCCGGCAAGCGTGGCCACCTCGTCCGCCCAGGCCCCGGCGGCATTCACCACCACGCCGGCGGACACCGGCCCCGCGGTCGTTTCGATAGCCCAGCCATCGCCGTCACGTGCCAGCCCCGTCACCCGCGCGTCCGTCACAAGGCTGGCCTTCCAGCCCTCGAAACCGCGCAAATAACCCTGATGAAGTGCTGCAACATCAATGTCATGGCAATCATGCTCAATGACACCGTCCGCAAGCCACTCGGGCCGCATGATGCTGTATCGGGCCAGCGCCGCAGCATCCAGCCGCTCATAAGCAACACTGGTAGAATCGAACTCGGCCATCAGCGCCGGCAGCGCCGAGGCATCATCCGGCGGCGCCAGATGCAGCGCCGGCCGCGGAGACAACAGAGGGCCGAACGCTTCCGGCGGCTCCATGAAAAAACGACGGGAAGCCCGGCTCAGCGGCACGATGCCTGGGCCGCCATAGCTCTCCACCCAAAAGGCCGCCGAGCGCCCGGTCGTGTGATAACCAGGCCGGGCCTCCGCCTCAAGCAACACGACCTTCAGCCGGCCGCCGCTTTGCTGGCCAAGTGCCCAGGCCAGGCTCGCACCGGCTATGCCGGCCCCGATGATGGCAATGTCATAGGTCATTCCCCATTCTGCAGGAAAGCCGTGGCGCGCGCCAGCACCCGTGCCCGTATGCCGCTGGCCTCGCGCAACAATTCATGCGCAGCGCCCGGAAAGACCTCGAGCCGGGCGCAAGCCATGCTGGCCACGGCGCGCTGGGTGGCGCTGTTATCCACCAGCGCATCGGCCTCTGGAATGAGCACGAGCATGGGCGTGGTGATGCGCTGCAGCGCCGGTGCTGACCCTGCACCCTCGCCGGTGCCGCGGAGCTGCGCTGGCGGCTCCAGCAGCGCGTCCAGCGAGCGAAAGGCAGCTTCGAGCCAGCCATAGGTGACGCTGCCCAGCGCCAGTGCCGGGTTCTGGCTTACCCACCAGCTCTCATCAAGGTAGCGCTCAGGATCACTGGTGAGCATCAACTGCCGTGGCGAGCCGGCCGCGCCCGCCACATAGGGCCCACCGCCCGGCACGAATCGCCCACCCTGCCCCAGCCGCACCATGAGCCGGGCCAGCTTTCGCGCCATTGGCGCGCCGATGGGCCGGGCCGTAACGCCGAACATCGGCGAAAGCAGCACGGCCCGCGCGAACTCGCCATTTTCCCCCGCCAGGTGGCGCTGCAGCAGATGACCGCCCATGGAATGCGCCATTGCATAAAAGGGCGGAGGCAGACTTGCGCGAAACCAGCCGATCAACGCATCAAGGTCAGCCAGCCAGTTCTCGAAGCCATCACTGTGGCCGTGCATGCCGGATTTGCCTTGCCGACCGGAGAGCCCCTGTCCACGCCAATCGAAGCTGGCGACGCCCCAGCCGGCGTCAACAAGATCATGGAATGTCTCACAATATTTCTCGAGGAAGTCTCCACGACCGGTGATGAACAGCAGCGACCCCGGACCATCGGAGCGGCCCTCCCAGAGCACGGTGCGCACCCTCCAGCCGTCAGCCATGGCACGGCTCTCGAACCGACCACCGGCCGGAAAGCTGCGCCGCCGCGCCAAGGACGAGGCGGGAGCGTTCATGCAGCGGCGGCCCTCGCATCCTCGGACGCCGGATCATCACGGCCGCGCAGGCGGCGCGCCGGGATGGAGATCGTCACCAGAAAAGCGAGGAGAAGCATGCCCAGCGCGACCGGGAACAGCGCCTCGATCGAGACGGCAAAGCTCGCCCTGAGCCCTGATCCAGCCGCTGCGCTGGCAGCAGGGCCGACAGTATCCGCGAGCGCAGCCGGGTCCATGGCGAGACGCTGCGCTTGAGACAGATCGACAGGCTGGCCGGATACGGCAAGTTGCGGAACACGCAGCGGAAGCTCAGCGGCGAGGTGGAAGGTGAGCAGCGCGCCAAAGATAGCCACTCCGACCGTAGCGCCGATCTGGCGGCAGAATTGCGCCGCAGCCGTGGCAACACCCACTCGCGCGTGGGCAACGGCGCTCTGGATGGCCAGCGTGTACATGCCCTGCGCCGGCCCAAGCCCTGTGCCGAGCAGCAGCAGCGTGACTGTCAGTTGCCAGCGCGGGGTATCGGCTCCAAGGCCGGTCAGCAAAAGCAATGCCACCAAGGCGACAAAGCCCCCGGCGACCAGCACCGGCTTGTACGCCTGGCTGCGCCGGGAGACCCGCCCGGCGACGATGGAACCGGTAAGGATGCCAAGCAGCAGCGGCAGCATTGCGATGCCGCTGTCCGCCGCGCTGAGGCCCCTTACAAGCTGCAGGTAGAGCGGCAGGAACATCGGCACACCCATATAGCCAAGATTGATCAGGAAGAGCGCGAGGTTGGCGCGCGCCACCACAGGATCGCGGAACAGATCGAGCGGGACGACCGCCCAGCTCTTGCCGCGAGAAACAACAAGGAACAGCGCGAAGGCAACGGCCGCCACGGTAAAGCCGCCGATAATGCGCGGCTGGTCCCAGCCGCCACCCTCTCCGCCCCAGCTCAGCGCCAGCAGCAGCGGCACGGAGGCGGCGATGATGAGCAAGCTGCCAAGCCAATCGATGCGTGCATCGGCCCCGCGACTGCCACGCGGCAAGCGGGTCAGCAGAATGAACAGCGCCACGATGCCGAGCGGCAAGTTGACGTAGAAGATGAAGCGCCAGCCGCTCACCACATGACCGAGAATGGTCGTGGTCGCCTGATCTGTGAGGAAGCCGCCGAGTACCGGGCCAGCAAGCCCAGCCAATCCGAACATTGCGCCGAATAGCCCGGTGTAGCGCCCACGCTCGGCCGGCGGCGCGATGTCTGCCACCGTGGCAAAGGCGCCTGTGGTGAGCGCGCCGGCACCAAGGCCCTGCAAGGCCCGGAAGGCGATAAGCTGGTTCATGCCGTCTCCGATGACAGGCAACGGCCCGAACTCGCCGGCCATGCCGCAGAGCATGGAGCCGAGCAGGAAGACCAGCACACCAAACACCAGCACAGGCTGGCGACCATAAATGTCGCCCAACTTGCCATAGACCGGCACGACGACCGTGGAGGTGAGGAGATAAGCCGTGCTCACCCAGGCGATCCGATCGAGGCCGGAAAGCTCGGCAATGATCCGCGGCATTGCTGTCGCGACGATGGTCTGATCAAGCGCAGAGAGGAACAGCACGATCAGCACCGCAGCCAGCGCTACGCGCCGCTCGGAAGCGGAATAATCATGAGGAGTTGCAACGGGCTTCATGGTGAGACGCGGCAGATAGCGCGGGCAGGCCCTGCGGTCGACTCCTGAAGCGCAGCGGGCTTGCGCTGGCTGCCCCCGGCGTCGCAATAGGATGACAAGGAGAACAGGTTCATGAGCTTCACTCTCGATCCCGCAATGGCTGCAGCAGTGCTGGCGGCTCTTCTGGTTGGGCTGTTCCTGGGCCTCGCCATCCGCGCGCCGCTGAAGCGCAAGGCCGCCGTTTTGCAGGAGCGCACCATCGGCCTGGCTCGCGAGCGCGATTCCATGCTTGCCGAGCGGGACAGGCTGGCTGTCGAACTGAAGGCCCGGGAAGCCCAGATTCGGCCGCTTTCAGACGAGGTGGACAAGCTGCGCCGGGATTTCGCCCGGTCACGCGCTGCCAGCGAAACCGCCGCCACACCGGTCGAGACCCGCAACATCAACCCACTGGACATCCGCCAGCTCAAGGGGGTCGGCGCCAAGTTTGCCGACAAGCTCGCCGCTGCGGGTATCGACAGGCTCGATCAGATCGCCGGCTGGAACCCGGCGGACGCAGAGGTGATCGATGGACAGATGGGCGAGTTCCGCGGCCGCATTGCAGGCGACCGGTTGATCGAGCAGGCCAAGCTGCTCACCGAAGGCCGCTACACGGAATATGAGACCCTGTTCGGCAAGCTCGGTCCGGCTTGAGCGCAGAGCGATGCCCGCCCTAGCAAAGCTCGTCGCGGGTATCGCTGCAAGCGGCATCCTGGCCTATCTGGCACATGGCTACGAGCGCGCTGCCCTTCTGGCGGAGTTGGGTGGCAAAGCTGCAATCGTGATGAATGCGCACGGAATTCGCGATGGCCGGGCAGTCTGGACCAGCCCCTCAGGCTGGACCTTTCGCGTCGCCCGCCTTTCGGGAACGGCGGACAGCGCAACCCGCGAGAGAGTGCGGGCCGTGCTTTCTGCAGAGCCCGGCATCCACGACGTGATCTGGACTGAACGAGAATGATCTGGCTGTTCGGCGAGATATGGTTGTGGATTCTCGCCGGCTTCGGGGGCGGGCTGGTGATCGGCTGGTGGATCTGGGGCCGGCGCTGAGTGCGCCGGCTAGTCAGAATCTCGGCTTGGCCGCGCGACTGCCTCGGCATAGGGAATGGGAAACGGCCTTGAAAATGGGCCGAACAGACTTTGGGAGCATCCTGATGAGCAATGCTATCTATCCGGTTCCAGCAGAGTGGGCCGAGCGCGCACTGATCGACGAAGGCCGCTACAAGGCCATGTATGCGCAGGCCCTGGCCGATCCGGATGGCTTCTGGAAGGAGGAGGCTGCCAGCATCGATTGGATCACTCCCTTCACAAAGGTGAGCAATTGCTCGTTCAATGAGGCCGATTTCGGCATCCGCTGGTTTGAGGATGGCGTGCTCAACGTCTCGGCGAACTGCCTTGACCGCCATCTTGCAACGCGCAGTGACACCGCCGCGATCCTCTGGGAAGGTGACGACCCTGCCGACACGCGCACGATCACCTATCGTGAGCTCCATGCCGAAGTCTGCCGCTTTGCCAATGTGCTGAAAGCCCAGGGGGTCAAAAAGGGTGACCGGGTAACACTCTACATGCCGATGATCCCCGAAGCCGCGATGGCGATGCTGGCCTGCACCCGCGTAGGTGCAATCCACAGTATCGTCTTTGGCGGTTTCTCCCCGGACAGCCTGGCCGGGCGAATTCAGGATTGCGATTCTCGCATCGTCATCACCGCCGACGAAGGTCTGCGCGGCGGCAAGCCTATCCCGCTCAAGGCAAATGTCGATGCAGCACTTGCCAGTTGCCCCTCAGTTGACCGGGTCATTGTCGTCCGACGCACCGGTGGAGCCATCGCCATGCAGGCCGGACGGGACATCTGGTACGATGAAGCCCGCGACAGTGTTTCGCCGGATTGCCCGCCCGAGCCGATGGGGGCGGAAGATCCGATGTTCATTCTTTACACGTCGGGCTCAACCGGAAAGCCGAAGGGCGTGCTCCACACGACTGCCGGCTATCTCGTCTGGGCTGCGATGACGCATCGCTACATATTTGATTACCGCCCAGGCGAGGTATTCTGGTGCACCGCTGATGTCGGCTGGGTGACTGGACACAGCTATGTCGTCTATGGGCCGCTCGCCAATGGCGCGACGACGCTGATGTTCGAAGGCGTGCCGAATTACCCGGATTTCGGCCGCTTCTGGGAAATCTGCGATCGCTGGCAGGTGAACACCTTCTACACGGCCCCTACAGCACTGCGAGCGCTGATGCGCGAGGGCGATGATTATGTGACCCGAGCATCTCGCTCCTCCCTGCGGCTGCTGGGCTCTGTCGGTGAGCCAATCAACCCCGAGGCCTGGGAGTGGTATCATCGTGTCGTCGGCGAAGGCCGCTGCCCGATCGTCGACACCTGGTGGCAGACGGAAACCGGCGCTGCACTCATCAGCCCCCTGCCCGGCGCCACGGCGCTGAAGCCCGGCTCCGCAACTCTGCCCATGTTTGGCGTGGCACCCCTGCTGGTGGATGCCGAAGGGACGGTGCTGGAAGGTGCTGCCGAGGGCAATCTCTGCATCGCACACAGTTGGCCAGGGCAGATGCGCACGGTCTGGAACGACCATGAGCGCTTTTTCCAGACCTATTTCACCACCTATCCGGGCCGCTATTTCACCGGTGACGGCTGCCGCCGCGACGAGGACGGTTATTACTGGATCACCGGCCGTGTTGATGACGTCATCAACGTCTCCGGGCATCGCATGGGATCAGCTGAGATCGAAAGCGCGCTGGTCGCCCATGCCAAAGTGGCGGAGGCCGCTGTCGTGGGCTTCCCCCATGATATCAAGGGCCAAGGCATCTATGCCTATGTCACGCTCAACGCCAGCGAGACAGGTGATGAAGCCCTGCGCCGCGAACTGGTGCAATGGGTTAGACGCGAAATCGGACCAATCGCAACGCCCGATGCCATCCAGTTCGCGCCGGGCCTGCCCAAGACCCGCAGCGGCAAGATCATGCGGCGCATCCTTCGCAAGATCGCAGAAGGCGAGTTCGGCAGCTTGGGCGACACCTCGACGCTGGCGGACCCTTCTGTGGTGGCAGCACTCGTCGAAGCCCGAGGAACGGTGACAGGATAGGCCCCACTCCGTATTCCCCCGTAATGACCCGCACTCGGAGGCTTGGCAGTTTCATAGGCTGCCAGCCCTCGGAGATCGGGCATGAATACAATACTGCTGCATATTCATGAGGATGACGAACAGGAATCCCGTCTGCAGGCGGCGCTGGACTTGGCGCGCCTGTGCAATGGCCATATCAGCTGCCTGCAGGTGACGCCGCTCGAAAGCTATGGTGCAGAGCCGTATGGCGCGCTGTTCGGCATGGCCGCAATCATCGATACCATGCACGATCAGGGCAAGGCGCTGCGCGCCGCAATTGAAACCCGGCTCCAGCGCGAGAACATCAGTTGGGATTGGCGCAGCGTCAACGGCAGCGTCGCCGAGTCGATCACCGAGCACTCGCGTCTCAAGGACATCATCGTGCTGAGCCAGCCTGGCAGTGATCGCGGCGGAACGGGCGCTCCCTTGCCACTGGTAGCCGATGTGGCTGTGCACGCTCGCTCACCGGTGCTGGTTGTGCCGGTGGGAGCGCAGCGCTTTTCAGCCGAGACGGTACTCATAGGCTGGAACGGCTCGGCAGAGGCCGCACATGCCCTGCGGCTCACGGCCTGCATCCTGCAAAAGGCCCGGGCTGTTCATATCGTCGAAGTCACCGAGGAGGCGAGCGGCGTGCCGGCTACCGAGGCGGCAGCCTATCTCTCGCGCCAGAATATTCATTGCGAGTTGCATGATTGGCCAGCAAAGGGCCGCCGTGTCAGCGTGGCGCTGCGCCATGCAGTAGATGAACTGGGTGCTGATTGCCTTGTCATGGGCGCATACGGACACAGCCGACTTCGTGAGACGATACTCGGCGGGGTAACGCGCGAGCTCATCGCAAGCAGCATGGTACCATTGCTCCTCGCCCATTGAAAATCGCGGGGCAGGCTTAGCCACAGAGGCTGCTCTGGCGCATGGCCATGGAGCGCGATAGAGGGAGATGATGTGCCCCTATCGTGACAGCATTCCGGCTGCGAGCGCGCCGCCGTCCGGCGACTTCGACAGCAGCCATGCCTATCAGCGCTCGATCCTGGCCACCGTTCCCGATGCGATGATAGTGATCGATGATCACGGTACCGTCCTTTCGTTCAGCAGCGCCGCGGAAACGATGTTCGGCTATGCCGAGCGAGAGGTGGTCGGCAAGAATGTGAAGATGCTGATGCCCGCGCCGGACCGGGAGCGCCATGACAGTTATATGGCGCGCTACATGGAGACCGGTGAGGCACGGATCATTGGCATCGGCCGGGTTACGACCGCACGGCGCCGTGACGGCACCAACTTTCCCATCGAGCTTTCGATCGGCGACGCACGGACACCGGCAGGGCGAGTCTTCACCGGCTTCATACGGGACCTCACCGAGCGCCAGCGCACCGAAAGGCGGCTTCAGGACCTTCAGGCCGAAGTCAGTCACATGTCCCGGATCAGCGCCATGGGATCTCTGGCGTCTGCGTTGGCGCATGAACTCAACCAACCGCTCACGGCCATCGCCAATTATATGGAAGCCGCGAGAGACTTGCTCGACAAGCCTGATGAGAATGCCTTGGCGCTGGTCCGCGAAGCCCTTGGCGAAGCTGCCAGCCAATCGATCTGGGCCGGCCAGATCGTCCGCAGGCTGCGGGACTTCATCGCACGTGGAGACAGCGAGAAGCGCGTGGAAAGCCTGCGCAAGCTGGTTTCCGAGGCCAGTGCGCTGGCACTGGTCGGCAGCGGGCAATATCATGTCGACATCGATATCCGCCTCGATCCCAAAGCAGACCTGGTTCTGGTGGACCGTATCCAGATTCAGCAAGTGCTGCTCAATCTTATTAGAAATGCCGTTGAGGCTATGATACGCAGCCCACGGAGACGGCTGGAAATCCGCGGTGCGGCAGCCGAGCGCGGCATGGTGGAGATTGTCGTTTCGGACTCGGGGCCGGGACTGGCGCCAGAGATGGTCGCGCACCTTTTCGAACCGTTCCACAGCAGCAAGGAAACAGGCATGGGGCTCGGGCTTTCGATAAGTCGTGGTCTTGTCGAGGGCCATGGTGGTCGGATGTGGGCGAGCACTTCTGACCAAGGCGGCGCTGCCTTCCACTTTACTCTCATGGGCGCGGAGGACACTGAGGAATGAGCGGACTGCAAGTCTATCTCGTCGACGATGAAGCGGCCGTACGCCGGTCCGTGAGTTTCATGCTGAAGACCGCCGGCTATGCCGTCGAGGCTTTCGAGAGTGGCGAGGCCTTCCTGAAGGCCGCGCCTGGGCTAGCACCAGGCTGTGTCCTGCTCGATATCCGGCTCGGCGGTATCGATGGCCTGGAGGTGCAACAAATACTCCGCGAACGGGGCATCATGGTTCCCGTGATCATCATCACTGGCCACGGCGACGTTGGGCTCGCGGTACGCGCCATGAAAGCCGGCGCCGTGGACTTCATCGAAAAACCCTTTGAGAAGGCTCAGGCTATCGCCGCGATCGACCAGGCGCTGTTGTACAACGATGGCCGCGAGCGGCTGCAAGCCATGGCACAGACTGCCCAGACGCGGCTCAATGCCTTGACCCCGCGTGAGCGCGACGTGCTTGATGGATTAGTAGACGGGCGAGCCAACAAAGTCATCGCCTATGACCTTGGCATCAGCCCGCGCACAGTGGAAATTCACCGGGCAAATCTGATGACCAAGCTGGGCGTCGCCAGCCTGTCAGATGCGTTGCGGATTGCATTTTCAGCGCGGGTCGGGAGCGTCTAGCGGCGCTTCTTGCGCGAACAGGCTGCATGGCAAGCCTGATCGCAGGAGCCATCATCATGGGCGGGCATAGGAACGCTTCCGCCACTGCACAGAATGAACTCGGCAACTGTCGGCATCGCCTTGGTGGGTGTTGTCAGCAGCATGATCGCAGCGAGCAGCGCCGGAATGAAGCGGAAACCTTCAAGCGTCGTCATCATCGTCATCCAGCAGGATGCGAACGGCGGCGCCGTCGAGGTCGTCATATTGGCCAGAACGCAAGGTCCAGAAAAATACGCCAAGCCCGCCGAGCCCCAGAAAGAGCGCGACCGGAATGAGAAGGGCAAGACCGTTCATTGTGCTGACGTCCGCAAACGCAGAGCGTTGGCGATCACAATGATCGACGACCCGGACATCGCCAAGGCGGCGACCAACGGCGTCACCTGCCCAGAGATTGCCAACGGAACGGCAACAATATTGTAGCCGATTGCAAGCGCGAAGTTCTGCCGGACGATACGCTGCGTGGCGCGTGCCACCCGTACGGCAGTTGCGACAGGCGCCAGACTGTCGCCGAGGAATACAGCATCAGCGGCATTCTGGCTGGCGTCACTTGCTGAGGCTGGAGCCATCGAAACATGGCCGGCAGCCAGCGCCGGGCCATCATTGAGTCCATCACCCACCATTAGGATATGTGCGCCACGGGCGGCCTCCGCTGCGATGGCTGCACATTTTTCAGCGGGAAGCATTCCCGCCCTGGCTGGAATTCGCAGGGTATCAGCGATTTTGGCGACGGCCTCTGGACTGTCCCCGGACAGGATCGAGGCGGGCAGGCCCAGCTCCGTGAGATCAACGATCGCCTGCTCTGCACCGGGCCGGAGCGGATCGGTGAAGAATATTGTCGTCGCCGCTGCATCGCCGATCTGTAGCGCCGTTGCCATGTCACCGCTTGCTGTGGCTGGGCGGCCAAGCCGAACCGGCTTGCCATTCCAAAGCGCCGTCATGCCCTCGCCCGGCGTTTCCCGAACATCAGAAATCGCCACTGGAACAATGCCACGGTCGCTCAAAGCACGCCGCAGCGCCTCACTCAGCGGATGACGGCTAGACTGGGCCAAAGCCAAGGTCAGACTCTGTTGAATTGGCGCGAGGCGATCGAGATTGCGCGGCTCCGGTCGGCCAAGCGTGAGCGTGCCTGTCTTGTCGAAAACAGCATGGTCCGCCTCAGCGAGGCGCTCAAGTGCCGAACCATCCTTGACCAGCACACCGGCGCGCATCAGCGCTCCCGCCGCCACGATCTGGGCTGCCGGCACTGCGAGCCCGAGCGCACAGGGACATGTGATGATAAGAACCGCGACCGCGATCAAGAGCGAAGCATGCCAGCCTGCGCCGGCAATCATCCAGCCGGCAAAGCTGGCCAGCGCAAGTGTGTGGACGGCGGGCGCATAGAAGCGCGCAGCCCGGTCCGCTATGCGTACGTAGCGAGAGCGGGACTGGCCCGCCTCCTCCATCAGACGCGCGATATCGGCGATCGCGGTGTCGCTTCCGGCGGCGGTGATGGCAATCGAGATCGGGCCGCTGACATTCAGGGTGCCGGCAAGCGCCTTGTCCCCCACACCAGCCGCGACCGGAACGCTTTCGCCGGTAAGAAGCGAGCGATCGAAATGGCTGCGGCCGGACAGAATGACGCCATCAGCAGCAAGCCGCTCTCCCGCCGCCACATGCATGACCATGGACGGGCTGAGTGCCGAAGCCGCCAGCCATTGTGTCCCACCATCGGGTGTCTGTACCAAGGCGCCTGACGCTGTGCTGCGCAGCAGGGCCGTCACACCATCACGCGCCCGGTCCCGCATTACAGCGTCAAGCCAGCGGCCAGTAAGCAGAAAAAACAACAGCATGACCGCGCCATCGAAATAAGCGTGCTCACCGCCGATGATCGTCTCGTAAAGGCTGAGCGCGGAGGCGAGGATGACGCCGATGCTGATCGGCACATCCATGTTGGTGCGGCCTTTGCTTAGCGCGCGCCAGGCAGAACGGAAAAATGGCCGGCCAGCATAAGCGATGACAGGCAGCGC
Organism: Sphingomonadales bacterium UBA6157; assembly: GCA_002423025.1. GTDB lineage: Bacteria > Pseudomonadota > Alphaproteobacteria > Sphingomonadales > Sphingomonadaceae > Sandarakinorhabdus. Next base: position 15,455 of record DIUN01000050.1, on the reverse strand, counting down.
TATGATGGCAGAAAGCCAGTGGAAGAGATCGCGGGTGGTGCCGTCCGCGCCTGACCAGACCGACACAGAGAACAACATGACATTCATCATGCCAAAGCCCGCCACAGCCATGGCGCGAACCAGATCCCGGCTTTCGGCGCCATCGGAGAGCGCCAGCACACTGCCGATCGGCTGGGCCTCGAAGCCAAGTTCAGCGAGCGCGGACTGCAATTCAGGAATGGCGAGCGCCGGCGTGTGGCTGATGGTGACGCGCTTGGCCGTGAAATTGACTCGCGCTGCCAAGATACCAGGCACCAGAGCCAGTCCCTTTTCGAGTTTCGAGATGCAGCCTGCACAGCGCATGCCGGGCACGGAAAAGACGCTCTCCGGTGCCTGCGTCATCGCTGTCGGGCTGATCCTGACATTCATTGAACGGTTTCACGCAGACGGATGCTGGCGCCGGGGCCGGTGACCTTGAGGCGGACCAGCCAGCGACCGGCCGGCAGCGATGTGGCGCTGACGAGTCGGCCGTCAGCGGCAGATGCAAAAGCCAGCACTTTGTCGGGCGCGCGACCGAGCGGATGGTGCGCTGTGCCGCTTGCCGCAAAGCCGGCTGCGCCGCCGGTGGCATCGCGGATGACAAGAACCGGGCGGCGGCGAGCATCGAGGCTGATCTGCGAAGTCCAGCCGAGTTTCTCCTGTGCTCGCGCTTGTGCCAGCCAACCGTTGAACTGCTGGCTGGCAACATAGCTGTTGTCCACCACAGTTCCGCCGAACGTACTGATCGCAAAGCGCGCCATGATGATGTTGACGAGAATGACGACCCCGAAGAATCCGATCATCCAGACCAGCATGTGACGGCCGGTAAAAGCCCGGACGGCGGCGGGGCGGTTCATTCCTCGTCCTCCGTTTCGGGGCTTTCGAATGTCAGGGCATCAATGGCGACGGTTCCGGCGTCATCGGTCGCGGTGGCGGTCAGCGTGAACGGCCGCTCCTCTTCCTGCTGGACCGGCGCAGCGACAAACAGGCGCAAACGTGTCGTAGCGTCTGGAGCAAGCTTTATGCGGACAGATTGCCCCGCGGTCTCACGCTGTCCATCCGCCGTCCAGATGACAGCCTCGGGCAAGCCGGACACCGCCAGTTCAATCGTACGTGGCCGGGTCTCCATATTGCGCAGCTTTAGCGTGTAGTTGTTACGAATGTGGCCATCCGACAGCTGGACATAGACCGGATTGCGATCTTGCGCTGCACTGATGTCAAGGCGACTGCGCTGGCCGAGGCTGAAGAGCATGGCCGCACCGATGCTGATCCAGATCGTGAAGTAGAGCAGCGTGCGTGGGCGCAAAAGCGTCTTGAGCACAGAGGGCGCCGTGCCGCCGGCCTTTTCGACCACGGCGTCATCCAGCGTCGCATAATCGATCAACCCACGAGGCCGGCCGATCTGGGTCATTACCTTGTCACAGGCATCGATACACAGGCCGCAGGTGATGCAGCCGAGTTGTGGCCCCTCTCGAATGTCGATGCCCGTGGGGCAGACCGCGACACAACCGTTGCAATCGATGCAATCGCCAACTTTGACGTCGGCCTCCGACGGCACGTCGGCACTGCGTTTCACGCCTTGGGTGCGCGGCTCTCCGCGCCAATCCTTGTACGTGACGATGAGCGACTTTTCATCAAGCATGGCGGTCTGAATCCGCGGCCAGGGGCACATGTAGATGCACACCTGCTCTCGCATGAAGCCACCAAGGATAAAGGTCGTAGCCGTCAGCACGCCGACCGTCGCATAGGCGACGAAGGGCGCAGTGCCCGTGACAAACTGGGTCGCCAATGTTGGAGCATCAGCAAAATAGAAGATCCACGCACCGCCCGTAGCCACAGCGATGGCCAGCCAGATAGCGTATTTCACGCTCCGCTTGCCAAACTTGGTCACGCTCAGCGGCGCATTGGCGAGACGAATCTGCGCATTTCGATCGCCATCGATGGCGCGCTCGACATGCACAAACAAATCCGTCCACACTGTCTGCGGGCAGGCATAACCGCACCAGGCTCGGCCCACCGCAGATGTGACAAGAAACAACCCGATGCCGGCCATCACCAGGAGCCCGGCAATATAGTAGAATTCCTGCGGCCATATCTCGATCGAAAACATATAGAAGCGGCGATTGGCCAGATCGATCAGAACAGCCTGGTCCGGCGCGTAAGGACCACGGTCCCAGCGCAGCCACGGTGTAACGTAGTAAATGGTCAGGGTGATCGCCATGATCACCCACTTCAGCTTTCGGAAAAAGCCGCTTACTGCCTTGGGGTAGACACCCTTGCGCTTGGCGTAGAGCGGGCTACCCGGGTTTACGAGATCAAGAACGGACATCTGCCGCCTTTGGAATACTGGGATCGTTTGCTGCCGCAGACTGAGACGCCACGCTCTCGATGCCGTCAGCCGGCTCTGAAGTAGGACTAGCCTCACCGCCGCCCAGCGAGTGAACATAGGCCGCCAACATCTTGATGGTAACCGCGTCAAGACGGTTGTTCCAGCGCGGCATGACGCCGTTGCGGGCATAGGTGATTGTCTGGCGAAGGCTCGCCGTATCACCGCCATAGAGCCAAATGCTGTCGGCAAGATTGGGCGCTCCGAGGTCGCGGTTGCCTTTGCCCTCCGCGCCGTGGCAGGCCGCACAATTATTGGCAAACAGCGTGGCACCCGCAGCGCTAGTCGGGGTCGCTGGCGCCTGGCCGGAGAGTGTCCGGACATAGGCGACGAGCTGGCGAATTTCGCGCGGCGTCAGCATCTCTCCAAAGGCTGGCATCTGCGAAATGCGGGTCTCGTCATGATCCGGATTCCGAATTCCATGTTGCAGCGTATATTCGATTGTCGCGAGGTCACCGCCCCATAGCCAGTCATCATCATTGAGATTGGGGTAGGCTTTGGAGCCAGCGGCACCCGATCCATGACACTGGACGCAATGGACCTTGAACGCGGCCCGGCCACCCTCGATAGCGGCCTGGAGCATCTGCGGGTTGGCAGGCAAGGCCTCGATGGGCGTTGCGGCAACAGCCTTGAACAGAGGGGCTCGGCGCGAATTTTCGGCGGCAAGGCTGGCTTCAAGGTCGCCATGGCTGCTCCAGCCCAGGGTGCCCTTGGTAAAGCTGTTGGCAAGCGGAATGGCCGGGTAGAAAATGACATAGCCAAAGGCCCAGACTACGCAGAGCACGAAGGTGATCACCCACCAGCGTGGCATCGGAGTATCGAGTTCCTCGATACCATCCCACTCGTGGCCCACTGTCTGTGTGCCAGTCGCCTCATCGACGCGTTTCTTATTGGCCATCGTCGTCGTCCCTGAAGATCATGGTGGCGGCTTGGTGGTTGCGATCGCGCGCACCTGGGCGAAATGGCCAGAGAACGAGCACGAGAAAAATGCCCGTCATCAGCACTAGGCCCCAGCTGTCGGCAAGATGGCGTAAATCATTGTAGCTCATCGCGGCCTCCTACCTTGGCTGTTCTTGAGCGGCGGCAGCCTCGAAATCGACGAGCGTGCCCAACATCTGAAGATAGGCGACCAGCGCGTCCATCTCCGTCAGGCGGGCCGGATCGCCATCGAAATCGCGCGTTTGTGCTTTGGGATAACGCGCTTTCAGCGCCTCGGTGTCGGCGTCAGGATTGGCCTGTGCGGCCAGATCATCGTTGGCGACGGCGATCGTCTCAGCCGAGTAAGGCACACCGACACGTTTCAGCGCCGTCAGGTGCGCGCGCATGTCCCCAGGCTTCAAGGCGCGCTCGGCGAGGAAGCCATAGCTCGGCATGATAGATTCCGGCACGACGCTCTGCGGGTTGGTCAGATGCGTGACGTGCCACTCGTCCGAGTAACGCCCGCCAGTGCGAGCAAGATCTGGCCCAGTGCGTTTCGAGCCCCACTGGAAGGGGTGATCGTACATGCTCTCGGCAGCGAGGCTGTAATGGCCATAGCGCTCGATCTCGTCCCGGAACGGGCGGACCTGCTGGCTATGGCAGTTATAGCATCCTTCGCGAATGTAGATGTTGCGACCGGCAAGCTCGAGCGGAGTGTATGGGCGAACGCCCTCTACCTTCTCGATAGTCTCGTCGATCCAGAACAACGGCGCGATCTCGACGAGGCCACCAATTGCGACCACGATGAACGAGGCGACCGCCATGATAGTGACGTTGCGTTCCAGCGTCTTGTGACTGAAGCGAGCCTCAGGCTTTTCGGCTGCGGGTTTGGGTTCTGTTGCCATGGTGCCGCGCTCCTATTCAGCAGGCTGCGCCACCAGCGGACGATCCGCCTGGGCATTGTAGGGGGTTTCCGTCATCGGCTTCTCCTCGCGGATATGGCCGCGGATGGTCATCACGATGTTGAAGGCGAAGATCAGCGCGCCCGACAGGTACAGCAGCCCACCGGTGGCACGGATGATGTACATCGGGTGCATCGCCGCGACGACCTCGGCAAAGCTGTTCACCAAATAGCCGTCGGCGCCATATTCGCGCCACAGCAGGCCCTGCATGATACCGGCAACCCACATCGAAGCCGTATAGAGCACGATGCCGATCGTCGCTGTCCAGAAATGCCAGTTGATCATCCGCAGGCTGTAGAGCCGCTGGCGGCCCCACAGGCGCGGCGCGAGATAATACATGCAGGCGAAGGTAATCATGCCGTTCCAGCCCAGCGCGCCGCTATGGACATGGCCGATAGTCCAGTCCGTATAGTGCGAGAGGCTGTTGACAGACTTGATAGACATCATCGGGCCCTCAAAGGTGCTCATACCGTAGAAGGCGAGCGCCAGGACCATCATGCGGATGATGGGATCAGTGCGGATCTTGTCCCAGGCCCCGTTGAGCGTCATCAGGCCGTTGATCATGCCACCCCAACTTGGCATCCAGAGCATGATCGAGAAGACCATGCCGAGCGTCTGCGCCCAATCCGGCAAAGCGGTGTAGTGCAGGTGGTGTGGGCCGGCCCAGATGTAGAGGAAGATCAGCGACCAGAAGTGGATGATCGACAGCCGGTAGCTATAGACCGGGCGCTCCGCCTGCTTGGGTACGAAGTAATACATCATGGCCAGAAAACCGGCCGTGAGGAAAAACCCCACCGCATTGTGGCCATACCACCATTGCGTCAGCGCATCCTGCACGCCGGCAAACGCCGAGTAGGACTTTGAGCCGAAAAGGCTCGCCGGCATCGAGAGATTGTTGACCAGATGCAGCATCGCCACCGTAATGATGAAGGCGAGGTAGAACCAGTTGGCGACATAGATGTGCGGCTCATTGCGACGCACGAGCGTGCCGACAAAAACGGCCAGATACGAAACCCAGACAATGGTCAGCCAGATGTCGACATACCACTCCGGCTCGGCATATTCGCGAGCCTCAGTGATCCCCATGACATAGCCGGTTGCTGCCAGGACGATAAACAGCTGGTAGCCCCAGAAGACGAAGCGGGCGAGCCCGGGGAAAGCCAACCGAGCGCGGCAGGTACGCTGCACCACATAGAAGCTGGTGCAGATCAGCGCGTTCCCGCCAAAGGCAAAGATAACGGCGGAGGTATGCAGGGGGCGTAGACGACCGAAACTGGTGTATTCGATGCCGAGATTGAGTACTGGAAACGCTAGCTGCAAAGCGATGTAGAGCCCTGCCAGCAAACCGACGACGCCCCAAAATGTTGTCGCCATGACACCCCAGCGCACCGGGTCATCATCATAACGGCTGCGGTCCGGCAGCGCAGGCGTGTCGCTCAGGTCAGCCGTGCGCAGCGTAGCAACGGCGGCAATGAGTGCTGCGCCCGCCATGATCGCCATATGAATGGCAAAGCCATCATCGACAGACTGTGAAATCGCCAAAAGGCATAAAATAAAGGCGAGGAAATATCCTGCCGATTTCGAAACCGCCCATTGCATGATTTGCCGTCCCTGACTGCCGCCTGTCTATTCGGGCAGTTCATGCAATTGGGCAGGCAGGCGGGATATAAGGGGTATTGCGGAGTTGGGCGCAGGTGCGACGTTCTGTCAGCCAGAAAATCAACGAGACCTAAGCGTCCAGCGAGCCCCGCGGCTCGCCGGACGATTCACTTTCGAGCGCGCAAAGCCGCCTGCGCTGCGGCGAGCCGAGCGATCGGAACGCGGTAGGGTGAGCAACTGACATAATCCAGCCCGAGCTTCTCGCAAAAAGCAATGCTGGCCGGGTCACCGCCATGCTCTCCGCAGATGCCCAACTTGAGACCAGGCCGGGCGCCACGACCGCGATCAGCCGCGATCTGGACAAGTTCGCCAACGCCTTCCTCGTCAATGCCGACAAAAGGATCGCGCGGGTAGATGCCCTGCTCCACATATTGGCCAAGGAAACGCGCCGCATCATCGCGGCTGATGCCGAGCGCGGTCTGGGTGAGGTCGTTCGTGCCGAAGCTGAAGAACTCGGCATGAACGGCAATGTCCGCCGCACGCAGTGCGGCGCGCGGAAGTTCGATCATGGTGCCAACAAGATAATCTAGCCGACGGCCAGTCTCTGCAAATACCGCCTCGGCCTCGGCATCAACCAGAGCCTTGGTGATCTCGAGTTCGCGGGCCGTAGCGACGAGCGGGATCATCACTTCCGGCACAACGGCCTCGCCGGTGTCCTTGGCAACGATGACCGCTGCCTCGAAAATGGCGCGAGCCTGCATGGCGTAGATTTCCGGATAGGTGATCCCCAGGCGGCAGCCGCGATGACCGAGCATGGGATTAAACTCATGCAGTTCGCTGATCCGGCGGCGCACTGTACCAATGCTCAAGCCCGTAGCTGCGGCCACATCGACAAAGCCCGCTTCATCATGCGGCAGGAACTCGTGCAGCGGCGGATCAAGCAGGCGGATCGTCACTGGCAGCCCAGCCATGACCCGGAAGATCCCCTCGAAATCGGCCCGCTGTTCTGGGAGAAGCTCAGCAAGTGCAGAGGCACGACCCTTGCCGTCCTCCGCCAGGATCATCCGGCGCACTGACGTGATGCGCGACGGCTCAAAGAACATATGCTCGGTGCGGCACAAGCCGATACCCTCAGCACCGAAGCCGCGCGCTGTTCGGCAATCCGCAGGTGTTTCGGCATTGGTACGAACCTTCAGGCGCCGATGCGCATCGGCCCAGATCATCAACGTTCCAAAATCGCCAGCGAGTTCGGGCTCCACTGTCGCAACTTCACCCAGCATCACTTCACCAGTCGCACCATCGAGGGTGATACGATCCCCTTCAGCAATGATACGGCCGGAAACAGACATGGTCCGGCTGGCCAGATCGATTGCGAGGCTGCCGGCACCGGAGACACAGGGGCGGCCCATACCGCGCGCCACAACGGCGGCGTGGCTGGTCATGCCGCCACGTGCCGTCAGGATGCCGCGCGCCGCGTGCATGCCATGGATATCCTCGGGGCTAGTTTCCGTGCGCACGAGGATCACCGCATCGCCCATCTTGGCCCGGTTCTCCGCCGTGTCGCTGTCAAAAACCACGGCGCCCGAAGCAGCGCCGGGGCTGGCCGGAAGGCCGCGGGCGATTACATCGCGCGGCGCCTTGGGGTCCAGTGTCGGGTGGAGCAATTGGTCCAGCGCCCCAGCTTCTACGCGCAGGACTGCCTCGGCCTCGGTAATCAAGCCCTCGTTGGCCATGTCCACTGCAATCTTGAGCGCGGCCTTGGCTGTGCGCTTGCCGGCGCGGGTCTGCAGCATCCAGAGCCGACCGTCTTCAACAGTGAACTCAATGTCCTGCATGTCACGATAGTGAGTCTCGAGCAGGGCGAACACGCGCGCCAGCTCGGCGTAAACCACCGGCATGGCCTCTTCCATCGAGGCAGCCCGCGCACCGGCCCGCTCGCGCGCAGCCAAAGTCAGATACTGCGGTGTGCGAATGCCGGCGACGACGTCTTCACCCTGCGCGTTGATAAGATATTCGCCATAGGTCACCCGCTCGCCTGTGGCCGGATCACGCGTAAAGGCCACGCCGGTGGCAGAAGTGTCACCACGGTTGCCGAACACCATCGCCTGCACCGTGACAGCCGTACCCCAGCTTTCTGGAATGTCGTTGAGCCGCCGGTAGGTGCGCGCCCGGTCCGACCGCCAGGAGCCGAACACCGCGCCGATCGCTCCCCAAAGCTGCTCATGCGGATCCTGCGGGAACTCGTCGCCCCATGTCGAAAGCACGAGCGCCTTGTAGCGCGCCACCAAACCCTGCAGATCATCTGCCGAAAGCTCGGTATCAAGGCTTACGCCGCGATCTTCCTTCAGGATTTCCAGCGCATCCTCAAACGCGTAATGATCCAGCCCGAGCACCACATCGGCATACATCTGTATGAAGCGCCGATAACTGTCCCAAGCAAACCGCGGGTTGCCAGAGGCCTTGGCAAGACCCTGAACCGTGATGTCGTTAAGGCCAAGGTTCAGCACCGTATCCATCATGCCCGGCATCGACACTCGTGCGCCGGAGCGCACCGAAACCAGAAGCGGGTCCGCCGCATCGCCGAAGCGCTTGCCGGTAACGCTTTCAACATGCGCAAGCGCATCAAGCGTCTCGACCTTCACCTTGTCAGGCAGCTTGCCGCCGGCATCGTAAAAGGCCGCACAAACCGGTGTGGAAATGGTGAGGCCGGGGGGTACAGGCAGGCCGATGCCCGCCATTTCGGCCAGATTCGCACCTTTGCCGCCTAGCAGCTGCTTCTGCGTGGCGTCGCCATCGGCGCTGCCGCCGCCGAAACGAAAAACCGACTTTGTCATCCTTCGATCCTCGAAAAATCAGCGACGGAATTTGCAGCGCTTCGGAGGCTGGAGAGCAGTTCAAGCCGATTAATGCGTATGGCTTTATCGTCAGCATTCACGATGACATTGTCGAAGAAAGCATCGACCGCAGCTCGCAAGCCGGCCAGCCTCGCCATCGCTCCAACAAAATCTTCTTGAGCAACGGCCTCACGGATTAGCGGAAGCTCTGCGGACAGCGCCGACGCAAGCGCCTGCTCAAAAGGGTCCATGGCAAGATCGAGGTTCAAAATTCCATCGAACCTTTTCTTGTCCTTGGCTTCTTCAATACGCAGGATATTCGACGCGCGCTTGACCCCCGCGAGCAGATTGGCGCCATCATCGGTTGCCAGAACCGCCTGCAGAGCATCGACGCGCGCCAAAAGCCTGACCAGATCATTCTCCCCGCCGGTCGCGAACACAGCATCGATCAGGTCATGCCGAACGCCCGCTTCTCGCTGCTGCACCTTGAGGCGCTCGACGAGGAACGTGACTACCGCGTCAGCGCCTGAGACGGAATGGCCTTGCGCAGTGTAACCCGCACAAGCGCGCGCAACAGCATCAGTGAGCGACAATCTCCAACCAGATGCGATTATCAGGCTCGAAACACCGATCGCGGAACGCCGCAGTGCGAAAGGATCGCGTGAACCACTTGGGAGTTCATTCGCAACGCAGAAGAAGCCAACAATCGTATCAATCTTGTCTGCCAAGGCCACAGCCACGCTCACAGCGGCCGTCGGCACGTCATCACCTTGCCCAACGGGCTTGTAATGGTCGCGAATGGCATCCGCGACTGCGCCCTTTTCACCAATGGAGAGAGCCAGGTAACGACCCGCAAGCCCCTGAACCTCTGGGAACTCGCTGACAGTGGCGGAGACGAGATCAGCCTTGCAAAGGCGTGCTGCGCGCTCAGACTGAGCCGGATCAGCGAGACTAGGCCCGAGCGACTCCGTCAAAGAGCGCGCCAATACCGCAATCCGCTCCACCTTGTCGGCAACCGTGCCCAACTTCTCGTGAAAGACGATGTCGGCAAGCTTGGGCAGGAAGGCATCCAGGCCGCCGGCTTTCACCAAAGCGAGGTCTTGATCCCAGAAGAACTTGGCGTCCGAAAGGCGAGCGCTGAGGACGCGTTCATTGCCTTTGATAATTGCGTTGCCGCCATCGCTGGCTTCAAGATTGGCGACGCAGACAAAGGCCGGGGCGAGCGCGCCATCAGCATCGGCGCAAGCGAAATACTTTTGGTTGGTACGCATGGTCAATTGGATGACTTCGCGGGGCACGGCGAGAAAGGCCGGGTCGAAATGGCCGAGCAGCGGCACAGGCCATTCTGTGAGGCCGGCATTTTCCGCTTCAAGAGCGGCATCCGGAATGATCGTCAGCCCGCGAGACGACGCGGCAGCCGCGGCCCGATCGGCAATCAGCGCGCGACGTTCAGAGCTGGAAACAATGACCTTGGCGACGCGCAGTTGCTCTGCGTAATGCGCCGGGCTTTCGATTTCGAGTGGCTGCGGCGCATGAATTCGGTGGCCGCGTGTCATGCGCCCTGCACTCAGACCATGGGCTGAGCATGGAACGACATCATCGCCCAGCAGTGCGACGATACCCGTGAGCGGGCGCACCCAGCGCGGCGCGGCGGTGGATGCCGATGCAGCCCCCCAGCGCATCGATTTCGGCCAGGCAAAGTCCGTGACAATCTGCGGAACAAGCGCTGCGAGGATGGCGGCGGCCGGCTGGCCCTTGCTGGCAATATTGGCAAAAAGCACGACACCCTTGGGAGTCTCACGCTCCTCAAGCTGGTCTCGCGTGAGGCCGGTTGAGCGCAGAAAGCCGTCTATGGCCTGCGGCGGAGCATCGGCACGCGGGCCTTTGCGCTCTTCCACACTGGCCTCGGTGGCGGCGGCTAGTCCCGTGGCAACAAGCCATAGACGACGCGGAGTCGCATCAGCGATGACTCTTCCATGCACCAGACCGGCAGCCTTGAGCCCATCGGTGAAGCGCGTCGCCAGCTGGGCCGCGGCAGCAGCCTGCATGCGGGCAGGGATTTCCTCACTGGCGAGTTCGAGCAGAAAATCGGTCATGCCGTCACCTGCTTCACCCAGGCATCGGCGACGCCCTTCACCAGATCACGCACACGGCCGATATAGGCTTGGCGCTCCGCCACCGAGATTACGCCGCGAGCATTGAGCAGGTTGAAGATGTGGCTCGCCTTGATGGCCTGATCATAGGCCGGCAGCGGCAGATTGGCAGCAACGAGCGCCCGGCATTCCTCGGAGACATCCTTGAAATGCTGGAACAGCCGGTCTGTGTTGGCATGCTCGAAGTTGTAGGCGCTGAATTGCTGCTCCTGCTTCAGGAACACATCACCGTAACTTACCCCATAATCATTGTAGCGCAGGTCGTAGACGCTTTCGACGCCCTGCACGTACATGGCCAGCCGCTCAAGCCCGTAGGTCAGTTCACCCGCCACCGGAGCGCAATCATGCCCTCCAACTTGCTGGAAATAGGTGAACTGCGTGACCTCCATGCCGTCGCACCAGACTTCCCATCCAAGGCCCCAGGCACCCAGGGTCGGGCTCTCCCAATCATCCTCTACAAAACGAATATCGTGCAGACGCCGGTCGATGCCGATGGCATCCAGCGAGCCAAGATAAGCATCGATGAGGTCGTCCGGCGATGGCTTAAGGATCACCTGGAACTGATAGTAATGCTGCAGCCGATTGGGGTTCTCGCCATAGCGGCCATCCGAAGGACGACGGCTGGGCTGGACGAAAGCCGCATTCCAGCTGTCAGGCCCGAGCGCTCGAAGCGTGGTGGCAGGGTGGAAGGTACCGGCTCCCACCTCGAGGTCATAAGGCTGCAGTATGACGCAGCCGCGTTCGCCCCAGTAGCGCTGGAGCGTAAGAATGATGTCCTGGAAGGATAGGGACGTCAGGGCACTGGCCTTCGCAACTGCGGAAACGATTGAGACGGCGTGTAGCGGCGCGGGTATGAGGGGGTCAACTGAAGAGAGGCCCCGCCAAACTAGACGTTGAAACGGAAGAGCATGACATCACCGTCATGCACGACATATTCCTTGCCTTCGGAACGAAGGCGTCCGGCCTCGCGGGCGCCAGCTTCGCCGCCGTGCTTGACGTAGTCGACGAATGCCATCGTCTCGGCCCGGATGAAGCCCTTCTCGAAATCACCGTGAATCTCGCCGGCAGCCTGAGGGGCACGGGCACCCTTCGCGACGGTCCAGGCACGCGCTTCCTTGGGACCAACGGTGAAAAAGGTGATGAGGCCAAGCAACTCATAAGCCGCACGCACGACACGCGCGAGGCCGGTTTCCGTCAGGCCAAGCGCTTCCAGATACTCGGGCCGGTCTGCAGGATCCATCATGGCGACTTCCGCCTCGATGGCCGCAGAAACGATGACGGCGCCGGCACCGACCTTGGCCGCCATTGCCTGCACGGCGGCGCTGTGGGCGTTGCCTGAAGCCGCAGAGGCCTCTTCAACATTGCAGACGTAGAGCACGGGTTTGGAGGTGAGCAATTGGGCAAGGCTGAGCGCCCGAGCCTCCTCCTCGTCCTTGGGGGCGGTGAGTCGGGCCGGCTTGCCCTCGCGCAGCAGCTCAAGCGCCTGACCGAGCACACTCGCCTGGATCTTGGCGTCTTTGTCGCCCTGGGCCGCTTTCTTGATGAGTGCGGGCACCCGCTTCTCCAGCGACTCGAGGTCGGCCAGCATCAGCTCGGTTTCGACAGTCTCGGCATCGGAGACAGGATCAACCCGGCCCTCGACATGAGTGACGTCATCATCCTCGAAGCAGCGAAGAACGTGCACGATGGCATCGGTCTCGCGGATATTGGCGAGAAACTGATTGCCCAGCCCCTCCCCCTTCGAGGCACCGCGCACCAAGCCGGCGATATCGGTGAAGCCAAGCTGGGTTTCGATAATCTTTTGAGAGCCGCCGATGCGGGCAAGATCGCTCAGACGCTGGTCAGGCACCGGCACGTTCCCGACGTTCGGCTCGATGGTGCAAAATGGATAGTTGGCCGCCGCGGCGCTGGCCGTCTCGGTGAGCGCATTGAACAGCGTGGATTTGCCGACATTGGGAAGGCCGACGATGCCGCAGCGGATAGCCATGGGAGTGTCCTTGAAAGTGCTTAGCGTTGGGGGATGGTGCGGCGGGCGATTTCGCTCATGAAGCGGGCATCGTCGCCATCCAGCAACCAGGGAACTTCGGCCGCAATGGCACCGAGCACATCGGCCAGAGGGTCCATCTCGGACTTGGCGAAATTGCCCAGAACATGCGGCGTAACCTTGTCACGATGCCCCGGATGTCCGATTCCGATGCGCACTCGGCGGTAATCCGCGCCGATGTGAGCATCAAGCGATCGAATGCCATTATGGCCCGCAGCGCCGCCGCCATGCTTCACCCGCACCTTGAATGGATCAAGATCGAGCTCATCGTAAAAGACTGTCAGTGCTGCCGCAGCTTCGAGCTTCCAGAAACGCAGTGCCTCACCGACGCTGCGGCCACTCTCGTTCATATAAGTTGCTGGCTTGAGCAGGGTAACGCGTTGGGCACCGATACGACCCTCGCTGACAAGACCCTGAAAACGGCTCTTGAAAGGTCCAAAGCCGTGGACAGCGGCAATGCTGTCCACGGCCATGAAGCCGATATTGTGCCGGTGCAGCGCATAGGCTGCTCCAGGATTGCCGAGGCCAGCGAAGATTTGCACCAGCGCCGACCTTCCGGGCAATCCTCAGGCGGCCGCTTCTGCAGCGTCGCCCTCAGCCTTTTCACTCTTCAGCGCCGAAGGAGCCACCATCGTAGCAATGGTGAAATCACGATCGGTGATGTGCGACTTCACGCCAGCCGGCAACACAACCGAGCTGATGTGGATAGAGTCGCCCACGTCGCGGTCGGCCAGGCTGATGTTGATCTGGTCAGGAATCGCATTCGAAGCGCAATCGAGCTCAAGTTCGTGACGAACGATGTTGAGCACCGCGCCGCGCTTCATGCCGGGCGACTTGTCTTCATCGACGAAGTGCACGGGCACCTGAACGGTGATTACGGCATCGCCGGAAAGACGCAGGAAGTCGACATGGATCGGCCGATCAGTGACCGGATGGAACTGCACATCGCGCGGCAGGGTGCGGATAGCCTTGCCATTGCCGATAACGATTTCCACAACCGAATTCATGAAGTGGCCGGTCGAAAGCTGGCGGACGAGCAGCTTTTCCTCAACATGGATAGGGGTTGCCGGTTCACCGGAACCATAGATGACGGCCGGTACACGGCCGGTGCGACGAACTGCGCGGGAGGCTCCCTTGCCTGCCTTTTCGCGCGCTTCAGCCGCGAGCTTCAATGTTTCGCTCATTGCTCGCTTCTCCAATAGCGTTAAAATTCGCTGGGCCCCGGGCCTCCAGGGATGCAGAATCGTAGGCTGCAGCGAAGCAGCGGCGCATAAGGGATGTTCGCAGCAAGCGCAAGGTTGCAGGGCAGTGCGCACAGCCGTCAGTCAGCGCGCTGAGCCTTCAGCCCCTTGGCATTGAGTAGCGCCAGCAGCCCCTGCGGCCCGCCAAAATGCCCCGCTCCGACAGCAATGAACAGTCTGCCTGGTCGCTTCATTGCGTTGGCAATCCAGTCTGTCCAGCGGCGGTTGCGATCGATGAGCAGTATCTGCATCAGGTTGCGTGAAGCCCTTGCTTCGCGGGCAAACTGGGCATGGATGGTGTCCACGTCGCCCTGCTTCCAGAGCATGACAAGCCGGCCGACATCTTCGCGGGCATCGCCAATGTCGGCCAGCGTCGTTTCCAGCATGGCCCGCTGATCGGGCTGTGAGAGACTGGCAAAAAATCCGATCTGCTGCTCCGGTGTTTCCAATTGGACAAGCGGCTTGGCCGCAGCCCTGGCCCGGGCGGTCAGCATCGGCTCGACGCCATTCTCCGCTGAAATGCCGATGCTGGCGAGCGTCGCTTCACTCAGCGTCACCGCGGCGAGCCATGGCTGCATGGTATCAAGCGCCTTTGTCGACACGCCCGCAGCCGCTGCAGCAGCTGGCAGGCGCGCAGCAGCCTGCGGCGCAATACGTTGTGCCAGCGGTGGAAGCGCCGGATTGACGCCAAGCCTCTGGATGACAGCTCCAAATGCCCTCAGATCCTCCGGAACAAGCGCTTCGAGCACGATCATATCGGCGGCATCGAGACGAGCGGCAACGGACGGCGCCAGCCAATCGGTACCGGCGGGCAACGCGTGAATGGTTGCGAACAGGGTAATCTCGGTATCGGCGTCCCTTATGACCCAAGCCGGCGGCTTGGAAGAGTCCGATGGCGAGCTGACATGCGCCGCCACTGCCGCTGGAAAAAGCGCCAGCAGCAGGGCAGCGAAAGGAACCGACAGGCCCGAAAGCCGCATCAACCCGACTTGGCGCTGTCTTGCGCCCAATATTGGTCCTTCAGCAGGCGCTTGTAGAGCTTGCCTGTGTCATGGCGAGGCAATTCCGCCATGAAATCGATGGACTTCGGGCATTTGACATGGCTCAGACGCGACCGGACAAAGGCTATCAACTCAGCCTCCAGCTCCGGCCCGGCACGAGACATGTCGCGCGGCTGCACCACGGCTTTGACTGCTTCACCCATCTCCACATCGGGCACGCCGAATACCGCGACATCAGCCACTTCAGGATGCAAGGTCAGGGCGTTCTCGGCTTCCTGCGGATAGACGTTCACGCCGCC
>DIUN01000014.1 GCA_002423025.1 Sphingomonadales bacterium UBA6157 | reverse complement strand
GCTCCTCGATGCCGGTCGCCACGGCAAAGATGTTCGGATCAAAAATGATGTCCGCCGGCTCGAAGCCGATGCCGGTGAGCAACTTGTAGGCCCGCTCGCAAATCTCGACCTTGCGCTGCGCCGTATCGGCCTGGCCCTTTTCATCAAAGGCCATCACCACCGCGGCGGCGCCATAGCGCATCACCTTGCGTGCCTGCTCCAGGAACGGCTCTTCACCTTCCTTGAGGCTGATCGAATTGACGATGCCCTTGCCAACGAGGCACTTCAGCCCGGCCTCGATCACCGTCCACTTCGAGCTGTCCACCATGATCGGCACACGCGCGATGTCCGGCTCGGCGGCGATGAGCTTGAGGAAGGTCACCATCGCCGCTTCGGAATCGAGCAGTCCCTCATCCATGTTCACATCGATGATCTGGGCGCCATTCTCGACCTGGCTGCGCGCCACTTCCACGGCGGCGGTGTAATCCCCATTGAGGATCAGCTTCTTGAACGCCGCCGAGCCCGTGACATTGGTCCGCTCGCCGATGTTGATGAAGCTGGCCACCTGCGGCGCGGCGTCCGTCACCAACTCCGGAGCGCTGTCGTTGGTCATGCTGTCCCCGCTCATGCCGCAAAACTCACGGCATCGATGCCTGCCAGCCGCAGCGCCGGCCCGGGATGCGGCACCACGCGCGGCGGCTTGCCCTTCACGGCCTCGGCCATCGCCGCAATGTGTGCCGGCGTCGTGCCGCAGCAGCCGCCGACGATGTTGATCAGCCCGGTCGCGGCCCAATCCCCCACCAGCCCGCCAGTCGTCTCCGGCGCCTCGTCATAGGCGCCAAGGTCGTTGGGCAGCCCGGCATTGGGGTACACCTGCACCAGCGTATCGGCGATGCGCGCCAGCGCCACCACGTGCGGGCGCAGCTCCGTCGCGCCGAACGAGCAGTTCAGCCCCACCGAAAGTGGCTTTACATGGCGGATCGAGTGCCAGAAGGCCTCCACTGTCTGGCCCGAGAGGTTGCGGCCGGAAAGATCGGTGAGCGTCATGGAGAGCATCACCGGCAGTTCGCGGCCCAGCGACTCGCCGGCTTCCGCTGCCGCAAACGCTGCGGCCTTGGCATTGAGCGTATCGAACACCGTCTCGATGAGGATTATGTCCACCCCGCCTTCCACCAGCGCATCGATCTGCTCGCGGTACACCGCCTTCACACCATCGAAATCCACCTCGCGATAGCCGGGGTCACTCACCCGGGGCGAAAGCGAGAGCGTCTTGTTCGTCGGCCCCAGCGAGCCGGCGACAAAGCGCGGCCGGCCATCCCGCGCCGTTGCCCGGTCGGCACATTCGCGCGTGATCCGCGCGGCAGCCCGGTTGATGTCCCCCACCAGATGCTCGGCGCCATAATCGGCCTGGCTGATGCGGTTGGCATTGAAGGTGTTGGTGGCCAGCACATCGGCCCCGGCGGCGATATAGGCATCGCACACTCCGGCAATGTCATCCGGCCGCGTCAGGTTCAGAAGATCATTGTTGCCCTTCTGGTCCATCGGCAGATCGAGCGTGCCCTTGTAGTCCGCTTCCTGCAGGCCAAGCCCCTGGATGGCGGTGCCATACGGCCCGTCCTTGATGAGGATACGCTTGGCCGCCTCGGCCCGAAGTGTGTCAGCAACAGTCATCATCGCAATCCAACTCGAAACTTGAAGGTCACGCAGCCACGCCCACAGCAGCAGGCACGGCTGGCCGCACGCCCAGCATATGGCAGATGGCATAGGCCAGCTCGGCCCGGTTGAGCGTATAGAAATGGAAGTGCCGCACGCCGCCGGCATAAAGCCGCCGGCACAGTTCGGCCGCCACCGTACCCGCCACCAGCTGCCGCGCCGCCGGCTTGTCATCCAGGCCCTCGAAAAGCCGCGCCATCCACGCCGGCACCGCCGTACCGCACGGGGCCGCCATGCGCTGCAGGTTGGCAAAGTTCGTCACCGGCAGGATGCCCGGCACCAGCTCGGCATCGATGCCCGCTGCCGCCGCCCGGTCCCGGAAGCGGAAGAAGGTATCGGGCTCGAAGAAGAACTGGGTAATGCCGCGCACCGCGCCGGCATCGAGCTTGGCCTTGAAGGCGTCAAGGTCCGCCTCGGCACTGGCCGCCTCCGGGTGCACCTCGGGATAGGCGCTCACCGAAATCTCGAAGTCCCGCACGCGCTTCAGCCCGGCCACCAGATCGGCGGCATTGGCATAGCCCTGCGGGTGCGGCTCGAACCGGCCGGACTTTTCCGGCGGGTCGCCGCGCAGCGCCACGATGTGCCGCACGCCGGCCTGCCAATAGGCCTCGGCAATCTCGTCGATCTCGTCGCGGCTGGCGTTGACGCAGGTCAGGTGCGCCGCCGCCGGAATATTGGTCTCGCGGGCAATCCGCGCCACCGTGGCATGGGTGCGTTCACGCGTGGAGCCACCAGCGCCGTAGGTGACGGAGACAAAGCGCGGCGCCAGCGGCGCCAGCGTCTCCACCGAGTCCCACAGCGTCGCCTCCATGGCAGCACTCTTGGGCGGGAAGAACTCGAAGCTCACCGCCACATCGCCCGGCAGATCGGCATAGAACGGCGAGCCCTGCGCCCGGGCCGCCTCGCGCGCCGCGATCAGCTGCTCATCAATCGGCGTGCTCATGCCGCTCTCCTGTTATGTGTTTCGGCCTGGGGCTTCGTGCCCAGCCAAAGCGTCACCGCCAGCGCATCGGCGGAGGGCAGGTGCGCCACTACCTCGCCCGCAAGCCCGGCCGCCGCCATCCAGCCCAGCATCAACGCATCGCCAAAGCCCAGCCGCACATGGCGCTGCTGGCTGCGCAGCTCCTCGCGCTCATGCGCGGCAAAATCCACCACCAGCAGCCGGCCACCGGGGCGCAGCACGCGCCCGGCCTCGCGCAGCACCGCCGCCGGATCATCGGCGAAGTGCAGCACCTGGTGCAGCACCACCGTATCGGAGCTGCCATCTTCGCGCGGCAAGGCATACATGTCCCCACGCCGCACTTCGGCATGGGCGAGGCCGCACGCCTCTATGCGCCCGCGCGCCAGCCGCAGCATCTCGGGGCTGCGGTCAATGCCCAGTGCCGCATCCGCCCGTGGCCCGAGCAGCTCGATCATCCGGCCGGTGCCGGTGCCGACATCCACCAGCGCCCCCAGCGGCTGGCCGCCAAGCGCCGCCATGATCGCGGCTTCAACATTTGCCTCGGCACTGAACAGCGAGCGCTCCCGGTCCCAATCCTTCGCATGGGCGGCAAACCAGGCGTCTGCGGCGGCGGCGCGCTCGGCGCGTACCGTCTCCAGCCGGGCAAGGTCCGCCTGCCCCGGCTCGGCATCGCCGCCGGCAGCTGCCAGGCCATCGATGGCGGCAAAGACCGGCCCGCACAGCGCTGCGGCACCAAGCCGCACGAACACCCAGGCGCCCTCCTTGGCGCGCGTCACCAGCCCGGCATCGGCAAGGATGCGCAAATGCCGCGAGACACGCGGCTGGCTTTGGCCCAGAACAGCGGCCAGCTCCCCCACGCTAAGTTCCATGCGGCGGACAAGCAGCAGGATGCGGACCCGGCTGGGGTCCGCCACGGCGCGAAAAACGGCGAGCACATCGTCCATAGGAAAGCGGACATAAAGATATCTTTATATGTGTCAACAAGCGATGTGACGCGCCAACATCCTGTCGCCCTTGGCACTTGTTACAACCGCGAGACTGTGCGAGCCAAAGCCATGATCATCCGCTCGCCGCGTTTCCACCCATTCCAGCCCCGTACGGCACTTCTGCTCGGCCTGCTGGCGCTCTCCGCCTGCGCCACGCCGCGCGCCGGCACGCTTGAAGTCGCCGAGGCGGACCGCTGGGAAAACGGCAACCGCAAGATCCACAAGTTCAACAAGGGGCTGGACCGCAACGTCGTCAAGCCGATCGCCACCGGCTACCGCACCGTAGTGCCCAAGGCCGCGCGCACCGGCATCACCAACGGCTTCAGCAACTATGGCGAGCCGCTGAACTTCATCAACGCGCTGCTGCAGGGCAAGATCAAGAAGGCGTTCCGGACGCTCGATCGCTTCCTCATCAACACGACTCTCGGCGTCGGCGGCCTGGCGGACAACGCCACCGATCTCGGCCGCCCGCAGGAGCCGGAGGACTGGGGACAGACCTTCGCGGCCTGGGGCATCAAATCCGGCCCCTATGTGGTGCTGCCGTTCTTTGGCCCCTCGACGCTGCGGGACAGCTTTGGGCTGGTGTTCGATTTCGCGGCGGACCCGGCCGATATCGCCCGCAATGTCGCCTTCAGCCCGAGCCTCTACTGGCGCGGCGGGCAGATCGCCGGCCGGGTCATCAACCTGCGCTCCAACCTCACCGAGCAGGGCGCCGATTCGCTGCTGGCCGGCAGCCTCGATGAGTATACGCTGATGAAATCGGCCTATCTCCAGCGCCGGCTCGACCAGCTCTGGGATGGCAACCCGCCCCTCGCCGCCTCGGAACTGGACGGCGGCGAGTTCGCGCCGCTGGCCGAGGAGCCGGCATCGGCTGGGGCACCTGCCGAAGCATCGCCGCCAGCCGAGCCGGCGCCCGAACCGGCCCCTAGCGCTCCGCCGCCCCAGCAATAAGCGGCGTCAGCGGCGCCATCGCGCCAAACGCCGGCTCCACTTCCTGCGCCAGCGGCGGAAGGCTGAAGCCGGCCTTGCGCACCGTGGCCGCACTGTCTCGATCAAGATTGCAGCCGACGCCGATCACCTTCTGCAGCGGGTTGAGCCGTACCTGCCACCGCGCCCGCCCGGCATCCTCGCTGCGCACATGCTCGAGGAACAGGAATTTGCCGCCCGGCCGCAGCACGCGGCGGATCTCTGCCATCACCGCATCCGGATCACTGACGCTGCACAAGGTCAGGCAGGTGACGACCGTATCAAAACTGGCATCGGCAAAGGGCAGCCGCTCGCCGGCGCCGGGCACGCTTTCCACCCGCACAGGGCTCGCCGCCAGCCGCGCCGCCGCCCGGCGGTTCATGCCCTCGGAGGGCTCGACGACTGTCAGCTTCGTCACCTTGGCCGGATCATAGAATGGCAGGGTCGCGCCGCTGCCAAAGCCGATCTCCAGAACCTCGCCGCTGGCCTGCGAGACCAGCGCCTTGCGGCGCGCCTCGATCCGCGGGTGGCCGAGCGCCTTGTCGAGCAGCCAGGGGAAGATTCGCTCGCTGTAGAGGCCCATGTCCGCCGTTCTCCCATATGGTGCCGGCCCAGCGCCGGTGCCGCTCCCGCGGCCGCCGGCCAGCATCCCGGCCAGCGCCCAGCCGGTGCCGGGTTGCATACCGCACATTTCCCTTTTTCTCCCGCTCGGCTATCTGAGAGGGATGCAAAAACTCCTGCTCCCTGCCCTGCTCCTGCTCGCCGCCTGTGGCGAGACCGCCGATACGCGCATTACGGCGCAGGAGAGCCAGGTCGCCGCCAAGGCCAATGCCGATGTGGAGGCCGCCATGGCCGAAGCCGGAGCGCCGGCGCCGGTAAAAACCGAGCAATAACAAGCATGAACAAGCAGGATGACCGCCGCGCCGCTATCCTGGAACGGCTGGCGGACCATGTTCTGGCGCACGGCCTGAGCGCCTCCAGCCTGCGCCCTCTCGCCAAAGCTGCGCAAACCAGCGACCGGATGCTGCTCTATTATTTCAAGGACAAAGCCGAGCTTTTTCAAGCAATACTTGAACTCGTAGCCGAGCGCATGACCCGCCTGCTGCAAGCCCGCGCCCCCACCACGCCGCTGCCGCTCAACGCTCTTGTGGCGAAGTTACAAGCCATTGTTTTTGCACCCGATCTCTGGCCCTACATGCGCGTCTGGCTGGAAATGGCCAGCCTCTCCGCCGGCAGCGACCCGCTCTACCGCCACATCGGCAACCGCATCGGCCACGGCTTCCTCGCCTGGGGCACCTCCCTCCTCGATAGCCCCACCCCCGAAACCGACGCCGCCAAGCTGCTCGTAACCATCGAAGGCATGGTACTGCTCAAGGCTATCGGCATGGACGAGACCTGCCGCAACGCACTCTAAACAAAGAAAAAGGGGCCGCAGCAGATGCTGCGGCCCCCAATTTCTCAGGCTGAAAGGGCGGGACTTAGAAGTCCATGCCGCCCATGCCGCCCATGCCGCCGCCGGGCATGCCGCCCGAACCGCCCTTGTCGTCAGCCGGCAGTTCCGTGATCGCCGCTTCCGTGGTGATCAGCAGCGATGCCACCGAAGCTGCATCCTGCAGCGCCGTGCGAACAACCTTGGTCGGATCGATCACGCCAGCGAGAACCAGGTTCTCATAGACATCGGTCTGAGCATTGAAGCCGATCTTGTCATCACCGCCATCGAGCAGCTTGCCCGAAACAACCGCACCATCATGGCCGGCGTTCGAAGCAATCTGACGAACCGGAGCGAACAGCGCCCGGCGGATGATGTCGACACCGCGGGTCTGGTCGTCGTTCATGCCCTTCAGGCCTTCGAGAGCCTTGGTGGCATAAAGCAGCGCCGTGCCGCCGCCGGGTACAATGCCTTCTTCCACCGCAGCGCGGGTGGCATGCAGGGCATCGTCAACGCGGTCCTTGCGCTCCTTGACTTCAACTTCGGTGGAACCACCGACCTTGATGACGGCCACACCGCCGGCGAGCTTGGCAAGGCGCTCCTGGAGCTTCTCCTTGTCATAGTCGCTGGTGGTGATTTCGATCTGCGCGCGGATCTGCTCGACACGACCCTTGATCGCATCAGCTTCGCCAGCGCCATCGACGATGATGGTGTTGTCCTTGTCGATGGTGACGCGCTTGGCCTGGCCCAGCATCGGCAGCGTGACGTTCTCGAGCTTGATGCCGAGGTCTTCGGAGATCATCTCGCCCTTGGTNNGATCGCCAAAGCCAGGAGCCTTGACGGCTGCGACCTTGAGGCCGCCACGCAGCTTGTTGACGACGAGCGTGGCCAGAGCCTCGCCCTCAACATCTTCCGCGATGATGAGCAGCGGACGGCCCGACTGGACAACAGCTTCGAGCACCGGCAGCAGCGCCTGCAGGTTCGAGAGCTTCTTCTCGTGGATGAGGATGTAGGGGCTGTCGAGTTCGACCTGCATCTTCTCGGGGTTGGTGATGAAATACGGGCTCAGATAGCCACGGTCGAACTNNNNTTGCCGACCTTTTCCATGGCCTTGGCGATCATGTCGCCAATTTCCGTCTCGCCATTGGCGGAGATGGTGCCGACCTGGGCGATCTCGGACGTACCGGCGACCGGCTTGGAACGAGCCTTGAGGTCCGCGACAACCTTGCTGACGGCCAGATCGATGCCGCGCTTCAGGTCCATCGGGTTCATGCCGGCGGCCATGTACTTCATGCCTTCGCGCACGATGGCTTGGGCCAGCACGGTGGCGGTGGTGGT
>DIUN01000003.1 GCA_002423025.1 Sphingomonadales bacterium UBA6157 | reverse complement strand
CCGAAATCGCTGCTGCGGCACAAGCTGGCCGTCAGTTCGCTGGCCGACTTCGGGCCCGGCAGCAGCTTCCGTTACGTGATCCCTGAAATCGACGCGATCGCGCCGGAAGACGAGGTGAAGCGCGTCGTGCTCTGCACCGGCAAGGTCTATTATGACCTGCTGCAGGAACGTCGCGACAAGGGCGTCACCGATGTCGCCATCGTGCGCGTCGAGCAGATGTTCCCCTTCCCCAAGAACAGCCTGGCCAAGGCGCTGGCACCCTACCGCAACGCCGATGTGGTATGGTGCCAGGAGGAACCCGAGAATATGGGCGCCTGGACCTTCATGGACCGGCGCATCGAAAGCGTCCTCAAGACGCTCGACATCAAGGCCAAGCGTCCCGACTTCGTGGGTCGCGAAGACGCGGCGAGCCCGGCCACGGGTCTCGCCAGTATCCATCAGCAGCAGCAGGTTGCCCTGGTGCGCGCGGCCCTCGGGCTGTGACGGCGCACCGGGCAGATAACGGACGGCAGACATGACCGACATCGTGCGGGCCATAGTGGGCAATATCCACATCGTGGCCATCTTCCTTGCGGCCAATTATGCGCTGGCGGCACTCTGCGCGGTGCGGGAAATCCTTGCCTCCAGGACGTCCCAGGGATCGATCGCGTGGCTGCTGTCCCTCCTCTTTTTCCCGTTCCCGATGGCACTGATCTATCTGGTCTTCGGCTGGAAGTTCTTTGACGACTACCAGGAGCGGCGCCTGCAAAGTCGCAATGCCCGCCCGCTGCGCGCGCAGGACCTTCGCGTCATCGATCGCCAAACGACGGAGGACTGGCCGGTATTGACGCGCGTTGCCGGCGTGCCGTTCAACTCGGGCAACGACACGCGCCTCCTGATCGACGGGCAGGCCACCTTCGCGTCCATATTCGAGGGCATCTCGCAGGCCAGGCGCTACCTCTTCGTCCAGTTCTACATCGTGCGCGACGATGCCCTGGGACGGGAACTCGCCGTGCGGCTGTCCGAAAGGGCCCGGGCGGGCGTGCGGGTCTACCTGCTTTACGACGATGTCGGCTCCACCGACCTGCCGCGGCGCTATCGCGACGAATTGCGCGCCGCCGGCGTCAAGGTTGCGGGCTTCAACCAGCGCCACAAATTCCTGCGCATCTACGGGCCCATGCGCATCAATTACCGCAACCATCGCAAGATCGTCGTGGTGGACGGCAGGGTGGCCTGGACCGGCGGCATCAATGTGGGCACCGAATATCTCGGGCAGGACCCGAAATTCGGCCATTGGCGCGACACCCATCTGCGCATCGAGGGCCCCGCTGCGCTCGCCTGCGCCCTGATCTTCCGGGAGGATTGGGAGTGGGCAACCGGCGATGCCCTGCCCTTCGAGCCGCCCACCGAAGTTGAAACGCCGGGGCAGGTTCCCGCACTCGTCATGGCCACCGGCCCCGCCGACCGGCTCGAATCCTGCGCCATCGCCTTCACCGACGTGATCGCCCAGGCGCGCAAGCGGCTCTGGATCGTGTCGCCCTATTTCGTGCCCGATACGGATGTGCGCACGGCCCTGCTCGCCGCCGTGCTGCGCGGCGTCGATGTGCGCGTGATGCTGCCCGAAAAGCCCGACCACAGGATCGTCTGGCATGCCAGCAACGCCCATGCCGATCACATGGTGAAACGCGGGGTCGCAGTCTGTCGCTACAGGGCGGGCTTTCTTCACCAGAAGGTCGTGCTGGTCGACGACAAGATCACCAGCGTTGGCAGCGTCAACTTCGACAATCGATCCTTCGCGATCAATTTCGAGATCACCGTCTGGATGCCACACACCTCGATGATAGAAGCGGTGGAGGCGATGCTGACCGACGATTTCGCCCGCTGCCGCCGCGTCGGCAAGGCCGAAGCCGCCGATCGCTCCTATTTCGATCGGCTCATCAATTCGGCCGCGCGCCTCCTGTCTCCCATTCTCTGATTGTAGCCCTCCATGTTTTCAGTCGCCTCCTACAATATCCGCAAAAGCGTCGGCACCGACTGGCGCCGCCGGCCCGGCCGCATCCTCGAAGTACTGGGCGAGATCGGTGCCGATATCGTCGCCCTGCAGGAGATCGACCGTCGCTTCGGCAGCCGGACCAGCTCGATCCCGCCCGAGGCCATTGAGCATGAGAGCCCCTACACCGCGCTGCGCTTCGGTCCCCGCCCGAACAGCCTCGGCTGGCACGGCAACACCATCCTCGTGCGCAAGGGGCTCGAAATCCTCGATACGCGGCGCATCGTGCTGCCTGGGCTCGAGCCGCGTGGCGCGGTGCTGGCAGACCTCGAGGTGGATGGCCGGCCGCTGCGCGTGGTGGGCACGCATCTCGATCTCTCCGGGCTTTGGCGCTCCCGCCAGTTGCGGGCGCTGGTGAGCCACATCCACGGCCAGGACGAAGAGCGGCCGACGCTGCTCACCGGGGATTTCAACGAGTGGCGCAACGAGCCGCCGGGCATGGTGCATGTGGCCAGGCATTTCGAGCATATCCGGCCCGGCCCGAGCTTTCCGGCGCGCTGGCCGGTGGGGCATCTCGACCGGATGTTCGTTTCGGCCGATGTGGCAGTGGAGGAGGCGGCCGTGCACAGCAGCCGGCTGGCGGCGCTGGCCTCTGACCATCTGCCGGTGTGGGCGCGGCTCAAACTGCCGGGCCTGCGCCAGCCGGAGAGCAGATGAGCGTGCTGGCGATTGTCGCCACGGGATTGGCGGCACTGCTGGCCGTTTGGCTGGCGCTGCGCCTGTCGTTTCCGCTGCCGGCGCTGCCGCACGAGCCCGAAGCGCCGCCGCTGCAGGACACGCCGGACAGCCGCATCGGCCGCGCCATCGCCGGGCTGGAGGCGGCGCACCTCGGACTTTCCGGCATCGTGCCGCTGGCTGAATCGCGCGAGGCCTTTGCGGTGCGGGTGGCCTTGGTGCGCGCGGCGGACGTGTGCCTCGATGTGCAATATTACATCTGGCGCGAGGATGTTTCAGGCCGGCTGCTGCTCGAAGAACTGCGGCAGGCGGCCGAGCGCGGCGTGATGGTGCGGCTGCTGCTCGATGATAACGGCATTCGCGGGCTGGATGCCGAGCTGGCAGCGCTGGACAGCCACCCCAGGATGGAGGTGCGCCTGTTCAACCCCTTCACCATCCGTCGGCCCAAGGCCATCGGCTATGCGCTGGATTTTTTCCGGCTCAACCGGCGGATGCACAACAAGAGCCTGACGGCGGATAACCAGATGACCATCGTCGGCGGCCGCAACATCGGCGACGCGTATTTCGGTGCCGGGGAACAGCCGGAATTTGCCGATCTCGATGTGCTGGCCATTGGCGCCATCGTGCCCGAGATGGCGCGGGATTTCGCCCGATACTGGAGCAGCGCCTCGGCCTATCCGGCGCGGTTGATCCTGCCCGCTGTCAAGCCCGGCGCATTGGCGGCGCTGGCTGCCGATGCCGAGGCGCTGCTGCGGGACGAGCCGCTGGCGCAGGCCTATGCGGCGGCGGTGGGTGAAACCTCCTTTGCCGAGGCGCTCACCCATGGCGCGCTGGACTATGAGTGGGCACCGGTGCGGATGGTAAGCGATGACCCCGCCAAGGGGCTTGGGCTGGCGCCGCACGCGCGCACGCTCATGGGGCAGATCGGCGAGATCATCGGCGAGCCGAAGCGGCAGCTCGGGCTGGTCTCGGCCTATTTCGTGCCATCGAAAGCCGGGGCAAGAATGTTCGAGGCCATGGCGGCACGCGGTGTGGAAGTGGATGTGCTGACGAACTCGCTGGCCGCCACCGATGTGGCGATGGTGCATGCCGGCTATGCCCGCTACCGGCGGCGGCTGCTCAAGGCCGGGGTGCGGCTGTGGGAGATGAAAGGCGAGGCCTCGAAGCACCCGGCAGGGCGCGGCGGGGCGCTGGCGGGGCTGCTGCGCGGCAGCCTGGGGCGGCTGCGGCGGGATGCTTCGGCTGGCGGCGGGCAGGCTGCCGAACCGGGGGCAGGGCTGGGCGGCATGCGCCGGCGCTGGCGGGAGTCGCGGCGCCGCAAGCGGGCTTCGGCACGTGGCACGGTGCTGCGCTCCAGCCGATCCTCGCTGCACGCCAAGACCTTCACCAGCGATGGCGAGCGGCTGTTTGTCGGCTCGTTCAATTTTGATCCGCGCTCGATGCATCTGAACACCGAGCTGGGGTTCCTCATGGACAGCCCGACACTGGCGTTGCGGCTGCAGCAGGTGTTCAGCGACCCGCTCCGGCACAGCGCCTATGAGCTGCGGCTGGGGCCAGGTGGCGCGCTGCAATGGCTGGAAGAAGGGGAGGCGGGAAGGCTGGTGCACACGCATGAGCCGGAGACGGGGCGCTTTCGGCGCGCGCAGGTGGTGTTCTGGGGGTTGATGCCGATCGAATGGCTGCTTTAGCGCAGCTGCGTTGGCCGGATTGCGGAGACTCGGTGGGCGGCGGCTGCAGCAGGCGCAGCACCACCGCATGGTGCAAGGCGTAACCCGCACTGGAGCTGACATGAGCCATAAATCGCTGAAGCACCGGGCGATCATCATCACCGGCGGCGGGCGCGGGCTGGGCAAGGCCATGGCGAGGGCGTTCGTGCTGGCCGGGGCGGATGTGATGATCACCGGCGGCCGGGCAGCAGCCGAGCTGGAAGCAGCGCGGGCCGAGCTGGCGGTACTGGGTGGCGGGCGCTGTGTCGCCATGCTTGCCGATGTGGCGGATGCAGCGGCCTGCGAGCGGGTGGTGGCAGCCACGGAGGCGCAATTCGGCAAGGTGGATGTGCTCATCAACAATGCAGCACGCAGCGGGGCGGAGGTGTATCCTGGCAAGGGCTATGCCGATCAGCCGCGCTTCTGGGAGGCGGATGTGCAGGTCTATCGGGACCTGGTGCTCGCCAATGTCACCGGGCCATTCATGATGGCGCGCGCCGTGGTGCAGTGCATGGTTGAACGGGGCTTTGGTCGCATCATCAACATCTCCACTTCGCGGCCCACCATGTTGTTCGATGCCGGCGGGCCCTATGGGCCGGCCAAGGCGGCGCTTGAGGCGAGCAGCCGGATCTGGGCGCGCCAGCTGGAGGGCAGCGGCGTTACGGTGAATGTGCTCCTCCCCGGCGGCGCTGCCGATACGGCACTGATTCCGGGGGACAATGTGGGGCAGCGCGCCGCGCCCTGGCACCCGGAAAACGGCCCGCAGCCTGAGGGCAGTTATGCCGGGCTGCTGCCGCCCGAAGTGATGCTGGCGCCGGCGCTGTGGCTGGCATCCGATGCCTCGGGCGCGGTGAATGGTGGTCGCTTCGTGGGCCGCAATTGGGACCCGGCGCTGCCTGATGCGCAGGCCGCGGCGGCGGCGCGGGCCGAGAGCATCGACCAGCCGCATATCATGTGAGTGCCGGCCTCAGGCGCGAAAGCTGATCTCCACGGGCGCCAGGCCGGCGATGCTGCCGCGCAGCTGCTGGCCGGGCAGGACCGGCCCGACGCCGGCGGGTGTGCCGGTGAAGATCAGGTCCCCTGCGGCAAGCTCCACATAGGTGGACAGCGTGGCGATGATCTCGGCGACCGACCAGATCATGTCCGCCAGATCGCCGGATTGGCGCTGCTCGCCATCGAGGCTCAGCGTGATCGGGGCGCTGGCAGGCGGCGCGCCGAGCGTGAGTGGCCCGATTGGGGCGGAATGATCGAAGCCCTTGGCCATGTCCCACGGCCGGCCGGCCTTCTTGGCGGCGGCCTGCAGGTCCCGTCGCGTCAGGTCGATGCCGACGGCATGTCCAAACACCAGCGCCTCGGCGGCCTCCACGGCGATGTTGCGGCCGCCGGCGCCAAGCGCCAGCACCAGCTCGACTTCATGGTGCAGATCCTGTGTCAGCGGCGGGAAAGGCAGCTCGGTGCCGCTGGCCACCACGGCATCGGCCGGCTTGCTGAAGAAGAACGGCGGCTGGCGATCCGGATCATTGCCCATCTCCCGGGCATGATCGGCATAATTCTGGCCCACGCAGTAGATGCGCCGCACCGGAAAGCGCGCGCTGCTGCCGGCAATGGCAATGGTGGGGACCGTAAGGCTCGGCAGTTGCATGGGGTGAAATCTCCTGCGCCGGGGCGGCGCGCGGCCGGCAGTTCAGGATGGGACCGTTGGTGGAGCAGAGGGGGATCGAACCCCTGACCTCAGCAGTGCGATTGCTGCGCTCTCCCATCTGAGCTACTGCCCCACACCGACGGAAGGCGGCCGGTATACGGGGCCGCCCGGTGCGATGCAATCCAGCTTTTTGGCCGGCTTTTTGGGCCGGCTTTTGCGAGCGCCGTTACGCCTGGTAGACGGTATTGCCGCCGGTGACGGTCTGGACGATCTGGATGTCCTTGATCTTCTCCGGGTCGATGCTGTGCAGGTCTTCAGCCAGCACGACATAGTCCGCCAGCTTGCCGACGCTGATCGAGCCCTTGATGGCCTCTTCCTTCGAGGCATAGGCGCCGTTGTAGGTGTTGATGCGTAGGGCTTCTGCCACGCTGACGCGCTGGTTGAGGCCCCAGGTCTCGCCGTTCCAGCCCTTGCGGGTCACCATGCCCTGGATGCCCATGAGCGGTGCGAACGGGCCGGGGCTGAAGTCCGAGCCAGCGCAGACCGGCACGCCGGCATCGAGGAAGCTGCGGAAGGCCATGCAGTTTCGCATCATCGCCTCGCCGTAGAAGCCGAACTTGTCCGAATTGTAATAGGCATAGGATGTGAAGGGCGCGGGGATGACGCCAAGAGTCTTCATACGCTTCACCAGCCCATCGTTGATGAGCGTGCAATGGGTGATTTTGGGCCGGGCATCGGGCAGGGGGTGGAGCTTCTGGGCCCGCTCGAAGGCATTGAGCACCATGTCGATGACGACATCGCCATTGGCGTGGCAGTTTACCTGCACCCCGGCGCGGTGGACCTTCTCGACAAAGGCATCGAGCGTCTCCTGGCTTTCGGTGATGTTGCCGTAATAGGGCGGGTTGCTGCCGGCATAGGGCGTGCTGATCGCCATGGTGCGCTCGGAGAAGGAGCCATCCACCGTGTGCTCTGACGTGGCGCCGAACTTGATCCACTCATCGCCCAGCCCGGTCATGATGCCGTTGGCGAGCATGGCATCTAGCATGGCGCCACTGGTCTCGAAGCTGATGCGGTGGAGCAGCTCGCCCTTGGCGCGGATTGCCTGCATGGCGGCCAGGTCCCCACCCTGGTGGTGGACGCCGGTGAGGCCGTAGCGGACGAAGGACCGGGAGATATGCGCCATGCCGGCGCGGCTGCGCTCCTCGAGCTGCGCCTGGCTGTAGGCGGGACGGTTGCCGACCTTGTCGAATGCAGCGCGGCCGCGGTCTGTCACCCGGCCGGTCAGTTGCCCGCTGGCATCCTTGTCATAGGTGCCGCCAAACGGGTTTGGCGTGGCGGGCGTGATGCCGGCCATCTCCAGCGCCTTGCTGTTGTAGAAATAGGTGTGGCCACCGCGGTGCCGCACAATCACCGGGTGCTCGTTCGAAACCTTGTCGAGATCGTGCCGGGTGAGCAGCCGGCCGTCCTTGACCTTGGTATCGTCGTGGAAAAAGCCTTCCACCCAGGTGCCGGGCGGAGTCTGCGCGGCGCGGGCCTTGAGCTTGTCGATGATCGACTGGATGGTGACGAACTCGACTTCGAACGGATTGCCGACCAGCACATCATACAGAAGTACCTCGCCGCGGGCATGGTTATGGCAATCGATGAAGCCGGGAACGATGGTCATCTGCCGGGCATCGAACAGCCGGGTGCGCGGGCCGGCGAGCGCCTTGGCCAGTTCGCTGGTGCCGACATAGATGAAGCGGTTGTTCTTGATGGCAAAGGCCTGCGCCTTGGGCATCGCATCATCGACGGTATAAACCTTGGCGTTATGGACGATGAGATCGGCATCCCCGCCCTCGGCGGCCAGCGCCGCGCCCATGATCGGGCTGCCAAGGCTCCCCGCGATGCCGGCCATGCCGAGAAAGCCTCTGCGGCTGTGGGGAAGCTTCATGCGCTGTCTCCGGGGGCGCCCATGCCCGGACTACGTTATTCGGCAGGGCGCAGCAGCCCGTCAAGCGGCATCGCCGCTGGTGCGGCACGGTAGGGGCTGTGCTTGCCGGCTGGATGCCCCGCGAGGATTCGAACCTCGATAAACGGAGTCAGAGTCCGTTGTCTTACCGTTAGACGACAGGGCAGTGCGCCGGGCGAAGCGCGCATCTAGGTTGAGGAGCGACGGAAGTCAATTCGCTCCGTTGCAGGAAATGCCGGGGCATTTGCTTAAACGGGCCGGGCGCACTAACTTGGTCTCAGGTTCTGCCGCCACGTTTTGGGTGGGCAGTGATGTGATGGGATGATGGTTGATGTCGGCGGATGCCGATCCTGCGGCGCCTTTGGGGCGCGGAGCTGTGCCTGTGCAGCGTGAAGGCGCGGGCTATGGCGGGCGCGCGCCGCTGCGCCGGGGCCGCACCTATGGCGCGCTTGACCTTGGCACCAACAATTGCCGGCTGCTCATCGCGCGGCCCGGCCCCGATGGCTTTACCATTGTCGATGCGTATTCCCGCGTTGTGCGGCTGGGCGAGGGGCTGCTTGAGGCCGGCCGGCTTTCCGATGCCGCGATGGACCGCACCGTGGCGGCGCTCGCGGCCTGTGCGGACAAGCTGGCGCGGCGCGATGTGCGGCTCACCCGCAATGTTGCGACAGAGGCCTGCCGGCGTGCCGCCAATGGCGCGCGCTTCGTGGAGCGGGTCTATGCCGAAACCGGGATTGCGCTCGATGTGATCAGCGCGGCGGAAGAGGCGCGGCTGGCGGTGCTGGGCTGCCATATGCTCATCGCGCCCGATGGTCCGCCGGCGCTGGTGTTCGATATCGGTGGCGGCTCGTCCGAGCTGATGCTGGTGAAGGCTGGCAGCTGCGATACCGGCGAGCCGGAAATCCTGGAGTGGATCAGCCTGCCCTGGGGTGTGGTGTCGCTCGCCGAAACCGAGCCGCAATGGCCCGATGCCGATGATCGTGCAGCCGGCTATGCGCGGATGCTGGAGCGGGTGGCGCCGCTGCTCGATGGCTTTGGCGAGCGCCTGGCGCGACGCGGCGTGAAGGATGTGCAGTTGCTCGGCACATCGGGCACCATCACCACGCTGGCCAGTGTGGAGATGGGCCTGCCGGGCTATGATCGTCGGCGGGTGGATGGCTGCGCTGTGGAAACAGCGCCGTTGCTGGCGCTGTGCCGCAGCATCTCTGCGCGCAGCGTGGCCGAGCGGGCGCGCATGGCCTGCATCGGGCCGGACCGGGCGGAGCTGATCGTCGCCGGCTGTGCCATTTTGGATGCGATCCTTTCCCGCTGGCCGGGTGGACAAGTGCGAGTGGCCGATCGGGGCATTCGTGAAGGCATTTTGCGGACCTTGATGGGCCGCGACGGGGTATGGGCGAGCGGTCGATGAGTACAGCACGAGGTGGTGGCGGGCCAGGTGGCGCCGGCGGACGGTCACGCGGCGGCAAGGTGCGGGTGAAGACGGCGCGCAAGCGCACGACATCCTCTACCCGCTGGCTGGAGCGGCAACTGAATGACCCCTATGTGGCGGCTGCGCGGGCAGCGGGCTATCGCAGCCGCGCGGCGTTCAAGCTCAAGGAGCTCGATGAGCAGTTCTCGCTGCTCGGCCAGGTCGAGCGGGTGGTGGACCTTGGCGCCGCGCCCGGTGGCTGGTGCCAGGTTGTGCTGGAGCGACGGCCCCGCGCCAAGGTGGTGGGCATCGACCTGCTGCCCGTGGAGCCGATTGCCGGCGTGATCCTGTTCGAGAAGGACATTCTCGACGATGACACCGAGGCGCTGCTGCTCGAATCACTCGGCGGTGCGGCAGATCTGGTGATGAGCGACATGGCGGCCAACACCGTGGGCCATAAAGCCACTGACCATCTGCGCACCATGGGGCTGATCGAGGCCGGGCTGGACATGGCGACACGCCTGCTTCGCCCCGGCGGCAACTTCATCGCCAAGGTGCTGGCAGGCGGCGGCGATGGCGCCCTCACCGGTGCGCTCAAGCAATCTTTTGCATCCGTGAAGCATGTGAAGCCGCCGGCGAGCCGCAAGGGCTCGAGCGAATGGTATGTCGTGGCGCAGGGCTTCAAGGGTCTGGCCGCGCCGGAGTCGACGGCGGACTGAGCGCGGCAGTTTGCGGTAGCGCAGGGCGCTTAGCGCCGCTTGCTGGCGAACTCGACGACCTGCGCGAGCAGCGGTTCGGAGATGGCGACGAAACTGCGTCGACGATCCGCCGCGTCATCGGTTCGCAGCAACAACCCCTGATCGAGCATGATCTTGATCCAGCGCAGCGCCGTCGTGGTGGGCACATTGGCGGCAAGGCACAGGCTGGATACAGACACCTGGCGTTGTTCCAGCGCAGCAAGGGCGAGATCGAGGATCATGTCCCATGCCGGGTCACTGAACAACTCTGCTGGCAGAAGCTTGTTTCTCAGGCGGCGGTTGTGGATGTTGTTGCGCAGCGCCGTGAGGGGATCCACCGTATCGGACGGAGTGGCAGTGCTGGCAGAAAGCTGCTCAGCCAACAGCGAGGCGCGGGCAGCAATCTCCCCGGCGTCGCGCTGCAACGCTTGGAGGTCTAATTGCGACAGGGTTTCTGCCCTGCGTGGATCCGGCTTGAAGCCGTCGTATGTGCCGATCAAACCCAATGCGATAGGCCCCCATCGCGGTGTTTCAACGTACTGATTTAACGCACTCTTCTCTCTTGAGACTCCGTACACTGGTTTTTCGGCTAAGTTAATCGGTTAAAAACTGGTTACATCCGTTTCTGATGTAAATTAAGCAAAAGCGTTTCAACATCGATAACTTTGATCGGTCGAAGCAACAAGTGCGTAGTTTCAGAACTCACGACGTCACTATTGGAAAGGCTCTCTGCCTCATCCGCAATGAGCACGATGTCACAGGCTGGCCAGTGCGTCTGGATCTGCTCGATCGCATCTGCAACGTCATTCTTCGCCGAGAGCCCAGGCGCGATGCGGCCGTTGTTTATGGAGAAAAGTGCCAGGTCGCACGCAATATCGGGAAGGCTGGCCAAGGCCGTTGCCTTGCTGATGCGCCAACCCAGCACATCGAGCAGCAACTCCAGAAACTCGGCTTCGTCCGCATTGCATCCCAGCAGGACCGCGCTGCGCACGCTCCCGCCGGTAGAACCCTTGCCGGGTTCATCCGTTGTCTCGTCCATTGTCTCGCCCCCTCCGGCACTGACAAGTTGAGATTTCTCCCTGCTGAAGCAGGCAGTTATGGCTTCACATCATGGATGTGGTGCGCTGCCTGACTAAAAGTGTCAACAAAGCATTGCTCCAAAAGGGCTGTTTCTGACGTGGCTTGGCAGCGGCAGGGCCGACGGTTGTGAAACCGTTGCGTCGCCGGGCAGGGGCTGGCAAGCAGGCCGGCATGACGATTCTGGCTGACCGACTGCGAAAGGCCCTGAAATGACCGCCCGCCAACCGGCCGAATGGCTGCCCCACAAGGTGACCTGGACGGCTTTTCCCAGCGCCGCCGACCTGTGGGAGGACGATCTTGCTCCGGCGCAGGCTGAAGTGGCGGCAATGGTGCTGGCCATCGCTGAGGCCGAGCGCGTGGAGTTGCTGGTGGCTGATGCGACGGCCGAGGCCGTGGCGCGCGCCATGCTGGCCGGCGCCGATGTTGGCATCCACCGCTATGGCTTTGGCGACATCTGGCTGCGCGATACCGGCCCATTGTTCATGCAGTCCCCGGTGGGGGATGCGGCGGCGGCGTTTCGTTTCAATGGCTGGGGCGGCAAATATTCGCTGCCCGGCGATGATGGCGTTGCGGCGTTCGTCGCGGCGGCGGCCGGTGTGCCGCTGGCCAAGCATGGCTGGGTGCTGGAGGGCGGCGCCATCGATGTGGACGGTACCGGCCTCGCCGTGACCACCGAGCAATGCCTGCTCAACCCCAATCGCAACCCGCGCATGGACCGCGCCGAGGTGGAATCGCATCTGCGGCGTGACCTGGGCATCGATCGGGTATTGTGGCTCGGCGAAGGGCTGATGAACGACCATACCGATGGCCATGTCGATAATCTGGCGCGCTTTGTGGCGCCTGGTGTGCTGGCGTTGCCCGTGCCGGCGCCGGGCGATCCCAACCGCGATGTGTTCCTGGATGCCCATGAGCGCGCCCGCGAGTTCGGGCTGGATGTGGTGGGCATACCGTCGCCCGGCCGGGTGGAGCGCGACGGCGAGATCGTGCCGGCCAGCCACATGAATTTCTACATCGCCAATGGCGTGGTAGTGGTGCCGACGTATGGCGCCGCCAGTGACGATGCAGCAGTTGCGGCGGTTGCGGCGCTGTTCCCCGGGCGCAAATGCGTCGGGTTGCGGGCCGACCATATCCTCACCGGTGGCGGCAGCTTCCACTGCATCACCCAGCAGCAACCGGCTTGAGAGGCACGCCCATGCGCATGATCACCGTTGCCGGCCTGCAGCTTGGCTTTTCCGGCCAGCGCGATGCCGATATCGCTCACACTGCCGCGGCCGTGCGCCGGGCAGCGGCTGCCGGCGCGCAGGTGATCCTGCCGCCCGAGCTGTTCGAGGGCTATTATTTCTGCCGCCATGAGGACGAAAGCCTGTTCGCCAACGCCATGTCGTTGGATAAGCACCCCGCCGTTGCGGCCATGCGCGAAGTGGCGCTCGAGACGAAAACCTACATCCCGACCAGCTTTTTCGAAAAGGACGGGCAGCACCACTACAACAGCCTCGCCATGATCGACGATGGCGGCAACGTGATGGGCGTCTACCGCAAGAGCCATATTCCGGATGGGCCGGGCTATGAGGAGAAGTTCTATTTCCGCCCCGGCAACACCGGCTTCAAGGTGTGGCCGACGAAGCACGGCGTCATCGGTGTCGGTATCTGCTGGGACCAATGGTATCCGGAAACGGCGCGCGCGATGATGCTGATGGGCGCTGAAGTGCTGCTGTTTCCCACCGCCATCGGCTCGGAGCCGCATGACCCCTCCCTCGATACGCGGCGGCTATGGCGCCGGGCGATGATCGGCCATGCCGTCAGCAACGTCGTGCCTGTGCTGGCCTGCAACCGCATCGGCACCGAGGAGGCCGGCACCCCGCATGCCCAAAGCTTCTACGGCACCAGCTTCGCGGCTGACCAGCGCGGCGACATCCTCTCCGAGCTCGGCGACGCCGAGGAGGGCTTGGTGATGGCCAGCTACGACCTCGATCTGGTAGCCAAGCACCGCGCCGCCTTCGGCTTTTTCCGGGACCGGAGGCCGGAACTCTACGGGCGGCTGGCGCAGGATATCTAGGGCTTGGCAGAAGCTTTGATGTCGCGGCGGACGTGGATAACGGCCCAGCGATCTTCATAGGCTCGACGCCAGCGCGGATCGGCATCGAGCCGGGCGACAATCGGCGATTTGGGCATGAGGATCGTCCAGGTGATCTTCCAGCGCTGGACGGCGCGATCGAACTCCACCTTGTCACCATCGGCGATCCGGCTGAACGGTTGCATAAAGCGATCGCCATACATGTCGGCGCGGCCATCGACGAAGGGCTTGATGCCGGCAAAGATCAGTGATCCACCAAAGCTGTATTCGTTGAGCACCGGCTGGCGGCGTAGTGTCTCGGGCACCCAGGCAATCGCCGCTGCAGGGTGGTTTCCGGAAGGCGGGCGGTCGCTGGGCAGCGCCAGCCGAGCGACGAGGCTCAGGAGCAACAGCGCCGCCAGCGCCTTGCCGAGCCATGGCGCCGGTGCCGCAGTGTCACGGCGCATGAAGGACCGGCCCAGTGGTTCGGCGAGCGCCAGGCCACCGACCAGCGCAAGTATAGGCTGGTGCCGGATATGGATGAAGGCGAGATAGAGCAGTACGCCGAGCAGCAGCACCCGAACTGGCGGCACCTTCACGCCGCGCGCTAGCAAGACGGAAAATACAAACAGCAGCGCAAGCCCGAAAGTGGCGTGGCGCGGAAACTGCGTGGGCTGCCATTCGCTGATGAAGCCGAGCGTGTTCATGCTGGTGATGGTGATTGGGTGTAGCAACCCATCAAAACCGAGCGGCGGCAGAACCCCGGCCAGCAGCGCAAGCAGGCCGAAACGTCCCCAGCCGATGATCACGGCGCGCCGATCAGGGCCGCTGATCAGCGCTTCCAGAGCGAACAACCCGGCAAGGAGCAGGCCGAAAATGAAGCTGCCGTGCAGATTGGCCCAGAGCAGCATGACGAGGACGTATCGGAGAGGCGGCGGCCGGTTGGCCTCGCGTTCGCGTAGCAGCATGACAGTCCAGAGCGCCAGTACCGGCCAGGCAAACAGATGTGGCCGGGCCAATATGGCCGGGAGCAGCATCACGCCGATGGTCAGCAGGGCGATGATCACCTTGGGAGCATCGAGCCAGCGGGCCATTTCGTGGCCGATGATCAAAACTGTTAGCCCCAGCAGGGCGCCGAACAGAAGCGAAAGCAACGGCCAGCTGCCGATGGCAAGCGAGCCGGCCATGATCGCCTCCGGCAGCCACTCATGTGCCACCCAGCGCGTACCCGGCGCTGAGAAGGAGAAGCTGTCTGTCCGGGGAACGGCAAGATTTTCGAGAATCCAGCGGCCAGCGGCGATGTGCCAGCCCGTGTCGCCGTCAATATAGAGCTGCGGCCGGAAACTCGTCATGACCAGCATCCCGAGCGCGACCCATGCGGCTGCCATGCGCCCTGCGCGCTGCTCGGCGTCAGAGAGAGGTAGTGATGGCGGATCGATCACAGTCATGCAGTCACTCTTACCGGCGGTGTAGGCGGGCGCAAGAGATTGAAAGCATGCGCCGGCTTCAGCCTCGTGCCGCCTCGACGCGCGACCAGAAGGCGGCTTCGGCTGCGGTCATTCGCGCAATGTAAGGTTCGTCCCGTGGCACGGTCAGCAGCAGCGGCGTCAGGCCGGGCAGCCAGACCCAGAAGTCGATGGCTTCGAAGTCGGTGACGGCGAGGATGTGCTGGAGTTGGCCGGTATAATAGCCCGGCACAGCGCCGGTTTCGGCGGTATGGGCGTAGACTTTGTCGCCGCATTTGATTTCCACGAGGCGGCGGCTGGCGAGGTTGATGCCATCGAGGCTGGCGCGTTGCCAGGGGCGGGCCGTGGATTCAAGGCAAAGCGGTTGCATGTCCGTACCGGTGTGGCGGCAGTAGAGTGCCCTGGCTTGCGGCTCGAGCGCGTTGCCCCGCGCCATGGCGGAGAGATTGCTGCCGATGGTGACAGGGCGGGCCGAGGCGAACAGGTCTGCTGTTGCTGCCGGCGCGGGGCCGGAGCGGGCATAGCCGGTGCGCGGTGGGCTGGTCTTTTCCATGAACAGCCGCTCGGGGCGCTTCCAGGGGTTTTCCCCGAGCAGCGCCGGCGCGTCAGAGGCCCCGATGCCGTTGTGGCGCCAGTGCAGCCACTGGGTGCTGCCTTGCTCATGCGCTATGCTGCGAAATGTCACCGCAGCGCCAGCGCCTGGGCGAACACGGCTTCAAACATTTCGGGCGTCAGCCGGCCGGTGTTGGTGTTGAGCCGGCTGCAATGATAGCTGTCGATGATGGTGAAGCCGGTGTGCAGCTTGTGCACGGCGCCATGGGCGAAGGGCGTTTTCGGCAGCTTGCCGCCGCAGGCCTTCACGGCGGACTGATGGGCAATTTGCCCGAGCGCTATGATGACGCGCAAGCGGGGCAGGCCGGCATACTGGCTGACGAGGAAGGGCCGGCAGGCGTGGATTTCCACCGTCAGCGGCCGGTTGACGGGCGGCACGCAGCGCACGGCATTGCTGATGAAGACGCCATTGAGCGCCAGGCCATCATCGGCGCTGGCGGCATATTCCCCGGTGGAAAGCCCGAACTTGGCCAATGTATCGTAAAGCAGCGTTCCGGCATGGTCGCCGGTGAAGGGCCGGCCGGTGCGGTTCGCTCCGGTGACGCCGGGCGCAAGCCCGGTTACGCACAGCCAAGCTTCAGGATCCCCCCATCCCGGCACCGGGGCGTTGAACCAGTCCGGATGGGCCGCAGCATTTGCGGCGCGATATTCGACCAGCCTTGGGCAGAGTGGGCAATCGTGCGGGGGATCGGCGGGGAGTGTGGCTTCCATCATGGGGACAGCGTATCGGCGGTGGCGATGGATAGAGCAACACCCCAGCCGGCGCCGGCCCCAGTCGCACTGGTCGCGTTGGGCTCGAACCGGCGGCACGGGCGGCACGGCCGGCCCGAGCAGGTGCTGCTGGCCGCCATGCAGGCGCTGGAGGCCGCGGGGCTCGTGCTGGAGGCGCGTTCGCGGCTGTGGCCCACGGCGCCGCTGGGGCCGGGCGGGCGGCGCTTCGCCAATGCCGTGGTGGCCGTGCGTGGCGAGGCCGACCCGGTGCGCCTGCTGCGGCTCATCAAGCGAATCGAGAGCGACTTCGGTCGACGGCGCGGCCAGCGCTGGGGGGACAGGGTGCTCGATCTTGATATCATCGGCATCGGGCCGCTGGTGCTGCGCAGAAAGGGGCTGCAAGTGCCGCATCCGCGCATGGCAGAGCGGCGATTCGTGCTTGATCCGCTGGTCGAGGTGGCGCCGGGCTGGCGGCATCCATTGCTGGGTGTGACCGCCAGGCAGTTGCGCGCGCGGGCGATGCGTCCTATGGCGCGCGCTCACATCGCATGATGTGTGGGCCCATAGCTCAATCGGTAGAGCGCGCGCCTTTTAAGCGCTAGGTCGCGGGTTCGAATCCCGCTGGGCCCACCACTTCCTTTCCAGCCGCGCTCCTTGGCGGCCATGTTGTGCTGCTCGTGCAAGCTTGATAGTCCGTTGGTGTGACGCAGCATCAGGCAAGTGGCTTGAAATTGCAGCGGATGCTGGGGGGACTGCCATGCGCGCGCTCTTGTCTGTGGCGGTGTACGCCCTTTTGGGGCTTGCTGCCCTGGCGCCTGCTTCGCCGGCACAAGCTGTGGAGCAGTTGTTCATCAAGCTGACGCCGGACCCGACGCGACTCTATAATGGCTGGAATGGCACGTCTCCGCCGGGCAGCAGTTTTGTCTACCGAACCTTCGGCGTTGAAATTTTCCCCGGTTATTCCGTCGAGACGCTCAAGGTGCTGGTCCAGAACGAGACGGGCTTTATGCCTGATGTCTATGCTCTGAGTTTCGGAGGACGGGTGCTTGGTGATTTCGAGACGCTGGAAGGCGCCGG
Organism: Sphingomonadales bacterium UBA6157; assembly: GCA_002423025.1. GTDB lineage: Bacteria > Pseudomonadota > Alphaproteobacteria > Sphingomonadales > Sphingomonadaceae > Sandarakinorhabdus. Next base: position 33,939 of record DIUN01000003.1, on the reverse strand, counting down.
AATCCCGAAGGAGGCCGTGCTGGACGTGCTCCTGCCGACTGGCGTTCTTTCAGCGGTGCCGGAGCCCGGCGTGTGGAGCCTGATGATCCTCGGTTTCGGTCTGCTAGGCGGACGGATGCGCGCTCGCCATGCCAGTGCGGCTGGCGCAGGCAGGGAGGACCGTCATGCCGCTTGAGGATTATCAGCTCAGCGACTTCACGGCAGCACCGTTCACCCGGCCGGTGTATCGGCGCGGCAGTGGGCCGGCGGTCATCATCATCCATGAAATTCCCGGCCTGCATCCGCTAGTGGTGGACTTTGCCGACAGGGTGGCGTCGGCGGGGATGACCGTGTTCCTGCCGAGCCTGTTCGGCACGCCGGGCAAGGTTGCCACCAAGCCTTATGCGCTGCAGCAGATGCTCATCAACATCTGCATCCGCCGCGAGTTCAACGTATGGAAGGATGGGCGCTCCTCGCCGATCGTGGAGTGGCTGCGGGCGCTGGCGCGGCAGGCGCATGCGGACTGTGGCGGGCCGGGCGTGGGCGCGCTGGGCATGTGCTTTACGGGCGGCTTTGCGCTGGCGATGATGACCGAGCCGGCCGTGATTGCACCGGTTCTCTCGCAGCCCTCCATGCCGATCAAGGCAGCAAAGCGCGGCAGCATCGACGCATCGCCCGCCGAGATTGCCTGTGCCAAGGCGCGTTTTGAAACGGAGGACCTGAGCCTGCTCGGCCTGCGCTATGCCAGCGATGCCTTTGTGCCGAATGCGCGCTTCGCCAGGCTTCGCCGGGAGTTCGGCGACAGATTTGAGGAAGTCTCCCTGCCGGACAGTGCCGCCCGGCCCGATACGGGGATGGCGCCGCACTCGGTGCTTACGATACATCTGCCGGAGAGCGGCCCGGGCAAGGATGCCGAAACCCGGACCATCGCATTTTTTCGCCATCGGTTGGGTTTGCCGCCGCTGGCAGCGGCTGTGGAGGGATGATGAAAGCTGGATTGACGGCGGTGGCGCTGCTGTTTGCGCCCGTGATGGCAAGTGCTGCGGAACCCGTAGTGCCGGTTGTGACGGCAAGTGGCACGCGGTTGACCGATACGGTGGTGGGCAAGGGGCCCGAGGCGTTCCCAGGCAGCATCGTGACGGTGCACTATGCCGGCTGGCTCTACAGTGCCGGCATGAAGGGCCGTATGTTCGATACATCGGTGGGTCGTGAGCCGTTCAGCTTCGTCCTGGGAGCCGGTGAGGTGATCCTTGGCTGGGACGAGGGCGTGGCCGGGATGCGGGTGGGCGGCAAGCGTACGCTGCTGGTGCCGTCGCTGGCTGGCTACGGCGAACGCGGGGCAGGCGCGGATATTCCACCGGGTGCTACACTGATCTTCGATGTGGAACTGCTCAAGGTGGAGTGATCGGCTGTTGCCCCGGCAGCAGCATTCGCTATTGCTGCACCTGCGAAATGGCTGGGGGCGTGATGACCGGTACGGACGATATTGATGCACATGTGCCGGCAGATGCGCGGCGCGTGCTGGTATTGCAGGGCGGCGGTGCGCTGGGCAGCTACCAGGCCGGCGTGTTCCAGGCGCTCGATGAGGGCGGCTTCTGCCCGGAGTGGATCGCTGGCATTTCCATCGGTGCGATCAATGGCGCGCTTATCGCTGGCAATCCGCCGGAGCGGCGGCTCGAGCGGCTGGCGGAGTTCTGGAAGCTGGTGACATCCGGCGTGCTGGCCATGGTGCCGGCGCCGGAGATGGGCTTTCGCCGGCATTGGCATGAGATGGCTGCAGCCTTCACGGCCGTGGGCGGTGCGCCCGGCTTCTTCCGCCCGATGTGGCCGCCGGTGCTGCCGTGGCTCAAGGGGCCGCTAGGCTATTATGACACCCAGCCGCTCAAGGCGACGCTGGAGCGGCTGGTGGACTGGGACCTGCTGAACAGTGGCCTGGTGCGCCTCTCGGTGGGTGCGGTGAATGTCGAGACTGGCAACTTCCGCTATTTCGATACGGCCCGCGAGCGGTTAGGCCCTGAGCATATCATGGCTTCGGGCGCGCTGCCGCCGGGCTTTGCGCCGGTCGAGATCGAGGGCCAGCATTGGTGGGATGGCGGGCTCGTTTCCAACACGCCGCTGGATTTCGTGCTGGAAACCGCTTCGCGGCGGGATTTGCTGATCTTTCAGGTGGATCTGTTTCCGGCGCGGGGCAGCTTGCCGGAAACCATCAACGAGGCCGAGGAGCGGGTGAGCGATATCCGCTTCTCCAGCCGCACCCGCATGAACACCGATGCCAATGTGAAGATGGACAATCTGCGTGCCGCATTGGCCCGGCTGATCGAGGGGCTGCCGGACGATATGCGAGACAGTGAGGACGCCCGGCTGCTGGCGCGCGCCGCCCGGCAGAGCCGCGTCGCCATCGGCCAGTTGATATATCGGGACAAGCCTTGGCAGGGCAATGCCAAGGGCCGCGAGTTCAGCCGGGCCACCATGGCCGAGCATTGGGCGGCCGGCTGCGAGGATGTGCAGGCTGGGCTGCGCCACGCTGCCTGGTTGCGCCAACCGATGCCGCTGGGTGCCACCAGCCATGACATGACAATTGAAGCGGCGGACGGTGAAGCCGCTCGGATGGAGATGCGGAAATGACCATGATGCTCGCGGGGCGCACGGCGCTGGTGACTGGTTCTACCAGCGGTATCGGTCTCGCCATTGCCGAGGCAATGGCGGCCGAGGGCGCCAATGTCGTCATCAACGGCTTTGGCGATGCTGCGGCGATCGAAGCGCTGCGAGCGGACATGGCGGCGCGGCACAGCGTGAAAGTGCATTATTCCGGCGCGGACATGAGCGATGGCGTTGCGATCGCTGCGATGATTGCCGAGGCCGAGGCGCTGTTCGGTGGAGTGGATATTCTCGTAAACAATGCCGGCGTGCAGCATGTGTCGCCGATCGAGGATTTCCCGGTGGAGAAGTGGGACCAGATCATCGCCATCAATCTTTCAGCGGCGTTCCATGCCATGCGCGCTGCGTTGCCGGGCATGAAGGCGCGCGGCTGGGGGCGAATCATCTCCACAGCGTCTGCGCACTCGTTGGTCGCCTCGCCGTTCAAGTCCGCCTATGTGGCGGCCAAGCATGGCATTGCCGGCCTGACCAAGACAGCGGCGTTGGAAGTGGCGCGCAATGGCATCACCGTCAACGCCATCAGCCCCGGCTATGTGTGGACGCCGCTCGTGGAAAAGCAGATTCCGGATACGATGGCGGCGCGCGGGCTCACCCGTGAGCAGGTTATCAACGATGTTCTGCTCACCGCACAGCCAACCAAGCAGTTCGTGACGAGCGAGCAAGTTGCGGCGCTGGCCATTTACTTGTGCTCCGATGCTGCCGCGCAGATCACCGGCACCAATTTGAGCATGGATGGCGGCTGGACTGCTGCCTGATCTGCGGGCGCAAGAAGCGCAAGCGAACGCCTGTTCACAAGACTGTTGGGAATCGGCCACAGTCAAGGCAATATCCCCGAGTGTCATCGAGTCGCAGTGTTTGGCCACGTAGAAGGGTCACGTTGTCACGTGTCACGAAATCTGGGGGTAATTCATGTCTGCATCCGATCATGTCGATCTGCCGCGTTTCATCGAGGGTGTGAAGCGGCGCAATCCCGGCCAGCCGGAATTCGTCCAGGCCGTTACTGAAGTTGCCGAAGACATCTTCGACTTCATGCAGGACAAGGTGAAGTACCATGAGGCGCAGATCCTGCGCCGCATTGCCGAGCCGGACCGTGTGATCTCCTTCCGCGTCTGCTGGGAGGACGACAAGGGCAACATTCGCGTGCAGCGCGGCTGGCGCGTGCAGAACAACAACGCCATCGGGCCCTACAAGGGTGGCATCCGCTTCCACCCGAGCGTCACCGAGAGCGTGCTGAAGTTCCTCGCCTTCGAGCAGACCTTCAAGAACGCGCTGACCACCCTGCCCATGGGCGGCGGCAAGGGTGGCTCCAATTTCAACCCCAAGGGCAAGAGCGCCAATGAAATCATGCGCTTCTGCCAGAGTTTCATGACCGAGCTTTATCGCCACATCGGCGCCGATGTGGATGTGCCGGCCGGTGATATCGGCGTAGGCGGCCGCGAGATCGGCTATATGTTCGGCCAATACAAGCGCATCACCAATAACTTCACCGGCGTATTGACCGGCAAGGGCCTGGAGTGGGGCGGCAGCCTCATCCGCACCGAGGCAACCGGCTATGGCGCCGCTTACTTCCTGCAGAACATGCTCAAGACCAAGGGCATGGACGTTGCCGGCAAGACCGCCGTGATCTCCGGCTCCGGCAATGTCGCCACCCACGCCGCAGAGAAGATCGTGCAGCTTGGCGGCAAGGTGCTGACGCTCTCCGATTCGGAAGGCTTCATCCATGATCCGGATGGCATCACGCAGGACAAGATCAACTGGATCAAGGACCTCAAGAACGTCCGTCGCGGCCGGATCAGCGAGTATGTGAAGGAGTTCAAGGGCGCCAGCTTCACCGGCGGCGGCGCGCGGCCGTGGAGCGTGCCCTGCGACCTGGCGCTGCCCTGCGCCACGCAGAACGAACTGACCGGCGAGGAAGCCAAGCTGCTGCTCAAGAACGGCTGCATCGCCGTTTCGGAAGGCGCCAACATGCCGACCGATCTGGATGGCGTGCATGTCTTCAAGGCGGCGAAGATTCTTTATGCGCCGGGCAAGGCTTCCAACGCCGGCGGCGTCGCGGTTTCCGGCCTTGAGATGAGCCAGAATTCGGCACGCATGAGCTGGAAGGAAGCCGATCTGCAAGCCATGCTGGTGGACATCATGGCCGGTATCCATGCCTCTTGCCAGGAGTATGGCACCGACAGCAGCGGCCATTGCGACTATGTGAAGGGCGCCAACATCGGCGGCTTCAAGAAGGTCGCGGATGCCATGCTCGCTTACGGCGTCGTCTGAGGCGGGAGGCGGCAGGGGAGGCAGCACCATGGCAGGGCTCATCGACAAGCGCGTTTGCGCCGAGATCGATGGACCCTTCGTGCTGTTTCTCATCGGCATCCGGCTGAACAGGCTGTGGAAACCTTGGGTGTATGCCCCGGTTTTCACAGCCATGCCGCGCATGCTGGTGGAACTGGCGAAACAGCCGGCGCTGGGGCTGCTCCATGCCCGCACGCACTTTGGCCCGCGCAACACGCTGCTGGTGCAATATTGGCGCAGCCTTGAGCAACTGCAGGCCTATGCCTCGGCGAAGGACAAGGCGCATCTGCCGGCCTGGGCGGCGTTCAATCGCGCTATCGGCACCAGCGGCGATGTCGGCATCTGGCACGAGACGTATCTTGTCGATCCGGGCAAGGCCGAGAGCATATATGTCAACATGCCGCGCTACGGCATGGGCATGGCCGGGCGGCTGGAAGAAGCCACCGGGCCGCGCGCCCGAGCCGAGGGGCGAATGACGGCTGCACGAGACGGACACTGACACTGGTTTGGCCATTCGCGGCGGCAGGGGGCCGCCGCAAACGGCCGTGAAATAGCGATGGGGACGTAGTGACATGACCAAGGCTTCTGATCTGCTGGTGCAATGCCTCGAAGGCGAGGGCGTGGAATATGTGTTTGGCGTGCCTGGCGAGGAGAACCTCGATTTTCTCGATTCGCTGTCCCGCTCCACCAAGATCAAGCTGATCCTGACGCGCCATGAGCAGGGTGCCGGCTTCATGGCCTCCACTTATGGCCGCCATACCGGCAAGGCCGGCGTGTGCGTCGCCACGCTCGGGCCTGGCGCCACCAACTTCGTGACGGCGGCGGCCTATGCTTTTCTCGGCGGCATGCCGATGCTGATGATCACCGGCCAGAAGCCGATCAAGAAGTCCAAGCAGGGCCGCTTCCAGATCCTCGACGTGGTCGACATGATGCGGCCGATCACCAAATATACGCACCAGTTGGCCAGTGCCGATAACATTCCGGCGCGCACCCGCGAGGCCTTCCGCCTGGCACAGGAGGAGAAGCCAGGCGCGACCCACCTCGAGTTGCCCGAGGATATCGCGCATGACCCGACGGACTCCGTGCCGATTCCACCGAGCTATGCGCGGCGGCCGCTGGCGGATGGCAAGGCGATCCTTGCCGCCGTGCGTGCCATCGAGGCGGCCAAGGCGCCGATCCTGGTGATCGGTGCCGGCGCCAACCGCACCATGACCTCCAAGATGCTGCTGGAACTGGTCGAGAAGACCGGCATTCCGTTCCTTACGACGCAACTGGGCAAGGGCGTGATCGACGAGCGCCACCCGAGCTTCCTGGGCTGTGCCGCGCTGTCTGCCGGGGATTTCGTCCATGCCGCAATCCGCAAGGCTGATGTGATCGTCAACATCGGCCATGATGTGATTGAAAAGCCGCCATTCTTCATGCTCGATAATGGTACCACGGTCATTCACATGAGCTTCCGCTCGGCGGAGGTGGACCCGGTATATTTCCCGCAGATCGAAGTGATCGGCGATATTGCCAATGCCGTGTGGCAGTTGAAGGAAGCGATCCGGGTGCAGTCGCACTGGGATTTTGTCGGGATGCTGGCCGCACGCGCTGCCGAAGTGACGCACCGTGATGCGGCGATCGACGACAAGCGCTGCCCGATCTATCCGCAGTATCTTGTCGACCAGGTCCGCAAGGCGATGCCCGATGATGGCATCATCGCGCTCGACAATGGCGTGTACAAGATCTGGTTCGCGCGGAACTACACGGCCTATCATCCGAACACCGTGCTGCTCGACAATGCGCTGGCCACCATGGGCGCCGGCCTGCCCAGCGCCATGGCTTCGAACATGGTCTATCCGGACCGCAAGGTGATGGCGATCTGCGGTGATGGCGGCTTCATGATGAATAGCCAGGAAATGGAGACGGCGGTTCGCCTCGGCCTCAACATCACCGTGCTGATCCTCAACGACAACAGCTACGGCATGATCCGCTGGAAGCAGGCCAATATGGGCTTCAAGGATTGGGGCCTGACCTATGGCAACCCGGATTTCGTGGCCTATGCCGAAAGCTATGGCGCCAAGGGCCATCGTGTGACGAGCGCCGAGATGTTGCCGGGTCTGCTCCAGCATTGCCTCGATACGCCCGGGGTGCATCTGATCGATTGCCCGGTGGATTATTCGGATAATGACCGGATCTTGAACAAGGAAATCAAGGAGCTGAGCGCCAAGCTTTAAGTGGCGCCGCCTATCGGTTTCTTTCGTAGCCGCTCCGGGATGTCACTATCAGCTCGCCGCTCTCTGGTGGGCGATGACATCCCGGGCGCCCACCGGTTTACCGCATTCCGAGCAGGTCAGCACCGAGTGGAAGAGATGACCGCAGGCCTTGTGCTCGTGGCGAACGGGCGGCCCTGACTCCGAGGGGTAGAAACGGTCCCCCCAATGCACCAGCGACAGCATGGTTGCGTAAAGGGCCAGGCCCTTTTCCGTCAGGCGATATTCAAAGCGTTCGGGCCGCACCTGATAGGGAATGCGGCTGAGGATGCCATCGGCAACCAGCCCGGCCAGTCGCTCGGTGAGGATGCGGCGCGCGATGCCAAGCCGATCATGGAATCGATCGAAACGGCGGACTCCCAGAAATGCCTCGCGCAGGATGAGGAGTGTCCAGCGGTCCCCCACTACGGCGAGGGCGCGGGCGAGGGAGCAATCTTCTTCTGCCAGGTGGTTCCATTGCATGGTGGCATTGTGCAGCGAAGTTGGTTCCGTTACAAGACTCACTAGGTCTTGAAAAGGAACCCGCTATGACAGTGGAGCGAAAAAGCAGCGTAGCCATCATCGGGGCGGGGGATTTCATCGGCGCAGCCATTGCCCGGCGCTTCGCTGCCGGAGGCTATGTGGTGCATGGTGGCCGTCGCGGTGGAGAAAAGCTGGCACTGCTGGAGGCAGAGATCGCCGCTGCCGGTGGGCGCTTCCGTGGTCATACGCTCGATGCGCGCACAGAGAGCGGAATCGCAGCTTTTCTGGAAGTGGCCGAGGCCGAGGCGCCACTGGAGGTTTGCATCTTCAATGTGGGCGCCAATGTGAATTTTCCGCTGCTGGAGACAAGTGAGCGGGTGTTCCGCAAGGTGTGGGAGATGGCCTGTTACGCTGGCTTCCTCACCGGGCGCGAGGCGGCGCGGCGGATGCTGCCCCGCGGGCAAGGCTCGATCTTCTTTACGGGCGCAACGGCGTCAATTCGCGGCGGCAAGGGCTACGCCGCCTTTGCCTCCGCCAAGGCAGGGCTTCGCGCCGCAGCGCAATCGATGGCGCGAGAGCTGGGGCCGCAGGGGTTGCACGTAGCGCATCTGGTGATCGATTCGGGTGTGGACACCGCCTGGGTGCGTGAGCGCATGGCGGCGGCCAAGGGGGCCGAGGCCGTGGCGGCGTTGCCTGAAGCCACGCTGATGAACCCGGCTTCGATCGCGGAAACATATTGGCAATTGCACGCCCAGCCGCGCGATGCCTGGACGCATGAACTGGACTTGCGGCCCTTTGGTGAAACCTGGTGAAGGAGAGCGACATGAGTGCGATTTTCTGGTTCGATTTTGCCAGCCCCAATGCCTATCTTGCGTGGCGCGTGCTCCCGGCGCTGGAGGCGCGAACGGGGGTGACGTTCAAGCCTGTACCCGTGCTGCTGGGCGGTCTTTTCAAGCTCTCCGGCAACCAGGCGCCGATGCTGGCCTTTGCCGGTGTGCCGGCCAAGCTGGCTTATGAGGGGCGGGAGATGCAGCGGTTCATCTCGCGCCACGGGCTCGGTGAGTACCGGATGAACCCGCATTTCCCGGTCAATACCCTGCGGCTGATGCGCGGCGCGGTGGCGGCCGAGGCTGAAGGGCTTCTGGATGTCTATATGGCGGCGATGATGCACTTCATGTGGGAGGAGCCGCGCAAGCTTGATGACCCGGAGGTGCTGGCCGCGACGATGGTGGAGGCCGGGCTGCCGGCCGAGCGCTTGCTGGCGCTCTCGGATACACCGGATGTGAAGGCGCGACTGATGGCCAACACCGAGGCGGCCTTCGGGCATGGCGCCTTCGGTATCCCGTCATTTTTCGTCGCGGGGGAACTCTATTTTGGCAAGGATCGGCTCGACGAGATCGAGCGGGTGCTGCAGGTTTCCGCCAAAGCCTAGGACCAGCGGGCGGCGGCGAGATCGTCCTCATGCTTCGCTGCGACCCAGCTTGTGCCGCTGTCGCGTTCCTCGGCCTTCCAGAACGGCGCCTTGGTCTTGAGCCAGTCCATCAGGAACTCAGCCGCCTCAAAGGCCGCGGCGCGGTGTGGGCTGGCGATGGCGACCAGCACGATTGGCTCGCCCGGCAGAAGGCGCCCGTGGCGGTGAATGATGGTGCCGGCGCTGATCGGCCAGCGATGCTCGGCTTCATGGGCAATGGTCGCCATCTGGCGGTTGGTCATTGCCGGGTAATGTTCGAGCGTCAGGCTGGTCAGGCCGTCATCGGCACGGACGAGACCGGTGAAGGTGACAACGGCGCCGATATCAACGCGGCCGGCGGTGAGGGCCGCCGCCTCGGCTGCGGCGTCGAAAGGCTCGGCCTGGGTGCGCGCTGCGATCATGGCTCAGCCGCCGGTGACGGGCGGGAAAATGGCGATTTCAGCCGGCCGGCCCAGCGGCGCCCCGAGGGGCACGAACGCCTGATCGAGCGCGACACGGATGGCGCTGCGATCCGCCAGCGCGGCTGCATGGCCCGGCGAGCGGGCGGCAAGCCAATCGAGCAGGCCGGCGACAGTCGTGATTTCGGGCGGTGGTGCGAGTTGCTCCTCGGCGATGCCGATGCGCTCGCGGACCCAGGCAAAGTAGAGGAAATCCATCGGCTCAGGCTTTCCGATCAAGCCATGTGCTTGAGGCCGGCGCGCAGATAATCATAGCCGGTGATGAGGGTGAGGCCAGCGGCCACCCACAGGCTGACGAGGCCGATCTCGTGCGCCGGGAGCCAGGGCAGCAGCCGGTCTGCCGAGCCGGCGAGTACCAGTGCGCCGAGCGCGATCATCTGCGCCGCGGTCTTCCATTTCGCCAGCTGCGAGACGGGCAGGGAGACCTGCAGGCCGGCAAGATACTCGCGCAGCCCTGAGACAATGATTTCGCGCAGCAGGATAACCAGTGCGGCGATAACGGCAAAGCCGTGCACGAGCCCAGAGTGGATCAGCATGATGATGACGGCGGCGACCATGATCTTGTCCGCAATCGGATCAAGAAACACGCCGATCTTGGAGACAGTGCCCTGAGCGCGGGCAAGATAGCCATCGAGGTAATCGGTGAGGCCAGCGACGCAAAAAAGCGCAAAGGCGGCCAGCCATTCCCAAGGGTTCGGAGTCCACATCAGCACGACGAGCAAGGGCACCGCAAATATGCGGCTGAGCGTGAGCAGATTGGGGAGGCTGGACAACACAGGTCTTTCCTAGGCAATCCGGACGGGCAAGGAAAGTTTCGATTAGCGGGAATGTGAATATGAACGTCAGTGAAGCCATTGTCTCGCGCCGGTCGGTGCGCGGCTTTCTCGACAAGCCGGTGGATGGCGCGGTGATCCGCCGGGTGGTGGAGAAGGCGGGGCGGGCGCCCTCCGGCGGCAATCTCCAGCCTTGGCATATCGATGTGGTGGGCGGCGAGCCTCTGGCCGATCTGAAGGCGATCATGCAGCGCCGCATCATGGAAGCGCCAAAGGGCGAGCCGATGGAATATGACATCTACCCGAAAGTGCTGCCCGAGCCCTACAGCCGTTACCGCTTCGAAGTGGGTGAGGAACTGTACCGCGCGCTGGGCATCCCGCGCGAGGACAAGATGAAGCGGCTGATGTGGTTTGCGCGGAACTTCCAGTTTTTCGGTGCACCGGTGGCGCTGTTCTGCACCGTGGCGAAAACCATGGGCCCGCCGCAGTGGAGCGACATGGGCATGTATCTGCAGAGCCTGATGCTGCTTTTGCGTGAGGAAGGGCTCGACAGCTGCCCGCAGGAGTGCTGGGCGATGTACCCTGCGACAATCCGTTCCTTTCTCGGGACGCCTGACGAGCGGATGCTTTTTACCGGCATGGCCATTGGCTACATGGACAAGGACGACCCTGCCAACGCGGCGCGGCCGGCGCGGGCACCGCTGGCTGACTTTGCCAACTTCAGGGGCATCTGATCCGGGGGCTTTTCCGGAGTGTGTGATTTGATCGACAGACGTGGTTTTCTGGGCGCGGGGCTTGCGGGTCTCGCCATGGCATCCGTACCGGCACAGGCGCGTGCTGCTGCGACCATCGACAGCCGCCTGCGCGAGCGAGCGCTGGGCGCGCTGGCCCGCCACCGCAGCCAGGTGAAGCACGCCGATGTCATCGGCATTGCGGACTATTCTCGACCTTCTGGGGACAAGCGCTTCCATTTGCTCGATGTGGCGAGCGGCGCCGTCACCTCGCTCCTGGTCGCGCACGGCCGTGGCTCCGACCCGGCACATTCCGGCTGGCTTAAGCGCTTCTCGAACGATCCGGGTTCCAATGCCTCGTGTGACGGCGCGCTGCTGACCAGCAATGAATATGTCGGCCAGCACGGCCGCTCGATGCGCCTCATCGGCCTCGACCCGCAGAACAGCAACGCTTTGAGCCGTGCCATCGTTGTGCATTCCGCACCCTATGTGAGCGCCGACATGGCGCAGGGCCTTGGCAAAGTCGGCCGCAGCCTCGGCTGCTTCACCGTCACGAAGCAGGATCTGGCGCAGGTGATCGACCGGCTCGGGCCGGGCCGGCTGCTCTATTCCGACAAGGTGTAGCGCGGCAGGTCGCCGGATTGCGGAAGGCAGAGCGACGGCTCATTGTTCCCGCAAGAGGGAGACACGCCATGGACCTGCCGCACCGTACCAGCGCCCCGCGCATACAGCCGCTGGAGGTGGCCGATTGGGACCCGGCGCTTCGTGAGCAGATGCTTGGCAAGCGGCCTGCCGAGATGGGCGAGGCAGAGGCGCCTGTGTTCAACATCTTCAAGACGCTGGCCAACCACCCCAAGCTTGCCGGGCGCTTTGCGCGCTGGGGGGACCAGGTGCTGTTCCGTTCCTCGCTGAGTCCGCGGGACAGGGAACTGGCGATCCTGCGCACCGGCTGGCTCTGCCGTGCCCCGTATGAGTGGCACCATCATGTCGCCATCGGGCTAGAGCATGCCGGGATGAGCGAAGCCGATATCGAGCTGGCGCGCGCCGGGCCGCTGGCGGGTAGTGATGCCCCTGATGATGTTCTGTTGCGCGCTGTCGATGAACTGGTCGGTGATCACTTCATCAGCGATGTGACCTGGAAAGCGCTGGCAGCGCGGCTCAGCGAGACGCAACTTGTCGATCTGGTGTTCGCGGTGGGGCAATACACGATGGTCAGCATGGCGCTGAATAGCTTTGGCGTACAGCTGGAGCCGGACTATGGCGGCGCCGGCTGATCAGGCCTCGCGCTTGCCCATCTCCACCATGGCGCGGGCACGCTCAGAGAATTTGCGGGCTTCCTCGTCGTCCTCCGCCTTTATGCGTGCCGATTCCGGGACAGTGATGCCCTTTTGCGCGCCCGGCCGCTCGGCGATTGCGGCCTTCCAGCGTTGCAGGTGCGGCAGGCCGTCCGTTTCCACGCCGGACCATTTGGCGGTTCGGACCCAGCACCAATTGGCCATGTCGGCGATGCTATAGTCTCCGGCGAGATACTCGGAGGTGGCAAGCTGCCTGTCCAGAACGCCGAACAGCCGGCGCACTTCACCCTGGTACCGCGCGATGGCGGCGGGGATTTTTTCGGGGAAATAGCGGTAGAACACATTGGCCTGACCCATCATCGGGCCGATGCCGCCCATCTGGAACATTAGCCACTGGATGACCCGGCTGCGGCCCTGCGTGTCCTGCGGCATGAACAGCCCGGTCTTTTCCGCAAGATAGATGAGAATCGCACCCGATTCGAACACGGGAAAGCCATCATCGACGATCGCCGGTACCCGGCCGTTGGGGCAGATGGTGAGAAACTCAGGTGTCTTCTGCTCACCCTTGGAAAGATCGATTCGCACCACCTCATAGGGCAGCGCCATTTCCTCCAGCGCCACGGAGACCTTGTACCCATTGGGGGTTGCGGCCGTGTAGAGCGTGAGGGTCATCGATTGTGTCCAGACAATTGGCGATGTGTGACGATAGCAGAGTTTGGCGATGCGTCATCAAATGCCGAAAAGCTGGAGGGCGGCGTCCATCGCGCCTTCCAGGCCCGATCGCACGCCACCGCGCCGTCCGGCCAGTGGAGCCTCTTCAGCAATGAGCAGGCCCTCGCCGGCGGCGATGCTGTCATTGAGCAAAGGCTCGCGGCCGAGCAGATAGGGCAGGAAGGTTTCGGTGCGGACGCTGGAATATTGCAGGCCTGCCGAAAAGCCGATCAGTTGCTCCTGCCCGATGCTGCGGCCGGTCTCGGCGGGCTCTATCCGCACGCCGCGCCCGCCCTTCAGGATCAATCGCGCCGGGCCGTGGAAGGCGAGGAACCGCCATTGCCAGGTCAGCCAGGCGTTGAGCGTCCCGAGCCGCCAATGGCTGGTGATCCGCAGCGGCGCGTCTATTGCCTGCACCAGCCCAACGATGGCGCGTGGTTGCAGCACGCAGGCAGCACCGGGAGGCAGATCGAGCATTACGAGCTCTGCAAAGGGGTCGCGGGTCGCCGAAACAGTGGTGCGGCCGCCACCGCGGATGCGGGTGAGAAACGACAGCCCCGCAGCCAAACTGCTGAGTGGAAACCGCGTATCAAGCAGCCATTGCGTCGCCTTCACGCCGTCAGGCGCACTTGTCTGCAGATAGCCTTGCTTGACCAGAAGTTCCTCACCCGGCGTCAGTGTGAGGCCAATCGATACACGCGAGCGCTCCGCGGGCAGCGGGATCGCCGTGCCGGGTGCGAGCAGGCGGATCGGCCGGCCCAAGGCGGCAAGCGGCGCCAGCACCCAATAGAAAAGAGTGCGGATGATCAGCGGCGCAGTGATGATGGCAAGCAGTGCCAAAGCCGCTGGCCAAAGCACCTTTTCGATGCCGAGTCGCTCAGCTTGGCGGCGGGCTTGAGCGGGAAGGCTATTGGCTAGACGCGTACGCTCGGCCGCTGCGGCGGCGCTTACCGGGGCGAGCATGGCCTTGAGCCGTTCGGTGTTGACAGTCGGAGTGGGCATCGCCTGTTGCGCGGCGATGGCGCTTGCCAGTTTCTGGCGATTGTCTTGACGTCGCTGCCGGTAAAAGGCGGCCAGATCGACGAGACGACCATTCTCCACCGCATAGCGTTTGTGTGAAGGCAATTTCGCGAGGTTCGCAAGATTGCGGGTGTATCCGTTGATGGCGGCCTGCAAGTCGCGGATTCGCGTCGCGTTGGGCAGCAGCTTTTGCAGGAATGCCAATTCCTGATCGATCACTTCCAGCCTGATATCGGTGGAAACGTTCGCGACGATGGTGGCGCGTGGTTTGGTCAACAGGTCGCTGGCGCCTGGCTTGTCCTGCTCCAACCTGATCCGCTCTGCGAGAAGCGCGCGACGGCGTGCCGCGATAGCGCTCAGCGATGTGCGTTTCGTATCGCCAAGCGCGCTCACGGCCTTGCCTTGGAACTCTGAGATCATCGCCTGGATGTCAGCTTCCGCGCTGGCGAGCCGCTCGACGTTGCCGGCCAGCGTCTTTGCTTCATTCTCCGATGATCGCAGATGCGCATAGCCCAGCATCGCCAGCACGATGATCACAAACAGTAGCGCATGGCGGCCGATCCAGCGCAATGCCGCGCCCAGCATGATCATGCCGCCAACATGGGGCAGGGCGCCCTATCCACGAGGGTGGAAGTGCTGGTGGATGGCCTCGGCCATGGCCTTGCTGATGCCGGGTGTTCGCTCCAGGTCATCGAGCGTGGCACCGCGCACTGCACGCGAAGTGCCAAAGTGCATGAGTAGCGCTTTTTTCCGCGCCGGACCAATTCCGGGTACGTCATCGAGCGGGTTGGCGGCGATGGCCTTGCTGCGTTTGGCGCGGTGGGCGCCGATGGCGAAGCGGTGTGCCTCGTCCCGCAGCCGCTGCAGGAAGAACAGCAGCGGACTATTGGGTGGCAGCTGCAGTTCGCGCCCGGACGGCAGGTGGAAGGTCTCGCGGCCGGCATGGCGATCCGGCCCTTTGGAAACACCGACAATCGCCACATTGTCCACGCCCAATTCTGCGAGCGCCTCGTTGACGCTGGTCAGTTGGCCCTTGCCGCCATCGATAAGCAGCAGGTCCGGCCAGTCTCCGCTGTTGCGCTCCGGGTCTTCCTTCTCCAGTCGGGCAAAGCGTCGTGAGAGCATGGCCTTCATCATGGCAAAATCATCGCCAGGGGTGATGCTGGCGTCGTTCATGTTGAACTTGCGGTATTGATTCTTGAGGAAACCCTCCGGCCCGGCCACTACCATGGCGCCCAAAGCGTTGCTGCCCATGATGTGGCTGTTGTCGTAGATTTCGATCCGGCGCGGTGGCGCATCGAGATCGAACAGATCAGCCAGCTCTATGAGCAGCTTGCCCTGGGTCGTGGATTCGGCGAGCCGCCGGTCCAGCGCCTCGCGGGCGTTGCGGCTGGCCTGGTCTACCAGTTTGCGGTTCGGGCCACGCTGGGGTGCCTTGATGCTCACCCGGTGCCCGGCCTTTTCCGAAAGGGCGTCGGAGAGCAGCGCCGCCTCAGGCAGGGCGCGATCAAGCAGCAGCTCGCGCGGCGGCGGCAACTCCTCATAAAGCTGCGGCAGGAAGCTGAGCAGCACTTCCTCCTCGCTCACGCCATCCGTGTGGGCAGGAAAGAAGGCGCGGTGCCCCCAGTTCTGCCCGCCGCGGATGAAGAAGATCTGGATGCACATGGTGCCGCCGGTGGCCGCCAGCGCTACGATGTCAGCCTCGCTGGCGCTGCCCTCGGCGTTGATCGCCTGGCTGCCTTGGATGAAGGTGAGGGCACGCAGCCGGTCCCGCAGCACGGCGGCCAACTCGAAGTCCATGGCTGCGGCAGCGACGGTCATCGCTTCGCCGAGTTTCTTCTGGGCCTCCTGGGTTCGGCCCGAGAGGAAGGCCTTGGCGTCTTGCACCAGCTCGGCATAGCTGGCCTCGTCGATGCGACCGACGCAGGGGGCGGAGCAGCGCTTGATCTGGTGGAGCAGGCAGGGCCGGGTGCGGTTGGCGAAAAAACTGTCCGTGCACGAGCGCAGCAGGAAGACCTTTTGCAGCGCATTGAGCGTGGTGTTGACAGCTCCGGCGCTTGCGAACGGACCGTAGAAGACGCCCTTGCCGGCCCGCGCACCGCGATGCTTGGAGATGCGTGGGAAGCCATGGTCCTCACGCAGGAAGATGAAGGGGAAGCTTTTGTCGTCCCGCAGCAGCACATTGTAAGGCGGTCGGTAGCGCTTGATGAGCTGGGCTTCGAGCAGCAGGGCCTCGGATTCGCTGTTGGTCGTGACGATGGTCATGTCCCGCGTTTGCGAGACCATGCGCTGCAGGCGGCGGGAGAGTCGGCTGACCTGGGTATAGTTGGTGACGCGATTCTTCAGTGCCTTGGCTTTGCCAATGTAAAGAACATCGCCGGCTGCGTCGGTCATGCGGTACACGCCGGGCCGCGTTGGCAGGGTGCGCAGCACGTTGCGGATGGCCTCGACACCACGATCGATATCGGGCGTGTCCTTGCCTTGCACCGTGAAGGTGGCGGTATCTTCGGCAAAGCGATCTAGGATTGGCGGCTTGGGCATGCTTGGAGGGATTTAGGCGCGGGCCGGCGCAGGAGCAAATGGCTTGGCTTGCTAACTGCGGGCTCCGGGTCAGGTTGACGCGGGGCTTGTCGGGGATGGCCACCGGGATTACCCCGGCGTGCGATGATTAAGCGGCGAAACCAGACAGCAATCGTGACGGGCGGGGCCAAGCGCATCGGTGCGGAACTGGTGCGGGCGCTGGCTGCAGATGGTTGGCAATGCCTTATTCACTACAGCACGTCTCGTATGGAGGCAGAGGCGCTGGCGGCCGAAGTCGGTGGCGGCGCGCGTGTGGTGGCGGCAGACTTGGCGGAACCGGCTGCGGCTGAAGCCATCATGGCTGCAACGGCGGGCATGGCGCCACTGGGGCTGCTGGTGAACTCGGCTTCGCGCTTCACTTTTGACCGAATCGAGGATTTCAGCGTCGCGGATTTCGATTCGCACATGGCTGTGAACCTGCGGTCTCCGGCGTTGCTGAGCCGGGCCTTTGCCGCCGCCCTGCCAGAAGCGAACGAGGCGGCGTTGGTTGTGAACTTGCTCGACGCCAAGCTCGAATCGCTCAATCCAGATTATTTTACCTACACGCTGAGCAAGATCGGCCTGGCGGGGCTGACCGAATTGATCGCGCGCTCCTACGCGCCGCGGCTGCGGTGCGCCGGAATCGCCCCGGCGGTGACTCTCGTGAGTGGCCCGCAGAGCCGTGAGAATTTCGAGGCCGTGCACGGCATGAACCCGTTGCAGCGTGGTGTGACTGTCGATGAGATCGTCGCGGCGTTGCGCTTCATCATTGCCACGCCGACCTTCAACGCCCAGACGATCACGCTGGATGGTGGCCAGCGCTTGCTGGGGCTGCCGCGTGACGTGGCATATATGGTGAACCTATGAGCATTGATGGGAACGACGCGCTGGTGGAGCGCCCCCGCGTAAGCGGACTGGTGCCGACGGCGCTGGCCCCCAAGTCCCGCAAGATCATGCTGGAGGATTTCGATCTGCCGGTGGACATCGGATTTCATGATTTCGAGATCGGCACGCCGCAGCGGCTTCGGGTGAATATTGAAGTGTGGCTCGACGAGGCGTTCTTTCCAAGGTGCGATACCGTGGCCGACGCTTGGGACTATGATGTGCTGCGATCATCGGTGCTCGCGCTGGCCAGCGGCCGGCGTTTCAACCTGCAGGAGACTGTGGCGCACATGATTTATGAACTGGTCGCCGCGAGGCAAGGTGTGACGGCAGTGCGCGTTTCCACCCGCAAGCCCGATATTTATCCGGATTGCGTCTCGGTTGGCGTGGAACTCAGCAGCTTCTAGGCGGCAAGCACTAGAGGCTGCGCTCGCAGCGGCCCAGGCTTTCGATGGCGGAACGCCAGTCGGCCGCCAGCGCGGCATCGTCTCCTCCGGCTTCCCGGGGCAGGGCGGCGGGCAGGAAGCATGCCAGCCGGTACCAGAGCAGTGTGTCCGGCTTCACCGAAGTCGCTGATTCATCTATCAGATCTCCCTTCGCGACCGCAATGCTGCGGCGCATGCCGGGACGCGCCGTGACGATCATCGTCAGGTTGCCGCCATCGGCAGTGGTGAGGAAGAACTGGCTCTCGCTTTCGCCGGCCACGGTGCCATCGGCGCGAAAGCCATTGGCGACACCTGTGATGGTGGGAACCGTCCCCGAGCGCATCTCCGTAGCGATAGCGCGGGTGCGGGCTTCCAGATCGGCATCCCAGGGCTGCTGGGCTCCTGTTGCTACCAACCGGCTTTTGCCGTCAGCAGCCGGAGTTGCGATCCAGGCCAGAAGCGCCTGGCCCTTCGTCTTGGGAAGCTTGCCGCGAGCATCGAGCGGTGCATCGTAGAGCCAGATCAATGTCGAGGGTACGGATTCAGGGGCGATAAGCGCCGCATTGGTGTTTACAGTATACAGAAGTCGAGCATGTCCAGGCGCTAGGTCGGGACTGTCGGCAAGTTTGATACGAGCCGTCTTGGCTACTGTTGCACGCACGATGACAGGCGCAGCGGCAGTCAGGTCGGCAAGATCGGCGTAGGTTGGAGCAGCAGCGACGCTGTTTCCGGCGCAAAAGACGAAAGCTGCAAGAATCGCTGTGCGAAGGGAGTTGATGACCATGACCTCAGTTTTAGGGGGCAAGGCATTTTGGAGCAACCGCCGCATCGTCACGCCGTATGTGGCCTGCCGTTGCGCTCGCTTGGTCGCAACATTCTCGCGTGGGGTGACTGTTTGACAAAATAAGCCATGCCGCAGCGCGACAAAGCGGTTGCGGCTTTGCATACGATGCGTTTAAGACATTCACCGACGGAGCATCGATGGGCGAGGGGATGTTTGCCCTCGATGCGCCTGCACACATTTTTGGGCTTAAGGGAGTTCAGCAGCACTTATGGCTTATGCTGATCAGGGGATGAGCAAGAACCGGATGGTCGCCTTAGGGCTGGTCGCGGTGCTCCATGCGGGGCTCGGTTATGCTTTCGTAACAGGACTTGCATTGAAGGCCGTGAAGGCCATCGTGCAGCCTCTTGAAACTGTGAACGTGGAAGAGGAGGCTCCCCCACCGGAGGAGCCGCCACCCCCGCCGCCGCAGGAAGTCGAGATTCCGCCGTTCGTGCCGCCTCCGGAAGTTTCCGTGGCGCAGGACGCTCCGGCGCCGACGATCACCACGCAGAACACGATTTCGCAGCCTGAGCCGCCGCGGTTTACCCCGCCGGCCCCGCCTGCTCCTGCCGCACCAACTGTTGCTCCGACACCGGCTACGCCGCGTGGCCGTGGCAACGTGATCAGCGAAGACGATTATCCTGATGCGTCCCGGCGTGCCGAGGAGCAGGGTGTCGTACGCGTTCGTTTCACCATCGGTGCTGATGGTCGTGTGGGTGATTGCGCTGTCGCACAATCTAGCGGCTTCCCGCGGCTTGATGATGCAACTTGCAAGATCATTCAGCGCCGCTGGCGTTTCAACCCGGCAACCCGTGAGGGAACGCCTGTTGCTGAAGTGAAGTCGCAGCCAGTTCGCTGGCAGCTGCGGGACGCGCGTTAAAGAGGTTTCGAGGCGGGGTGGCTCCAGCTGCCTCGCCTCGGTCAAGTCAATGAAGCACAACAGATAATCGAGGGAATATAGCAATGGAAACCGTCGCAGTAGAAAATCCATATGGTCTCGCAGCCGCGCTCGAGCAGGGCGGTATCATCGCTCAGAGCGTGTTCGGCATCCTGGTGTTCATGTCGCTGGTGTCGTGGTTCATCATCATCACCAAGTATATTGATCAGCGTAAGGTTCTGAACGAAGCCAAGGACCTCGAGAAGAAGTTCTGGGGCGCCCCTGATCTCAAGACCGGTGCCGCCAAGCTCGAGAAGAATTCGCCATTCAAGCAGATCGTCGATGATGGCCTCCGCGCTTCGGACCACCATGAAGGTCGCCTGACCGACAAGATCGATCAGCACGAGTGGGTGACGATGGCTCTGAACCGTTCGGCAGTCGGCGTGACCTCGAAGCTGCAGGGCGGCCTCGCCTTCCTCGCCTCGGTTGGTTCGACCTCGCCGTTCATCGGTCTCTTCGGTACCGTCGTCGGCATCTATCGCGCTCTCATCAACATCGGTCTTGCTGGCCAGGCTTCGATCGACAAAGTCGCTGGTCCGGTTGGTGAAGCTCTGATCATGACCGCACTTGGTCTTGCCGTCGCCGTTCCTGCCGTGCTGGGTTACAACTGGCTGATCCGTCGCAACAAGGACGTCGCTGAAAAGCTCAACAACTTCTCGGCTGATGTTCATGGTGCCCTGGTCTCCGGTGCCCGTATTGCGACCCCGGCGTCGGTTGCCGCCGCCACTGTCAAGCCGGCTGCTCGCTGATCAGCCTGCGGCAAGATAAAAAGGGTCTCTGACTCATGTCGATGAACATCGGATCGCCCGGCGAGGACGGTGAAGAACAGCCGATGACCGAGATCAACACGACGCCGCTGGTCGACGTCATGCTGGTTCTCCTCATCATCTTTCTCATCACCGTTCCTGTCGCCATCCAGACCGTGCCGCTCAAGCTGCCGACCGTGACGAACATTCCGACGACGACAAAGCCGGAGAACGTGTCCCTTTCGGTCGATGCGAACTGCGATACCTACTGGGGCCAGACCAAGGTCGAGTCCAAGCAGGAGTTGCTTGATCGCGGCGTGAAGGCTCTGAAGGACGAGATTGCCCGCCAGGAAGCTGCTGGCGGCAAGATCGAACTCCCGGAAGTGCACATTCGCGGCGATGCCAACATGGAATATCGTTGCGTCGGCGGGGTGATCTTCACCATGCAGCGCGCCGGGTTCCTCAAGATCGGCTTCATCTCGGAGCCTGTCGCAGGTCAGGTCACGCGTTGAGGATTGCCATGGCGGGGGCAGCTTGCCTGCTCCCGTCGGCTCTCAAGTTTCAGGAGTAAGGTTCCATGGCAGTTTCGATGGGTGGCAGCCCCGAGGGCGAGCCGATTCCAGACATGAACACCACACCGCTGATCGATGTCATGCTGGTGCTGCTGATCATGTTCATCATTACCATTCCGGTTCAGACGCATGCTGTGAAGCTCGATCTGCCGGCACCGAGCAACGCGCAGAACAATGTTGATCCGGTGTTCAACCAGGTCGATATCGACTTCCTTTCCAACATCTATTGGAACAAGCAGGAAGTCGATATGCCCACGCTTCGTAGCTACATGAAGCAGGCAGCCGAGATGCCGAGCGAGCCAGAGCTTCGGCTTCGCCCCGAGGGCCTCGCGAAGTATGAGGTCGTCGATCAGGTGATGGCTGCTGCCCAAAAGGCCGGCATCACCAAGATGGGCTTCGTGGGTAACGAGGCTTACGCCAACTGATCCGTTGACGCTTTTCGGATTTCTATTGCGAGAAGGCGCGGGGCTTTGCTCCGCGCCTTTTTCGTTTTTCAGGCTCAGAACGGTGTGCTCGACTTTGACAGAGGCCGCTCTCTCTTTCCGGAGTTTCCCCCAATGCGCTTTGTGCCCGTTCTGTTGCTGCCGCTGATGGCATTGGCCGCTGCTCCTGCTGCAGCATCTCCCTTGGACCGAATCGCGCAGGACTATGTGAAGCTGACACTGGAGGCTGGCGAACGCGAGCCGGGTTATGTTGATGCCTACTACGGCCCAGCCGCCTGGGCCAAAGCTGCGAAGGCCAAGCCGCGCGCAGTGTCGGCGCTGCGCACAGCGGCGGCGGCGCTCAAGGCCCGCGCTTTCGCAGTTCCCGCGAAAGGTCTGTCCGTCATGGAGGCGCGGCGCCGCACGTTCATGATCGCGCAGATCACGGCGGCGGAGACACGCCTGGCCATGCTCGCCGGAGAGAAATTCAGCTTTGTCGACGAGGCGGAAGGTCTGTTCAGCGTACGGCCGGAAACAAAGCCGCTACAGGCGTTCGATCCGCTGTTGGCCCAGGTCGAGGCGCTCGTGCCGGGAGAGGGGCCACTCTGGAAGCGTGTCGATGATTTTCGGGATCGCTTTGTCGTGCCGTCGGATCGTGTGAAGAGCGTAATGGACGCTGCCATTGCCGAGTGCCGCAGCCGCACGGCGGAAAAAATTACCCTTCCTTTGAAGGAGAAGTTCACGCTGGAGTTGGTAACCGGCAAGCCGTGGAGCGGCTACAATTATTACAAGGGCAGCAGCACCAGCCTCATTCAGGTGAACATCGATCTGCCATTCCGAGTTTCTCGCGCTGTCGATCTGGGTTGCCATGAGGGCTATCCTGGCCACCACGCTCTCAACATGTTGCTCGAGCAGAAGCTGACCAAGGAGCGAGGCTGGATCGAGTTCAGCATTTATCCGTTGTACAGCCCGCTCTCACTGATTGCTGAAGGCTCCGCCAACTATGGGATCGAGTTGGCCTTCCCCGGTGATGAGCAGCAAGCTTTTGAGGCCGATGTTCTCTACCCGCTTGCTGGACTAGACCCTGCGCTTGCGCCGCGTCTTGCGGCCCTGCAGGCGGCGACGAGGGACCTTGCGGGTGCTGAATTGACAATTCGTCGTGATTATCTTGATGCCCGGATTGGCCGAGCCGAAGCTGCGGCATTGATCCAGAAATATGCATTGGTTTCGGAAGCTCGAGCGCTCAAGTCTCTGGATTTCACTGATACCTATCGCAGCTATGTGATCAACTATGGTCTTGGGCTGGATATGGTCCGGGCCAAGGTTGAGCGGGCAGGTCCGGGCCAGGCGGAGCGCTGGAAAGCCATGGAAGCGATCATCTCCGAGCCGACATTGCCCTCGGACCTGCTGAATTAGCCAGCGTTGCCGCCAGGGCTGGCGAGGCGCAGATTCCGTATATCAATAAGGAGATGAGCGGTGACGCAGAAGCAAGGCCGTGTAGCCGGCAAGGTAGCACTGGTGACCGGCGCAGCGATGGGCCTCGGAGCTGAGACGGCACGCCGCCTGGCGCGCGAGGGTGCAATAGTGATGCTGACCGATCGCGATGCCGCCGTAGAGGCCGTTGCGCTCGCCATTACAGCCGAAGGCGGGCAAGCAGCGTTCATGCTTCATGACGTGACGGATGAGGCGCAGTGGCAAGACGTGGTCAAGGACGTCATGGCCCGCTTTGGCAGGCTCGATGTCCTAGTCAACAATGCGGGCATCTCCGGCGGATTTCTGGAATTGCTCACACACAGCCTGGAGGATTGGCGCAAGATCCTTTCGATCAATCTTGATGGCGTATTTTTGGGGATGCGCCATTGCGGCCCCTTGATGGCCGTTGGTGGCGGCGGATCGATCATCAATCTTTCGTCGATCCTCGGCAAAGTCGGGCTCCCAAATGCTGCGGCTTACTGTGCATCCAAGGGCGGTGTGCTTATGCTCACCAAGGCAGCCGCGCTGGAGTGGGCTCCGTTGGGAATCCGGGTCAACAGCGTGCACCCCGGTTTCATCGAGACGCAAATGGTTTCGAACGCACTGCATGAGGCCGAGAATGCCAATGAGATGCGTGACATGCTCATTGCAGCCCATCCGCTCGCCCGGTTCGGCGTGCCGCGTGAGATCGCCGATGCCGTGGTCTTCCTCGCATCCGACGAATCCAGCTTCATGACCGGGGCCGAGATGGTTGTGGATGGCGGTTACACGGCGCGCTAGGCGACCTGCGGCTGCGCCTCGTTGAACTGCAGGCGAGCAAGTTTGGCATAAAGGCCGCCGCCGGCGATGAGACGGTCGTGCGTGCCTTCTGCAACGATGCGCCCCTTGTCCATCACGATGATGCGATCGGCATTGCGCACAGTGGCGAGCCGATGGGCGATGACAAGCGTTGTGCGGCCCTGCATGAGGCCTTCCAGCGCATGTTGGACGAGGCGCTCGGACTCGCTGTCGAGAGCACTGGTCGCCTCATCGAGCAGCAGGATCGGGGCATCGCGCAGGATGGCGCGGGCAATTGCCAGGCGCTGGCGCTGGCCGCCGGAAAGCCTGGTGCCGGCTTCGCCGAGGAAGCTGTTGATGCCGTCCGGCAGATCCCGCAAGAAGCCATCGGCATGGGCGGCTTCGGCCGCGGCCCAGACTTGAGCTTCGCTGGCATCGGGGCGACCGTAGCGGATGTTTTCCAGCGCGCTGGCAGCGAAGATGACTGTTTCCTGCGGCACCACGGCAATGCGGGCTCGCACATCCTCTGGGTCGGCCTTGGTGAGCGGCACGCCATCGAGCCGGATCTCGCCGGCCTCCGGATCATAGAAACGCTGGACCAACTGGAAGAGCGTCGACTTGCCGGCACCCGATGGCCCGACGACGGCGACTGTCTCGCCGGCAGCGACATCGAGGCTGAAGCCTTCAAGCGCCGCACCGTCCGGCTTTGACGGATAGTGAAAGCTGATGTTTTCAAGCGTCAGCGCCCCGCGCGCCGGCTGCGGCAATGCCATGGGATGCTCAGGCGCGCGGATGCCGGGGCGGGCAGCCAGCAATTCTTCCATCCGCCCTGCGGCACCGGCCGCACGCATGAAATCCCCATAGACCTCCGTGAGCGTGCCAAAGGCGCCGGCGACAATCGCAGCGGCGAACACAAAAGCAGCGATGGTGCCACCGCTGAGGCGCCCGGAAATGACATCCAGCGCGCCCTGCCAGAGCACCAATGTTATGGCACCAAAGATGAAGGTGATGACCATTGCTGTCATAAGCGCGCGCACGCGCACACGGCGGCGCGCAGCCTCAAAGGCGCCCTCGACAGCGGTGCCAAAGCGCAGGGCTTCTCGAGCCTCTTGAGTAAACGCCTGGACGATTTTGATGGCGCCGAGCACCTCTGCAACGATTGTGCCCAGATTGGCGATGCGATCCTGGCTGGAGCGTGACATGGCGCGCACGCGGCGGCCGAGAAAGACGATCGGCAGGATGGTTACAGGGATCACGAGAAGCATGAGTGCCGTCAGCTTTGGGCTCTGCACCGCCATGTAGGCGAGGCCACCGATGCCCATGACGGCGTTGCGCAGGGCCAGGGAGGCCGAGGAAGAAACTACCTGCTCGATGACCGACGTATCGGACGTAAGGCGCGAGGCTATTTCAGAGGGGCGATTTTCTTCAAAAAATACCGGATCGAGGCTGAGAAGGTGACTGTGCACGGCTTTGCGAAGGTCTGCGACCACGCGCTCGCCGATCCAGCTGACGAAGTAGAAGCGCACGGCCGTGGCGAGACCCATGACCACGACAATACCTAGCATGGCATAGAAATAGGGCGCGATTGCCGCTGGGTCCGAGCCCTGTGCAAACCCGTTGTCCACAATGCGCTTGAGACCTTGGGGTAGCGCCAGCGTGGCGAGTGCGGCGATGACGAGCGCGACAAGGGCAGCCGTCAGCTGGCCCGGATAGGCCCGCACGAAACGCCAGAGAAGCTTGAGCCGGGTGAGCTTGCGCTCGGCGGGCGGCGGGAGGTCGGGTTTGGAGGCCATGATGGGTGATAGCAGGGCATTGAGTGCGGCTCAATGCGGCGTGGTGGCGGCAGGCACGGCGGCGGCGCTTGTGTTTGTACTGAGCAGTCACCACAATTGCATTCGCGCTTTATGCTGCACCTGCGATATGGCAGAGGGAATGAGACTCGGCCAGCGCCGGGATGAAAAGGACGAAAGATGCTCTACACAGCCTATGAGTGGCAGCGCGCCTGGCTCGCAGGTATGGGCTCCATGGCGCAAACCAGCTCGAACTGGCTGCTCAGCCCTTCCAATCCGGCGTCATATGTCGCCGGCGGCCCTGTGATGGCGCGAGCGCTTGAAGTTTTCGCCCATGCAACGGCGCCACGCGGCAAACCGGATTTCGGCCTGACAACGGCGCTGGTGGATGGCAATCTGGTGGCGGTGACGGAAGAGATTGTCGTTCGCAAGCCGTTTGGCCAGCTCAAGCATTTCAAGCGCAATGTGGTGGACCGCAAGGATCCGCGCGTATTGGTCGTGACCCCGATGTCTGGTCATTATGCCACACTGCTGCGCGGCACTGTGGAGCGGCTGCTCCCAGATCATGAGGTCTATGTCACCGATTGGCGTGACGCCAAGATGGTGCCGCTCTCGGACGGAACGTTCGACCTCAACGATTATATCGACTACATCATCGCGTTCGCTGAAACTGTTGGCGTCGGCAGCCATATGCTGGCCGTCTGCCAGCCGGCCGTGCCCTGCTATGCGGCGCTTGCCTATATGTCAGCCACCAAGAATCCTGCGACGCCGCTGACGCTGACCATGATGGGCGGCCCGGTGGATACTCGCAAGGCGCCGACTTCGGTTGATGATCTCGCGACCGAGCGGCCCTACGCTTGGTTCGAGCAGAACGTCATCGCCAAGGTGCCTGCTATGTATCCGGGTTCGGGCCGCAAGGTTTACCCTGGCTTCCTGCAGCTGGCAGGCTTCATGTCGATGAATCTCGCCAACCACATGAAATCGCATTGGGAACTGTTCCGCCATCTCGTGGATGGCGATGATGACAGCGCGGCTGCCACCAAGGCATTCTACGAAGAATATCGCTCGGTTTGCGACATGACGGCGGAGTTCTATCTCCAGACCATTGATGTGGTGTTCCAGCGCCAGGCGATCGCCAAGGGTGAGTTTGTCCATCGTGGGCAACTGGTCAATCCTGCGGCCATCGACAGGACGGCCCTGCTGGCCATCGAGGGCGAGCGTGACGATATTTCCGGCCTTGGGCAGACCAAGGCGGCCCTTGATCTCGCCATTTCGCTGCCAGAGAGCAAGAAGGCCTATTACATGGCCGAGGGTGCCGGGCATTACGGCATCTTCAACGGTCGCAAGTGGCGCGAGAGCGTTGCACCGGTTGTGGAACAATTCATCCGCAAGCATGATCCGGCGCTGCTGACTCCGCTGCCGGAGCGGGTGGTTCTGCTCGAGCATGTCGAGCCGGACGTGGTTCCAGGCGTCGAACTCGCCTAGCTGGGGTGGGGCGCTCAATGCGCCCCACCCCTTGGCCGGACGTTTCGGGACTAGCCGGCGAGAGCGGCTTCTTTTTCCGCGAGTTCCAGCCAGCGCTCTTCGGCGGCCGCAAGGTCGGAGCGCACACGCTCCAACTCGGCGTTGATGTTGGCAAAGCGCTTCGGATCTCGCGTGTAGAGTGCCGAATCCGCTAGCGTGGCCTCGTGTCGGATGATGGCGGCTCCAAGGCTTTCCAGCTTCTTGGGCAGTTCGGCCAGTTCCCGCGCATCATTGTAGCTGAGCTTGCCAGCTTTGGGCTTGGCAGTGACGGGCGTGTTTGCGTTCTTGACGCGCGGCTCGCGGGTCTGCCGAGCGTCCGCAGCCTTTTGCTTCTGGTAAAAGGCCCAATCCGACCAGCCACCGACGACCGTCTCGGCATTGCCATTGCCGTCAAGCGCCACGACCATGGTGACGACGCGATCAAGAAAGGCACGATCATGGCTGACGAGCAGTACGGTGCCAGCATAATCGTCCAGTACTTCCTCGAGGAGATCGAGTGTCTCCATGTCCAGATCGTTGGTAGGCTCATCGAGCACCAGCAGATTTGAAGGCGTGGCGAATTCGCGGGCCAGCAACAGCCGCGAGCGCTCACCGCCGGAAAAGCCATCAATCGGGGCATCTATGACGCCGGGATCGAACAGGAACTCCTTGAGATAGCCAGCGACATGCTTGCGCACGCCATTCACTTCCAGCCATTCGCCACCATCGGCCAGCACGTCCCGCACGGTCTTGCCGACGCCGTTTTCAGCATCGAGGCGTTGGCGGCGTTGGTCGATGACTGTGGGGTTGAGGGACTTGGCGCGGCGGATGCTGCCGGAATCGGGCTCCTGCTGGCCGAGCAGCAGGCGAATGAGTGTCGATTTGCCGGCGCCGTTCGGGCCGATGATGCCGATGCGGTCCCCGCGGCGAACGCGCAGTGAAAAGTCTCGGATGATTGGCCGGTCGCCAAAGCTCAGATTCACATGCTGCGCGTCGATCAGCACTTTGGTCTTGCCGTCATCGGCTTCGGTTGCGAGTTTGGCGACGGCATCGCCAGTCGTCATGGCCTTGCGCGTCGCGCGCAGCTCGATGAGCTTGGCCAGGCGGCCTTCATTGCGGCTGCGCCGGGCAGTGACGCCGCGCAGAAGCCAATGCTCTTCTTGCCGTAGCCTGGCATCGAGCCGCGAGGCGGTCTTGGCCTCCTCGGCGGCGACGCGCTCCGACCATTCCTCGAACCCGCCGAAGCCGACTTCAGCGCGGCGCAGGGCACCCCGGTCGAGCCAGAGTGTGTTGCGAGTCAGTCGAGTCAGGAAGGTGCGATCATGGCTGATGGACAGAAAGGCGCCGCTGAAGCGCTCTAGCCAGGATTCAAGCCATTCGATCGCGGCAATATCGAGGTGATTGGTAGGCTCGTCGAGCAGCAGCAAGCCCGGTTGTTCGGCCAGCGCGCGGACAAGCGCAGCACGGCGGCGTTCGCCGCCGCTTGCGGTGCTCGCGTCGCGGTCGAGATCGGCACCCAGGCGACTGGCGACCGAATCGAGCATGTGATCGGCAGGGGCATTCTCGCCAGCCCGGACGTAATCGCCCAGGGTGGCAAATCCGGCGAGGTTCGGGTCCTGCTCCAGCCGGACAATGCGCAGGGAAGGGGATACGGCCCGGCGGCCCTCGTCCAGATCGATTTCACCGGCGATCAGCTTGAGAAGGGTTGTCTTGCCGACGCCGTTGCGACCGATCAAGGCCAGACGGTCGCGCGCATCGATGGTGAGATCGAGGCCGCGGAACAGCCAGTCTCCCCCTTGGCGGAGGCCGGCGTTTTCAAGGGTGAGAATGGGTTCAGGCATGATGACTATGGCGCGGCAAGTGGCGTGTTATGGTGCAGTGCGCAAGAGGGCATCCGCACCGGTCTACTCGCGCAGGGTGTTTGCGGGCCGAAAATAGGGATGGCGGTCAAGGGCTTGGCTCGGTATATGAACAACTGACTTTGGGATGCAGCGTGACATTCAGGGACTGTTCAGCGCTTCGGGGCCATTTCTGAGTTTCGAGAGGTTGTTCCAATCAAGCACATGCGCCGTTTTTTTCTCCTTTCCCTCCTGATGGGCCTTTCGCTCGCAGCGCCGCTGCAAGCGCCAGCGATGGCCATCGGCGAGGAGCGGCGCGTGCGCGACATGGTGCAGGCTGGCGAGATGATGCCCTTCGAGGCAATTCGCTCGCGGGTGACCTCGCAAGTGCGCGGAGACTATCTAGGCGTTGAATTTGACGAACCTAGCCTGACGTATCGTTTCCGCTTCCTGGTCAATGGCCAGGTCATCAATGTTGATGTGGATGCGCGCACCGGGCAAAGACGTCGCAGCAGCCGCAGTTATTAAGGAAAAACATGCGCGTTCTGGTTGTCGAGGACGAGCCTAATCTCCAGCGCCAGCTGAAAGCGGCGCTTGAAGGGGCCGGCTACGCTGTCGACACGGCAAGTGATGGCGAAGATGGGCATTATCTTGGTTCAACTGAGAATTATGATGCCGTTGTGCTCGATCTCGGCCTGCCGGAAGTCGATGGGCTGACCGTGCTTGAGCGTTGGCGCAAGGAAGGCAAGGCCATGCCGGTGCTGGTGCTGACGGCACGTGATCGCTGGTCCGACAAGGTGGCCGGGCTTGACGCTGGCGCCGATGATTATCTCGCCAAGCCGTTCCAGACAGAAGAACTGGTGGCGCGGCTGCGGGCGCTCATCCGCCGTGCTGCCGGCCAGGCAAGCTCTGAACTGGTTGCCGGTGGCGTGCGGCTCGATGCGCGGTCAGGGCGGGTGACGTTGGATGGTGAGCCGGTCAAGCTGACCGCGCAGGAGTTCAAGCTGCTCAGCTACCTGATGCACCATAAGGGCAAGGTCGTGAGCCGCACCGAGCTGATCGAGCATATCTACGATCAGGATTTTGACCGCGATTCCAATACGATCGAGGTGTTCATCACGCGCATCCGCAAGAAGCTGGGCGCGGATCTGATCAGCACGACGCGCGGCCTTGGCTACAGCCTCAACGACAGCGGCTGACGGCGGCGTGGCGAGCAGCGCCGCCCGCTCCAGCTCCAATTCGGATGCCGGAACGGCCGCGCCCCTGAGACATGGGCCGGCCGAAATCGTAGTTGGCGAATCATCCCGGCGAGGGGGCTTCTGGTCCCTGCCGAGTTCGCTACGGCTGAGGATGATCGCGCTGGCGGCGCTTTGGATCATTCCCTTGCTTGGGCTCGGTGGCTTTGCACTGGACCGGGTGTTGGTGAATGTCATCACTCGAAACTTTGATGGCCAGCTCGATTTTGCGCTGACGGCGATGATCAGCGCTGCCGATATCGATGAGTTGGGCGAGGTGCGCTTCCTGCGACCGCTGGGAGACCAGCGTTTTTCCGAGCCATATTCCGGGCTCTACTGGCAAGTTTCCGGCCCCGGCGTCGAGCCGTTTCCGTCCCGATCGCTCTGGGACAGGCGGTTGCCACCCAAGCCAGAGGCAAGCTGCATCGAGCCTTGCCGATACGCCAGTGACCGCTTTGCCGGCGAGCCGCTGCGGGTGGTGGGGCGCGAGGTTCGCCTGCCCGGTTCACCCACGACCTTCTATTTCCAGGTGGCGCAATCGACGCGGGACCTGACCGCTCAGGTCAACCAGCTAAGGGCGTTTCTATTCTGGTTCCTTGCTGTTCTGGCCATTGGCCTGCTTTCGCTTGCAGCGCTTCAGTCGACCTATGGGCTCTCGCCGCTTGGGCGCGTGAGCCGGGCGATCGCAGCCATTCGTTCAGGCGCGGCGAAGCGCGTGGACGAGAATTTTCCGAGTGAGATTGCGCCTCTGGTAAGCGAAATCAATGAGTTGCTTGAGCACAATGAGAGCCAGGCCGCAGCCGCGCAGCGCCATGCCGGAAACTTGGCGCATGCGCTGAAGACACCGATGAGCGTGCTGATGGGCGAGATCGAAGGCCGGGATGATCCGCTGGCCCAGGCTGTAGCGGCGCAGGTGAACATCATGCGCCGGCATGTTGATCACCAGTTGGCGCGGGCGCGCGCCACCGGCCGACGCGGCGCCTCGACGTCGCGGGCCGATGTCTGGCCTTCGCTCCAGGCTATTGCCCGCACCGTGGAGCGCATCCATGCAAGCCGCGGCGTCACCATCGATATCGCCGGTGACAAGACCAAGGTGTTCCGCGGCGAGCAGCAGGACCTTGAGGAGATGATCGGCAACCTTGTCGACAATGCTGCACTGCATGGCGGCGGTAGGGTGTTCATCACGATTGGCGGTGGGCCTGACGAAGTCGAAGTGTTGGTGGAGGATGATGGCAAGGGCATTCCTGAAGCCGGCCGGGCTCGGCTGTTCTCGCGCGGCGAGCGACTGGACACAACCAAGCCGGGAACCGGGCTTGGCCTCGCAATTGTTCGCGATGTGGCGGAGATTTACGGTGGCCGCGTGGTGCTGGAGGAATCGGAGGACTTGGGTGGCCTGCTCGTGCGGCTGACCCTGCCAGCGGCGGAGGGCTGAGGCGATCAGGCCTTCGCGGCGCTCTGGTGGTGGCGAATCACTTCGTCGATGATGAAGCGCAGAAACTTTTCGCTGAATTCGGGATCAAGCTTGGCGCTTTCCGCCAGCGACCGCAGCCGGGCCACTTGTGCAGCTTCCCTGCCCGGATCAGCTGGCGGCAACCCGGCGGTTGCCTTGTACTGGCCAACGGCCTGGGTGATCTTGAAGCGCTCGGCCAGCATGAAGACGAGGGCGGCATCGATATTGTCGATGCTGTCACGATAGCCGCTCAAAACGTCGTCAGACACGGGGATTCTCCGGAACTATGTGAACCCCTTTTTGCGGCGGAAGCGCGCGGAAGCAAGCGCCGGGCTTGCGCAAGGCGCAACTCGGCGTAAGGAATTGTCTGGTGTCAGCCTCAGTTCATCCCCTTCGCCCGCGCGCGAACCCGTCCCTCAATGGCCTTGTTGCGCTCACCGGGCCAGGTCTGACGGCGGTAAATCATGTGATCATCGACCGGATGCAGTCGCCGGTAGCGCTGATTCCTGAACTGGCTGGCCATCTCATTGCTGGCGGCGGCAAGCGGTTGCGGCCGATGTTGACGCTGGGCTGCGCAGCTCTGCTCGATTATGGCGGCGCTCGGCACTACAAGCTCGCTGCTGCTGTTGAGTTCATTCACACCGCAACGTTGCTCCATGACGATGTGGTGGATGCCTCCGGCCTACGCCGCGGGAAGGCGACTGCCAACCGGCTCTGGGGCAACCCGGCGAGCGTGCTTGTAGGTGATTTTCTGTTCAGTCGCTCGTTCGAGTTGATGGTGGAAGACGGTTCGCTGAAGGTACTGAAGATTCTCAGCCATGCGTCCGCAGTTATCGCGGAAGGTGAGGTGGCGCAGCTGACGGCGCAGCGAGATGTCGAGACAAGCGAAGATCGTTATCTCGACATCATTACCGCCAAGACAGCAGCGCTATTTTCCGCAGCCTGCCAGATTGCCGCCGTGGTCGCCGAGCGCGATGCCGGTGCGGAAGCCTCACTGGAAGCCTATGGCCGCAACCTCGGCATCGCTTTTCAGCTGGTGGACGATGCCATCGATTACGTCTCCGATGCCGATACGATGGGCAAGGATGCGGGGGATGACTTCCGCGATGGCAAGGTGACGCTGCCGGTCATTCTTGCCTATGCGCGAGGGGATGAGGCGCAGAGGGCATTCTGGCGTGCGGCCATGAGCGGCAAGGCAGCCGGCGAAGCGGAACTGGCCAAGGCCTCTGAATATCTTGCTGAGACCAAGGCTGTCGCCGACACACTGGCACGTGCCCGCCATTATGGCGCCCGCGCGATAGACGCTCTGGCCGGCTTCCCCAACGGACCAGCCCGCCAGGCGCTGACAGAAACAGTCGAGTTCGCCATTGCTCGGGCTTACTGAGGCATTGCGCGCTCTTTTTGCGTTCATCGGTGCTTGAACATCGCGTCGCTATAGAGGAAAGACGCATCCATGTTTGCTCGTCTCTACCAGCGCCCAAAGAATGCCATGCAGTCCGGACACGGGCGTACGGGAGAATGGTTGCTGGAATGGGAGCGGGACGAGGCGCAGCGGCCCGATCCGTTGACCGGCTGGGCGGGTTCGGGCGACACCGAGACCCAGTTGCAGCTTCGTTTCTCCAGCCGTGATGCAGCCCTTGCCTATGCGGAAGAGCATGGGTTGCAGGTCGAGATCATGCCGCTCGGACCGCGCGCGCTGAAATTGCAGGCATATGCGGATAATTTCAGATAAAGCCCCTCGCAGGCGCCCGTAGCTCAGCCGGATAGAGCACGTGCCTTCTAAGCTCGGGGTCGCAGGTTCGAGTCCTGCCGGGCGCGCCATTTTTCCAAAAGCCCCGTGTAACGCAGCGATTTGAGTTTGTTGTCAGCATTGCGCATGGCGAGCTGGCGGTTTTTTGGCCTCATGCTGGCTTGCCCCTACGTAAATTCTTCACACGCTGCGGCCTTGACGATGCAGGCGCGCGGGCACATATGCCCGGGGCCGTTAGCACTCTCCTTGAGTGAGTGCCAACGCGTCAGATTCCAACTTGAGAGGGCAATATATGTCGTTCCGTCCGCTGCACGACCGAGTGCTGGTGCGCCGCGTCGAAGCTGAAGAGAAGACCGCCGGTGGGATCATCATCCCCGATACGGCCAAGGAAAAGCCGCAGGAAGGCGAAGTCGTTTCCGTGGGCACCGGCTCGCGTGGCGATGATGGCACCATCCATCCGCTTGAGGTCAAGGCTGGTGACAAGATCCTGTTCGGCAAGTGGTCGGGCACCGNNTCATGAAGGAAAGCGACATTCTCGGGATTCTGGGCTGAGGCCCTGCGGAGCCGGCATTGCTGGCTCCAACCCCTTGAACATCAAAATCATTTCGAAGGAATAACATCATGGCAGCCAAAGACGTAAAGTTCGGCCGCGACGCGC
>DIUN01000046.1 GCA_002423025.1 Sphingomonadales bacterium UBA6157 | reverse complement strand
AGATGCCAATGGTGACAGGATGATGTGGCCAGCCGCCCGCGGGAATCGGGCATCCCTGCCAGCGCTAACTTCCGAGGCATGTCATGATTGAGGCACCGGCAACCAGCCTGACGACGATCTGGGCGACGCACGCGCGGTTCGCGCCCGAGCGGACAGCGGCGATCTGCGGTGATCGCCGGCTCAGCTGGGGCGAGTTCGACCGCGGCACCAGCAGGGTGGCAAACGCCCTGCTGGGGCTGGGGGCGGGTCATGACGTTCCGGTGGCGCTGGTGATGACCAATTCGCTGGACATGCTCCAGGTGATGTTCGGCATCGTCAAGGCGGGAGCCTGCATGGTGCCGGTAAGCGGCCTGCTCACCCCGGCGCAGGTGGCGACGATGCTGGCCGACAGCGGCGCCGAAACCGTGTTCGTTTCCGCCAGCAACCGGGCGCTGGTGGAGGCTGCCGCGCTTCCCGCCAGTATCCGGCGCATCGCCATCGGCTTTGAAGGCGAGGGCTGGGTTGATGGCGAGGCCCTGCTCGCCGCTGCGCCGGACACAGACCCGGGCGTGCGCAGCCTTGCGGGTGATCGCTTCAATATCATCTACAGCTCCGGCACCACCGGCCTGCCCAAGGGCATCGTGCAGAGCCATGGCGCCCGAACCCACTTCGCCTGGTCCAACGCGCTTGAGCTTGGCATGTCGCGTGACACGGTCGCGCTTGTTACCACGGCGCTCTATTCCAACGGCACGATGTTCATGGTGCTGCCGCCGCTGCTGCTGGGCGGCACGGTGGTCGTCATGGAGCAGTTCAGCGCTGCCGGCGCGCTGTCGCTGATCGAGCAGCACCGTGTCACCCATGCCTTCATGGTGCCGACGCAGTGCATCGTGACCCTGGATGACCCGGCATGCGGTGCGCACGACCTGTCGAGCCTCAAGGGGCTGCTCTCGGCCGGCTCGCCGTTGCGCGCCGACACACGCGAGGCTGTCATCGCCCGGATGACGCCGAATGTGTACGAGCTCTACGGCTTCAGCGAAGGCTTTGCGACCATGCGCAAGCCGGCAGACAATCCCGTCCGCCCCGGCGCCGTCGGCCGCCCGGTGATCGGTTTTGACCTGCGCATCGTTGGCGGTGACGATCAGGAATGCGCCACCGGTGACGTCGGCGAGATCGTCGGCAACGGCACCGGCATGATGCTGGGCTACCACAACCGCCCGGATCTCGATGCCGCGATCCTCTGGCATGACGCCGCCGGCCACGCGTTCCTGCGCAGCGGGGATCTTGGCTATGTCGATGAGGAAGGCTTTCTCCACATCGTCGACCGCAAGAAGGACATGATCCTGTCCGGCGGTTTCAACATCTTCCCGGCCGATCTCGAAGCGGTGATCGGCGAGCACCCGGACGTGCAGGATGTGACTGTCATCGGCATCCCGCACGACAAATGGGGCGAGACTCCGCTGGCGCTTGTCATCCCGCGCGGCACGCCGGACCCGGCGGAGCTGCTGGCCTGGGCCAATGCCCGGCTGGCGCGCACTCAGCGGCTGGCGGCCGTGGAACTGCGCACCGAATTCCCGCGCAATGCGCTGGGCAAGGTGCTGAAGCGCGAACTGCGCGCGGCCTGGTGGGAGCAACCGAAATGACCGAAGCCTATATCGTCGGCAGCTATTCCAGCACGTTCGGCAAGTTTCCCGGGCGCACCCACAAGGACCTGACGCGGGAAGTTTATGCGGGCGTGCTCGCCGATGCCGGGCTGGCCAATGGCAATGACATCGGCATGGCCTGGTTCGGCAACTGCGGCATGTGGACGGACGGCCAGGGCAGCATCCGTGGCCAGGTCTGCCTCACGCCGCTGGTCCGTGAAGGGCTGTTCCCCGAGCGTGTGCCGGTCATCAACGTCGAGGGTGGCTGCGCGACGGCCTCCATCGCGCTGCACGGCGCCTGGAAGGATGTGCTGAGCGGCCAGACCGACCTCAGCATCGCCATCGGCGTTGAAAAGACCTTCTCCCCCGCCGCGCCGGAAAAGACGATGCAGCTGTTTGATGGCGGCATCGACCAATATGATCGCGAGGAGTGGCTATCCTATTATGCGCAGGCCGGCGACGCCGCGGGCAAGCCCTTTGCGCCGGGCCCGGGCCGCACGATCTTCATGGATACCTATGCGATGCAGGCGGCGTGGCACATGCGCGCCCATGGCACCACAGAGCGCCAGATCGCCATCGCCTGCGCCAAGAATCACACGGCTTCGGTGCACAATCCCAAGGCGCAGTATCGCTTTGCCCTGACGCCCGAGGATGTGCTTGCCGACCGGCCGGTGAGCTGGCCGCTGACCCGCGCCATGTGCGCGCCGATCGGTGATGGCGCGGCAGCTGCGCTGGTCTGCTCCGGAGCGTGGCTGGCGCGCCAGCCGGCAGAGGTGCGGTCGCGCGCCGTGCGCATTGCCGCCAGCACAATGACAGCGGGCAAATACCGCCGGCTCGACGAGCCGGGGCTCTCCAAGCTGGCCGCCGAGCGGGCCTACAAGGCTGCGGACCTGACACCTGCGGATATCGACCTTGCCGAGGTGCATGATGCCACCTCCTTCTGCGAACTCTACCAGTCCGAGATGCTCGGCTTTTGCGGCATCGGGGAGGGCGGACGCCTGGCGGAAAGCGGCGCGACGGCGCTGGGCGGCGCGATCCCGATCAACCTTTCCGGTGGCCTTGTCAGCAAAGGCCACCCGGTGGGTGCCACTGGCCTCTCGATGATCGATGAGCTGATGCTGCAGCTGCGCGGCGAGGCCGGTGCCCGCCAGGTGGCCGGCGCCCGGACGGCGCTGGCCGAAAATGGTGGCGGTGTCATGGGCTTCGACGAAGCGGCCTGCTCGGTTATCATTTTACAGCGCGGTTAAGGCTGCATAGTCATGCGCGGCAGAGGGAGCGGACCACGCGTGACACGTTCAGAGGCAGAGTTGGTGATCGAGGCCGAGGCCAAGCCGGAGGCGCGTGGTGGCGAGAGCCGGCGCCAGGCGGTGCTCGACACAGCCGCGGCGATGTTTGCCGCCAAAGGCTATGCCGGCACCTCGATCCGCAGCATCACCACGTCTGTCGGGATGCTGCCCGGCTCGATCTATTACCACTTCAAGTCCAAGGAAGAGCTGCTGCTGGCGGTGTACCGCGAAGGCGTGGCGCGCTTTGAACTGGCCATCGAGGCGGCGCTGGCCGAGAGCAGCGGCGGGCCGTGGGAGGTTCTGGAAGCGGTGTGCGCGGCGCATCTCTCCGCCCTGCTGAACGGCGGTGCCTATGCGCGCATCGTCAGCCCGGAGTTCATGCGCTCCTTTCCGCCATCCATGCTGGCCATGCTCAATGCCGAGCGGGACCGTTATGAACTGCGCTTCGAGGAGTTGATCGCGGCCCTGCCGCTGCGCCCGGACACAGACCGCTGGCTGTTCAAGGTGGCGCTGTTCGGCAGCCTCAACTGGTCCCAGACCTGGTACCGTGAAGGCCGCTACACGCCCAGGGACATCGCCCGGGCCTTCATCGCCATCCTGCGCGGCGAGGCCGCTCAGGCATAACGCCGGCGCACCCAAACGCCTTTGCCGTCCCATCTGGCCGGCACCAATCAGGAGTGCGCGCCAGTCAGGCTATTCGACGGTGACCGATTTGGCGAGGTTGCGTGGCTGGTCCACGTCCGTGCCCTTGGCCAGGGCGACGTGGTAGGCGAGCAGCTGGATGGGGATGGCGGTTATCAGCGGGGCGATGAAGGGATCGACCTGCGGCATCTCGATGGTCTCGGTGGCAGCGGCGCCATGATCGGCAAGGCCGCCGGCGTCCGTGAGCAGATAGACCAGCCCGCCGCGCGCCATCACCTCCTGCATGTTGGAGACGGTCTTTTCAAAGCGCGGGCCTGAGGGGGCGATGACGATGACAGGGGTGAACTCGTCGATGAGTGCGATCGGCCCGTGCTTGAGCTCGCCCGCGGCATAGCCTTCGGCGTGGATGTAGCTGATTTCCTTCAGCTTCAGCGCGCCTTCCAGGGCCATCGGATAGTCCGGGCCGCGGCCGATATACAGAATGTCACGCGCCTTGCTGAGTGGCTGGGCGAGCGCATGGATATGGCTTTCCAGCGCCAGCGCCTTGTTCATGGCAGCCGGGACCTCGGTGAGCAGGCGGACATGCGCGGCCTCTGATGCGGCATCGACATGGCCCTTGGCCTTGCCCAGCGCGATGGCGAAGGCAGCGAGCACGGCAAGTTGGCAGGTGAAGGCCTTGGTGCTGGCAACGCCGATCTCGGGCCCGGCATGGGTGGGGAGCAACAGGTCTGCCTCGCGCGCCATGGTGCTGGAGGCGACATTGACGACAGCGGCGATGTGCTGGCCGCCGGCCTTGGCGTGGCGCAGCGCGGCGAGCGTATCGGCGGTTTCGCCCGATTGCGAAATGAACAGCGCCAGACCGCCCGGCTCATAGACCGGATCACGATAGCGGAACTCGGAGGCGTTCTCGATCTGCACGGGGATGCGGGCCAGCGCCTCGATCCAGTAGGTGGCGACATGGCCGGCGAGCAGCGCCGTGCCGCAGGCGACGATCTGGATGCGCTTCACCCCGGCGAGATCGAAAGGCAGGGCGGGCAGGCTGACGGTTTCGGCCAGCGGATCGAGATAGGCGCCGAGCGTTTGTGCCACCACGATCGGCTGCTCATGGATTTCCTTCTCCATGTAGTGCCGGTGGTTGCCCTTCTCGATGACAGCGGCGGAAGCGGACGAGATGGTGAGCGGGCGGCTGACGGGAGCGTCTGCATGGTTGAACACCTGCATGCCCTCGCGGCTGAGGCGTACCCAGTCCCCCTCCTCAAGATAGGTGATGCGATTGGTGAAGGGGGCCAGCCCAAGCGCATCCGAGCCGAGGAACATCTCGCCATCGCCGGTGCCGACAACCAGCGGCGAACCCTGACGGGCGCCGTAGAGCACATCCGGATGCTGGCGGAACAGAATGGCGAAGCTGAAGGCGCCGTGCAGCCGCTTGAGTGTGGTGGCGACCGCCTCATCCGGCGTGGCGCCGGCATCGAGCGCCATGGTGAGCAGGTGCGCCACCACTTCACTGTCCGTCTCGGATTCGAGATGGCGGCCGGCGAGCAGGATCTCGGCACGCAGGGCCTTGAAGTTCTCGATGATGCCGTTGTGGACGAGGCTGACCTCGGCGGTGGCATGGGGGTGGGCATTGTCCGTGGTTGGTGCGCCGTGCGTCGCCCAGCGGGTGTGGGCGATGCCGATGTCGCCAGCCAGCGGCGTGGCGGCGAGCACGCCGACGAGATTGTCCAGCTTGCCGCTGGCGCGCCGCCTGTCCAGCACGCCATCATGGATGGTGGCGATGCCCGAACTGTCATAGCCGCGATATTCGAGCCGGCGCAGGCCCTCGATCAGCCGGCCGCTGACCGGAGTGGTGGAGAGAATGCCGATGATGCCGCACATGGCTCAGCGCGCCTTTTTTGCTTGCATGGCGGCGCGGAAACGGGCCGCCCAGCCGGGCTTGTGGGATTGGGCGGGGCGGACCAGCGCCAGGGCATCGGCGGGTACATCGGCGGTGATGGTGCTGCCGGCCCCCACAATGGCGCCATCGCCGATGCTGACGGGGGCGACCAGCGCGCTGTTCGACCCGATGAAGGCGCCGGCGCCGATGCTGGTGCGATATTTGAAGAAGCCATCATAATTGCAGGTGATGGTGCCGGCGCCGATGTTGGCGGCGGCGCCAACGTTCGCATCGCCGATGTAGCTGAGATGATTGGCCTTGGCGCCGGGGCCAAAGGCGGCGTTTTTCGTCTCGACGAAATTGCCGATCTTGGCCTTGGCGGCCAGCACGGTGCCCGGCCGCAGCCGCGCAAATGGCCCGATCTCGCAGTTCTCGCCGATATCCGCGCCTTCGATATGGCTGTGGGCGCGGATGCGGGCGCCGCTGGCGATTCGCACACCGGGGCCGAAGACGACGTTCGGCTCGATGCTCACATCCGCCGCCACCTCGGTATCATGCGCAAAGAACACGCTGGCCGGATCTGTCAGCGTCACGCCATCGGCCATGGCCTGGGCCCGGCGGGCGTGCTGCCATTGCGCCTCCAATGCTGCGAGTTCCGAGCGGCTATTGACGCCGGCCACTTCGTCCGCCGCCGTCTCGATGACGCGGGCGGTGCGGCCATCGGCGATGAGATGGGTGATGATGTCGGGCAGGTAGTATTCGCCGGCGGCGTTGTCGTTCGTAACCCGGGCGAGCAGCGGCCACAGGTCTGCCGAGCGCACCGCGAGCAGGCCGGAGTTGCACAGCGGCACGGCGCGCTCCTCCAGGCTGGCGTCCTTGAACTCGACCATCTTCAGGACGCGGTCCCCATCGGTGATCACCCGGCCATAGGCGCCAGGCGCTTCGGGGCGGAAGGCGAGAACCGCAGCAGCCGTGCCATCGTCAAGCGCGGCGGCGAGGCGCTGCATGGTGGCGGTGCTGACCAGCGGTGCATCGCCATAGAGCACCAGGATGGTGCCATTGAAGCCGGCCAGCGCGGCCTCGGCCTGTTGCACGGCATGGCCGGTACCAAGCTGGGGGGACTGGACTGCGACCGCGATGTTGCGCCCGGCCACCGCGGCTTCCACCTGCTCGCGCGCCTTGCCGACAACAATGACACTGCGCTCGGGCGCCAGCGCGGCGAGGCTGTCCAGCAAATGCAACACCATCGGTTTATGGGCGATGGGATGCAGAACCTTGTGCAGAGACGATTTCATCCGCGTGCCCTGGCCGGCGGCGAGGATGATGGCGGCAAGCGGGGCGGGATTGGTCACCCCCATGCCACTGCCATAATGCCCTTGCCTTGGGAAGCCGGAGCAACGCATGGGGAAGCCATGCGCTCACTTCCCGCCACCATAATCTTCGATCTTGACGGCACGCTCGTCGATACCGCGCCAGACCTGTGCGCCGCGCTCAACCATGCGCTGGAGCAGCTGGGCCGCCCCGGCGTGCCGGCGGAGGATGTGCGCCACATGGTCGGCCATGGCGCGCGCCGGCTGCTGGAGCGCGGGCTGGCCGCTACCGGTTCGATGACGGCGGAACTGGTGGAAGCCGGGGTGCCGCACTTCCTGGAGTTCTACGGCGCCAATATCGCGGTTGGCTCGCGGCCCTTCGATGGCGTGGAGACGGCGCTGGATGCGTTGGCGGCGGAAGGCTGCACCCTCGCCATCTGCACCAACAAGCCGGTGGCGCTCTCGCGCGCGCTGGTGACGGCACTGGGCTGGGACGGGCGCTTTGCCGCCAACCTGGGTTTTGATTCGGTGCCATTTCCCAAGCCTGATGCCGGCCATGTGCTCGCGGCCATTGCGGCGGCCGGGGGCGAGCCGCTTTCCACGGTGTTCGTCGGCGATTCGATCACCGATGTGAACGCGGCGCGGGCGGCAGGCGTGCCGGTGGTGGCGGTGAGCTTCGGCTTTTCCGATCGCCCGGCCGCCGAGCTGGGCGCGGACAAGCTGATCCACCATTATGATGCGCTGCTCTCGGCGTTGCGCGATCTGGCATGACCCTGGAACTGGCCCTTCAGGCGCTGGTGCTTGCCGGGCTGGCGCTCGGGCTGGGCATC
Organism: Sphingomonadales bacterium UBA6157; assembly: GCA_002423025.1. Lineage (GTDB taxonomy): Bacteria > Pseudomonadota > Alphaproteobacteria > Sphingomonadales > Sphingomonadaceae > Sandarakinorhabdus. The sequence goes on along the minus strand of DIUN01000046.1, from coordinate 46,578 downwards.
ATGATCGGCCGCAGCCAGGCGCCCGAGGCCATCGTGCCACTGCCGCCGCCGCCGCCGCCGCCGGTTCCGGCAGACAGGATCAGCGTCGAGGCACTTGCCGATCCGGTGCTGCTCGTGCGCGGCGCGACCACGGTTGCGGCCAATGCTGCTGCGCGGGCGCTGTTCGGTGAGCGCGTCGCGGCCGGGGACCTGCGGCTGACGCTGCGGCACCCGCTGGTGCTCGATATGCTCGACGAGGCAAAGCAGGGCGGTGAAGCCGTGGAGCGCGAAGTCGATGGCCTTGGCGGCGGCGGCGCCTGGCGGGTGCGTGCCGTGCCGGCTGGCGAAGGCCTGCTGCTGGTGGTGTTCGACGATATCACCAAGACCCGGCTGACCGAGCGGATGCGGGTCGATTTCGTGGCCAATGCCAGCCATGAGCTGCGTACCCCGCTGGCGACGCTCTCGGGCTTCATCGAGACCTTGCAAGGCCCGGCGGCGGAGGACGAGCCGGCGCGGCGCCGCTTCCTCGATATCATGGCGCTCGAGGCCAACCGCATGTCGCGGCTGATCGATGACCTGCTCTCGCTGTCGCGCATCGAGCTGGACAAGCATGTCCGGCCCTCGGCGGTGTTGCAGCTTGAAGGTGTGATCGCCGATGTCCGCAAGACGCTGGCGATGCGGCTGGAGACCGATGAGCGGGTGCTCATCATCGAGCAGCCGGAGCCGCTGCCGCCGGTGATCGCTGACCGGGACCAGATCTTGCAGGTGCTGCACAATCTGGTTTCGAACGCGCTGAAATATGGCCGCACCGGCACGCCGATCACGCTCTCCGCCGTGGCCGAGCCCGCTGGGCCGGGGCATCCGGCGCAGGTGCGGCTGAGCGTGCGCGACGTGGGGGAGGGCATTGCGCCGGAGCATCTGCCGCGCCTCACCGAGCGCTTCTACCGTGTCGATTCGCAGCGCTCGCGCCAGATGGGCGGCACCGGGCTGGGGCTGGCCATCGTCAAGCACATCGTCGAGCGGCACCGTGGCCGGCTGGATATCGAGAGCCGGCCGGGGCAGGGCACCCGGGTTTCGTTCACGCTGCCGCAGGCGAGTGCGGGCCAGCTGACGTAGAGCGCCTGTGCAGCGGCCCGCAGCCGGGCTATTGTCACGAAACTGTCACTAAACCGTCATAGAGGCCTCATCAGCGGGGGCTAACGACCAGATATGGTCGAAAGACTGGTTCGGACAGCGGCGCTTCTGGGCCGCAGCCTGGCTCCGGTGGCCGACCAAAGGAGAATGATTTTGAATATCAAGCTGTTGACGCTGGTCTCCTCGACCATGCTGACGGTGGCCTGCTCCGCTCCCAGCGAGGCGCGGACCCAGATCCGGATTGTCGGTTCCTCGACGGTCTATCCGTTCACCACTGCGGTGGCTGAGCAGTTCAAGCGCACCAACCCGCAGTTCCCGGCGCCGATTGTCGAGTCGACCGGCACCGGCGGCGGCATCAAGCTGTTCTGCTCGGGCGTTGGCGAGAAGTTCCCGGACATGGTCAACGCCTCGCGGCGGATCAAGGCGAGCGAAGTTGCGGGCTGCAAGGCCAAGGGCGTCACCGGCATCATCGAGTTGCAGGTGGGCCTGGATGGCCTTTCGATTGCCCAGTCCCGCAAGGCCAATTTCCCCGGCCTGTCCGAGGTTGATGTCTACAAGGCGCTTGCCGCAGCGCCGTTCGGCAAACCGAACACCTATCGCACCTGGAAGGACGTGAACCCGCGTCTCCCGGCCATCAAGATCGAAGTGCTCGGGCCGCCGCCGACGTCCGGCACCCGTGATGCCTTCAACGATCTCTACCTGCTCAAGGGTTGCGAGACCAACGCAGCGATGGTGGCGCTCAAGAAGAGCAATGAGGACAAGTTCAAGAACATCTGCACCAAACTGCGCGAGGATGGTGCCTTCATCGAAGCCGGCGAGAATGACAATCTGATCGTCCAGAAGCTCTCGGCAAACCCCAACATGCTGGGCGTGTTCGGTTATTCCTATCTTGAAGAGAACCTCGACAAGATCAAGGACGTGCCGATCAATGGTGTGACCGCGACCTATGCGAACATCGCCAGCTTCAAGTATCCGGCTTCGCGCCCGCTCTATCTGTACGTGAAGGCGCAGCACATCCGCGCCATCCGCGGCATGAAGGAATTTCTTGTCGAATACAGCAAGGAATCGACCTGGGGCCGGCAGGGTTATCTTTCCAAGCGCGGCCTGGTGGCGTCTCCGGATGCGGCGCGCAAGCGCAATGCCCAGATCGCCCGCACTGGTGCCGTTCTGAACCCGGCCAGCATCCACTAGCGCGCCCACGCCCCTCTCAAGCCAAGCTCCGAACCGGGATTTCGAAAACCGCCCATGCCGCTGTCATTGATCTTTCTGGTGCTGCTCGGGCTTGGCCTCGGAGCCTTTGCGCTGGGCCGTTCCAAGGGCGCTGCAATGGCGTCGGCTCCGGGCGCGGGCGGCGGCGGCCGCATCGGCTCGGTGCATTCCAGGCCGAACTATCATGGTGCCTTTGTGGCGCTGGTGGCGCTGGCACCGGCGCTGCTGCTTGTCGCCAGTTGGGCCGCCGTGGGGGATGGCGTGATTGCGGAGCGGGTGATTGCTTCGGTCCCGGAGGCAACCCGCCCGGCCACAGAGCTCGATCGCTCCGCGTTCATGAACGAGGTCCAAGGGTTGGTGTCCGGCGATATGGAGGCTGGTTTCAACCCGGACGCCGAAGTGGCGGCCAAGCTGTTCGTCACCACGCGCGGCACGTATAATCTCATTGTCGGCGCGCTTGCCGCGGCGCTGTTCGCCATGGGCGGCCTCTGGGCATTCTCGCGGTTGCGGCCGCAGTTCCGCGCCCGCAACTCGGTCGAGCGTGCCGTGAAGTGGCTGCTTGTCGCGTCGTCGCTGGTGGCGATCCTCACCACCTTCGGCATTGTCATGTCGCTGGTGTTCGAGTCGTTCCGGTTCTTCCAGTCGGTCTCGCCGGTCGAGTTCCTCACCGGCACGACATGGTCCCCACAGACGGCGATGCGGGCCGACCAGGTCGGCTCGTCGGGGGCCTTTGGCGCGGTGCCGCTATTCTGGGGCACGATCTTCATCGGCGCGATCATCGCCATGGTTGTGGCGATCCCGCTGGGGCTGATGTCCGCCATCTACCTCACCCAATATGCCCCTTCGCAGGTGCGGCGCTATCTGAAGCCGCTGCTGGAACTGCTCGCTGGCGTTCCGACCGTGGTCTACGGCTTCTTTGCGGCGCTCACCGTGGCGCCGGCCGTCCGTGATTTCGCCGTCAGCCTCGGCATGACCGATGCCAGCTCGGAAAGCGCGCTCGCCGCCGGCCTGGTGATGGGCATCATGATCATCCCCTTCGTCTCCTCGATGGCCGATGATGCGCTGACTGCGGTTCCGCAGGCGATGCGGGACGGCAGCCTTGCCATGGGCGCCACCCGCTCCGAGACAGTGCGCCGGGTGCTGGTGCCCGCGGCATTGCCCGGCATCGTCGGCGGCGTCCTGCTCGCCATCAGCCGCGCCATCGGCGAAACGATGATCGTGGTGATGGCTGCCGGGCTGGCCGCCAATCTCGAGATCAACCCTTTCAAGTCCGTCACGACCGTCACCACCCAGATCGTCGCGTTGCTCACCGGGGACCAGGAATTCGATTCGCCCAAGACCCTCTCGGCCTTTGCGCTCGGGCTGGTGCTGTTCGTGATCACCCTGATTCTCAATATCTACGCGCTGTCGGTCGTGAAGAAGTATCGGGAAGCGTATGAATAGCGCCCTGACCAGCACGGCTCCGACCGACGGGGCGGAGCGCCAGCCAGCAGTGGCCGGCAAGCGGTTGCAGACCGATTGGTCCTCGCCGGCCATGCGCTCGCGCGTGCGGGCCCGCTATCGCGCCGAGGCGACGTTTCGCTACACCGGGCTGGCGGCGCTGCTGCTGGCGGCGCTGTTCCTTGGCTTCCTGCTGTTCACCATCGTGCGTGATGGCTGGACCGGCTTCCAGAGCACCGACGTCAAGGTCAGCGTGACTTATGACCCTGCGACGCTGATGATCGACCCGGCGGCGCTCAAGACGCCGGAAGCGGCGCAGGCGCTGCGCTCGGCTGATTATGCCGCGCTGATGATCGAGGCTGTCGGCCAGCTTGGCGGCGCTGCCGATGTGGTGAGCGAAGGCGCCTGGCTGATCCTGCGCGAAAATCTCGAGGCCGATCCGACGCTGCTCGGCAAGACGCAGTCCGTCTGGGTGCCCGCCAAGAGCAACATCGATCTGCTCGCCAAGGGCAAGTTCGATCTCGCCGAGCCGGAACTGACCCGCGGCGTCAGCGATGACGATGTTTCGGACTATACCCAGCTCAAGCAGCGCGGCCTGCTGCGCACCGGCTTCAACCGCATCTTCGTCACCATGGCGGATTCGACCAATCCCGAGCTTGCCGGCATCTGGGGCGCCGCGCTCGGCTCGCTGCTGACGCTGCTCATCACCATCGGGCTGTCGTTCCCCATCGGCGTGATGGCGGCGATCTACCTCGAGGAGTTTGCGCCCCGCAACCGCTGGACCGATCTCATCGAGGTTTCGATCAACAATCTCGCTGCCGTGCCCTCGATCATCTTCGGCTTGCTCGGGCTGGCGGTGTTCCTCAATTTCTTCGGGATGCCACGCTCGGCGCCGCTGGTCGGCGGGCTGACGCTGGCGCTGATGACGCTGCCGGTCATCGTCATTGCCTCGCGCGTTGCCATCAAGGCGGTGCCGCCATCCATTCGTGATGCGGCGCTGGGCATCGGTTCCTCGCCCATCCAGGTGGTGTTCCAGCATGTCATCCCGATGGCGCTGCCCGGCATCCTTACCGGCACAATCATCGGCATGGCGCGGGCGCTGGGCGAGACGGCGCCGCTGCTGCTGATCGGCATGCGGGCCTTTGTGGTGGATACACCGCAGGGCTTTGAATCCCCGGCCACGGTGCTGCCGGTGCAGGTGTTCCTCTGGTCCGATGATGTGCAGCGCGGCTTCATCGAGAAGACCTCGGCCGCGATCATCGTGCTGCTTGTCATCCTGTTGCTGATGAACAGCCTGGCCATTTATCTTCGCAACAAGTTCGAGAGGCGCTGGTGAGCGATTATCCGTCCAATACGGTGCCTGAAACCAAGATGACGGCGCGCAACGTCAGCGTCTTCTATGGGGCCAAGCAGGCGCTGAAGAGCGTCTCTATCGATGTCAGTCGTGAGCATGTCACGGCGTTCATCGGGCCATCTGGCTGCGGCAAGTCCACCTTCCTGCGCTGCTTCAACCGCATGAACGACACGGTCGAATCGGCGCGGGTGGAAGGCGAGATCAAGCTCGACGGCACCGATGTCTATTCTCCCGAGATGGACGTGGTGCAGCTGCGTGCCCGCGTCGGCATGGTGTTCCAGAAGCCCAATCCGTTTCCCAAGTCGATCTATGAGAATATCGCCTATGGGCCGCGCATCCACGGCCTGGCCCGCTCCAAGGCGGACATGGACGGCATCGTGGAAGGCTCGCTGCGCCGTGCTGGCCTTTGGGACGAAGTGAAGGACCGGCTCGCCGAGAGCGGCACCGCCATGTCAGGCGGGCAGCAACAGCGGCTGTGCATCGCCCGCGCCATCGCCGTGGACCCGGAAGTGATCCTGATGGACGAGCCCTGCTCGGCGCTCGATCCCATCGCCACCGCCAAGATCGAGGAACTGATCGACGAGCTGCGCGGCCGCTACGCCATCGTGATTGTCACGCACAACATGCAGCAGGCAGCGCGGGTGAGCCAGAAGACGGCCTTTTTCCACCTCGGCACCATGGTCGAATATGGCGACACCTCGACCATCTTCACCAATCCGGCGGAATCGCGGACCAAGGACTATATTACCGGCCGCTACGGCTGATCGAGCGACTGCAGGGAAGCATCGTCATGAATGAAGTCACCCGCCATACGGTCAAGTCCTTCGATGAGGACATCGCCCAGCTGCGCTCGATCATCTCGCGCATGGGAGGGCTTTGCGAAGTGCAGATCAGCGCCGCTGTCGATGCGCTGGTGACGCGCAATGTCGAGGCTGCCGCCAAGGTGGTGCTGGAGGATGCCCGCATCGATGCGCTGGAGACCGAGGCAGAAGCCCTGGCCGTGCGGATCATCGCCCTGCGCGCGCCGATGGCTGACGATCTGCGCGAGATCGTGGCGGCGCTGAAGATCGCCGGCGTGCTCGAGCGGATCGGCGACTATGCCAAGAACATCGCCAAGCGCGCCTCGGTACTGGCGCAGGCCCAGCCGATCGAGCCGGCGATCATCGTGCCCGAGATGGCGCGGGTGGTGGTGAGCATGATCAAGGACGTGCTTGACGCCTTTGTTGATCGCAATGTCGAGCTGGCGCGCGCCGTGTGCGAGCGGGACCGCGGCGTCGATGATTTCTACAACAGCCTGTTCCGCTCGCTGCTGACCTTCATGATGGAAAATCCGCATTACATCACGCCTTCGACCCACCTGCTGTTCGTCGCCAAGAACCTCGAGCGCATTGGCGACCATGCCACCAGCGTTGGCGAGATGGTGCACTTTGCCGTGACCGGCGAGCATCTGATGGACCGCCCCAAGAGCGACGACACCTCGACCTTCTCAAGCCCCGACACTTCGGGCTGACCCCGGTCAGTCTGAGCCCAGCCTCGACAAGCGGAGACGAACCTAGATGCGCCCCAGGATCCTGCTGGTTGAAGACGATGCCAACCTTGTCGAACTCATCACCTACAACCTTGAAAAAGAGGGCTTCGATGTCATCCGCACGGATGATGGCGAGGAAGCGCTCGTGCTCGCCCAGGAGGAAAAGCCGGACCTGGTGATCCTGGACTGGATGATCGCCAACCTCTCCGGCATCGAGGTGTGCCGCCGCCTGCGCCGCGCCCCGGCCACGGCCAACCTGCCGATCGTGATGCTCACCGCCCGCGCCGAGGAGGCGGACCGGATTCGCGGCCTCGAGACCGGCGCCGATGATTATGTCACCAAGCCCTTCTCGCCGCGCGAGCTGGTGGCCCGGGTGCGGGCGCTGCTGCGGCGGCTGCGGCCGGCGCTCTCGGGTGGCGCGCTGGAATATGCCGGCATCAGCCTTGATACCGTGGCGCACCGCGTGACACGCGATGGTGCAGCGGTTCAGCTGGGGCCAACCGAGTTCCGGCTGCTGCGCCACTTCCTGGAGCACCCCGGCCGGGTGTTCTCGCGCGAGCAGCTGCTTGATGCGGTGTGGGGGCGCGATGTGTATGTCGAGCAGCGCACCGTGGATGTGCACATCCGCCGGCTGCGCAAGGCCATCAATGCCGGACCGGGCGGCAAGGAACTGGCCGATGTCATCCGCACCGTCCGCTCCGCAGGCTATGCCATCGATGCGGAAAGCGTGCCGGCCAACGCTTGAGCCTGCCTCTCTGATTCTCGCTCTTTGCGGAAGCTGCGTGTTGGGATAGAGCCGGGCCGTCAACAATCAGGGCTTGGATATTCATGACACTGCGTTTCGACAATCGGGTGGCCATCGTCACGGGTGCCGGCGGCGGGCTTGGCCGCGCTTATGCGCTCGATCTGGCGCGCCGCGGCGCCAAGGTGGTGGTGAACGACCTTGGCGGCGCCCGTGACGGCTCGGGCAGCTCGCTCTCCGCCGCCCAGTCCGTGGTGGACGAGATCGTCGCGGCCGGCGGCGAGGCCATGGCCAATGGCGCCAGCGTGACGGATGCAGCAGCTGTCGAAAAGATGGTCGCTGTCGTCAAGGAGCGCTGGGGCCGGATCGATATCCTCATCAACAATGCCGGCATCCTGCGCGACAAGACCTTCGTGAAGATGACGCATGATGATTTCCGCCAGGTGCTCGATGTGCACCTGATGGGCAGCGTCATCTGCACCAAGGCGGTGTGGGAGATCATGCGCGAGCAGGCCTATGGCCGCATCCTGATGACCACCAGCTCCACTGGCCTCTATGGCAATTTCGGCCAGGCCAACTATGGCGCCGCCAAGCTTGGGCTCGTCGGCCTGATGAAGACGCTGTCGCTGGAAGGTGCCAAGTACAACGTCCGCATCAATACCATCGCGCCGCTCGCCGCGACGCGGATGACCGAAGACCTGATGCCGCCCGAATTGCTCGCCCGCATGGGCCCCGAGACGGTGGCACCGGCCGCCGTGTTCCTCGTCAGTGACGATGCACCGAGCAACGCCGTGATCAACGCCGGCGGCGGCGGTTTCGAGCGCAGCTATGTGACGCTCACCCAGGGCATCCATGTGAAGCCCGAGGACATGAGCGCCGAGACCATCGCCGCCCGCTTCGCCGAGATCAGTGATCGCACCGGCGAGATCGTGCCGGACACCGGCGCTGCACAGGGCGCCGTGGCGCTCGGCGGCGGCAAATAGAGCGTTCTGCTTCCCCTCTCCCGCTTGCGGGGGAGGGGTCAGGCCTCGACGAGCTTGACCAGCCGCCGCTCGATGGGGGCGAGCACGCCGGCCAGATCATGGCCGCGCTTCAGCACCACGCCACCCTCGCCATAGAGAATCCACTCCCCCTGCTTGGTCCGCAGGGCAGGGTCCTTGACGATGCGCACCTCGGGGTTCTCGGCGCTGCGCCGGAAGGCCGAGAAGCTCGCAGCTTTCGCGCCCAGGTCGAGCGCATAGTCCCGCCAATGGCCGGCAGCGACCATGCGGCCATAGAGCGAGAGTATCCGATCGAGTTCCAGACGGTTGAAGGCGACCTGGGGCGTGCTGCGCTGGGGCAGGGGCGTGATGTTGTCCAAGCCCGCCTCAGCCCTTTGCGGTCTTGCCCGGGGCCTTGCGGCGTTCTTCCTCGGTCATCGCGTCGAGCCGGGCGCGCAGGGTTTCCACCTCGCAACGCAGCAGTTCGAACTTCTGGGTCTCGGGGTCGAACTTCTGGGAGCAGGGCGTGCCATAGGGCATGAACGGCTTGGCATAATCGCCGGCATCCACCGGCACGGCCTTGGCCGGAATGCCGACCATGGTGGCACCCTCGGGCACATCGCGCGTCACCACGGCATTGGCGCCGATGCGCGCGCGGGTGCCGACGGTGATGGGGCCGAGCACCTGGGCGCCCGAGCCGATGATGACGCCATCTTCAAGCGTCGGGTGGCGCTTGCCCGCAATGCCGCCGGCCGGGTCCGTGCCGCCCAGCGTCACGCACTGGTAGATCGTCACATTGTCCCCGATTTCGGCAGTTTCTCCGATGACGACAAAGCCGTGATCGATGAAGAAATTGCGGCCGATCCTGGCGCCGGGGTGGATGTCGATGGCGGTGAAGAAGCGCGAGATGTGGTTGACGATGCGCGCCACCAGGAAGAGCCGCGCCTTGAACAGCGCATGGGCGATGCGGTGGAAGCCCAGCGCCAGCACGCCGGGATAGGTCAGGACCTCCCAGCGCGAACGCGGTGCGGGGTCGCGGGACTTGATCGAATCGAGATAGGCGATGAGCGCCATGGCACGTCTCCTGCCCGGACGGAGCCCGGGCGCTTGGCGGCTATTTAGGCGCTTTGCGGCAATTTTGCCAGAGGCGGCAGGCGCCACCCTCTCCTTTGACGGAGCGGGTGGCGGCGCGGCCTACATTGCCTGCAGGGTGCGGGCGACAGCGTGGACGACAGAGGCGATACGCGCGGCGGTGTGGATCTTCTCCACTGCCATGCCATGGCCGGCGAGCACCTTGTCGTGCGAATCAATGCACATGCCGCAGCCGTTGATCGCCGAGACGGCCAGGCTGTAGAGCTCGAAATCCGCCTTCTCGATGCCCGGCGAACCAATGACGTTCATGCGCAGCTTGGCCGGCATGGTGCGATAGTCCTGCCGCGAGGCGAGGTGGGTGAAGCGATAATAGATATTGTTCATCGCCATGATCGAGGCGGCGGCCTTGGCGGCGTTCATCGCCTCCGGGCTGATCTTGTCAGCCGCTTCGGCTTCGGCAGCGTCAATGAGCGGCTTGCAGGCCGTGGCATGGGCGCAGGCGACGATCGTGCCCCACTTCTGCTGGTCTGACAGCGTCTGCTCCGTCACCAGGCTGCTGACGTTGAGCCGCAGGTCCTTGGCGTAATCGGGCAGGGTCTTGGCGAGTTCGGTGAAGAGCATGGGGGTCTCCGATAGTGCCCGCGCGCATGATGCGCTGGCGGGTGAGGGCAGGGGGCAGGCAGCAGCAAGGAAGGGGCGCGGGCCAAGCCCGCGCCGTCGTCAGACGGGGCGGTTGGCAATGCCAACCGCCCCGCTGGCCGGCCTTTTACGAGTCGGCTTGCAAGCTGTGCTTGCGCGCCGCCGTCAGGCGGCCGGCTTCAACACGTCCTGGCCTTCGGTCCAGTTGCACGGGCAAAGCTCGTCCGTCTGCAGCGCGTCGAGAACGCGCAGCGTCTCGGCCGGGTTGCGGCCGACGTTGAGGCCGTTGACCGTGATGTGCTGGATGACGTTTTCCGGATCGATGATGAAGGTGGCGCGCAGGGCGACGCCGGCTTCCTTCACGATGATGCCGAGCGCATCAGCGAGCAGCTTGGAGTTATCGGCCAGCCACGGGAAATCGCAGGCAGCGAGGCGCTCGTCGGCCTTGCGCCAGGCGTAGTGGACGAAATCGGTGTCGGTCGAGGCGCCGATCAGCACGGCGTCACGATCTTCAAAGTCACCCTTGAGGTCGCCATAGCCGATGATCTCGGTGGGGCAGACGAAGGTGAAGTCCTTCGGCCAGTAAAACAGGATCTTCCACTTGCCGGGGTAGGCAGTGGTGATGTCGAGCGTCTCACCGGCGGGGAGGGCGGCAACGCCCTGCTGGACGGGAAGGACGAACGACGGGACGGTATCGCCAACGGTGAGGGCCATGACATGCTCCTTTAAGTGATGTGCGGGCTTCGCGGATTGCGACATGAAGGGGAACGGGCTAGAAATCCAATCGATAATCTTTTCGTTACAAATCGAGTAAGTCGATGACGTTCTTGCCCACGCTCAAGCAGCTGCAATATCTCACGGCACTCCATATCCATGGCCATTTCGGCCGCGCCGCCGAGGCCTGTTTCGTGACCCAGAGCACGCTTTCCGCCGGCCTGCGCGAGCTGGAGAGCCTGCTTGGCGTGCAGCTGGTGGAGCGCAACCGCCGCATCGTGCGCTTCACGCCGCTGGGCGAGCGGGTGGTGAAAAAGGCCTATGATGTGCTGCGCGAGGCCGAGGTGCTGGCCGCGCTGACCAAGGATGCCGGCAAGCCGCTGGCCGGCGAGCTGCGGCTCGGCGTCATCCCCACCATCGCACCCTATCTGCTGCCGCGCGTGCTGCCGGCGCTGCGGGCGGACTATCCGGATTTGAAGCTCTACCTGCGCGAGGAGATGAGCGGCGCTGCCTGCGAGGAGCTGTCCCGTGGCACGCTCGATGCCGTGTTGCTGGCGCTGCCGTGGGAGTGCGGAACGGTGGAAACGATGCCGCTATTCGAGGACGAGTTTTACCTGGTCTTCCACGCCGGCGACATGATTGATCCGCCGCCGACCGTGGCGCCCTCCGCCATCGATGCCACGCACCTGCTGCTGCTGGAGGATGGTCATTGCCTCAAAGATCAGGCGCTGGCCGCCTGCGGCCGCCCCGAGCTGCGCGCCGATCCTGGCGCGCGTGGCACATCGCTGGTTACGCTGGTGCAGATGGTGGCCGGGCGGCTGGGGCAGACGCTGGTGCCGAGGCTGGCGCTGGACGCCGGCATTATCGAGGGCACCGGCCTAATTGCGCGCCCGGTGACGGGCGGCGCCTCGCGCACCGTGGCGCTGGCCTGGCGCACCGGCAGCCCGCGTGCCGAGGAGTTCCGCTTGCTTGGCGCGGCATTGGCCAAGGGTGGCAAGACGGTTTGATCCGATGGGNNGGGCCGGCACCGCTTCCACGCCAGTGGATCAAACGCCAACAGCGCGATTCCGCGAGGTGGACAGGCGCGCTGCCCCGGCTATGGTGCGCCGACAATTGCTCTGGGGAGAGACGGAAATGAAGGCTGTGTTGTGCGTGGAACATGGGCCGCCGGAAAAGCTGGTGGTGCGTGATGTGGCGATGCCCGAGCCCGGCAAGGGGCAGGTGCGGATTCGCGTCCATGCGGCAGGGGTGAACTTTCCCGATACGCTGATCATACAGAATCTTTACCAGTTCAAGCCGGCGCTGCCCTTCTCGCCCGGCGGCGAGGCGGCTGGCGTGGTCGATGCCGTGGGCGAAGGCGTGACGGACATTGCCGTTGGTGACCGCGCCGTGGCGATGACGGGCAATGGCTGCTTTGCCGAATATGTCGTGGCCAATCGCGCCCAGGTCGTGCCGATTCCGGGTGACATGCCGTTCGATGTCGCAAGCGGCTTCACCATGACCTATGGCACCTCGCATCATGCCCTCAAGCAGCGTGCCCAGCTCAAGCCCGGCGAGACGCTGCTGGTGCTCGGCGCGGCTGGCGGCGTTGGCCTCACCGCTGTCGAGCTTGGCAAGGTAATGGGCGCACGGGTCATCGCCGCGGCCTCCTCGGATGAGAAGCTGGCGCTGTGCCGTGAGTATGGCGCGGACGAGACAATCAACTATGCCACCGAAGACCTGAAGGACCGCGTGAAAGCCCTGACCGGCGGCCGCGGTGTCGATGTGATCTATGATCCGGTGGGGGATCGCTATGCCGAGCCGGCGTTCCGCAGCATCGGCTGGAACGGGCGCTATCTTGTTGTGGGCTTTGCCGGCGGGGCCATCCCCTCGCTGCCGCTCAACCTGCCGCTCATCAAGGGCGCCAGCATTGTCGGCGTGTTCTGGGGCGCCTTCACCCAGGCCGAGCCGGACCTGCACCGGGAGAACATGGCCGAGCTGCTGGAATGGTATCGTGCGGGAAAGCTCAAGCCGCATGTCTCGCAGCATTTCTCGCTCGATGAAGGCCCGGCGGCTATCCGCTGGATGATGGATCGCAAGGCTACCGGCAAGGTTGTGCTGACGGTGGCGTAGGCAAGGTGCGGCGCCGGGCCTCCGGCGCCGCCAGCAACTGACGGGGGTGATGATGACCGGTTTGCGCGCGACCTATCCGCTCTATGTGGCCAACAAGGCCGAGCAGCCGAACACCGATCTGGCGGTGACGGACAAGTTCACCGGAGCGGTCGCCACCCGTGTCGCCATGGCCGATGCGAGCACCATCGATCGGGCCATCGCCGCCGCCGTGGCAGCTGCCGAGCCGATGGCTGCGATGGCGGCTTATGAGCGCCAGGCCGTGCTGGCGCATTGCGTGACGCGCTTTACCGAGCGGTTCGAGGAGCTTGCCTATGCCCTGTGCATCGAGGCCGGCAAGCCGATCCGGGATGCACGCGGCGAAGTGGGCCGGCTGATCGATACCTTTCGCATCGCCGCCGAGGAATCGGTGCGGATGACCGGCGAGGTGCAGCCGCTCGATATTTCCCCGCGCGCCCGTGGCTACCAGGGCATGTGGAAGCGCGTGCCGATCGGCCCGTGCAGCTTTGTCTCCCCGTTCAATTTTCCGCTCAACCTGGCCGCGCACAAGATAGCGCCGGCGTTGGCGGTGGGCTGCCCGTTCGTGATGAAGCCGGCTTCGCGCACGCCGCTGGGGGCCATCATCATTGGCGAAGTGCTGGCCGAGACGGACCTGCCGCCGGGGGCCTTCTCCATCCTGCCGGCGCACCGAGATGGCGCGGACCTGTTTACTACCGATGATCGGCTGAAGCTGCTGTCCTTCACCGGCTCGCCCGATGTCGGCTGGGACCTGAAGGCCCGCGCCGGCAAGAAGAAGGTCGTGCTGGAACTGGGCGGCAACGCCGCTGTCATCATCGACAAGGATGCCGACCTTGAGGATGCTGCCGAGCGCACGGTGTTCGGCGCCTTCTACCAGTCCGGCCAGTCCTGCATCGGCGTGCAGCGCATTCTGGTCCACGAGGCCGTGTATGATGTTTTCCGTGATCTCCTGGTGGCCAAGGCCGGCAAGCTCATCGCCGGAAACCCTCTGGAAGAGAGCACCTTCATCGGCCCGATGATCGATGTGAAGGAAGCAACGAGGCTCTCCAACTGGATCGAGGAGGCCGTGGCGAGCGGCGCGAAGCTGCTCTGCGGCGGCAAGCGCGACGGCGCCATGCTGGAAGCAACGCTGCTGGAGAATGTGCCGCGCAGCGCCAAGCTCAACACCGAGGAAGCCTTTGGCCCGGTTGCGTTCTTCTCGCGGTTCAGCAGCTTTGATGCGGCGCTGGAGGAAGTGAACGACAGCAAGTTCGGCTTGCAGGCCGGCGTGTTCACCCGCGATCTGTTCCACATGCTGAAGGCCTGGGACAAGCTCGATGTCGGCGGCGTCGTCATCAACGATGTGCCGAGCTACCGGGTGGATAACATGCCTTATGGCGGCGTGAAGGATTCCGGCCTTGGCCGCGAGGGCGTGCGCTTCGCAATGGAAGACATGACCGAAATCCGCAACCTCGTCATCCGCCGGCGGCCGCAGGACCTTTGACGGCCGATCCGCGCCCGCTGATCCTGACGGCGCTGCTCGAGCCGCAGGCGCAGGCTGGTTGCGAGGCGCTGCGCCGGGCGCATTATCCCGCCGCGCTCAATCAGGTGCCGGCGCACATCTCGCTGTTCCACCAGCTGCCGGGCAGCGAGCTTGACGCGGTGAAGCGCCGGCTGAAGGCGGTATGTGGCCAGGTGCCGCCGCCGCTGGTGCGGATCAACGGCTTGAAATCGCTGGGGCAGGGCGTCGCGTTTCGGGTGCAGAGTGAGGAGCTTGAGGATGTGCGCGCCGAGCTTGCAGCAGGGTGGGACACGCTGCTGATCCCGCAGGACCGCGCCGGCTTCCAGCCCCACATGACGCTCCAGAACAAGGTGACGAGCAGCGTGGCGCGGGCGACGCTGCAGGTGCTGGAGCGCAGCTTCCTGCCGTTCGAGACGCATGCCATCGCCATCGCCATCTGGCGCTATCTTGGCGGGCCTTGGGAAGCGCTGGGGCAGGTGGCGTTCCGGGGCAATTCTGGCAAGGGACGCTAGAGTTTGATCCGATCACGGCGCCGGCCCGCGCCCCCTCCCGGCCACNNGGGGCGCGGGCCGGTGCCGCTTCCACGATAGTGGATCAAACTCTAGGCAGGCGCAGAGCGTTGGGCTAGGGAGAGAAAATGTCGATGTCTCGCGTAATTCGTCCTGTCCTGATCATGCTCATGGCCTCGCTGGCCGTGGCAGGTTGCGCCTCCAACAAGGGCAAGAAGGACCAGGCCTATGTGGCGATGGATGTGGAGACTCTCTACAATGTCGCCAAGGATACGCTGGACCGTCGCCAGTATAAGCTGGCCGCAGCCCAATTCGATGAAGTCGAGCGCCAGCATCCGTATTCGATCTGGGCCCGTCGCGCCCAGTTGATGAGCGCTTTCAGCTATTATGTTGCTGGCGAATACAATGAAGCCATTGCCTCTTCGCGTCGCTTCCTATCGCTGCACCCTGGCAGCCGTGAGGCGCCATACGCTTATTACATGATCGCGGTCAGCTATTACGAGCAGATCTCGGATGTGCAGCGTGACCAGCAGATCACCCAGCAGGCCCTTGATTCGCTTGGCGAACTCATCCGCCGCTATCCGGGCACCGATTATGCCGCCGATGCACGGCTGAAGGTCGATCTGGCGCGGGACCATCTCGCCGGCAAGGAAATGGAGATCGGTCGATTCTATCAGAAGCGTGGCCTCTATCTTGCCGCCGCAACGCGCTTCCGCACCGTGATTGACCAGTATGACACCACCAGCCACACGCCAGAGGCGCTACACCGGCTGGTCGAGACCTATCTGTCCCTCGGCATCCCCGAGGAAGCGCGCAAGGCCGCCGCGGTGCTGGGCAGCAATTACCCCGGCTCGAAGTGGTATGAGCGCAGCTACGCGCTGATGCAGAAGCACGGCGGCGTGCAGGGCTGAGCTGTGCCGGTCGCAGCGCCAGGCGGGATGACGGGGGACTCTTCATGGTTGTGACGTTGGCGACAGGTGGCCTTCTCGGCCTGCTGTTCTTCTGGCTTTCGTGGCGCGTGGTGCAGGTGCGGCTTTCGGCTCAGGTGCTGCTGGGGGATGGCGGCGATGCCGAGCTGCTTTCGCGCATTCGCGCCCATGCTAATTTTGCCGAATATGTGCCGTTCTGCCTGCTCCTGTTGCTGGCCATCGAAGCGTCGTTTCAGGACAGTCCCAAGGCGCTCTGGGCTGCTGGCATGGCGCTGGTGGCTGCCCGCGCTGCGCACGCCATCGGCATGGCCAAGGGCGGAACCAACGCCTTCCGCGCTGGCGGGGCGCTCGCGACCTGGGGCATCATGATCGCCCTCAGCGTCTGGGCGCTGGTGATTGCGGTGCGCTACTAGGCTCTCACTCGGCGAGCACGCTATCGGCCACAAAGGCGTTGTGCTTGCGCTCGGCGGCAAAGGTGGACATCGGGCCATGGCCGGGCACGAACGCCGTCTCGCCGCCCAGCGGCCAGAGCCGGCTGGTGATCGAGCGGATCAGCTCGCCATGGTTGCCGCGCGGAAAATCGGTGCGGCCGATCGAGCCCTGGAACAGCACATCGCCGACAATGGCGAGGTTTGACGGCGCATGGTGGAACACCACATGGCCGGGCGTATGGCCGGGGCAGTGGTAAACATCCAGCGTCAGCTCGCCCACCGTCACCTGGTCCCCATCATGCAGCCAGCGATCCGGCGTGAAGGCAGTTGCGCCGGCGATGCCATATTGCGCGCCCACCATCGGCGCCTGGTCGATCCAGAACTTGTCATCCGGGTGCGGGCCTTCGATGGGCACGCCAAGCTGCTGCGCCAGCACGCCGGTGAGCCCGCAATGATCAATATGGCCATGGGTGACGAGCAGCTTCTCGATCGTCACGCCATGCTGCTTTGCCACGCCCATCAGCCGATCGAGATCGCCGCCGGGGTCGGTAAAGGCGCCGCGCATGGTCTTGGTGCACCATAGCAGCGTACAGTTCTGCTGCAGCGCGGTGACGGGGACGATGACGGCCTGAAGGGGAGGAGTTTCGCTCATGCCCCCAGATGTGGCGGCTGCGGCGGCCAGAGGCAAGGGGGGACGCTGCGGCACGGTCGCGCTCGCCTTGGGGCAGGGGCCGGGCTAGGGAGACCGGGTGTTTGATCCGGCCCGGCCTTTTGTGTTGCTCGACGATGTTGCAGCGGGAACCGCGCGGCTGTTTACCGGGCTGGAGGAGAGCCTGGAGACACTGGATCCCGCCGAGGTGCAGCCAGCGCTGGCGCGCCTGCGCGAGCCGGGTGATTGGGCCGGCTTCCTCGGCTTTGAGGCCGGCTATGCGCTGGAACCCCGGTTGGCGCAGCCCGAGCGGTGCGCCCCGGCGGGGGAGCCGCTGCTGTGGTTCGGGCGGTTTGCAAGCGTCGAGCGGCTGGGGGCGGGCGGCGTTTCGGCGATGCTGGCGGCCTGGCCCGGCCCGGCCCGGGTGAGCGCGGCGCTGCCGGGGATGGACGCCGCCAGCCACGCGGCGCGTCTGGCGCAGGTTAAGGCCTATATCGCCGCCGGGGACATTTATCAGGCCAACCTCACATTTTCCGCTGCCGTGGCGGCCGGCGGCCACCCGCTGGCGCTGTATGCCCTGCTGCGGGCCGGCAGCAGGGCGCCGTTCGGGGCGCTGCTGTTCACGGGGCGGCTTTGGGTGCTGAGCTTTTCGCCCGAGCTGTTCTTCAAGCTGGAGGGCCGGCGGCTGACGGCGCGGCCGATGAAGGGCACGGCGGCACGGGGGCGTGATGCTGCCGAGGATGCCCATGCTGCAGCAGCGCTGAAGGTGGACCCGAAGAACCGCGCCGAGAACCTGATGATCGTTGACCTGCTCCGCAACGATCTTTCGCGCGTCGGGCGCGATGTGCAGGTGCCGGCGCTGTTCGAGGTGGAGACCTACCCGAGCATCCTGCAGATGACCTCCACCATCACCGCCGAGGCGCTGCCCGGCGTGTCGGCAGCAGATGTGCTGGCCCGGCTGTTCCCCTGCGGCTCGGTGACGGGCGCTCCCAAGATCCGCGCCATGGAAGTGATCGCCGAGGTCGAGGCCGGGCCGCGTGGGCTCTACACCGGCAGCATCGGCGCTATCGAGGCCAGCGGTGACGCTGTGTTCAACGTGGCGATTCGCACGCTGGTGCTGCCGGTGGGCGCTCCTGTGGCGCGGCTCGGGCTCGGCTCGGGCGTGGTGGCTGACAGCGAGGCCGATGCCGAGTGGCGCGAGTGCCTTGCCAAGGCAGCATTTTTGCAGCGGCGCGGGCCGCCGGACCTGATCGAGACGATGCGCGCCGAAGCGGGGGACCTGCCGGACCTTGCGCGGCACCTGGCGCGGATGGCGGCAAGCGCGGCGTTCCTCGGGCTGCATTTCGATGCCGGCGCAGCGCAGCGCCTGGTTCTGGCGGCGGCGCGCGGCGTTACGGGCCGGGTGCGGCTGCTGGCGGCGGCGTCTGGCGCGCTGGCGGTGCAGTGCTCGCCGCTGCCGGCCGCGCCGTCTGGCCCGGTGGCTGCCGCGCTGGTGCCGCTGCCTGTGGCCGTCGATGATTGGCGGCTGCGCCACAAGAGCAGGGAGCGCGGCTTTTATGACGCCGCGCGCGAGGCCGGCGGCGCGTTCGAGGCCGTGCTGGTGCGGCCGGACGGGCTGGTGACGGAGGGCAGCTTCACCAACGTGTTCGTGGAGCGTGACGGGCTGCTGTTGACACCGCCGCTGGCGCTGGGGCTGCTGCCCGGCGTGCTGCGCGGACGGCTGATCGACGAGGGCCGGGCCGTGGAAGCGGAGCTGCGGGCCGAGGATCTGGCGGAGGGATTCTTCCTTGGCAATGCCTTGCGCGGGCTGATGGCGGCGCGACTGGCGTGATTTTCTGGAATGGCGAGACGTGAAAGTGGCGCTTTCCTACCGGATTGGGGGGAGATACGGGTTGCGTTGCCGGCGGGTGGCCCGTTAAACGGGCGGGCCTTTTTGTTGAGGAACTTCTGTCATGCCGCCGCTTTCCGCCGCCATCCAGCGTATCCAGCCCTCCCCCACCATTGCTGTCACCAACAAGGCAGCGGTGCTGAAGGCGCAGGGCCGGGACATCATCGGGCTGGGCGCGGGCGAGCCGGATTTCGATACGCCGGATTTCGTCAAGGAAGCCGCCATCGCCGCGATCCGCGCCGGCAAGACCAAATATACCGCCGTTGACGGCACCCCCGAGCTGAAGGCCGCCATCCAGGCGAAGTTCAAGCGGGACAACAACCTCGATTATGGCCTGAGCCAGATTACCGTGAACGTCGGCGGCAAGCAGACCATCTTCAACGCCATGCTGGCGACGCTCGATCCGGGTGATGAAGTTGTGATCCCGGCGCCCTATTGGGTCAGCTATCCGGACATCGTGGCGCTCACCGGCGCCACGCCTGTCATCGTCAATTGCGGCATCGACCAGGGCTTCAAGCTGCGCCCGGAGCAACTGGAAGCCGCGATCACGCCCAAGACCAAGTGGCTGATCTTCAACTCGCCGTCGAACCCGACCGGCGCCGGCTATAGCTGGGATGAGCTGAAGGCGCTCACCGATGTGCTGCTGCGCCATCCGCAGGTGATGATCCTCACCGACGATATGTACGAGCATATCGTTTATGGGGACTTCAAGTTCTGCACCGTCGCCGAAGTCGAGCCGCTGCTCTATGACCGGACGCTGACGGTGAACGGCGCTTCCAAGGCCTATGCGATGACCGGCTGGCGCATCGGCTTTGCCGGCGGCCCCGAGTGGCTGATCAAGGCGATGGCCAAGCTGCAATCGCAATCGACGAGCAACCCCTGCTCGGTGGCGCAGGCCGCTGCAACCGCGGCGCTGAATGGCGACCAGAGCTTCCTCGCCGAGCGCAATGCCGCCTTCGAGAAGCGCCGGGATCTTGTCGTCTCGATGCTCAACCAGACGCCGGGGCTGCGCTGCCCGGTGCCGGAAGGCGCCTTTTATGTTTACCCTGACTGCGCCGGGCTGATCGGCAAGACGACGCCTGACGGCGTGGTGCTGGGTGATGACGAAGCCGTGGCGGCCTACTTCCTCGACAGCGAGGGCGTTGCGGTTGTGCATGGCGCGGCATTCGGCGGCTCGCCGGCGTTCCGCATCAGCTATGCGACATCGGAAAGCGTGCTGGAGGATGCGTGCACGCGCATCCAGCGTGCGGTGGGCAAGCTGCGCTGAGGCTCAGGCCAGCACGGCGATTGCGTGGATGGCAAGGCCGATCAGGCCGCCGATCAGCGTGCCGTTGATGCGGATGAACTGCAGGTCGCGTCCCACGGCGGTTTCCAGCTTTTCGGTCACGGTGCGGGCATCCCAGCTGCGCACGGTGTCCGAGACCATCCGGACGATCTCGTCGCCATAGTCCCGCACCAGCCCCACGGCGATGCGGCGGGTGTGCAGGTTGATCGCTGCGCGCAGCGGAGCATCGGCTTCCAGCCGTTCCCCCAGTGCCTTCAGCGCGGCGGAAAGCTGGCTGCCGGGGCTGATGCTGCCGCTGGCCAACTTTGTCGCCATGGCGGTGCGGGCGCTGTCCCACAGGCCATTCAGCCATTGGCCGAGTGCCGGGTTGGCGATCAGATCGGTCTTGAAGGCCTCCACCGGGGCCTGTGTTTCGGGAAAGTGTCGCAGATCGAACGCCCAAGTGGCGAGCGCGGTCTCCAGCTTGTCACGCAGCGGGTGGTGCGGATCCTGGCTGATCTCCCAAAGCAGCTTGCGCAGCCCCTTGATGAGCGAGGATGAAACGCGATCATCGACATTGACGAGGCGGAGCAGCCAGTTGGTCTGATCGGAAACGATGGCGCGGATGCTCGATTGCTGGTCATCAAGGGTCCGCAGCCCCCAGTTGACGGCGGCATCGACCAGCGGCTCATGGCGGCGCTTGGCCAGTGTGGCATCCACGGCGTCGGCAACCACGGGCGAAAGTGCCATGGCACGAAGCCGCTCGGTGGCGGCGGTGCGCACAAGATCGCCGATCGCCGGCTGGTCCAGCGCTTCGATAATGCGGGCGAGCAGCGGGCCAAGGCCGCGCTTGCCGGAGGAGCTTGCCGCGCCGCTGCGCTCGGCCTGCAGCCAGCGGGCGGCGGCGGCGGCAAGATCAACGTCCTCCAGCCGCCTTGCGACCACCACCGGCGTGAGGAAATTGTCCTTCAGGAACGCGGCGAGGCTGTCACCGATCCGGTCCTTGTTGGCCGGGATGATGGCGGTGTGCGGAATCGGCAGCCCTAGCGGGTGGCGGAACAGCGCCGTTACGGCAAACCAGTCTGCAAGGCCGCCGACCATCGCGGCCTCGGCAAAGGCCTGCACCCAGGGCATGGCGGGATGCACATCCGGCCAGCGCAGGCTGGCGACGAACACCCCGGCCATGAGCACAAGCAGGGCCGTGGCAGCGAGCCGCATCCTGTGAAAGGGCGTCTCGGGAAGCTCGAAGGGCCGCAACAGTTTCAGTGTGAGCCTACTCCGCCGGATGCGGAGCCGGCCGTTCGGGGGTGTGTGTTGCTGATGTTGTAGCGCCTTCGCCATTCGTCAACCAGCGTTTCAGGCGCGGCGCCAGCCATTGCTCGGCACCGATGGCCAGGCTGAAGCTTGCCGGCACGATGATCAGCGTGAGAATGGTCGACATGATCAGCCCGCCGATGACGACGACGCCCATCGGCGCGCGCCACGAGCCATCGCCGCCGAGCGACAGTGCGATCGGCATCATGCCCGCCACCATGGCGACCGTGGTCATCACGATCGGCTGCACGCGCTTGTGCCCGGCCTCTAGGATGGCGGCCGTCACATCTTCGCCCTTGCTCATCTCCTCGATCGCCATGTCGACGAGCAGGATGGAGTTTTTGGCAACGATGCCGAGCAGCATCAGCAGGCCGATGAACACCGGCATGGAGATGACATTGCCGGTGAGGTGCAGCGCGATGCCGCCGCCCAGCGGCGCCAGCAGCAGCGAGCCCATGTTGACGAACGGCGGCAGCACCCGCTTGTAGAGCAGCACCAGCACGGCAAACACCAGCAGCACGCCGGCGACCACGGCGATGATGAAGTTCTGGAACAGTTCCAGCTGCCACTTGTCCATGCCGAAGGTGACGCGCTCGACGCCCTGCGGCAGGTTCTTGACGGTGGGCAGCTGGTCGATCTTGGGCTGGGCATCGCCGCTCACCAGCCCCGGCCCGAGATCAGCGCCGATCAGGATGCGGCGCTGCTGGTTGAAGCGGCGCAGCTCGGTGGCGCCGGCGCCAAAGCTGATGTCTGCCACCACCTTGAGCGGCACGGAGCCGCCATTGACGGTGGGCACCGGCAGGTTCTCCAGCGTCGCGATGTTGCGGCGGGCGCCTTCTGCCAGCGCGACGCGGATCGGGATCTGTCGGTCGGCCAGCGAGAATTTTGCGACGTTCTGGTCGATGTCCCCCAGCGTGGCGATGCGAATGGTTTCCGAGAGCGCCGCTGTGGTGACGCCAAGGTCCGCAGCCAGCGTGAAGCGCGGCGTGATGGTGATCTCGGGCCGACGGATGCCGCCTTCGATGCGCGGCTGGCGGATTTCCGCAACGCCGCGCATCTCCTCGACGATCCGCGCCGCGGTCCTGTCGAGCAGAGCCGGATCACTGCCGGCGATGACGACAGTGATATCACGCCCGCCGCCAGGGCCGTTCTGGGACTGGAAGCCGATGCGCGCATCCGGAATGGCCGCAAGCTTCGGCGCCATGGCGCGCTCGAAATCGACGCTGCTCATCGGCCGGTCTTTTTTCAGCGTCAGGTAGATGCCGGCGTCGCCGATGTTGATTTCGGCAAAGGCGGCTTCCACCACGGGCGATGCTTCAAGCACGGCGACAGCCTTGTCGGTGATCGCGGCGGTCTGCGCCAGTGTCGTGCCCGGCGGCAGCTCGATCTTCACCTGGCTGTAATCGGTGTCGATGGTCGGCTGGAAGGTAATCGGCAGGGTGGCGAAGCTGAGCACGGTGAGGCCCAGCGCGATGCCGCCGATGCCCACGGTCTTCCAGCGATTGGCCAGCGACCAGTGCAGCACCTGCATGTAGAACTTCACCCAGGCGCCTTCGCCATGCTCGGCCTGGCCATGGCTCTTGAGGAAGAAGGCCGCGAGCATCGGCGTGATGAGGCGGGCCACGGCAAGGCTGAGCAGCACCGACACCACGACCGTGAAGCCGAAATTCTTGAAGAACTGCCCGCTGATGCCCGGCATCAGGCCGACAGGCAGGAACACCGCGACAATCGCCATGGTGGTGGCGACCACGGCAAGGCCAATCTCGTCGGCAGCATCCATCGAGGCCTGATAGGCGGATTTGCCCATTCGCATATGCCTGACGATATTCTCGATCTCGACGATGGCATCATCCACAAGCACCCCCGCCACAAGGCTGAGCGCCAGCAGGCTGAGCGTGTTCAGCGAGAAGCCGAGCAGGTCCATGAACCAGAAGGCCGGGATGGCGGAGAGCGGAATCGCCATCGCCGAGATGACTGTGGCGCGCCAATCCCGCAGGAACAGGAAGACGACGATGACAGCGAGGACCGCGCCCTCCACCATGGCGGCGACGGCGGAGTGATATTGCTGCTTGGTATAGTCCACCGAGGTGAAGAGCTGGGTGAACTTGATCTTGGGGTTTTCCTTCTCGATCTGGGCGAGAACCTTCATGGATTCATCATAGACGGTCACGTCCGATGAGCCCTTGGACTTCTCCATCGAGATGCTGACGACCTGGCGGCCATCCATCTTGGCGTAGTTGCGCTGCTCGGCGAAGCTGTCCTTCACCTCGGCGATATCGGAGAGGCGGATGCGGCGGCCGCCGCGCAGCGAGATCTGGGTTTCGCCCAGCGCCAGGGCGTTGGCGGCGTTGCCGAGCACGCGCACGGATTGCTCCGAGCCGGCGATCTCGGTGCGGCCACCTGCGGCGTTGATGTTCACCAGGCGCAGCTGGTCGTTCACTTCACTGGCGGTCAGGCCATAGGCCTGCATGCGCATCGGATCGAGAATGACGCGCATCTCGCGGCTGACCCCACCGCTGCGGCGCACGGCGGCCATTCCGGGCACGCTGAGCAGCTTTTTCGCCACGGTATCATCGACATACCAGCTCAGCTCTTCCAGCGTCATGTCCACGGCTTCGGCAGAGAAATAGGCAATGGGGCCGCCCACGGCATCGACGCGGTTGATTTGTGGCTGCAGGATGCCGGCCGGCAGATCGGAACGGATGTTGGCGATGGCATCGCGCACATCGTTGACGCCGCGATCGACGGGCGTGCCGATGGCGAACTGCACCATGGTGCTGGAGCGGCCCTCCGAGACGATCGAGCTGATCTCGTCGATGCCGTTGATGCCGCGCACCGCGGCCTCCACGCGCTGCGTCACCTGCGTCTCAAGCTCGGTGGGGGCGGCGCCCGGCTGGCTCACCACCACCTGCGCAGCAGGGAAGGTGACCTCCGGATTGTCGTTGATATCCATCGTGATGAAGCTGAGCACGCCCGCGATGGACAGCATCAGGAACGCCACGATCGGCGGAACGGGGTTGCGGATCGACCAGCTGGAGATGTTGCGCATGGGGCTCAGCCCGCCTTGCTTGCGAGCACCGGCTTGATGCGCTCGCCCGGCCGCAGGAAGGCGCCGGCGCTGACGACGACCCGCTCGCTGCCGCTGAGGCCCTTGTCGATGGCGACGCCGGCATCGCCGACAGTCCCGACCGTCACATCGCGGCGCTCGACCTTGGAGCCGGCGCCGACGACATAGACATAGTTGCCCTTTTCATCGACCTGGATGGCCGATTGCGGCAGCACCGGGCGCACCGCTTCACCGGCCGCAATGCTGGCCTTGGCAAAGGCGCCGACACGCAGGCCAGGGGCATAAGCCAGCTGGATGCGGGCGACGCCGAGACGGCTGACAGCATCGATGACGGGATCGAGCAGCCAGACCTTGCCGACATAGGATGTGGCCGAGCCGACCGGCGTGACGCTGGCACTCATGCCGGGCTTCAGCCGCGCCATGTCCTGCTCGGCGACCTGGGCGCGCATTTCCAGCACGCCGCCCTCGGCGATGCGGAACAGCGGCTGCGAGCCGGGCGTGACAACCTGGCCAACCTCGACATTGCGCGCCAGCACCAGCCCGGAGGCGGGGGCGACGACATCGAGGCGAGCGATGCGGGCATTGGTTTCCGCCAGCTGGGCGCGGGCCACGGCCACCCGGGCACGCGCGCCATCACGCGTGGCGGTACGGCGATCGATATCGGCCTTGGAAATGAAGCCCTTGGCGACCAGCGCTTGGGCGCGGGCAAGGTCTGACTCGGCCAGCGCGGCATCGGCCTCGGCCGAACGCACCGAGGCGGCAAGCTGCGCCGCCTGCTGGATCTGCACGCCGCGATCGACGCGGACCAGAACCTGGCCCTGGCGCACGGACTGCCCGGCATCGACAAGAACCGCCGTCACCCGGCCGCCTTCGCCCTGCACACCCACGGCGGCATCACGGCGCGCCGCGATGGAACCCGGCGCCGAGACGGAATCCGCCACGCTGACCGTGCCCGGCACCATCACGGTAACCGGCGGCGGCGGCGGCACCACCGGCGCATCGGACGAGGAGGGACCGAAGGCCTTGTAGAGACCGAAAATGACGAGGACAGCGAGCGCCACGAGCAACGGCACGCGGTAGCGGCGAAGGGCGGATGCACCCTCACGGTCGGCACCGTCAGCGGGCGGGTAGGGGTAAACAGCCGCCTCTGCGGGGTCCGGCAGCTTGTTATGCATGTTCATGCTCATCGTCCTTTGGCGCTGACTGTATTACCGAAATACATCAGTACCTGCAACCGCTTCATAGCGCAGGACTGTGGCAAGGCGAAGGCGGAAAATTGAGCCTGACTTGGTTTTGCCCGGTTGCTGTTGCCGCAGGGTCGCGGCGTGGCGGCGTAATTTACAATATGGTTGCAAAAACCCTTCGAAATGCTTGCCAAATCAGTGTATTATGGCGGTCTCCGTTCATGTTGCGTGCAGGCCATGTCTGTCAGTGTTCATCGAGTTCGCTGGTGGGGAGAGCGCCAATGCTGAGTTTTGTCTGGACTGCAATCGTCGGAATCATCGTGGGCGCCATCGCGCGCTGGATCATGCCCGGCAGCGGCGCCGGCGGGCTGCTGGTGACGATGCTGATCGGCATCACCGGCGCGTTCATTGCGCGCTTTGTCGGCGAGAATGTGTTTCACTGGTACAAGGATGGCAGCACGCCGGGATGGATCGCCTCGATCCTTGGTGCGATGCTGCTGCTCTGGCTGTGGCGTCAGGTGAATGGCGGCCGGGCCTGAAGCCGGCCGATAAGGAGAGAGAATTCATGAGGATGCTCAACTTGCTTCCGGGCTCGATCGCCCTGGCGGCAGCCCTGCTGGCCACTGCTGCTTCCGCACAGATGGCCATGATGCCGGACCCTGCCAACGCCCCGGCCGTGCTGACGGTGAGCGCCGAGGGCCGGGTGAGCCGCGCGCCCGATATCGTCGAGCTTTCCGGCGGAGTGGTGACCATGGCCCCCACGGCGGCGGCGGCGATGGCCGAGAATGCCCGGCGGATGAACGCCGTGGTGGCGGCCGTGCGACAGGCCGGTATTGCCGAGCGGGACATCCAGACGACCGGCCTCAGCCTGCAGCCGCAATATCGCTACGAGGAGAACAAGCCGCCGATCCTCACCGGCTATCAGGCCAACAACACCGTGGCGCTGCGCGTGCGGCGCATCGCCGACGCCGGCAAGCTGCTCGATACGCTGGTCAGCGTTGGCGCCAACCAGATTCAGGGGCCGAACTTCCAGGTGGAAGCCGCCGAAGCCGCGCTGGATGAAGCACGCGTGATGGCGGTAAAGACCGCCCGCGCCCGCGCCGAGCTTTACGCCAAGGCGGCCGGCATGAAGATCAAGCGCATCACCGCCATTTCGGAAGGCGGCGGCTATGTGCCTTCGCCACGCCCCATGATGATGACCGCCAAGGCCGAGATGGCCGACGCACCGACCCCGGTTGCGCCGGGCGAAGTGGCGCTGAACATGAACGTGACGATGAGTTTCCAGCTGGAATAGCTGTTCATAAAAGCGGCAAATATTAACGAATTTGAAGACACCCTGTCGGAATTCTTTACACTTCGTTAAATTGTTAATTGTTAAGAATCAGTGAATTCAAGAGCCTGGCCGAGTGGCGCGGTTCTTGCACCTCTTTTCCCTGCACGCGCCCCCCAGCGTGCAGGGAAAAGAGGATTTTTGCCATGCACGTTGCAGTCGGCGCCACCGCGCTTGTCTTCATCGTCACCGCGCTGTTCATGGTCACGACGGCCCAGGCGATGCCCTTCTGAATCAGGTTGTGAAGCTGCCGGCTTATTTTCCGTCGGCGCTGGCGATCTGAAGCGTCTTTCCGTCGGCCCCGAGGCCGGCGAGGACCGGACTCTTGCCCGGAAGATTGTCTGAGGTAACGCGATAGACCGCCAGCTGCCGCCCGGCGAGGATCGCCTCGGGCAGGCCGGCCTCGGCTTCCCCCGGCCTTGCCACCAGGTTGATCAGCGCGTCGCGCAGCGGCAGTTCCGTGCTGATGACGATCTTGGCCGGGTAGCGCTCACCGGGGCTGATATAATTGGTCTGGTAGTAGAAGACGCCCTGCGTCTCCTCGATATAGACGGCGATTTCGGAGATGTTGCGCGTGGGGGCGCCCAGGGTTTCTGCAGCGCGTCCGGCCTCGGCCTCGAACCCGACAAAACCGATGGTGCGGCAGACGCTGCCCGCGATCGCGGCGGCGGGCAGCAGCAGGCTGGCACAGACCAGCGCCAGTGACAGGCAGAACTTGTGAAGCAACATGGAACAGCACCTCGAGACTGGGTTGACCAGTCTTGAGAAACGGCTGCCGGCGGCAAAACTTTGCCGCTTTTCGGCAAGCGGCTGCCGGGCAGGGGCGCGGGCCGGTGCCGCATCCACGCCAGTGGAGCAAACGTCAGCTGATGCTGACGCCGCCATCGATGACAAGGCTCTGCCCGGTGATGAAGCCGCCGGCCGGGCTGGCGAGCAGCACCGCCATGCCGGCGATCTCGTCCGGCATGCCGATGCGGCCGAGCGGCGCACCGCGCGTCGCGGACTTGAGGATCTCGGGATTGTCCCATAGCGCCTTGGCGAAATCGGTTTTTACCAGCCCCGGCGCGATGCAGTTGACGCGCACGGCGTCCGGCCCGAATTCCACGGCCATGTTGCGCGCCATCTGCATGTCCGCCGCCTTGGAGATGCAATAGGCGCCGATGACCGGCGAGCCCTTGAGGCCGCCCAGCGACGAGATGATGGTGATGCTGCCAGCCTTGCGGCCGCGCATGGCGGGAGCGACCATGTTGATCAGCCAGTGGTTGGCCAGGATGTTGTTCTGCAGGATCTTGTTGAACTGCTCGTCGGTGATGCCGGCCTGCGGGCCGAAATAGGGGTTGGAGGCGGCGTTGCACACCAGCGCATCGATCTGCCCGAAGCGGGCGACGCTGGCATCCACGAGCGCCTGCAGGCTGGCCTTGTCGGCGATGTTGGCCGGAATCGAGACAGCGGCAGTGCGGCCGACAGCGGCGTTGATCTCGGCGACAGCCTCGGCGCAGGCATCGGCCTTGCGGCTGGAGATGACGACATTGGCGCCATGCTCGGCCATGCGATGGGCAATGGCCTTGCCGATACCGCGGGACGAGCCGGTGATGACGGCGGTCTGGCCGGTGAGGTCGAAAAGCTGCGGCAAGGTCATGCTGGTCTCCGAGGGCAAAAGTCGCCTTGCAAAAGCGCCGGGAATGGCCGGCGCATCAAGCCCCTATTTATCATGGCCCGGCAGACCATGCCGCAGATGACAGGCGTGTTGCACCGCGCCATGGTGCAGCATGTTCGAATCGCTGATGTCTTCTCTCGCCCGTCCCGGCGTGCGCGCCACCTGGCTCGCCTGCCTGTTCTTCACGGGCTTTGGCGCGCTGGTGCCCTTCCTGCCGGTCTGGCTGGAAAAGGCCCATGGCTTCAGCGGCTCGCAGATCGGCCTGGTGCTGGCCATCGGCGGTTTTTCGCGGATCATCGCCGGGCCGCTCACCGCCGCCTGGGCCGATGGCCGCAATGACCGGCGGGCGCCGATGTTCCTGTTCGCCGGGCTGATGACGCTTGGCTTTGGCGCGCTGTGGTTTGTCGAGGGCTTCACCGCCGTCTTCATCATCATCCTGCTGATGGACGTGGCTTTTTGGGGCCTTGTGCCGGTGGTGGAAGCGGCGCTGCTGCGGCTCACCCAATATGGCTGGCCGCGCTACGGGCTGGCGCGCGGGCTGGCGTCCGCGGCGTTCGTCGTCGGCTCCAGCGCGGTGGGCATGCTCATCGATGTCTTTGGCAGCTGGGCGATCTGGGGCTGGCTGTTCGGCGTCTCGGCGCTGCTGATCGTGGCGGCGGCCTGGATGCACGCCGAGCCGGTGGCCGGGGACCGCGAGGCGCCGTTCAGCCAGCGCCTCGCCGCGGGCGTCGGGATGCTCAAGGACCGCAAGTTCGCGCTGCTCATCTTCGCCGCCGGGCTCATCCAGGCGACCCACAGCTATTTTTATGTGGCGGGCACGCTGATCTGGAGCAACGACCAGCAGCTCTCCGGCTCGCTTTCGGGCAACCTCTGGTCGATCGGCGTGATCGCTGAAGTCGGCTTTCTCATTTTCATGGCGCGATGGACCGAAAAGTTCACGCCTGAAACTCTCATCCTTGTTGGCGGCCTCTCCGCCGTGGTGCGCTGGACAGCGCTGGCCATGCTGCCGCCGGTGTGGCTGCTCTATCCGTTGCAGCTGCTGCACGCCGGCACCTTTGCCGCCACTTTCCTGGGTGCCATTCGCATGATCCAGGTGATGCATGGCGATGAGCGCACGCCGACGGCGCAGATGATCTACATGGCGCTGGCCTCGGCACCGGCCCAGGCGATCACCACGCTGGCGTCCGGCGAGCTGTATGAATATCTCAACGCCACCGGGCGCGGCGCTCTGGGTTATCTCTCGATGACGTTCGTGGCGCTGATCGGCCTGGTGCTGGCGACGTTGCTGTGGCTCAAGCGGGACAAGGTGGGCACGCTGGCTGGCGCTCCGGCCTGAGCCGAGGCTGCCGGCGCTCCGGCCAGAGCCGAGGCTGCCGGCTGAAACCTGCGGCGTTCGTCAGTCCGGCCGGGACGCGGCATTCGGCTCGCTGGCATATTGCGGCAGCGGAATCGCGGCCGCCGCAGCGCGCAGCGCGTTGGACCAACGGTCGTTCATTTCGCGATAGTAATCATCATCGGCCTCGATGCGATGGAGCAGTTCCACCTTCGAGGAGCCCGAGCGGATGCTCATCAGGTCGATCGGCAGGCCCACGGCGAGGTTGGAGCGGATGGTCGAGCTGAACGAGATCAGCGCCACCTTGATCGCCTCGGCCATCGGCGTTTCAAAATTCACCATGCGATCGAGCACCGGCTTGCCATATTTGTGCTCGCCGATCTGCAGATAGGGCGTGTCCGATTGGCATTCGATGAAGTTGCCGGCGCCATAGATCAGGAACAGCCGCGGCTTGCGGCCATCAATGGAGCCGCCGAACAGCAGTGTCGCATCGGTGGAAACCTTGTCATCCTTCACCACCATGGTGATCGACGCCTTGGCATCCGAGAGCGCCTGGCCGACAATCTGGGCGCAGCGGAACACGGTGGGGGCGGTAGCGAGGCTCTCCTTCTCGCCGCTGTCCGGCATCACCACGCCAAGCTCCACGCGGCTGAGCGCTGATTGTGTCACGGAGAGGCTACCGGCGGAGGCGGCGGCGAGCACCCGGTCACCGGTGTTCTCCAGCACGCGCAGCTTGCGATAGGTCGAGATGTTGTCCACCCCGGCGTTGGTGCGGGTGTCGGCCATCAGGATCAGGCCTTCACGCACCAAGATGCCTACGCAATAGGTCATGCTGTTGATCTCCCCCCACGAACGGCCACGTTGTTCCTGGCCGATTTCGTTCAAGATTGCACCTGCTCTTGTGCCTGTGCAACGGGGGCAATCGCCGGGCGGAACAGCGGCGTCGATTTGCCGGCCAGCGTGTCGCGGGTGGTGACGCTCACCAGCATCGTCTCGGCGCCGCCGCCGCGACGGGCGCCGCGCACGGGTGCCGCATCAAGATAGTCCAGGCCCACGGCAACGCGCAGATAGGCATCGGTGGTGGAGATGCCGTTGGTCGGGTCAAAGCCGCACCAGCCGAGGCCGGGCACGAACGCCTCGCACCAGGCATGGCCCGCCGGCTGCGTCACCAGCCCATCGGCCCGCACCAGATGGCCCGAAACATAGCGTGCCGGGATGCCGAGGCAGCGCGCCGCGGCCAGGAAGATGT
The DNA here is from genome assembly GCA_002423025.1 of Sphingomonadales bacterium UBA6157. Lineage (GTDB taxonomy): Bacteria > Pseudomonadota > Alphaproteobacteria > Sphingomonadales > Sphingomonadaceae > Sandarakinorhabdus. Next base: position 15,335 of record DIUN01000046.1, on the reverse strand, counting down.
GGCTGTAATCCTGGCACACGCCGGCGCTGATGCTGAAGGCATGGATGGCATCGGTGTGGCTGTGGGTGACATCGGCATCAAAGGCCATGCGCTCATAAAGCCCGATGGTGAGGGCGTGCAGCGTATCGAGCGGGTTCGGCGCCTCGCAGCTGCGGGCGAACATCGCGATCGCCTCGTTGGCGGTGCTCAGCGGCGTGGCGCGCAGGAACACCGAGGGCGGCAGCGGCTCGGCCGTGCCGGTGAGGATGCCATGGGTATCCACCGTATCCACTTCCCCCGTCACGTGCAGGGCGAGCCGGCGGATCGGCTGATCGGCGTAGAACATGTGGGTGACATTGCCGAACACATCCTCGCCGCGGCGCAGATGGCCATCGGTATCGGTATCGAGCCGCCAGTGCAGCAGGAACTGCTGGTCATGCCCGCACGGCTCGACACGCAGCAGCTGCACCACGTCACTGGCCAGCGCGGCATAATCATAGATGGTGGTGTAATCGACGCGGATACGCATGCAGGTCCTAGAACAGATATTGCTCGGCAATGGCCTCGCCGAGCTTGTTGTTGTCCACGATGAATTTGGTCAGGAACTCGTGGAGACCCGAGGCGAAAATGGCATCGATATCGGTGTTGCCCAGCCGCGCATGGCCGGCAGAGGCGAGCCGGTGCGCCGGGCCACGCTTGCCGCTGTTGCTGGCGAGCAGGTCAAGATGACGGCGGATTTCATCATAGCAGGAGGCCAGGCTGCGCGGAATCTGGCGGTTGAGGATCAGCAGGTCCGCCACCAGCCAGGGCTTGACGCTGTCCCGATACACCCAGCGATAGGCGGTCATCGCCGAGACGGTGCGCAGGATGGTCGTCCACTGGAAATAATCGAGGCTGCCGCCCACGGCCTCGCCGCGCGGTAGCAGCAGATGGTATTTCACATCGAGCAGCCGGGCGGAGTTGTCCGCCCGCTCGATCGCGCTGCCAAGGTTGATGAACCAGAAGGCATCGCCGCGCAGCATGGTGCGCTGCGCCGCGCCCTCGAAGGCCGAGACGGCATGCTTGACAAGATCGAGCAGCGGCGCGAGCGCCTCCCGGCCATCGAGATGCACGCCGAGCCGCGATATCTCGATCCAGGCCGAGTTGATCGCCTCCCAGCCTTCCTCGGTGAGCGCGGTGCGGACGCTGCGGGCGTTGGCGCGGGCCGTATCGAGGCAGCAGCGGATCGAGCTGGGGTTTGAGGGATCGAGCGTCAGGAACTCGCTGACCGGGGCTTCGGCGATCGGCAGCCCGCGCGCCGCATAGGCGTGCGTCATCCAGGTGGCGGCGAGCGCCGATTCCCAGGCGTTGCTGGCGCCGCCATAGGATGAGGGCAGGGCGGCAAGCCGCTGCGTCGCCTCGATGAGCCGGGCGGTGAAATCGGCGCGCTCAAGGTAGCGGCCCATCCAGTAGAGGTTGCTGGCGGTGCGGCTTAGCATTGTCCCGACTCTTTGCAGCATTGTGGTGCGCGGCGCGCACGCTCGGGGCGCTGGGCTTTACTCATCCACCACCCATGTGTCCTTCGTCCCGCCGCCCTGGCTGGAGTTCACCACCAGCGAGCCCGGTGTCATCGCCACGCGGGTCAGGCCGCCTGGCACGATGTGCGTGCCATTGGTGCCGGTGAGCACGAACGGCCGCAAATCGACATGGCGCGGCGCGATGCCGGCATCGGTGGCGGTGGGGCAGGTGGAGAGCGCCAGTGTCGGCTGGGCAATGAACTTCTCGGGCTGGGCCTTCAGCTTGGCGGCAAAGGCCGCCAGCGTCGCCTGCGGGGCGTGCGGCCCGATGAGCATGCCATAGCCGCCCGAGCCATCGACTTCCTTCACCACCAGCTCGGCGAGATGATCGAGCACATAGCCCAGCGCTTCCGGCTCGCGACAGCGCCAGGTCGGCACGTTCTGCAGGATCGGCTCCTCGCCGGTATAGAAGCGCACGATATCGGGCATGTAGGAGTAGATCGCCTTGTCGTCCGCCACGCCGGTGCCCACGGCATTGGCCAGGGTGACATTGCCGGCGGCATAGGCGGCCATCAGCCCCGGTACGCCGAGCATCGAGGATGGGTTGAACACCAGCGGATCAATAAAGGCATCATCGAGGCGGCGGTAGATTACGTCCACCCGCTCCGGGCCTTCGGTGGTGCGCATGTAGACCACGTCATCGCGCACAAACAGGTCGGAGCCTTCCACCAGCTCGATGCCGAGCTTGTCGGCGAGGAAGCTGTGCTCATAAAAGGCGCTGTTATGGCGGCCCGGTGTCAGCAGCACGCACACCGGCACGCCGCCGGCGCGGGGGCTGACAGAAGCCAGCGCCTCGAGCAGCGCCTCGGGGTAGGTCTCCACCGGCGCGACCTTGAGGCTGTTGAACAGCTCGGGAACCAGCTTGAGCATCACCTCGCGGTTTTCCAGCATGTAGGATACGCCGGAAGGCGTGCGGGCGTTATCCTCCAGCACATAGAACTGGTCCGGCCCGGTGCGCACCAGATCGATGCCGGCGATGTGCGTCCAGATGCCGCCCGGCGGCTTGCGGCCAACCATGTGGAGGCAGAAGCCGGGGTTCTGCAGCACCAGATCCTCAGGCACGATGCCGGCGCGCAGGATCTCGCGTGGGCCATAAACATCGGCCAGAAAGGCATTGAGCGCCGCGACACGCTGCTTCAGCCCGGCCTCCAGCCCCTGCCACTCGGCACGGGCGAGGATGCGCGGCACGATATCGAAAGGGATCAGCCGCTCGGCCGCATCCGGGTCCCCATAGACGGCAAAGGTGATGCCGATGCGGCGGAAGAACAGCTCGGCCTGCCGCCGCCGGGCCGCCATCAGCGCCGGCGGGCTGTTGTCCAGCCAGGACTGGATGGAGCGATATGCTGCGGTGATGCTCGTTGGTGCGGGCGCGGCACCGGGGTCGCCGGTGAACAGCGGACCCGCCGGGCCACCATAGGCGCCGGCGCTGCCGAACATTTCGTCAAAGGCCGTGATCGCTGCCATTGCTGCTCCGCTGCGGCTGGGATGCCGATAGTGTGCGGTGCAGCGCAAAGCGCAAGCATATTGTGCAAGTGCAGCGAAGACGCTGGCAGGACGCTGCGGCGGAGCCCTTGGTGAAGGGCTCCGCCGGGCGTGTTCAGGACCTAATTGTCGCGCCGATCCCGACGGTTCTCCGAATCGCCGCGCTGCTGGCGGTTGCCGCGATCCTCGCTGCGCTGGGCGCGCTGCTGCTCCCGCTGCTGGGAGCGGGCCTCGGCCCGCGCTTCACGCTGCGGCTCGGGCCGGGGCTGTGGCTGCTGCACCTGAGGCGGCTGGGGCCGCGGCTGGAACTGCGGCTGCGGGCGTGACTGGGCCTGCGGCGCAGCCTGTGGCGACACCTGCATCTGCGGCGGCTGGCCCTGGCGGCGGTTGAACTCGCCACCGGCGCGGCGTTCCATGTTGCCGCGGTCCGGCTGCTGGACCATGCCGCCATCACGCCGCTGGAACTCCCCGCGGGACTGCCACTGGTTGCGCTCCGGCGGGCGGCCCGTGTTCACCTCCGGCGGGCGGCCAGCATTCGCCTGTGGCAGACGGCCGGGGTTCACGCCCGGCATCCGGCCGGGGATGCCGCCAGACACAGCGCCGCCCGGCTGGCCCTGGCGCGGGTCCCGGCCCTGCCAATTGCCCTGACGGTCCGGCCGGTTGTTGTTCTGGATCGTGCCACCGACCGCGCCGCCCACGCTGGGCCGGCTCGGGCGCACATAGCCATCCGGGCGGCTGCCGGGGCGCGGCTGCTGATAGACCGGCCGGTCGCGATCCCGCGGGTTGTAGCCGGGGCGCACCTGGCCAACCCGGTCACGCTCCCGATCGGGCCGGTAGATCCGGTAGCCGCTGCCCTGCCGGCCATACCAGCCGGTGCCGGGGCGCCAGGCAGACTGATACTGCCAGCGGCTGCCGCGCCAGTAATTGACGGTGTTGCGCCATGGCAGCACCCGGCCGCCGAAGCGGGGCGTGTAGAGATAGGTGCGCGGCACCCAGACCCAGCTCGGGGCGTACCAGCTGTTCCAGTTGTCATAGCCCCAGCCGCTGCCGAAGCCGATGCCGATGGAATAGCTGATGCCCGGCGGAACCGGCGCCCAGCCCGTCACATCGTTCGCTTCCCGCCATGCGACCCAGTGCGGCGCCCACTCCGTGCCGGGCACCCACACCCAGCCCATGGCCTGGTCGAAGCCCCAGCGGCCATAATGGTCGGTCGCCCAGCCCCAGGGGTCATCGCTGATCCACAGCCGGTCCTCGGTCCAGCGGCCATTGACGTAAGGCCGCCAGTCGCGATCGACATTCGGCGCAAAGGCACGGCCCCAGCGGCTCTGCACCCACTGGCCATAAGGCGCCAGCGGCTCGAAGAACACCTCGATGGAGCGGACATTCTGGCCACCGAACAGGTCGCCCGGCTGCACCACATCATAGCCGGCCTGGCCAGACTGGTCATAGCCCTGGTCGTAGCCCTGATCGTAGTTGGGGTCGTACCCCTGATCATAGCCCTGTTGGTCATAGCCCTGCTGGTCATAACCCTGCTGGTCATAGCCATAGTCATTGCCCGCATACTCGGGCGCATAGCCGGTGGCATAGCCTTGCGCCGCGCAGCCGCTGGCCAGAAGCAGCGTCGTCAGTGGCAGCACGAACAGGCGGGGAGTGTAGGAACGCGGCATCGGCAAAGCCTTTCAATGTTGCCGAATCGTTACACCCCTCCGGCTGTCGCAGCGATGAATGATGCCAGGGCCCGTGCGGACTATGGAACCGCATCCGGAACGGCGTGTTGTTGGGGCAAGAGGTCGCGGCACCATGCCGGGGCAGCAAGTCCGAAAGGCTGAACATGGCTGACAATGAACCTATCCACGAAACCCGCGTCGTTGAAACCCGCAGCTCGTCGTTCCCCGGCTGGCTCGGCGCAATCATCGTCGTCATCGCGCTGGTTGTCGGCGCTTTTGCCTTCGGCCTGATCGATATCGACCAGACGGCCGAAACCAAGCTTCCTGACGTCAAGGTCGAAACCTCGGGCGGCCAGGCACCGACCTTTGATGTCAACACTGCGGATGTCACCGTTGGCACCGAGGAGAAGACCATCGAACTCCCGACCGTGGACATCGACAAGGCCGGTGACCCGGAAGCCAAGAACTAGTCCCTCACCGGGCTGAAACGACAAACACCGCCCCGCCAGATATGGCGGGGCGGTGTTTTGCTGTGTCTGAAGCGAGACCGAGCGATGACCTGTCCGGTCATCAGGCGCTGGCTCCCCGGGTAGGATTCGAACCTACGACCATTCGATTAACAGTCGAATGCTCTACCGCTGAGCTACCGAGGAATAGCGCAAGGCGGCGGCTATAGCCGGGCCTGTGCGGTGGGGCAAGTGCCGATAGCCCCGATATCTTCGTCTATCGTCGTCTATCTTCGTCGGCCGGCGCTTGCGCCGGCTGAAACGGAAAAGGGCCGCTCCGGCTGGAGCGGCCCTCCTCCCTCCCCGGAGGCTTATTGCGGCGTGCAGGGCCCAGTCGAGACCGCAGGCGCACCGCCGAAGGTGATCTCCACCCGGCGATTCTGCGGTTCCCGCACACCATCGGCCGTATCCACCAGCGGTCGGGATTCGCCGAACGCCTCGGTGGTGATGGCGCTGTCGGTCACGCCCTTGCCGGCCATATAGGCCTTCACGGCATCGGCGCGGCGCTGGGAGAGGGCGACGTTATAGTCATCCTTGCCCGATTTGTCGGCGTGGCCGGCAAGCGCAATGCTGGTCTGGCCGGTGGCCATGTACTGCTCGGCGGCCCTGTCGAGGATCGCGGCGGCTTCTGCCGTGATCAGCGACTTGTCCCAATCGAAGAACACCAGGAACGGTCCGGGAGTCACGGCTGCCGGCGGGCAGGGTGGCAGCGGAGCCGGCGGCGGCGGCGGGGGCGGCGGGGGAGGCGGTGCCGGTGGGGCTGGCGGCGGCGGCGTGGCGCCACCAAAGCGAATGGCCAGGCTGCCGTAGATGGCATGGTCCTTCACTTCGCTGGCCAGCCGGCCCTGATAGCCGATGCGGCCTGTCACCTTCTCCCCGAACACGGCGGCGAGGCTGAACCCGGCAACCACCGAGCCACGCTTGGTCTCCGGCGAGAGGATGCGGAACTCGCTGCCCGAGGGCGCATCGGCAAAGCTGCCGATCACCGAGAAGGTGCGATCCCCGAAATCATGCCGATAGGCGACCTTGGCCTCCGGGATGATGCTGCCGAACTTGCCGGCCAGCTTCACGCCCGCCAGCAGCGAGGTCTGGTTGGCCTTCTGCTCGTCGAAGGCCAGGTTGGCGCCGGGCACGCCGGTCTCGGCAAAGCTCTTCAGCTTGATGTCGGTATAGTCCACGGCCGCGAACGGCGTGATCCAGGCGCTGCCGAAATCGAAGCGGGCGCCGGCCTCTCCATAGAAGGACCAGATCGACGCATCGGGCTTGCCGAGCAGCGTGCCAGCCGTGGTGCGGATCGACATGGCGCGTGTGCTGTCACCATTCAGGTCCGAATAGCTGCCGATGGCGCGGGCATAAAAGTCCCCGATGTCATAGGCGGCGTGCAGGCCGAGCTGCCAGCCTTCGGCATCGATCTGCCCGGCATACTGGTCAAACTCCATCTTGGTGCTGCGATAGCCGCCAAAGCCACCGAAGGTGAAGTTGCCGGTGGTGTAATCGGCCCCGAGCAGCGCGAACCAGTTCTTGGACTTGTACCCCGGCGAATTGAGGTCGTTGTCCATGCTGACATCGTTGTAGCCGCCCAGGATCCAGACACGGCCGCCGCCATCCGGGTTGCGGCAATTGTCCACCGTGCGGTTGCTGATGGCGCAATCGATCTGGTCAGAGATCAGCGAGTTGGTCTGCATGTTGAAGTTGCGCAGGCCCTGCACATAGCCGGCATATTGCCCGCCCGAGAGCTGGTCGAGCGCGCCGGGATAGGCCGCGGCACTCAGCTGGAACAGATTGCCCACCATCGTGCCGAATGGCCCGGTCAGGTTTGGCGTATAGACGTTCTCGATGCCATCGCCGGCCGAGGCCTGGTTGATGGTCAGCCCTGCAACATCGCCAAAGCCCACCCGCACCATGCTCAGGTCAACATTGTTGCCCGTGTCATAGGCGGTGCTGAACAGCAGCAGCGGCGTACCGGTGTTGGTGATGACCGGGGTGTTGAACGTCCCGGTGCGCGTTTCGGCATCGATGATGTTGTCGTAGGTATAGGCGTCTGCATACAGCCCGTTCTGGCTGCTGGGGCGCACCTCCAGCGTGCCGGCGAGCGTGGCGGTGTTGGCCACGATCGTCGGATAGGCCAGCTGCGCCGTGGCAGCGCTGGAGTTGGTCGGCAGCTGCAGCACCAGCTTGGCGCCGCTCACCATGGTGAAGCTGTCCACATTGGCGCCGGCCGGGCCATCATAGCTGGTGTTGCTGTTCGGCTGGTCGGCGAGATAGAGCGCGCCGCCACTGGCGATGCTCAGTGCGCCCTCCAGCTCGCCGCCGGGGTTGATGACGCCATCCAGCTTGGTCTCGCCGGCCGAAACCGTGATCGTGTCACCGGCGGCAACATCGATGTCACCATAGATCGAGCCAGCGCCCTGCAGCCGGATGACCGAGGGGTTCGGCGCGCCGCTGGTGTCGATGGCCAGGCCATGCGTGAAGCTGGCGCCGCTGTTGATGCTCTCGCGGGCGGTGATGGTGCCGCCGTTGTTGACCAGCGTGAACACGTCCTCCTCGCCCGGAAGCACCGGGGAATCGAGGAAATCGAGCACGCGGATGCCGGTGGCACTCGCCGGAGCACCGTTGGTGATCGCCGAAACGGTGATCGTGCCGGTGTTGGTGAGGGTGACGGTGTTGACCGCCGATTCCATGCCGATACCGAGCGCTTCGCTGCCAAAGCCCATGACAAGCGCAGCCAGCGTCTCGCCGCTCGGTTCCGCGAATACGCCGGACGAGGTGGCGGTGACGCTCAGCGTGCCGCTGTTGGTCACGGTGCCGGAGAGCAGGTTGGTCGCCTCCCAGGTGGTGACGACTTCGCCTTCACCGCCACCGCCACCGTTGCCGCCGCCGGTGCCTTCGCCCTCACCGCCGCCGCCTGTGTCAGGCGGCACGAGGAACGGATTGAACGTGGCGCCCAGCTCCATGCCGGTTGCCTCGGCATAGGCCGGCGCGTTCGCCGTGGCTCTGGCCGATACAGTGAAGCTGTTGGCATTGGTGACAGCCAGTGTCATCGGCTCGCCATCGACGGTGTAGCCGAGTGCGCTGGCGATGGCGCCTTCCGCCAACTCGCCAGTGGCGGTCGCCACTGCGCTGACGGCCATGGTGCCGGTGTTGCTGAACGTCGAGGAGCTGCCGAACAGGCCGATGAGGCTCTGCTCCAGCCCGAGAGCGCCGGCCTCGGCGCCGGATTCAGCCGTGGCGGTCGCCGTGGCCGTGAAGCTGCCGGCATTGCTGAACGTGGCGGACGACGTGCCGGTGACTTCAATCTCCTGCAGCACAGCAGCCGAGATCAACGCCGATGCTCCGGACAAGCCGGCAGCGCCGTCAGCAACAGCAGTGGCCGTCGCAGCGATGGTTCCGCCGGTGCTGTTGGTGAGCGACACGCCCACCGTGCGGCCGAGCTCGGTATCGGGGCCACCGGCCTCGCCGATCTGGTAGATGGCATCCAGAATTTCGGCGCTGGAGAAGGCACCGCCTTCACCGCCGGTCTGCGTGGCATTGGCGACCGAGGTGAAGCTGAGAGCGCCGCCGTTGGTCAGCGTCGCCAGCGTGTCGCCATCGCCGCCGCCGCTGGCCTGCGTCTTCTGGACGATGCCGAGCGCCACTGTGGAGCCGGCTTCGGCACCCAGCAGGCCGGTTGCGGTGGAGGTTGCGTTCATCGTGATCGCGGCACCGGCAGCGTTGGTGACAACCGAATTCGCCACGTCGGCGCCCTGGCCGTTGGCTGCGGCGCGCACATGCAGGCCGCCATGCTCGCCACCGCCGGTTGTGGCGCTGGCGTCTGCGGTGCTCTCCGTGGAGGTGGCGGTTGCCGTGGATGTTGCGAGGATGGTCTTGTTGTTGGTCAGCGTCGCGGTGGTGATGCCATCGCCGGCGCCATTGGCCTGGGCGCGCATGAAGATGGTTTCACCGGCCGTGGCAGTGGCGAGAGAGGCGCCGAGCGCCGAGGCCGTCGCCAGGCTGTTCGTCCTGATCACACCATTGTTGAGGATGGAGACGGCGGAGGAGCCATCAACGCTGCCTTCGATCGTGGCTTCCTGGTGCAGGCCGCCCACAAGGGTCGCATCGGCGCGGGCGCTGCCTTCCCCGGCAAAAATCGTGCCGGTGGCGCTGGCCGTGGAGGCGACGTCAACAATGCCGGTCGCCGTGTTGGTAAAGCTGGCGGAGAGGCTGGTGTTGGGCCCGGTGATGATCTGGCTGACGGCATCCTCAACGGTCGACTGGGCAAAGGCCTGGCCATCCGTGTTCGTGGCGGTGGCGCCGGCAGTGATGCCGAGATCGCCGCTATGGGTGATGGAAATGGTATCGACGGGGGAGGTCACGCCTTCCTCGTTCGCAACCGTCTGGGTGACGGTGCCGCTGGGCACGGTGTTCACAAGTGCGTTTGCTGTCGGGGTGCCGACATCTGTCGTGCCGAAATCGTAAACAACACCGGCGTCGATCGTGACAACCGGCGCAAGATCAAGGCCGGGCACTGTAACAGTCTGCGCCAGTATTGGCGAAGCGGCACACAGGGCGAGAGCCGAAACTCCCAGCGAAAGCCTTCTTTGTGTCGATAGCATTTTCAAGCACCCCTTATGTTTGACGATGAATCAATTGTTGTTTCGAAAAACTGAATTCTATTTCATAAATTTTAAAATAATTGCGCCTCTCCATTGGCGAAAGCAGGTCAAATCGCCTGTCGCCGGTAAACAGTATTTGGAGTCTGTATTATAGCCCGTAGGACCCCGTAAGTATTACTACTAATACAATTCAACATACTGAATTTATTGCAAAAAATATCCGCAGACTTTCGGCGGATGGCGGCAGACCGTGTTTCCGGCGCATGGCTCCGGATGCCTGTCAGTGCGGTTTCAGCAGGGGGTAAAAGCCGCCGTTGCGGCGGCTGCCGCGATCAGCTGGCGAACTGTTCCAGCACGATGCGGTCATCAAGCGCATAGCCGGGGTCGAACAGCAGTTCGAGCCGGATGGACTTGTCCGTCACCACCCGCACGCAGGATACATCGCGGACTTCGCGCTGGTCCGCCACGGCGGAAACCGGGCGCTTGCGGGCCTCGCGCACCCGGAACTCGATGACGCTGGCCTGGGGCAGCAGCGCGCCACGCCAGCGGCGGGGGCGGAAGGGGCTGATCGGGGTCAGCGCCAGCAGGTCCGATTGCAGCGGCAGGATCGGGCCGTTGGCGGAGAGGTTATAGGCAGTGGAGCCGGCGGGCGTGGCAACCAGCACGCCATCGCAGATCAGTTCCTCCATCCGCACCTGGCCATCGATGGCGATCTCGATCTTGGCGGTCTGCCGGGTTTCGCGCAGCAGCGAGACTTCGTTGATGGCCGGCGAGATGATGGTTTCGCCCGACACGGTCTGCGCCGTCATCATCAGCGGGTGCAGGATGAAGCTGCGGGCGGCGGCGATGCGCGCCGGCAGGTCCAGCTCCTCATATTCGTTCATCATGAAGCCCACGGTGCCGCGGTTCATGCCGAACATCGGCTTGGGGTCCTTGGCGGAGAGCGCCTCATGCAGCGTGTGCAGCAGGAAGCCATCACCGCCCAGCGCCACCACCACATCGGCCTCGCGCACCGGCACAAAGGCATAGCGCGCCCGCAGCGCCGCGCCGGCGGCCTCGGCCGTCTCGGTATCGGACACCAGCAGGGCGAGCTTGGGATCAGCCACCCGTGACGCTCATGTGGCGGCGCACGGCGGGCGCGGCCGAGCGCCGGTCGATGACGAAATCATGGCCCTTGGGCTTGCGCGAGATCGCCTCGTCGAGCGCCCGGTGCAGCGCCGCATCGTCTGGGTTGGCGCGGATGATGCTGCGCAGGTCCGCCACATCGTCCTGGCCCAGGCACATGTAGAGCTGGCCGGTGGCGGTGAGCCGCACGCGGTTGCAGCTCTCGCAGAAATTATGGGTGAGGGGGGTGATGAAGCCGAGCCGCTGGCCGGTCTCGCCGATCCGCACATAGCGCGCCGGGCCGCCGGTCGAATCCGGCAGGTCATGCAGGGTGAAGCGCTGCTCCAACTGCGCCCGCACCCGGGAGAGCGGCAGGTAATGATCGACCCGATCGACGCCGATCTCGCCGAGCGGCATCGTCTCGATCAGCACCAGGTCATGCCCATGGGCGGCGGCAAAGGCCAGCATCGCCTCGATCTCGTGCTCGTTGACGCCGGCCAGCGCCACCATGTTGAGCTTCACGTGCAGCCCGGCGGCCTTGGCGGCGGCGATGCCTTCCAGCACCTGTGGCAGCTTGCCCCAGCGGGTGATGGCGGTGAACTTGTCGGCATCGAGCGTATCAAGGCTGATGTTGATGCGCCGCACCCCGGCCTCGGCCAGCGCCTCGGCATGGCGGCCAAGCTGCGAGCCGTTGCTGGTGAGGGTCAACTCCTCCAGCGCGCCGGATTTCACGTGCCGGCCAAGGCTGCGCACCAGATCGAGAATGCCGCGCCGCACCAGCGGCTCGCCGCCGGTCAGCCGCAGCTTTTTGGTGCCGCGCTGGATGAAGGCGGTGGCCAGCCTGTCGATCTCCTCAAGGCTGAGCACTTCCGGCTTGGGCAGGAAGGTCATGTCCTCGGGCATGCAATAGACGCAGCGGAAATCGCAGCGGTCCGTCACCGAGACGCGCAGATAGGATATGGCGCGGCCGAACGGATCGACCAGCGGCGACGTTGTGGTGGCGCGATCAAGGAGCGGTGCAGTTGCCATCGGGGCGCAACGTGGCGACGTCGGGCGGCGAAGTCCAGCCCCGCGTGCATCTGGGCTGGCATGGCCGAGGCCGGCGGAACTAGGCCGGATCAAGCAGTGTTGTGAAAGATATGCACAGTTATTTTACGAATATGCCCTAACGAAACGCTAATGAGGCAAATTTCATATGAATGTAGCGTAATTTTGCAGCATAATCGGCAACAACGATAAAAGGGCTCGTGCATGACGGTGCGTATCTTGCCGTTAGGGAGATCTGATGGCGACTGAGGCGACAGAGCCGGTTCTGATCGTGTCCCCGCGTTATGCCGACGAGGTTGCCGGCGCCGTGATGGCCACTGGCATGATCGCCCGCATCGAGCGTCGCCCGCAGCAAGCCGCCGGTCGTTTCGAGGCTGAGCCGGCGCGGCTGGTTGTCGTGGATGCCCGCGGCGCGCTGGCGCAAGGCCTGGGCGTGGCGCGGGCGCTTGGCGCCGGCGTGCAATCCCGGCTCGGCGCCATGCTGGTGCTGCTCTCGCGCTCCGATGGTGATGCCACCTCCGCCGCGCATGATGCCGGCGCCACCGGCGTGCTCGTCAGCCCCTTTGGCCGGGATGCCTTTGCCAATGCCCTGCGCCTGACCGTGCGCCACGCCCAGCGCCTGGAGGAGGCCGCCTCCGGCACACCCGAAGCCGGGGACGCGCAATCGGCGCTCGCCCGGCATGATCCGCTCACCGGCCTTGCCACCGGCAGCCAGCTCCAGCAATGGACGGCGATGCTGCTCGGCCTGCCGCATCGGGATGCCAAGCCCGTCATCGTTGGCGCCCCCCGGACAGCCCCGGCGCTCAGCCCGATGTTCGTCATCGCGCTCGGTGTCGGCCGTTTCGCCCAGATCAACGCCGCCTATGGCCGGGATGTGGCGGACCAGGTGCTGAGCGCCGTGGCGCTGCGGCTCGGGCAGATCGTCGATGCCCGCAAATGCGGAAATGCTGCCAGCGAGGCACGGCTGCTGGCGCGGCTCGCCGCCGCTGAATTCGCCGTGGCGATGGGCGGCGGCACCGTGGAATTGCAGGATGCCACGCAGCTCGCCCAGCAACTGGTGCAGGCTTTTGAAACGCCGTTCGTGGTGGGGGACCATGTCATCCACCTGTCTGGCCGGGCCGGCATCGCCGGGCGCGAGGCCGGGCTGGCCGTGCCCGCCGAGGAGGAGGCCGCCGCGCTCATCCGCCGCGCCAATTCCGCGCTGGTGACGGCGCGGGCCGGGGAGGCCGGCGCTGTCGAGGTGTTCCGCCCCAACCCCGCCGGGGACCCGCGGACCCGCATGGCCGACCTCGAATCCGATCTGCACCGCGCCATCGACGCCGGGGACATCAGCCTGCTCTTCCAGCCGCAGCTGGCGCTGGCCAGCGGCGAGATCGCCGGTGTCGAGGCGCTGGTGCGCTGGGAGCATCCGGTGCTGGGGCTGCTGCCTGCCGAAACGCTGCTGGAAACCGCGGCCTCCGCCGAGCTGGCGGTGCGGCTGGGCCGGCACATCCGCGCCCGCGCCATGGCGATGGCGGCGGGCTGGAGCGGGCCACTGGCCATGCTCAAGATCTCGCTGAACGTGACAGCGGCAGACCTTGCCGACCCCGGCTTCCTGAAAGCCCTGGAAGTGGCGCTTTCCGATTCCGGCCTGGAGCGGGATCGGCTGGTGCTGGAAGTGACCGAAGGCGCGATCATCGAGGATATGCGCGGCGCGGCCCGGCTGCTCGAAGGGCTGCGCAAGAGCGGGGTCTCCGTGGCGCTCGATGATTTCGGTACCGGCTATTCCTCGCTGGCCTGGATGGCGCGCCTGCCGATCGACAGCATCAAGCTTGATCGCTCGTTCATGCTCGGCCTCACCGGCTCGGCCCGCGAGCAGCTTGTGGTCGAGACGGTGGTGCGCATGTCCCGCCAGCTCGGCCTCACCGTGGTGGCCGAAGGCGTGGAGGACGATATCCAGATGGCCGCCTCCCGCAAGGCCGGCTGCGATGCGGTGCAGGGCTATCGCATCGCCCCGCCGATGGACGTCAACGCGCTGCGCAACTTCTGCCAGGCCTGGCCGTTGCAGGCGCTGGCGAGCTGACGCACTCCCCCTGAGCGGGGAGAAGCGTCAGCGGCCCTTTATCTTGGCCTTGAACACGCTGGGCCGCGCCGGCAGCTTGGGAGCCGGTGCCTTGGCCGGCAGCGGCTTGCCCTGTGTCGGGGTCGCGGACGGCTTCACCATCGCGCCGCCCGCCAGCTTGGCGAGGCTGGTGGCCAGGCTCAGGGCGCCCTTCAGCCGCGTGCTGTCCTGCGTCCATTCCGCCGCCACGAACAGCTTCTGGTCCGGCCGGATCTTCGCCCGCGCGCCCAGCCGCTCGATGAACGCCATCAGTCCATCCGGGTTGGCAAAGCTGTCGTTCTGGAAGGTGATCAGCCCGCCGCGCGGCCCGGCTTCCAGCTTGGCGACGCCGGCGGCAAGGCAGGCCAGCTTGATCTCGATGATGGCGAGCAGGTTCGCCGCCTCCAGCGGCAGCGGCCCGAAGCGGTCGATCATCTCGGCGGCAAAGCCATCGATATCCGAGCGGCCCTGCATCTCGTTGAGGCGGCGGTAGAGCGCCATGCGGACATTGAGGTCCGGCACATAATCCTCGGGGATGAGGATCGGCACTTCGGCGGTGATCTGCGGGGAGAAGGCCTCGGTTGGCGCTTTGACGCCGCGCGCCGCGGCCTGCGCCTCGAGGATCGCCTCCTCCAGCATGGATTGGTAGAGCTCGAAGCCGATCTCCTTGATATGCCCCGATTGCTCGTCGCCGAGCAGGTTGCCGGCGCCGCGCTGGTCAAGATCATGGCTGGCCAGCTGGAAGCCGGCGCCCAGCGTATCGAGTGCCGAGAGCACCTGCAGGCGCTTTTCCGCGCCCTCGGTGATGCTCTGGTCTGCCGGCGTGGTGAGATAGGCGTAGGCGCGGGTTTTCGCGCGGCCAACGCGCCCGCGGATCTGGTAGAGCTGCGCCAGGCCAAAGCGGTCTGCCCGGTGCACGATCAGCGTGTTGGCGGAGGGAATGTCCAGCCCGCTCTCGATGATGGTGGTGCTGATCAGCACATCATAGCGCTTGTCGTAAAAGGCGCTCATCCGCTCCTCGACTTCGCTTGGCGCCATCTGGCCATGCGCCGTCACCGGCTTCACCTCCGGCACGGCTTCGCGGATGAACTGCTCGATATCGGCAAGATCGGCGATGCGCGGCACCACGAAAAAGCTCTGCCCGCCGCGGTAATGCTCGCGCAGCAGCGCCTCGCGCAGCACCACCTCGTCAAAGGGCATCACATAGGTCCGCACCGCCAGCCGATCGACCGGTGGGGTGGCGATGATCGACATTTCCCGCAGGCCCGTCAGCGCCATCTGCAGCGTGCGCGGAATCGGCGTGGCGGTGAGCGTCAGCACAT
>DIUN01000008.1:214-3121 GCA_002423025.1 Sphingomonadales bacterium UBA6157 | reverse complement strand
CGTCTCCATCAGCTTGTCCCAGCCAAGTTTTTCCAGCTCGGCCATTTCTTCGGCAGAGAGATTCAGCTCGGCAACAGCCTTCAGCCAATCAGCCGGAATCTCGGCAGTGCCCGTCTCGATGCTGCTTTCCAGCCCCTTGAAAACCTTGGCAAAGACCATGTCAAAACGGTCGAGAAGGCCCTCGTCCTTCACATAGGTGGCGCGGGCCAGATAATAGAAATCCTCGATACTCCAGTCGATCACATCGGCCTGAAGCGCCTCCAGAAGCAGCAGGTGCTCCTTGAGCGAGGCCGGGATCTTGGCTGCGCGCAGCTCATCGAGAAAGTTCAGGAACATGCTGCAAATCTACCCCAGCTGCCCGGCTGCCGCCAGTAGCTTAAGTGTTCGGTTCGGCGGGAAGCGCGTGTCGATGACGCCGCCGGGATAGAAGGCCTTGATAGCCACCTGCTCCGGCCCTTCGGCCAGCGCCGCAGCCAGCGCTTCCGGCGTCCAGCCGCCGCCATGGGTCACAACGCGCTCGGCGGTCCAGGATTGGTAGAGCGCCACATCCGGGCCTTCCGAGGCAAAAATGCGCCCGGTGAAACGGCATAATGGCGATGCCAGATAGACCGCCAGCGGCGCGACATGTTCGGGCGCATGCCGGTCAAAGCCATCGCTGCGTGGCATCAACTGATCGACGGAAGGCGAGGCCATGACCATCCGGGTGCGAGCGGACGGGGCAATCGCGTTCACACGCACGCCGAGGTGCGCCAGCTCCTGGGCATGCACCTGCGTAAGCGCCGCGATTCCGGCCTTCGCGGCGCAATAGGCACCCCCATCCGGCATCGGATGCAGGCCGACCGGCGAGGTGGTATTAATGATAGCACGGCCGGTTTCCGCGCCGCGATCGGCCCAGAAGCGAGCTGCATGGTAGCTCACGGCCATGGTGCCCTTCAGGTGCACCCCGATCTCCTGGTCGAAATCGGCCTCTGTCATGGTCAAGATGGTGCCCGGCCGATTGATGCCGGCGTTGTTGATGACAATGTCCAGCCCGCCGAACATCTGCACAGCCTGCGCGACGATGGTGGCAGCGCCGTCCCAATCCGCCACGCTGGCGAGGTTGGCGATCGCCTGGCCACCCGCGGCACGAATTTCCTCGGCGACGGCATCGGCGGCATCGCCATCGCCGCCGCCAGTGACGCTGCCGCCAAGGTCGTTCACGACCACCCGCGCTCCGGCGGCCGCGAGGGCCAGCGCATGTGCCCGGCCCAGGCCACGGCCCCCGCCTGTCACAATCGCGACCTTGTTCTCGAGCAGCCCCATCGCCAACACTCCTGCAATATTCAGGAGAACAAGCTTGGGCGCGTTCGATTTTTCCGGCAAGACCGTGCTTGTGACAGGGGGCAGCACCGGCATCGGCAATGCCGGGGCGCAAGCTTTCCTCGCCGCTGGCGCCAGGGTTATCGTGACTGGCACCCGCGCCACCGCCGCTGATTACGCCGGTGAGGATGGATCGCTTGAGGGGCTGGAATATCACCGGCTTGATCAAGGGGATCGCGAGGCCGTTGCAGCATTCGATCCCGGTATCGCGCAGCTTGATGCGCTGGTCATCGCCGGCGCCAAGGTCGCATACCGCCGCGCCGAATTCGAGATCGATACCTTCGCCGATGTGCTCGCCACCAATCTCACCGGGCCGATGCAGCTGGCGACCAAATTCCGGCCCCAGCTTGCTGCCGCGCGTGGTAGTATCGCCTTCATCGGTTCGGTTGCGAGCTTTCGCGGCACCATCGGCCAGCCGGCCTATTCGGCCTCCAAGGGCGGTATGCTGACACTGGCCAAAACCTTGGCGCAGGCGTTCGCGCGTGATGGCATCCGCGTCAACCTCGTTGCTCCCGGCCTCGTCCGAAGCAAGATGACTGCCATCACCTGGGAAGACCCGGAGCGCCTCGCCGGAACCGAAAGGCTCGTGCCGCTGGGCCGCATCGGCGAGCCAGAAGACATTGCAGGCGCGCTTCTGTTTCTTGCCTCGCCGCTTGCCAGTTACATCACCGGGACATCGCTTATCATCGATGGAGGATTGAGCGCATGAGGATGGAGCACAGCGGCTGGGCCAAAGGCAAGACGGTGCTGGTGACGGGCGGCAGCCAGGGCATCGGCCATGCCGTTGCCGCAGCCTTCCACGCGCTTGGAGCCAAGGTCACGGTCACTGGCACTCGCGCCAGTTTTGACGAGTATGACGAGCCGCTCGCCGGCGTGACCTATGTGCAGGCGGATCTCTCCCAGCCTGCCGCCCGGCTCGACCTCGCCGAACGCTTCCCTGTGCTCGATGTTCTGGTCAACAACGCCGGCGGCGGCAACCGCAATGAATATGACCAGCAAGCCTTTGAAGCGGTGATCGATCTCAACCTTAATGCCGTAATGGACCTGTCCGTGCGCCTGCTGCCGGCGCTCAAGGCCGCGGGGAAGGGCGCCATTGTCAATGTCGGGAGCCTCGCGAGCTTTCTCGCCTTGAAGGAAACCCCGGCCTACACCGCTGCCAAGGCGGGGCTGCTCGGCCTCACCCGCGCCCTGGGTGACAAATGGGCACCGGATGGTGTGCGGGTGAATCTCGTCGCCCCCGGCTTCATAGCGACGCGCATGACAGCACCGATGCGGGTGGACGCAGCGTATGAAGCCCGGCTGCTCAAGGCCGTGCCGATGCGCCGCTGGGGCGAGCCGGCGGAAATTGCCGACGCTATCCTGTTCCTGGCCTCGCCAGCCTCCAGCTATATAACCGGGCAAAGCATCGCCATAGATGGCGGCCTGATGCTGCGCTAAAAGATTTCGGGCGTCACCCCTGATGGCAGGAGCGACGCCCGAAATCAGTACATAGGCCGCAAAGGCCGGCTCAGGCGTTGTTGCGCCGGCTCATGAACGCCAGCCGTTCGA
>DIUN01000008.1:0-194 GCA_002423025.1 Sphingomonadales bacterium UBA6157 | reverse complement strand
TCAGCAGCTTGAGCCAATCCAGCAGTTCGCTGGTGCTTGGCTTTTTCTTCATGCCCGGAACTTCGCGGATATCGAAAAAGATGTTGAGCGCCTCTGCGACCAGCGACTTCTGGATATCGGGGAAGTGCACATTGACGATAGCCTGCATCGTGTCCCGATCCGGGAACTTGATATAGTGAAAGAAACAGCGCCGC
>DIUN01000040.1:7551-12248 GCA_002423025.1 Sphingomonadales bacterium UBA6157 | reverse complement strand
CCGGAACGATTCGAACGTCCGACCCTCAGATTCGTAGTCTGATGCTCTATCCAGCTGAGCTACGGGTGCGTGGAGGGCGCTCTTAGGCGAGCCGAACGCGCTTGGCAACAGCTTGCTCCCGCAAGCCGGCAAGGTTAGCAGCAACGGATGCAGATTTTTTCGGCCTTCCCCCTGACGACGCTGCGCGGCACGGCGCTTCTGACCGTGCTGCTGGCCGCCGGATGCGCCGGGAACAATGATGGCAACCCCTGGCCGACCCTGGCGCCGCGGGCCGGCGAAATTTCTCCGCTGGTGCCACGCACGCCGCTGGGCGCCTGTGCCACGTGCGGCCCGGATGGCGCACCTGTGACCGTGGCCGAGGCTGCGCCGCCACCGCCGCCGCCGCCTGCCGCGCCCACCGATGCCGCCAGCCGGCTGGCAGTGAGCGAGGCCGTGATTGTCGATATCGAGGCGCGCTGGCCCGAGCAGCGCAAGGCCGGGCTGGCGGCACTCGCGGCCACGGCTGGCGCTGCTGCCGAGGATGCCGCCGCCGAGCGCGAAGTGCAGCTGAGCCGGCTGGAGGCAATCTTCCTGCCGCTGGGCAGCGAGGAAGTGGCGCTGGACGAACTGGAAGAGGCGCTGCTCGGCACCACCGGCTCCGAGCCGCTGCTGCGCCGGCTCGCCGAACTGCGCACCCGGATCGACCGGCTGCAGGCGATTCGCGACATCGGGCTCGATCCGGCGCCCTAAAGCCCCACGGCCCGCCGCGCGGCGCGCGCCACCAGATCCGCCGCCAGCGTGCCGATTTCGGCCAGCATCACCGGCGCGCTCCCAGCCCCCGTCTCCGCCGCCGTCGAGAGCATGAACAGCGTATCGCCATCAAACGGCGTGTGGATGGGCCGGATGGCGCGGGCCAGGCCGTCCTGCGCCATCATCGCGGCGCGGCGGGCCTGCGCCCTGGTGAGCGGCGCATTGGTGGCGATGGCGCCGATGCAGGTGTTCTGGTTGGCCAGCCCGGCCGCACCGCCGAGCTTGGGCATCGGCACCGGGCCTTCCGGCGGCGCACCGGCATAAACTTCGCCAAAGCTGTTCACCGCCAGCAGCACGCCGATGACATGGCCCGAGGAGAGCCGCGCCGAGGCCGTGCCGATGCCCCCCGCCCTGCTGCCGGCGCGCGCGCCATGGCCGGCTCCCACCGGCCCGCTCACGTCGCCTCCGCCAAGCGCCGCGCACGCCGCCCGCGCCAGCCCGCGATAGGGCGGCTCACTGCCCCAGGCCTTGTCCCCACCATTTGCCAGATCGAACAGGATCGCGCCCGGCACCACCGGCACGGCGGGCAGCCCCGGCGCCATGGCGAGGCCCTTGCCGGCGGCGGAGAGCCACAGCACCAGTTCGTCCGCTGCCGCCAGGCCGAACACCGTGCCGCCGGAGAGGCACAGGCCGTGCACCCGCTCCACCAGCGTATCCGGCGCCAGCGCGTCTGTCTCGCGGGTGCCGGGGCCGCCGCCGCGCACATCCACCGCCATCACCACCGGGGCGTGCGGCACCACCACCGTAACCCCGGTGCGGGCCAGGGCATCATGCGCATGGCCGATGGCGAGGCCCGGAACATCGGTGAAACAATCCTGCATGCCCGCAGTTATAGCAGCGTTGCCGCACCGGCTTGCAACTTTCCGGGGGTCGGCGCACGAATACACCGGGGAGGGCATGGGAGAAGCAGAGTGGCCACAGCGCATATCAACCGTATCGGCACGGCGCTGCCGCCCAATGACGTGCATGAGGCCTTTGTCCGCTTTGTCAGCGGCATGATCGATGACCGGCGCAACCAGGCCATCTTCAAGCGCATGGTCAGCCGCGCCGGCATCTCGCACCGCTTCTCCTATTTCGAGCCGCGGGAAAGCCCGGACAGGTTCATGGCCGATACCGATGGCTTTTATGTGCGTGGTGCCTTTCCCGGCACGGCTGCCCGCATGGCGCGGTTTGAAAAGTCCGCGCCCGAACTGGCCGGCGCCGCGCTCGATGCGCTGGGGCTGGAGGGCGAGCGCGAGCGGATCACCCACCTTGTCGTTGCCTCCTGCACCGGCTTTGTCGCGCCCGGCATCGACCAGCTGATCGTCAAGGCCGCCGGGCTCAACCCGTCTGTCGAGCGCACGGTGGTCGGCTTCATGGGCTGCTATGCGGCGGTGAATTCGCTGCGGCTGGCGCATCATTTCGTCCGTTCCGATCCTTCGGCGCGGGTGCTGGTGGTCAACCTCGAGCTGTGCACGCTGCATTTTCAGGAAACCGAGGAGCTGGAGCGGCTGCTCTCCATGCTGCTGTTCGGCGATGGCTGTTCGGCGGCACTGGTGACAGCGGACGAGATTGGCCTGGAGCTGCAGGATTTCCGCGCCGCCACCATTGCCGATTCCGGCGACGCGATCACCTGGCGCATCGGCGACCAAGGGTTTGACATGCACCTTTCGGGCGAAGTGCCGGGCCGCATCCAGCGGGCCCTGCAGTTCGAGGCCGAGCGCAATGATGGCGAGGGCCTGCTGCGCGGCACCCGCCCGGCGGATTATGACATCTGGGCCGTGCACGCCGGCGGCCGCACCATCCTCGATGCCGTGGAAGCCGGCTTCGAGCTGCCCGGCGATGCGCTGCAGCGCTCGCGCAACGTTCTCAACGAGTGCGGAAACATGTCCTCCGCCACGCTGATGTTCGTGCTCCAGCGCATCATGGGCGAAGTCGGCACCACGGTGGAGCGCGCCGCCAAGGGCTTCGCCGTAGCGTTTGGACCGGGGCTGGCGGCAGAGAGCTTCCGCTTCAAGACCGTGTGATGGCGGACTTTTCCGCCCGCGCCACCGCGCCCGAGCTGATGGACGCGGCGGACCTGGCCCCCGGCATCTACGCCGCTGTCATCGCCGATCTGGCGCGGGTGAACACCATCACCCGCGCCCGCCCGCCAACGCTGGCCTGGCTGGCGCGGGCGCTGGGCAACAACAAGCGCTTCAGCCTCATCGATGTCGGCTTCGGCCATGGTGACATGCTGCGCGCCATCGCCCGCTGGGCCGCCGCGCGCGGGCTGGCAGCCGAGCTTGCCGGCTATGATCTCAACCCGCGCAGCGCGCCGGTGGCCGAGGCCGCGTCCGCCGGGCTGGGCATCCGCTTCCACACCGGCGATGCCGCAGGCCATGCCCCGGCGCCCGAGTTCATCATCTCCTCGCTGGTGGCGCATCACATGAGCGATGCCGAGCTTGTCAGCTTCCTGCGCTGGATGGAGGCCACTGCAACGCGCGGCTGGTTCATCAACGATCTGCATCGTTCGCGCTTCGCCTGGGCCGGCTTCCGGCTGCTGGCGACGCTGCTCCGCTGGCACCCGATCGTCCGGCATGATGGCGCGCTCTCCGTGCGCCGCGCCTTCACCCACGCCGATTGGCAGCGGCTGCTGGCGGCAGCCGGCATCGCCAATGCCGAAGTGCGCTGGCACCTGCCGTTCCGCTATTGCGTCGGGCGGCTGAAGTGAGCCGCGCACTCATCATCGGCGGCGGGCTCGCGGGCGGAGCAGCGGCGGCGCGCCTCGCCAGCCTCGGCCAGCCGCCGCTGCTGCTGGAGCGGGAGGAAGGCCCGCACCACAAGATCTGCGGCGAGTTCCTCTCTGTCGAGGCCGGGTCCACGCTGGCCGGCCTTGGCTTTGATGTCACCCGGCTTGGCGGCGCGCGTATCGATACCATGCGGCTGCACGCCGGCCACCGCAGCGCCGCCGCGCAGTTGCCGTTCGTCGCCACCGGCCTCACGCGGCACAGCCTCGATGATGCGCTGCTCGATCATGCCACCCGCCTCGGTGCTGACGTGCAGCGCGGCACGAGCGTGCGCCACATCGCCAATGGCCGCGCCATCACCAGCCAGGGCGAGGCCCCCGCCGGGCCGCTGCTGCTCGCCACCGGCAAGCATGATCTGCGCGGCCAGCCGCGCAATGCCGCCGGCACCATCAACGATCTCATCGGCTTCAAGCAGTTCTTCCGCGCGCCCGCCGCGCTGCGCACGGCGCTGGCCGGCGCTGTCGAGATCACGCTGTTCAAGGGCGGCTATGCCGGGCTGCAAAGCGTGGAGAACGGCCGGCTCAACCTCTGCCTGCTCATCAGCCGGGCGCGCTTCCGCGAGCTCGGCGGCAGCTGGGAGACGCTGCTGGCGACGCTGCTGCGCGAGCCCGGCCTCGCCCCGCTCGCCGAGGCCGAGGCGCTGCTGCCCCGCCCGATCAGCATCGGCGCAGTGCCCTATGGCTTTCTCGCCCGCCCCAGCGCCGATGCCGGCCTCTACCGGCTGGGGGACCAGGCCGCCGTGATCCCCAGCTTCTGCGGGGATGGCATGGCGATGGCCCTGCACAGCGGCCGGCTGGCGGCCAACATGCTCGCGGCGGGCGCAGCGCCGGCGGCCTATCAGGCCCGGCTGCGGCGCGACGTGGCACGGCAGGTGCGCCTCGCCACGACGTTGCAGCGCCTATCGGAAACCCGCCTCGGCCGCTTCGCGCTGATCGCCGGGCTCACGGCGGTGCCGGCCGCGCTCACCACGCTGGCCCGCTGGACGCGGGTGAATGATGCCGCGCTGGCCAGGGTGCAGGCCTAGGTACTTGCCCGCATCGCCCTGTGGATAACGCTTGCCTATGAGAGGCTTATGATCCGCAGCCTGCAACACCCCGAGTGGCACGCCGTCTCCCGCATCGGCTGGCTGCGCGCCGCCGT
>DIUN01000040.1:0-7542 GCA_002423025.1 Sphingomonadales bacterium UBA6157 | reverse complement strand
GCCGGGCTGGTGGCCGGCGCCATGTCGATGGCGGCGGGGGAATATGTCTCGGTCAGCTCGCAGGCCGATACCGAGGCTGCCGACCTGAAGCGCGAGCGCCGCGAGCTGGCGGAAGACCCCGAGCATGAGCTGGAAGAGCTCACCCGCATCTACGAATCCCGTGGCCTCGATCGCCCCACCGCCGAGATCGTCGCCCGCAAGCTGACAACGCATGACGTGCTGGGCGCCCACAAGCGCGACGAGCTGGGCCTGAGCGAAGCCGCCGAGGCCAAGCCGCTGCAAGCCGCGATGGCCTCGGCGCTCACCTTCACGGTCGGCGCGGCGCTGCCGCTGCTGGTCGTGCTGCTGCTGCCTGTCACGCTGCTGGTGCCGGCCGTTTCGGTCGCCTCGCTGCTGTTCCTCGCCCTGCTCGGCGGCGTCGGCGCCCGCGCCGGCAAGGCGCCGCTGATGCCGTCCATCATCCGCGTCACCTTCTGGGGGGCGCTGGCCATGGCGCTCACCGCCGGCATCGGCAAGCTGGCAGGGGCCGTCGTCTAGCGTTTTTCCGTTGTAAAGGATCATATCATGGTGGCGATGAAGCAATTGCGCCTCTGGCACCTGCTGCTCGCCCTGCTCGCCGCAGCCGCCTATTTCAGTGACGAGCTCAAGCCGCTGCACATGTGGCTGGGCTATGCTGTCGCCGGCCTGATCGCTATCCGGCTGCTGATGGCGCTGTTCGGCGCCCGCGCGCTCGGCCTGCAGCGCTTCTATCCGCACTTTACCGATCTCAAGCTCGGCACGCTGGCCACCCATCCGGCCATCAGCCGCACGCTGCTCCTCGGCATCGCCCTCAGCCTCATCGGCGCCACCGCCACCGGCATCGTAATGGACCAGGGGCGAGCGCTGCAGGCCCGGCCAGGCATGACCATCAGCGCGCTCTTCCAGTCAGACGATGAGGAGCATGAGCGCGGCGAGCGCCGTGAAGGCGGCGAGCGTGAAGGCGGGGAGGATGGCGAGGAAGATGGAGAAGGCATCGCCAGCGAGTTGCACGAGCTGTTCGCCAACACCCTGCTGGCGCTGGTCGGCCTGCACGTCGGCTATCTCGTGCTGTTCAAATGGCCGCTGGCGCGCTTCATGCTGTTCATCCGCCAGCGCGGCAAGGCGGCCTGAAAACCTGCGGGCAGTCCGGGCCGAGGCCAGGCCGCCGCCCTTGCTCTTGCCGGCCACACGCGCCAAACCCCCGGCATGGATGCGCTCCCTCTCTTTCTCACCCTCAAGGGCCGCCAGGTCATCATCATCGGGGATGGCGAGGCGGCGGCGGCCAAGGCGCGGCTGGTCACGGCGGCCGGCGGCATCATCACCGATGAGAGCGCAGATGCCCCGGTGCTGGCCTTTGTGGCGCTTGAGGAGGATGCCGAGGCCGCCGCTGCCGCCGCCCGGCTGCGCGCCCGCGGCCTGCTGGTGAACGTGGTGGACAAGCCCGCCATGTCCGATTTCCTGATGGGCGCGATCATCGACCGCTCGCCGGTGGTGGTTGCCATTTCAACCGGCGGCGCGTCGGCCAGCCTGTCCCGCAACCTGCGCGGCCGGCTGGAGGCGCTGCTGCCGGACTCGCTCGGCGGCCTCGCCCGCGCCATCTCCGGCTCGCGCCGCGCCGCCAGCAAGGCCCATCCGAGCATCGCGGACCGTCGCCGGCTGTGGGAGCGCGTGCTGGCCGAAGATGCGCCGCTCGATCCGTTCCGGCCGCTGGCCGACCCGGAGGCCGCCGTGTCCGCCGCCATCGCCGGGCAAAGCGCGCTGGAAATGACCGAAACCCGCACGATCCTCGTCAACAGCTCTGACCCCGGCGAACTGACGCTCAACCAGCTCGCCGCGCTCGGCCGCTGCGATACGCTGGTGGTGGTGGGCGATGTGCCGCTCGCCGTGGTGGACCGGGCGCGACGCGACGCCATGCGCCTGCCGGCCCTGCCCGAGCCGGCGCCACCGGGGCTGACGGTGGTGCTGCGGCTGGCGTAAACGCTGTCAGGCCAGCAGTTCGCTGTCCCAATAAAGATAATCCCGCCACGTATCGTGCAGATAGTGCGGCGGAAACGCCCGGCCATTCTCCTGCAGGTGGTGGGTGCTCGGCTGGAACGGCTTCTGGTGCAGCGCCATGTGTGCCTCGGCCGGTGTCCGCCCGCCCTTCTTGAGGTTGCAGGGCGCGCAGGCGGTGGTGACGTTCTCCCAGGTGGTGCGGCCACCATAGGCGCGCGGCACGACATGATCGAAGGTCAGGTCATGCGTCGCGGTGCAATATTGGCAGGAGAAGCGATCCCGCAGGAACAGGTTGAACCGCGTGAAGGCCGGGTGGCTGGCCGGCCGCACATATTGGCGCAGCGCGATCACGCTCGGCAGCCGCATCTCGAAGCGCGGCGAGCGGACCACCCGATCATATTCCGCGA
Source organism: Sphingomonadales bacterium UBA6157 (assembly GCA_002423025.1). Classification (GTDB taxonomy): domain Bacteria; phylum Pseudomonadota; class Alphaproteobacteria; order Sphingomonadales; family Sphingomonadaceae; genus Sandarakinorhabdus. Next base: position 5,122 of record DIUN01000040.1, on the reverse strand, counting down.
TGATGTCCACCCGCTCGAGCACCGCCGCCTTGATCGCGGTCTGCCATGGCCAGAGCGACAGCGGGTAATAGGAGAGCGGCGTATAATCCGCATTCAGCACAAGCGCCGGGCATGCATCCGGCGGTGACAGGACATTGGGATGATACACAGGCGCCCGCTCCCTTGCCTGGGAACGGCCTGACCCAACCACTGGCCCTGTCACACAGCTTGGCGAAGGTTCCGCCGCGCTCAAGGCCGCATCGGGACGCGGCCGTTCTCCGTGGTTGGCCATGGAATACAACAGTTCGTGTGTCAGGCAAATGACAATACCGGATTTGGTTTGGGGCTGGCGCAGAATGCCGCTCTCAGCCGCAGCCGGGGCATTTCGCCTCACCAGCCGGATGACCGGAAAGTTCACAATCCTGAGGATTGTGCAAGATATTGTATCTTTGCTAGCAAAGCGTCTTGTTGCTGGGGGGAATCAACAATGAAGCTGCGAATTCTTGCGCTGGCACTTGGCGTTTTCGGGCTGGCAACGCCGGCCTTGGCCGTGCGTTTTGACCTGGTCGTGCTGGGCCAGCTTCAGGCAAACCAAGCGAACACACCGGTCCTTGGCTTGCCCTTCGGCAGCAACGACCAGGTCTTTGCCCGCTGGACGATCGATATCGATGCCGCCACGTCGCTCGACCTGACGCCGCCGCTCGATCCGGCCACCGGCCAGTCGCGCGTCTGGCTGGGCGCCGTTTCCGGCGGCGAGATCGTCATCAGCAGCGGCTTCGGCACCACATACCTCACCCAGAACGCCAACAGCGCCGGCAGCATCGGCATGCTCAACGACGCGCGTTCAGGGGGCAACGTCAACACCCGGCAGGATCAGGTGCTGCTCACCGATGGCGTAAGCTATGGCACCAATGGCGTAACCCAGCGCTACGACCTGTCCGGCCCGGTGGCCTCCGACCTGTTCCTCAGCAGCGTCGCCTTTGGCCGTGTCCAGTCGACCACATTCCCGCTGCTTCCGGGGCTGATCACCTCGGTGGACCGCCCGGACCTGTTCACGCTGTTCGCCAACAGCGTGGAGCTGTTCAGCCTCACGTTCCGCCAGGGCACCGCCACCACCCCCCAGCTTGCCGCGGCCCTGCCGACCAGCGGCTTCACCGTCATCAACCGCAGCATCTTCCTGATCCCGTTCGAGGATGCCGTGCCCGAGCCGCAGAGCTGGGCGATGCTCATCGCCGGCTTCGGCATCGTCGGCGCCGCCATGCGCCGGCGGCGGGCGCAAGCCGCCTGAGGCCGCGCCCATTCGCCACCCCGCCTGCCGCGCGGGTGGCAATATCGGCAGCGAGGCACTAGACTTGCCGGCATTGATGGCTCCTCGCCCAGTGGCGGGGGGCCAAAGCTTTTGCCGGGAAATTCTCCATGTCGATGCAGGCCGTGCTGATCATCCTGATGGTGCTCGCCGCCATCGCCACGCTCACCGTGCTGGCGCGCGGCATCATCACCATGGCCCGCGGCAAGGATGTGGGGGGCAAGCAATCGAACAAGCTGATGAGCTATCGCGTCGCCTTCCAGGCCATGGCGATCATCTTCATCATCATCCTGTTCCTCATCAACCGCCCGTCCTGAGGCCCCCATGGTCAAGCTCAACAAGATCTACACCCGCACCGGGGACGATGGCACCACCGGGCTGGTCGATGGCTCGCGCCGCTCCAAGGCCGATCCGCGCCTGCAGGTGGTCGGCACCGTCGATGAGGTCAACGCCGCCATCGGCATGGCCCGGCTTCACGCCACCCACGCCAGCGCCGATGCGCTCGGCCGCATCCAGAACGACCTGTTCGACCTTGGCGCAGACCTCGCCACCCCCGGCGAGATCAGCGGCGCGCTGCGCATCGTCGAGGCGCAGGTGACGCGGCTGGAGAGCGAGATCGACGCCGCCAACGCCGGGCTGGCGCCGCTCACCTCCTTCATCCTGCCCGCCGGCACGCCCGCCGCCACGGCGCTGCACCTCGCCCGCACCATCACCCGCCGTGCCGAGCGCGATGCCGTGGCCGCTGTCGCCGCCGGCGAGGCGCTGAGCGACCCGGCGCTGCGCTATCTCAACCGCCTCTCGGATTATCTCTTCGTACTCTCCCGCGTGGAAAACGCCGCGACCGGCGATGTATTATGGGTGCCCGGCGCCAACCGCTGAGCAGCATGACCAGCCCAGCCCATCTTCTCCACCGCCAGCTGCTCGATGTGCGGGCGCTCAGCGTTGCGCTCGTCTCGCCGCTCTCGGATGCGGACGCCAGCGCCCAGTCCATGCCCGATGCCTCGCCGGCAAAGTGGCACCTGGCGCACACCACATGGTTCTTCGAGACGTTCGTGCTTGCCGGCCTGCCCGGCTACCAGCCGTTCGATGCGCGCTTCGGCTATCTGTTCAACAGCTACTATGAAGCTGTCGGCCCCCGGCTGGCGCGCGAGAAGCGTGGCCTCGTCACCCGCCCCAGCCTCGCCGAAGTGCTGGCCTGGCGCGCCCATGTCGATTCCGCGCTGGCCCAGCACTGGTTCAATCTCGATGCCACCCGCCTCGGCCTCGCCGAGCTTGGCTGCCACCACGAGATGCAGCACCAGGAGCTGCTCGTTACCGATATTCTCGATCTGCTCGGCGCCAACCCACTGCAGCCGGCGCTCTACCCTGCCGCGCCGCCCCCCGCGCCTGCCCCCACCGCCGGCTGGACCCGGCATGACCCCGGCATCACCCGCATCGGCCATGATGGCACGTCCTTCGCCTTTGATTGCGAGGGCCCGGCGCATGAGGTGCTGCTGCGCCCCTTCCAGCTCGCCAACAGCCTCATCACCAATGCCGACTGGGCGGATTTCATCGCCGATGGCGGCTATGCCAAGCCCGCCCTGTGGCTCTCCGATGGCTGGGCCTGGGCGGGGGCCAACGCCATCACCGCCCCGCTGCACTGGCAGCCGGAGGGCGGCACCTGGTCCAGCTTCAGCCTCTCCGGCCGCCGCGAGATCGCCCCGCACGCCCCCGTCGCCCACATCAGCTTCTATGAGGCAGATGCCTTTGCCGCCTGGGCCGGCGCCCGCCTGCCCACCGAGTTCGAGTGGGAGGCCGCCGCCGCCACCGCAGACCCTGCCGCCGGCAACCAGCTCGATCGCCCCGGCGCTGTCGCGCCGCTCGGCGGCCCCGGCCTGTTCGGGGATTGCTGGCAATGGACGTCCTCTGCCTTCCTGCCCTACCCCGGCTTCCGCCCGGCGGCCGGCGCGGTGGGGGAGTACAATGGCAAGTTCATGAACGGCCAGCGCGTGCTGCGCGGCGCCAGCTGCGCCACCCCGCGCGGCAGCAGCCGTCGCACCACCCGCAATTTCTTTTATCCGCACCAGCGCTGGCAGTTCACCGGGCTGCGGCTGGCACGGGATATCTGATGCTCAAGCCCCATCTTGTTGCCGACAGCGCCGGCGAATTCGCCCACGCCGTGCTCACCGGCCTTGCCCAGCCGCAAAAGACCATCCCCGCGCGCTTCTTTTATGATCACGCCGGCTCCGAGCTATTCGAGGCGATCACCACCCTTCCGGAATATTACCCCACCCGCACAGAAGTCGGCCTGCTCACCGCCCACGCCGCGGCGCTCGGCACCGCCATCGGCCCCGGCCGCGCTGTCATCGAGTTCGGCTCCGGCTCCTCGGCCAAGACGCCGCTGCTGCTGCGCGCCATCGCGCCCGCCGCCTATGTGCCGGTGGACATCTCCGCAGCCTTCCTCCAGCAGTCCGCCGCCGCGCTGGCCGCCGGCTTCCCCGGACTGCCCGTGCTGCCGGTGGCGGCGGATTTCACCCGGCCGTTCCGCCTTCCCGCCGGCATCGCCGGGCTGCCCCGGCTCGGCTTCTTCCCCGGCTCGACGCTCGGCAACCTCGCCCCCATGGCGGCGGTGGACCTTCTTCGCAGCTTTGCCGCCACGCTCGGCGCCGGCAGCTGGCTGGTCATCGGGCTCGATCTTGCGCCCGGCCCCGGCAAGCCCCCGGCCATGCTGGAAGCCGCCTATGATGACGCGCAGGGCATCACCGCCGCCTTCAACCTGAACCTGCTCGCCCGCATCAACCGCGAGCTTGGCGGCACCATCCCCCTCGCGCACTTCGCCCACCGCGCCCGCTGGAACGCCAGCCTCAGCCGCATCGAGATGCACCTGGAGGCGCTGCAGGACACCGCCTTCTCCGCCGCCGGCCAGCCCTTCACCATGGCGCGCGGCGAGACCATCCACACCGAGAACAGCTACAAATGGAGCCTCGCCGAGGCCCGGCTGCTCGCCCGCGCCTCCGGCTGGGCGCCGATGGCCGAGTGGAGCGATGCGGACGCCAAGTTCAGCCTGCACCTCTGGCAGCACGCGCCGGCCACGCTGCAGCCGTAAGCCCCCCTGCGACACCCTTCAGGTTGACTGGCGCGCGCTCCTAAGCCAAGCACGGCAAAATTCCGGACAAATGGGAGTCTAAAGCCGATGAAGGTGCTCGTGCCCGTCAAACGGGTCGTCGATTACAACGTCAAGGTGCGGGTCAAGGCCGACCAGAGCGGTGTGGAACTTGCCAACGTCAAGATGAGCATGAACCCTTTCGACGAGATCGCCGTCGAAGAGGCCATCCGCTTGAAGGAAAAGGGCATCGCCACCGAGGTCATCGTCGTCTCCATCGGCGTCACCCAGTCCACCGAGACGCTGCGCACCGCGCTGGCCATGGGTGCTGATCGCGGCATCCTCGTCACCACCGATGTGACGACCGAATCGCTCGCCGTCGCCAAGATCCTCGCCAAGATCGCGGCTGAGGAAGAGCCCGGCCTCATCATCCTCGGCAAGCAGGCCATCGATGATGATGCAAACCAGACCGGCCAGATGCTCGCCGGCCTGCTCGGCTGGCCGCAGGGCACCTTCGCCTCCAAGGTCGCGCCGGAAGGCGGCCGCGTGCACGTGACGCGCGAAGTCGATGGCGGCCTCGAGACGGTGGACCTGCAGCTCCCCGCCATCGTGACGACCGACCTGCGCCTCAACGAGCCGCGCTATGTGACCCTGCCCAACATCATGAAGGCCAAGAAAAAGCCCATGGACATCCTCAAGCCCGAAGACCTCGGTGTGGATGTCAGCCCGCGCATCAAGACCTTGAAAGTCAGCGA
>DIUN01000009.1 GCA_002423025.1 Sphingomonadales bacterium UBA6157 | reverse complement strand
GAGCAGCCCGGTAGCTCGTCAGGCTCATAACCTGAAGGTCACAGGTTCAAATCCTGTCCCCGCAACCAAACATACACAAAGCCCCGCCGGATCAAACCGGCGGGGCTTCGTGCGTCCACATCAGATCGAAGATAACTATTTGCACTGCTGTATTAGCCCGGAAAGGCGCGGTAGAACCGGTGCGGAGATTGCTTCCTGCGTCGTTCGCACAGGATCAGGGTATCAGGACCATTTTCAACGCGCCGGCGCTGCGGCTGTCAAAGGCCGCATAGGCCGCAGCGCCCTCGCTCAGTGGCAGTTCATGGCTGATATAGCGTTCTGGCCGCAGCCGGCCGGATTGCACCAGCGGCACCAGTGCTGGCCATTCCTCCGGCACCGAGCAAGTGCCGATCCGGAAGGTCAGCCCGGCGGCAAAAGCGCGTTCGAGCGGGAAGGCATAGCGGCGGGACTGCTGCACGCCGATGACCGAAACCGTGCCGCGCCGCGTCACCAGCCGCAGCGCCAGATCGACCGTGGCATCATGGCCAACGGCTTCCACCACGCAATCGACCTTGCGGCCATGGGTGGCCTCGCGGATGTGCTCGATCGCTTCGTCCGGGTGGAGGGCGATGGCGCCGGATTCGGCGGCTAGCGCCCGGCGTTCCGTGACAGGGTCGATCGCGAACACGACATGTGCGCCCATGACGAAAGCACTGTCGACCGCCATCAGCCCGATCGGCCCGAGGCCGATGACGGCGACGCTGCTGCCGGGGCGGATATCGGCATTGCGGGCGCCGAACCATGCGGTCGCGAGCGCGTCGGTCATCATCAGCGCCTGGTCGCGGCTGATGCCCTCGGGAATCTTCATGGCGTTGCTGTCAGCGGCGGGCACGCGAAAGGCTTCCGCCTGGACGCCCTGCAGCTTTGCGGACAGGCCGTAGCAGCCCGCACCATTGAATTCGCAGCCGATGACATTGCCCGAAAGGCAGGAGCGGCAGGCGCCGCAACCAACGGCTGCGGGGATCATGACCTTGTCCCCCGGCCGCAGCCGCGTCACGGCGCGGCCGACCTGGACCACTTCGCCAACAGCCTCATGGCCGACGCAAAAGCCGATGTCCTCGGAAAAGCCGTGGCCGTGGTAAATATGAAGGTCGCTGCCGCAGATCGAGCAGGCGTCCATCTGGATGATCGCGTCACCATCCGCTTCAAGCCGGGGATCGTCCATGCTGTCAAAGCGGATGTCGCGTTCGCCGAAATAGCGCAGTGCCTTCATGCCAGAGACTCCAGACGATAGAATTTTGCCGCGGTGCCGGCGAACAGCGCCGCCTTTTCGTCTGCTGAAGCACCTGCGGCAATGCGCTTGAAGGCATTCCACAGCACCCCATAATCCGCGCCCCAGCGATCGACGGGGAAGTTGCTTTCAAACATGCAGCGCTCTGCGCCAAAGGCCTCGATGCAGGTTTCGATATAGGGCCGCCAGGCTTCGGCCAGCGTTTCGGACGATGGCCGGTAGTCTGGCCCCATGGCGTCAAAGCCCGCGAACGGCATGGCGAGGCCGCCGAGCTTCATCATCACATTGGGGCATGACGCCAGCGCGCGGATGCTCGCGGCCCAGGCCGGGAAGCGCTCGGCGCGGCGGCCGGCATAGGCGCCGATGCCGAGCGGTGTGCCGACATGATCGACCACCATCGCCGTGCCCGGAAAGGCGCGGGCGAGATCGACAAGTTCGGGCAGCTGTGGCTCCACCACCCACAGGTCGAGCGAAAGGTCGCGGGCGGCAAGATGCGCTATCGCCCGGCGCACGTCCGGGTTGCCGGCAAGGCCGGGTGCGGCATGCGCCAGCGGCCCGAGCACCGCCGGGTCGGCATCGTGCGCCATCATGTGCCGGATGCCGCGGAAGCGCCCGCCGCCGGCGGCGATATGCGCATCGAGCACCGGCGCGACGGCGTCCCCAAGCCCAAGATCGGCATAGCCGACGATGCCGGCACAGGCCCGCATCGGGCTGTAGGCGCCGCTTGCCGCCATCGCGGCGACGCCATTGACGAACTCGGTCTCGCCGACAGGCTTGAGGGCTTCGGGACCATCGGCGCGATAAAAGGCACCGCACTGGACAAAGACCGTGGCGATGACGTTGTGGCCGCTGCTGGTGTCCGTGAGCAATTCGTCGAGCAGGTAGCGCGGCGTTTGCGGCAGGATCGCGTCAAAGGCATGGGCCGGAGGCGGCAGATGCGGCACGAGCGCGCGCAAATCCCACAGATGATGGTGCGGATCGATGATCGGCAGGCCGGGCTCGAGAATGGCTTCGGTCATATGGCACTCCCCGCCGGCTTCCGGGCCCCGGCGCTGCCGCCGGAGCCCGGATCGTGTCCTAGCGTGCGTTCATCGCATTATATTCGCGGATCTTGGCCTTGCCGAGCTGGGACATGTGCACCTCGTCCGGGCCATCCGCGAGACGCAGGAAGCGGTTGAGCGTGAAGAAGCCGGCGATCGGTGTATCGTCGCTCACCCCCATGCCGCCATGCGCCTGGAGCGCGCGGTCTGTGACAGTCTGCGCCATCTGCGGTGCGACCACCTTGATCGCGGCGATCAGGTCCTTGGCGACAACATTGCCGTGCCGGTCCATCTGGTCGGCGGCCTTCAGCGTCAGCAGCCGCGCCATCTCGATCTCACAGAACGAGCGCGCAACATCCTGCCGGATGCTACCCTGGTCAGACAGCTTCTTGCCAAACGCCACGCGGTTTTCAACGCGGCGCGCCATGATCTCAAGCGAGCGCTGCGCCTGGCCGATGGAGCGCATGCAATGGTGGATGCGCCCCGGCCCGAGCCGCCCCTGCGCAATCTCGAAGCCGCGTCCTTCCCCCAGAATGAGGTTCGCCGCCGGCACGCGGACATTCTCGAAGCGCATCTCGGCCTCGCCACCCGGCGAATTCTTCGAGCCGAACACCGTCAGGTTGCGGACGATGGTGATGCCGGGCGTATCGGCGGGCACGATGATCGTCGAGTGCTGCCGGTGGCGCGGGTTGTCGAGCAAGGTCTTGCCCATCACCAGCAGCAGCGTGCAACGCGGGTCCATGACACCGGAAATCCACCATTTGCGGCCGTTGAGGACATAATCATCGCCGTCACGCAGGATGGTCAGCTCGATGTTGGTGGCATCGGAGGACGCCACCTGCGGCTCGGTCATCACATAGGCCGAGCGGATATCACCGGCGAGCAGCGGCTTGAGCCAGGTCTGCTGCTGCTCGGGGCTGCCGTACTTGGCCAGCACTTCCATGTTGCCGGTATCGGGCGCCGAGCAGTTGAAAACCTCCGATGACCAGGGTGCCCGGCCCATGATTTCGGCCAGTGGCGCATATTCAAGGTTGGTCAGGCCAGGGCTCCACGCGCCATATTCGTGCGGCAGGAACAGGTTCCACAGCCCCTGCGCCTTCGCTTCGGCCTTCAGCGTGTCGATCCCCGGCCAGTGCTTCCAGAGCTTGGCAGGGTCGTTCACCCAATCATGATGGGCCTGCTCGTTGGGGTAGATGTGCAGGTCCATGAAGGCTTCGAGCCGGGCAACCAGCGCCAGCACCTTCTCCGAATGTTCGAAAATCATCTGTGTCTCCTGCAAAATCCAAAGGAAAAGGCCAGCATGGTCGAGCGCATCGCCTAGGCGATCCATCGCAAGGCGCGCTCGAACAGCCCGACAGTCTTGGCGTGCAACAGGTCGCCGGTTTCGCGCGACGCCCGTCCGGCACAGGCGCGGGCATGTGTCCCCTCAAGGATGATGCCGAGCTTGTAGCAGGCGAGAACAGCGTACCAATCGACCGCCGCCATGTCGCGCGATGTCCGTGGCCGATAGTGCGCGACCAGTTCGGCGATCGTCGGAAACCCGTCCCAGGGTTGCACGGCCACGGCCTCGTCGCCATGTTCAGAGCCCTCCGGCCAGGTCGCCATCAGCCAGCCAAGGTCGATCAGCGGATCGCCGATGGTCGTCAGCTCCCAATCGATGATCGCCGCCAGCTCCGCGCTGTCATGCCGGAACATGACATTGGCGAGGTGGTAATCACCATGGATGATGCCTGGCTCGCTATCCTGCGGCCGGTGCCGTTCGAGCCACGCCGCGACCTTGGCTACGCCGGGGATGGCGTCCGGCCCCGTCCAGCCGGCGAATTCACCATAGGAGGTCAGTTGCGCCTGCCAGCGCGCGACCTGGCGTGCGAGATAATTCTCAGGCTTGCCGAAGCCCTCCAGCCCCAGCGCGCGATAATCAAGCGCGCCGAGCGCGGCGATGCCTTCGATCATCGCCAGCCCCATGCGGTGGCGCACCGCTGCCGAGCCGGCGTGCAGCGGCGGCAGGCCCATGGTGGCGTTGAAGCCATCGACAGGCTCCATCAGGTAGAAGGCCGCGCCGAGCACGCTTTCATCCCCGCACGCCGCAATCAGCCGTGGATGCGGAACGCCTGTATCAGCGATCGCCGCCAGCATCCGCGCCTCGCGGCGCATGGTGTCGTTGGAGTTGGCGCGCAGGTGCGGCGGCGGCCGGCGCAGCACATAGCCTCGCCCGTCGCGACTAAAGCGCAACAGGATATTCTGGGTGCCGCCGGTCAGCAGGGCGGCATCGAGGATAGGCCCGACGCCAAGGCCCTCATGGTCCATCCAGCCAAGCAGGGCATCAAGGTCCACGCCGGTTTTGGAATTGCCTGCCATCATCCGAATGTATTTAAGACAAAAGGATAATGCAGTTGACCTAACTGCTAGGCGCTGGGAATTGGGCTATCCACGCATGCCCCGCATGCGGCGCTTGCCTTTCCCACACGGCCGCGGGACAAGAATCCCCATGCCCAACCAGCAACGCCTGTGGCCGGCCCTGGCCCACGAAATCACCGCAGACGCGCGGCAGCCGGGTCTCCCCCTGGCCGCGTGGCTGGTGCCGTTGTTGCTCACAGCCGCCCTGCGCGGCCTTGAAGCCGAGGTGCCGGCGCCACTCAGTCTTGCGGCCGGCACATTCTACACGGTCATGGCGCTGGGCGTCGGCATGGTCGGCGGTGCCGTGCAGATGGCGGCGGCCTGCCAGCGCGGCGCACCGCGATTGGCGGTCCTGCTGTTCAGTCGGCTGGTGCTGGTCGGCATGGCGCTGCTGGCCACGCACGTCCTGGCCCGCGGCCTTGGCATGCCACCGCTGCCGCACCCGGTTTCCACCACCCTGGCGTTGCTGGCCACGGCTCTCTGTTATGTCGGCCTTGGCATGCTGATCGGCCGTCTGGCCGCCACGACATCCCGCGCCGCGTGGAGCGCCGTGTTGCTGGCGGGGCTGTTTCTTGCGCTGCAGGCATTGCCGGCGCTCTCTCCGGCCGGTTGGTCGCGCCTGGTCATCCAGATGGCGGTGACCGGCACGGGCACCCGCGCGGCAGCCAGCGGGCTCGCTGCCCTGGCCGGGCTGGGTGTGCTTGCCCTGTTTGCGGCTCGCCTCGTCCCGCGCCGCTGGCCGCTTGCCCTGCTGGTCGCCGGATGGCTGGCGTTGGCAAACTTTGTCTGGCAGCGCCCCGGCCCGCCTCTGCCCCAGGCGGATATGCTTCCTGTCAGCCTCGCCGCGTCGCTGCCGCCTGATACGGGCCGTGTCGCTCCCATCGCCGCCACGGCGCCTGATGCAGCACTCACCAGCGCCCTTGCCCGCGTCACCCGCCAGATCGCAAAATGGCCGCCCGCCGCCGATCCAGATCCGGTGCAACGCGCCCGCAACCTGCTGCTCATCGCCGCCGTGCCCGATCTGTACGATACCGACCCCCTGCAATCCCATTTGCCGCTGCTGGTTGAAGCCGAGCTCAAGCAGCGCCTTCCCGCAGACCAGCTCCCCGCCCTGCTGGCCGCCATTGCCGCCCAGCCCGGGCAGGGCAGCGCGGCGGCCCGCGAGTCGCTGCCCCGCCTCGGCCTGCCAGCCAATACGGGTGATGAGGCCCGTTTGCGTGAGCGCATATCGCTCTACGCCGCCAAATTGCTGGCTCGGCAACGAGCAGCGCCATGACGTGCGCGTAAGCCGGGCATAGGCCGCCACCAGGCAAGCTTGCCTGAGTATCATTCACCAATAATGGATTAAGCCGCTACGTTTCTTAATAAAAATCTCGTGATAATGTCATCGATGTGCCGCCTGATCGTCATCTCGGCCCCCTAGTGACCCGACTTCAACAGATTTCGGGGAACATCATGATCGAGAATTCGGGCCGTCTTCTGGCTCACGTCCTGCTTGCTTCAGCCATGACAGGTGGACTGGCGACCGCTGTGGTGGCGCAAACATCCGCCCAGGCGACAGCAGCGTCTGATGCGGCATCGACGGGCAATGAGATTATCGTCACCGGCTCGTCCACGGCGCAGCGCAAGTTCGATGTCTCCTATGCGGTGACGGCTCTGTCCAACGACGACATCCAGAAGCTGGCACCGCTCAATTTTTCCGATCTGCTCGGCCAGATCCCCGGCATTCATGCCGAAGCCACTGGCGGCGAAGTGCAGAATGTCTACCGGCTGCGCGGCATCCCCAATGAAGGCAGCTTCCAGGCCTTTCACCAGGACGGCCTGCCGCTTTATCACGACAATGACGGTCCCTTCTTCAAGGGCGATGTGCTCAACCGCGTCGACATCATGACCAAGACCATCGAGTTCGTGCGCGGCGGCCCGGCGCCGATCTTCGCAAGTAACGCTTCGGCCATCTATAACTCCATCGTCCAGACCGGCTCGGACACGCCGGCTGGCGCTGTGCGGCTGACGCTGGGCGATACCGGCCTGTATCGCCTTGATGCCTATCATTCCGGGCCGTTGGGGGATCGCACCTACTTTGCTGCGGGTGGCTTTGTGCGGCGCCACGATGGCTATCGCCCCAACGGTTTCCCCAGCGATGATGGCGGCCAGTTCCGCGCGAATATCCTGCGGGAATTCGACAGCGGCGAGGTCAAGCTTTCCGTGCTGTATCTCAACGACAAGAACGTCTTTTACCTGCCGATCCCGGTTGCCGACCCGCGGAATCCGGCAAGCTCGCTGGATCCGTTCCTGGATTATTTCACCGGCACGCTCAATTCGCCGGCGCTGCGCAATGCCCGGTTGCTCTATTCGAACGGTGCCGGCGGCACGCAGGTGGAGGACCGCGACCTGTCCGATGGCCGGCACACCAAGATGTACAGCGTTGGCTTGGACTACAAACAGGCATTGGGTGATTGGACCCTTGATGCCAAGGCGCGCTGGACTGATGGCCGCGTGGACTTTGATGCGCTCTACTCGACGACCAACCCCGTCGACAGCGACGTCTTCGCCAGCGATCGCCTTGCAGCGGCGCGCACGGCCTTCAACACCTCGACGGCGACTGTTGCGCGTCTCGGCTATGCGATTGGCGGCACCAATGGCGCCACGCTGTACGACCCCAACGCAAGCTCCGGGCTGGTCCTGAGCGCGCAATATCGGGCGATCTCCTCGGACTTCTATTCGGGCCAGGGTGAGCTGCGCCTGTCCCGCGAAATCAAGACCGGCCTGGGCACGCACAGCATCGTGTTCGGCGGCTATGCGGCGGCCTATGGCAATGAATACGGGCAGCGCTATCAGGATTATCTGTTCGAGCTGGCCACCCAGCCGCGCACGCTTGACCTGATTGCCTATTCCGACACCAACCAGGTGCTCGGCTCGGTCACCGACAAGGGTGTGCTGCGCTACTCCACCACCATCACGGCCGGTGAGAGCGATGTGACGATGTGGGCGGCTTTCGCCAACGATACCTGGCAGGTGACGGACAATCTGCGCATCGATGCCGGCATTCGTCATGAACGCTACACCTTCAAGGGCTTCGGTGTCGGCCAGACAACGGTCAACCTGGGTGATCCGACGACTCTCGCCGACGATGCGACGCGGGCCTTTACAGGCGTGGCGACCAACCGGCGCTTCACGGTCAACGTCACGCCTTGGACCGTTGGCGCGAACTTCGACATCAGCTCGTCCTTCGGCGTCTATGCCCGCGTCGCCGAGGCGTTCCGCGTGCCGAGCGAATTCACTGTCTATGCCGGCGGGGCCATCGTGACCCCCAAGGCCCGCCAGTACGAGGCCGGGCTGAAGATCGCGCTGCCCGGCGTATCGGCCTATCTGACCGGCTTCTACACCAAGTTCGATCCGTTCAACGCCTCGTTCCTGGCGTTCAATCCAGCGACAGGACAGAACAACCAGTCGCTGACCTTCATCGGTTCGGCGGTCACCAAGGGCGTGGAGGCGGACATCAATGTGCGGCCGGTGAGCTGGCTGTCGCTTGCCGGCACGGTGACGGTCAGTGATCCGACCATCTCCGATCTGGTCAACGAACTTGGCGCTTCGGCTGCAGCGGTGAACGGCAACCAGCTTATCCGCCAGCCGAAAGTCTACGGCAACTTCCGCCCGACGATTTACTTCAACATCGGCGATATCCAGATGCAGACATATCTGCGCTACAATTACACCAGCAAACGCTTCGTCGATCTGTTCAACCGTACCGAGCTGCCTGCTTATGACACGCTGGCTGCGGGCTTCATCGCCGAATACCGTAACTGGTCGTTCCAGGTTGTTGGGGACAATATCACCAATGCGAGCGGCCTGACCGAGGGCAATCCGCGCACCGACCAGCTTGACGGGCAGGGCGCCAGCACGGCGATCTATGGGCGGCCGCTGTTCGGGCGCAACGTGCGCTTCGTGTTGACGCGGAAGTGGTGAGGCGCCGCTTCCGGCGCGTGCTGCTGGCGGTGGCGGCGCTTGCGCCCGTTGCCGCCAGCGGTGCCCATGTCATCTCGACGGATGATCTCACGGCGCCCAACGTGCACGGTAACGCCCCTCATCCGGCGCCATGCCCGAAGGGCTGGCGCTGCAGCCCCGTGGCCAAGGAGTGCACGCCGTGATCCTGAAGACAACTGTGAGCGGGGCCGCCCTCGCCCTGCTGGCTGTGCTGGCGATGCCCGGCAAGGCGCTGGCGATGGACCCTCCTGGCTACACGGCCCCCTTTCGGGACACGGTTGAAACGCTCAATTTCCCCTTTCTGCCGCTGCTGCGCGCTGCGCCGGGATGGGCGCCGGCCTTGCGCACAGATCCGGCGCTGGTCGCACTTGCCAATGACCGTGCCGGCCGCGTGCAAGCGGCACCGGCCTGCACCGCCCGCCCCGTCTGCCTCGCCGATGCCTGGGCCTGGACCCCGGCGGACATTGCCGCCGTGGAGGCTGCCTTGCGTCGCATCGCGGCCCAGCCCGGCCGCGCCCCGGCGCTGGTGACGGCGCATATGCGACCGTCAGGTCGCTTCGCACGCCATGCGGCCCTTGCCGATCCTGACCTGCTTGCCGCTGCCTGGGCAGACACTGCAGCCGGTCTCAACAACCTCATTGCCGTTTATGGCAAGGCCATGCCGCCGCGCTATCCGCTCATCGATGCTGCCATCTTCGACGCCAAGGACCCCCGCTTCGCCGCCATTCTCGATGCGCACAGCCAAGTGACGGCCGCAACCGCCCGCGACGATGACCTGGTTTTCGACGCCAGCGCGCGCTTTGCGAGCGGCCTGCTGCGCATGAATGAGCGTACTGACGCCGCCGGATATCGACCGATGCTGCGTGGCGCCAATGCGGCAGCCGTGGCCGCCGCGGCGCGCACGCGCTGGGCCGATTATCGCTATCCAGCCTTGCTGGTGTTCGGCCATGGCCCGGAAGATGCGCAGTCCCGGACCGGCGTGATGGGGCATATCCGCATGGCGATGGCGGCGGAGCTGTTTGCCCGCAAGCTGGCGCCATTCATCATCGTCAGTGGTGGCAACGTGCATCCCAACCGCACGCCTTTCAACGAGGCTGTGGAGATGAAGCGCATCCTCATCGAGCAGTACGACATTCCAGCCGACAGGGTTCTGATCGAGCCACATGCGCGGCACACCACCACCAACCTGCGCAACATTGCCCGGCTGTTGTTCGCCGCCGGCTTTCCCACAGACCGCCCATCACTGATCGTGACTGATCCGATGACCGCGCCCTACATCGGCAGCGCCGATCTTGTTGCCCGCACAGTCAAGGAGGCGGGTGTGTCGCTGGGCCGTGTTTCGGCGGCAGAGACTCCATTCTCGTTCGAATTCCGCCCGGACCGCGCGGCGTTCCATGTCGAACCGCTCGATCCGCTCGATCCCTGAATCCACCTGATCCCTGAACCCTCGTCATCATTCGTAGGAAAACCAATGTCCCGTCGCCTGATAACGCTTGCTGCAGCCCTGCACATCTCGATGCTCGCCATCGCGTCGCCGGCCGCCGCCTGGGGCACGAGAGCTCATGCCGCGATCAACCGCGCGGCTCTGGCCCAGTTGCCCGCGGACGGCCCGGTTTTCCTGCAGGCCCATGCGGATTTCGTCGGTGAACTCGCCATCCTGCCAGACACCTGGCGTGACTCCTCCGAGCCGTTCTCCAAGATCGACGAAGACCCGAACCATGGCTGGTTCCGCGAGCAATTCTCCTTTCTGAAGGAGATGCCGCGATCCCGCCCTGAATTCCTCATCGCGTTGCTCAACGAGCAGCGGAAGGTGAAGGACCCGCGTGCGGATGCGGCGCTGCGAACCAACGTCCGCTGGACCGGCACGATGCCCTACGCGATCATGGAGGCCTATGGTCGCCTCGTTTCCGGCATGCGTTGGCACCGCCGGCTTGCGGCACAGGGAGCCGATACCCGGCATATCGACCAGGCTCTGGCCTATGATGTCGTCCGGCTTGGCCATTATATCGGCGATGGCGCGCAGCCGCTGCATGCCTCGATCCACAGTGACGGCTGGCGCGGCGACAACCTCAGGAACTACACGACTGACCGCCGCATTCACGGCCGGTTTGAAACCCAGTTCGTGGATTCCATCGGCCTGACAGAGCAGCAGGTCGCGGCAAACGTCGCGCCGCTGGGTCGGCAGAATGGTGACCTTTTCCAGGCGGTGCTGGCATTTCTGGAGGACAGTGCAGCCAATATGGAGCGCGTATACCAGCTTGATCAGCAATCGGCCCTCGCCAGCTCCGAGTCTCCTGAAGCGCGGGAATTTGTCCAGGCCCGCACAGGAAGCGGCGCGACCATGCTGCGTGATGTTCTGCATCGCGCCTGGGTCGAGTCAGCGCAAATGCCGCAACGGCCGGCCGCGGACCCGCTCAATCCGGCAAATCCTGCCTACAACCCCGAGACAGGCTCGGCCCCGGCGCCATGACGGGGGCGCCTTCACGCTCGAGCCCGGTGGCCTGATCGCCAGCGGCACGCCTGAGGGTGGCGATGGCTTGAAGAGGTTGCGAAACGTCAAGGGCCATGGTCTATCCTTCAGCCATGTCGGACGACGCTGAACCGCAAAAGCCTGCATCGATGAAGCCGCGCCGGCGCCGGAAATTCGCCGTGCTCGCAGGGCTGGCTGTGGCGGCCGTCGCTGGGGCCGTGGTGGTCGTGACCGGTGTGCAGCCTGTGCCGCGCGTTGCAACCCTCGAAGCCTCGAACAGCCTGTTGTCGGCCAGCGAGACTCAGGAACGGCAGTCTTTGCAGGTCGATTATCGGCGGCTGGAGGAGCGGATTGCGCTGCTGATGCAGGAGCCCGACATGGTCGGCCTGGCGATTGGCACGATCGAGAACGGGCAGGTCAGCTTCGTCCGGGGCTATGGCGAGACGCTCGCGAACTCGGGCGACCCGGTGACGCCGGACACAGTGTTTCGCTGGGCGTCGCTCTCCAAGAGCGTCGCTTCCGCACTCGCTGTCCAGCTTGCCGAAGACGGCAAATTGTTGCTCGATGCGCCGCTGATGAAAATGGGCACGACGCTCACGCTGCCGGGCGACAACCGGCGCGTCACAACGGCCGATGTTCTGTCACACCGGGTCGGGCTGGTGCGCAATGCCTGGGATGATCGGCTGGAGGCAGGCGAGGACCCCAAGATGCTCCGCGCCGCTCTTGGCACATTGCCGCCTTTCTGCCCCCCCGCGACCTGCTATGCCTACCAGAACATCGCCTTCGATACCGCGACCGAGATCGTGGAAAAGGCAGCGGGCAAGGACTATGCAAGCGTCGCGCGCGCACGGCTGTTCGCGCCGCTGGGGATGGCTGGCGCGAGCATCGGCCGGGCCGGGTTGCAGGGCGCCCGCAGCTGGGCGCAGCCGCACCACCGGAACAAGTCGCCCGCAACCGTAACCGATATTTACTATCGCGTGCCCGCGGCGGGTGGCGTCAACTCGTCGATCCGGGATCTTGTCCGCTGGATGCGCGCCCAGATGGGGGATGCGCCTGCTGTGTTGTCACCCGAGACCCTCGACACGATGCATCGATCGCGGGTGCCAACCCCGCCGCGCGGGCGGCGCGGTGCGATGGATCGCGCGCTGTCGGACGCCGCCTACGGGCTCGGCTGGCGGACCTACACCTATGCCGGCCATGCCCTGGTTGGGCATCGCGGATCAGTTGACGGCTATGGGTCGCTCATCCTCTTCGATCCGGCGCAGAAGAGCGGCATCGTGATGTTGTGGAACAGCAATTATTCCAAGGCGGCACGGCTGCAGCTCGAGTTTTTCGACCTGCTCTACGGCTTGCCGCCAACGGATTGGCTGGAGCTTCCGGCGCAGCCGGTGCTGGTTGATACGACGCCTGCAGACATGGCTGTCGTCGGTACGGCAGGATAATCCCTCGCCCGGATGGCCGAGCGTGGACATGCTGCCTTGGCAGACAGATTCAGGCGTGCTTTGACCCTGGCAAACAACAACTGTTACGGCGTAGCCACACTGTCGGCCTGACAGGGGTATCATGGGGTGCGCAAGATGCGTTCAAGCTGGAGCGATGCTGACCTTGAGTTCCGCCGGGAAGTCCGGGCGTTTCTGGCAGCGGAACTGACACCCGATCTGCGCGAGGCGACGCGCCGCATGACGAGCGTCTATGCGCCGCCGGCGATTGCCCTGGAATGGCAAAGGCGGCTGCAGGCGCGGGGCTGGCTGGTGCCGAACTGGCCAATCGAACATGGTGGATGCGGCTGGTCGCAGGTGCAGTCGTATATCTTTACCCATGAGTGCGCCGCGGCAGACGCACCGCCGCTGTCACCGATGGGCTTGGGCATGTGTGGTCCGGTCCTGCTGGGCCACGGCACGCCCGAGCAGAAGGCGCACTATCTGCCGCGCATGCTGAGCGGCGAGGATTTCTGGTGCCAGGGCTATTCTGAAACGGAGTCGGGGTCCGATCTGGCATCGCTGCGCATGAAGGCGGTTCGTCATGGCGATGAATTCGTCTGTGACGGCCACAAGATCTGGACGACACACGGCCACGCGGCAAACATGATTTTCTGCCTCGTGCGGACAGCGCAGTTGGCGCGTCCGCAGCAGGGCATCACGTTCCTGTTGATCGACATGACGACGCCGGGCGTGACGGTGCAGCCGATCGTCTCGATCTCGGGCGAGCACATACAGAATCTGATCACCTTCGACGCGGTTCGGGTGCCGGTCGCAAATGTCGTCGGGGCGATTGACGGTGGCTGGACGGTGGCCAAATACCTGATGGAGTTCGAGCGTGGCGGCAGTCTCTATGCGCCGGGAATCCAGGTGCGGCTGCGGCGCTTGTCGGCGCATCTGGCGGACATGGAGGATGCGGCGGACCTGCGGCGGCTGGCTGCGGCGATCGCGGTGGATATCGAGGTCATGGACGCACTGGAGTTGCAGTTCATGATGCAATTGTCAGCGGGTGGCGCGCCAGGGTCGATGGCTTCGGTGCTGAAGGTGCTGGGCACCGAATTGAGCCAGCGGCTGACAGAGGTCGAACTGGTGGCGGCAGGCCTGCATGCTGCGGCCTGGCAGCCGCACATGGCGTGTCCCGGCGGACCGACGCCTGGTTTCCAGGCGCCGGCGGACGGGAAGGGCTGTGGCACGCTCTACGCCGCCAAGGCCGCAGCCAAATATTTCAATGATCGCGCCGGGTCCATCTATGCCGGAACCAATGAGATCCAGCGCAATATCGTCTGGTCGACGATGGGCCGCCGGTGATTCAGGCCGCGGCCCGTCCCGGAATCCTGGCGAGCCAACCAAAGCTGGTCGATCTCGCCACCAGCGGTTTTTGATCGTCGGGTCCTGCCGTCAACGCGCCTGCCAGACCGGCGCACGCTTCTCGGCAAAAGCCCGTGGCCCCTCGCGTGCGTCTTCGGAGCGCATGACGACGGTGCCCTCGCGCATGTTGCTCTCCCAGAACGCATCCTCGCTGGCGATCCGGCCGTCGGCGATGCCCAGCGCGATCTTCTTGCTCGCCTGCACGGACAGCGGCGCGTTGACCGCAATGCGCCGGGCGAGGTCAAGCGCCGTGTCCATCAGCTCGTCGAGGGGAACGACACGGTTGACGAAGCCCAGCTCGAGCGCGCGCTGCGCGGTAAAAGGCTCCCCGGTGAGCAGATATTCCATGGCGATCTTGGGCGGCAGCTGCCGCGCAATCCGGAACGCCCCGCCGGCAGCGGCCATGATCCCGCGCTTGACTTCAGGAAGCCCGAACTGCGCATGGTCGGCAGCGACGGCGAGATCGCTGCACAGTGTAAGCTCGGTCCCTCCACCCAGGGCAAATCCATTGACAGCCGCGATGATCGGCTTGGAAATCGGGTGGCGCACCATCCCGGCAAATCCCCAGGACCGCTGGATCGCGTCTTCGGGTTCAATGCGCTCGCCGCGTGCCAGCGCCTTGAGATCCGCGCCGGCACAAAAGGCCTGGTCGCCGGCCCCGGTGAGGATGACGACGCGAATGGCCGGATCATGCTCAGCCCGCTCAAGCGCTTCGCCCAACCCGGCATGGACCGCGGCGTTGATGGCGTTGCGGGCTTCGGGGCGATTGATCGTCACGATCAGAACATTGTCGCGCTGTTCAACGAGAACGGCCTGCTCGGCACTGCTGGTCATATCCTGGCCTTTCAAATCAGGGATGCTGACGTCACCCCGGTCCACATCGAGCCGTAACGGGAGTCCGCGGCTGTTTCGCCCCCTTGTTATTGCAGGTGCCGCCTGATGCCGATCCGGAACCTGGAGTGCTTCATGCTTCCAGCGCGGCACGCCGGGTGTATTGTCCCGCACGAAGTCAGGCGCACACACCGGGGCAGGCGATATGATCGACGCAAAATACTACGGCCTCATCGAGATGGGGATGACCTTCGGGGTCGTCGGCGTGTTCACCGCCTGGCAGCTCTGGTCCTTGCGGGACCGGAAGCCGAAGGATGACGACCAGAAGCCGAAAGACTAGCGCCCCGGCGGGAAAGGCCTGGCGAGCCCCGCCACGGGCGCCAGCGCAACCGGCGGCAGGCTTATCTGGACCACCTGTTGCGCCTCGCGGCTGATCGCCATGATATCGCGGCTGCCCGGCACAAAGGCGAAGGCCTGGCCCGGCGCCTCGATGGCGATGGTCGCCACATGCACCAGCACCGGCCCCATCAGCGGCTGCGCCAGCACATAAAGCTCCGGGCGGTCATGCCCCAGCACATAGAGCAGGCCATCCGGCCCCAGCGCGCCACCCGAGGCGGCATGGGGCTTCATCCGTGCCAGCACCGCTTCCGGGAACAGCCAGCCGCCGGTGCGGCGGAACTGCGCATCCAGCCGAACGACATTGCCGTAGCGCGCATCCTTGTAGCCCACGCCGCCCTTGCCATCGGCGCGGTCATAATGGGCAAAGCCGGCAAGCCAGCCCTGTGGCTGCGGCACCAGCCACACCAGCGAGCCTTCGTCCATCAGCCCGAGGCTGTGGCTCTCAGCCGGCAGCATCGTGGCGGTGTCGATGCGCTCCACCGACGAGCCCATCGGAATCGCCGGATAGTTGGAATTGGCGCAGACCAGCGTGCCATCCAGCGCGGTGCAGCTGTTGATGTGCGCCACCAGCCCGCCCCTGGGGCTGGCCCAGCGCGCCACCAGCGCACCGGTGTCCCGCCGGTATTTGCCGATGGCGCTGTTGTCGATGGCGTAGAAATGCCGCTCGTCCACGGCAACGCCCTGGTCCGCCTCGGCAGCAGCGTAGCGGCGCAGTGACGTGCCCTCCAGCTGCTGGGCCGCCGGCATGGTGAACGCCGTCGGCACAGGGGCGGGCAGGGGCTGGGCCAGCGCCGGGGCGGCCAGCAACAGGGAGAGCAGCAGGCGCTTCATGGTCGCTCAGAAGCCATAGCTCAGGCCGATGTAGAAGGTGCGGCCGACATACTCATATTCGGTGTTCTGCTGCACAAGCCCGCCCTGGAATTCGCTGGTCGGCTCGTTGTTGAGGTTGACGCCCTCCACGAACACCCGCAGCTTTTCGGTGAAATTATAGGCGACGCGCGCATCGATGCGGCCAAAAGCGCCCTGATCGAGATTGAGCGCTGGATCGGTGTTGAGATCGGTGGGGAAGCTGCCGTTCCACTTGTAGCTCAGCGAGGCATCAAAGCCGTACTTCTGGAAGAACAGGCTGGCGGCATAGGCCCGGGTCGGCTGGCCCTGCACCGGCGTGCTGGCGCCATTGGCAAGGCGGGTGCGGCCCTTGATGAAGGTGGCGTTGCCGGACAGGCCAAAGCCATCGAGCGGCGCCGGCAGCATGTCGAACTGCAATTGCCCGGTCAGCTCAAGGCCCTCGATTGTCGTTGAGCCGGCGTTGATGGTCGTGTTGATGTCGAGCCGCTGGAGCCCGGTGATGTCCACCGTGCCCGCCACGAAGCCGCGCGCCGCCAGCGCAGCGGCAATATCCGCCTGGCCGTTGAAGGTGATGGTCTGGCTGATGAAATCATTGTCGATTTCCTTGCGGAAGGCGGCAATAGCGAAGGCCGAGGAGCGGCTCGGGTAGAATTCCACCGAGGCGTCGTAGTTCCAGGCGGTGCGCGCCTTGAGGCCGGGGTTGCCAACCGAAAGCTGGCCGACCAGCTCGGACTGGTAACCGAAGGTCGAGCGCGGCGCGATGGTGTTGAAGCCGGGGCGACCGAGCGAGCGGGTGATGCCGGCGCGCACCACCCATTGGTCATCCGGGCGCCAGTTGCCGACCAGCGAGGGCAGCCAGGTGGTGTAATCATCGCTCGAATCGATGTTGGTGGCCGTGCCGGCGGAGAGCAGGAAGCCGCTGCTGTCGATCTTGGTCTTTTCCACGCGCACGCCGGCGACGAGATCGAAATGGTCGCTCTTCAGCGTCCCCATGCCATAGGCGGCGAGCACGGTTTCGCGCACGGCATAGTCCGAGGCGAAATCATTGGTCAGCTGCACGCCGGTGTTGCGCTTGAAGAAGGCCGCGTTGGCGGGATCGGCAAAAAAGCCGTTCATCGCCTCGATATCCATCAGCAGGTTGGGGGCGCTGCCGGCCGGGGTGGGGTTGCTGAAGCCGCCATCGGTGAAATCGGCGGTGGCGAGATTGAGCGGGCTGGTGCCGGGGTCATATTGCGTGACGCCCAGATCATAGCTGCGCTTGCTTCGCGCCGCCTTCAGCCCGCCCTTGAAATCGATGGCGCCGGCCTCGTAGCTGGCATCGAGCTTGCCGATGAGGGCGCGCTCGGTGAGGTCCGATTGCGTGAAGCGGACGCGGCGCAGCGGGAACCGCGCCGGATCCAGCCGGTCCGGCGTGCCGGCATTCGGGGTGATGCTCACCACGCCATTGTCCGCCAGCGACCAGCGGTTCGGGCCGAACACCGCCGCCGAGCGCCACTCCCAGAAGTCGTTGGGCTCGGCGATGGTGTTCTCGTTGTATTGCAGCACATAATCCAGCGTCAGCGCGCCAAGCTGGTTCACGCCGCCGCCGGCCAGCGAGAATACCTGCTTGTCGGCAAACTCCAGCCGCAGGTTGGGCACACACGGTTGGCGCCGGACACACCGCTGCTGTCGTCGGTCGCCACCACGCCGGCGGTGAAGTTTTCCTCATAGCGGTTGCGGTGCTGGAACTCGTTCCACTGGGCAAAGAAGCCGCGCACGAAAAACCGGTCGGTTTCGGAGGGGCGATATTCCAGCGCGCCATTGAGGTTCAGGCGCTTGCGGCCGATGATGTAGTAATTGTTCTTCACATTCACCGGCAGGCTGGCGCCGGTGCTGTCATCCCAATCATCCTGATAGATGCCAACCGCAACATATTCGCGCTTGGAATAGGTGCCGCCGATCAGCCAGCCAAAGCGATCATCGGCAGTCTTGCCCGAGAGCATGGCATCGACCGACCAGGGGTCGTGGCCGCCATAGCCATCGTCGCGGGGGCGGGTGCCTTCATAGCCGATGCGGCCCGAAACCTGGCCGTAGAAGCGGTCGGCGCGATCAAACGGCATCTGTGTCACCACATTCACCGTGCCGCCGATGCCCTGGCCATCCATGTCCGGCGTGTGGGTCTTCACCACTTCCACCCGGTTGAGAACGCCGCCCGAGATGATATCGAGCGGGGCCTGGCGGCCGCCATCCTCCACTTCCGGCGAGCCCATCTGCAGGCCGTTGATGGTGACGTTGTTGAGATTGGCGGCAACACCGCGGATCTGCACATAGCGCCCCTCGCCCTTCTCGACGAGCATGGTGACGCCGGGCAGGCGATTGAGCGATTCGCCGATATTCTTGTCGGGAAACTGGCCGAGCTCGTCGGAACCGAGCACTTCGAGCACGCGGATGTCATCGCGCTTCACATCGAGCGCGCGCTGACGGGCGAGCAGCGAGCCGGTGACGACGATCTCGTCGGCGGTGGCCACAGCATCTGCCGCAGCCGCAGCCGCTGACACGGTCGTTGTCTGCGCCTGCGCCGCGCCCGCCGCGGCGAGCGCCACAAGCGCCACGCCGCCAAAAAATGCCGATTTCATCCGAGGTCCCCGCTTTGCTCGCCCAGTCTTGCTGGTCACGGCGGGGAACTAGGCCGGCAGTGTTGCAGCGATGTGTGGCTTCGGCGTCGTTTGCATGACAGCGGGCTGCCCCGGGCGGCCGGGCCGGGCTGCATTTGACTGTTAGAGCCTATTTGGTTACAGAATTGACCGTTCCTTGACAGCGCCGGTCGTCAGCATCGCGAAGCCCGTTCCGCGCACGCGCAACAGGGTGAGCTTGTAACCTTTGTAACCTTCCAGATCGCATGGGGTGCCATTTCGTCCTTCCGGCACAGTCCCGCGGGCAGCCCGTGCCGCGCCCGCGCAGCACCCGGCCACTGCCCATGCAGCGCCCGCGCACTGCCCGGAGGATGCCCTGAAATCTCCCGAAATCGCCCGGCGGTCAGGGCTTGCGGGGCATCCGCCACGGCAGCATCCACTGCACGATCGGCGAGCGGAACCTGTCGAGTGACAGCGATTCGTGCACCGCCACCACGTCCTCGCCCCACAGCCGGGTCGCCAGCGCCGAGCGGGAATAAAAGGGTGTGTCCTCCCAGGTGGCGCGCAGCCGCGCCTCGTGCCCGGCGTCGGCGCGGGTGAGGCGGTTGACCTGCCAGTTGGTGCGGCCGAGCACGACCGGGGCCGGCATCTCCATCACCTCGGCGTTGCCGTCGCTGGCAATCCGCAGCGCCATGCCGAAATCATCACCATCGCGCAGCTTGCCCTCATAGATCACGGCCGTATCGCCATTGGCGAGATGGGCGCGGGACCATTGCCAATCGGCAAAGCCCTCCTCCAGCGATTCGGAGCCATGGTTGGCATCGAGATAGCCCAGCCCACTCCACGAAATATCCGGCTCGGAGAAGCTCACATCCACCCGACTGCGCGGCGCCAGTGGCTCCCACACATGCCGGCCCGATGGATCAAGCCGGAAGCGCCGCTGCCCCAGGACTTCGGGCGTCAGGCGGATTTTCCCCCGTGTTTTCAATGGCCAGACCGCACCGACCTCATTGACGTCGATGAGCAGGGAATTGCCATCCCAATGCACCTGACTGGGGCCGATCTTGAGAGTCGAGCGGTCCCGCCACAGCGCCGAGTTGCCGCGCTCGGTCATCGTCCAGCGGCGGCAGCCGGGGCCATAAAGCGCGACGTTGAGCGAGATGTGATTCTCGGGCGCGTGCCGGCCGCTGGCCTTGTAATAGGGGGAAAATACCGAGCCGATAAAGGCGATGACCGTCAGGCCGAAGCGGCCGTCGTCACTCTCGGCGTCGAGGTACCACCAGCGGTAGCCATTGGCAGGAACGTCCGCATCGAACCGCGGGCCGTAAGGATCGCAGCGCTCGCCAAGCGGCCGGACAAGGCCGCCATCGGCACGCCCGCTCCCGGATGCGCCGAGCCGCCCGCGAGCCAGAGGCCGGGCAGGCCAGTGCGGCTCCCCGGGCGGCGGAAGCTGGCCCGCCACCCGTGCGAGGCCCGACCATAAAGGGCCCCACCCGTCGAAGGGAAAAGCCCCTCGAACATCGCCGGCCCCACCGTCACCACGTCCCTGGGTTTCAAGATCAACCCGCACTGCTCCAGCCCCGCGAAGGTCGCCATCCGACATGCTTCCATCTCCCCATCCGTTGGTGCGCGCCCGTCACCCGTGGCCGGCGCATTTATGATCAATTGGAACCGCTCCGGGCCGGTGGGTGGCGGGCAGCCGGCCCCCCGGTCCTGCGCGCAAATATAGACGCTGGGCGCCGACGGCAGCCGCCGCTCCTTGAAAATCTCGCGGAACTCCCGGGCATAATCGTTCGAAAAGAACACGTTATGCCGGTCCATCTCGAAGCCCTCCGGCTCCGCCGTCATCATCATGGTGAAGGCCGAGAGCGAGCGATCCGCTGGCGCCGTGCCGCGCACCGCCCCGCGCACGGCGGCACCGAATCGCCCGCCGGCAATGGCACTGGCATCGCAATTGGCCAGCACGTCGCCCGCCGGAATGCGCTCGCCGCTGGCCAGCACGACGCCGGCTGCCCGGCCCTTGACGACACTGATCTCGCGGACATCGGCACCATAGCGGAACTCCGCGCCGCGCCGCTCGGCCAGCCCGGCGATGGCCTCGGCGACCTTGTGCATGCCGCCCTCGACAAGCCAGACGCCGCGGGCTTCGAGATGCGCGATGAGCATCAGCGTGGCGGTGGCCTCATAGGGCGAGGCGCCGCAATAGGTGGCGTATCGGCCGTAAAGCTGGTGCAGGCGCGGGTCCTTGAAGTGCTTGCCCAGGGCTTTCCACAGCGTTTCAAAGGGGTTGATGGCAAGCATCTCACCGATGCCACCCAGCCCGAAGCGCATGGCAAGGCCAATTGGTGACGTCACCGGGGCTTCCATGTAGCGATGCTCAAGGGCGTTCCAGATGCGGGCCGCCTCGGCGCGAAAGCCATCGAACCCCTGCGCTTCGGCAGGCCCGGCAAACGCGCCAATGGCATCACGGCTGCGCGCCGGGTCACTCCAGAGGTCGAGATTCGAGCCGTCCGTCCAGGCGTGGCGAGCCAGCCTGTCGCTGGCCACCAGCGTCACATGCTCCTCCAGTCGCTCGCCGAGCGATTCGAACAGCGCCTCGAAGATCCAGCGCGCCGTAAAAACTGTCGGCCCGGCGTCGACAGCGACTCCGCCAGCCGAAACAGTGCGCAGCTTGCCTCCGGGCGCGCCGAGCTTCTCCAGCACCAGCACCGGCACACCGGCCCCGGCCAGCAGCGCCGCCGCGCACAGCCCACCGATGCCTGCCCCGATGATCACCACTGGCTGCTCTCGCGCCAAATCCGCTCGCTCCCCTGCTCTAAATCCAGTGTATGATTGACCGCACAGGGCCGACTGTCCAGAGTCCATGACACTATGAGCCTTGCCGACAGCCCACCCCGCCCGAGCGGCCCCTCCCAGCCGGGCCTGCGGGAGCGCTGGCTGCTGTGGCGCAACAGCTGGCTGGCCAGCCCGTCCTTCCAGCGCTGGTCCATGCGGCTGCCGCTGCTGCGCGGCACTGCCCGCCGCCACGCCGCCAGCATGTTCGGCGTCATCACCGGCTTTGTTTACACCAAGACGCTCACGGCCGCCGTGGATCTCGGCATCATCGCCCGCCTCGCCCGTGCTCCGGCCAGCACAGCCGAACTCGCCGCCGATTCGGGTCTGGAGCTTGCCGCCATGCAGAGGCTGCTCGCCGCCGCTGCCGCGATCGATCTTGTCGAAGCCCTGCCGGGTGACCGCTACACCCTCGGCCAACGCGGTGCCGCGCTCGCCAACAACAAGGGTGCGCTGGCCATGATCGAGCATCACAAGCTCTTCTATGCAGACCTCGCCGATCCTGTGGCGATGCTCCGCACCGGTCGTGGCGGCGGGGCGCTGGCGCAATTCTGGAGCTACGCCGAAGCCGCCGGCCGCGGCGAGCCGGCGAGCGCGGCAGACCCGGGCACTCAGGCCTATTCCAGCCTGATGGCCGCCTCGCAGCCGATGGTCGCCGAGCAGGTGCTCGATGCCTTTGATTTCCGCAAGCACACGCAATTGCTCGATATTGGTGGCGGCCACGGGGCTTTTCTCGCCGAAGTTGCTGCCCGGCACCCGCACCTCGGCCTTGCGCTCTTTGATCTACCGCCGGTTGCTGCTGCCGCGCGTGGCGTGCTGGCGGCGCGCGGCCTGGGGCAGGTCGCGGTGCATGGCGGCAGCTTCCGCGATGATCCGCTGCCGGCCGGCCCCGGTGGCAGGCCGGTCGATCTCATCAGCCTGGTGCGCATCCTCCACGATCATGACGATGGCGTGGTGCAGGCGCTGCTCGCGAAGGCGCGGGCATCGCTGCCCCCCGGCGGAAAGCTGCTGATTGCTGAGCCGATGGCTGGCACCAGCGGCGCCGAAGCGATGGGAGACGCCTATTTCGGGCTCTATCTCTGGGCCATGGGCTCTGGCCGCCCGCGCACGGCGGAGGCCTATCGCGCCATGCTCGCCGCCGCTGGCTTCCGCCAGGTGCGAGAGGTCCGCACGGCGCTGCCCATGGTAGCGCGTTTGTTGGTTGCGAGCGCCTGAAGCCCCTGAGAAAGCCCGCGCCGTCAACCCCTGACGTTCAAAAAGTGTCAGAATATTTTGACGCCAAAAAGCGTCAAGCCAGCTTTACATCGGCTTCTGTTGCGATAACATGGCAAATGAGAAGGAGGGTGGCCACCAAGTCACTTTCCCCGGGGAGCGACAATGGAAACACTGGCGGTGGTTGTGGAGGCTCCGGGGCAAGTTGCGCTCCGCCGTCTCGGCATGACGCCTCCAGAGGGCGACGATCTCGTTGTTGCCGTTGATTTCAGTGGCATTTCCATGGGTACCGAAAAGCTCATGTTCAACGGATCGATGCCGGCATTTCCCGGCATGGGGTATCCGCTAGTGCCGGGATATGAGGCTGTCGGCCGCGTTGTCGATGCCGGCCCAGCAGGTCGCAATCGTATCGGTCAGCAGGTTTTCGTTCCTGGTTCTTCCAAGTTTATCGGCGCTCGCGGGCTGTTCGGCGGCTCGGCGCAGACGTTGGTCACCGGGTCATCGCGTGTTCTCGGTATTCCAGACGGCATGGGCGAAAATGCCGTGCTGCTTTCGCTTGCTGCCACGGCCCGCCATGCGCTTGCCGGTGGGGATTTGCCGGATCTGATCGTCGGCCATGGTGTTCTGGGGCGTCTGCTCGCTCGCATGGCTGTCGCCGCTGGCCGCTTCCCCACGGTCTGGGAGATCAATCCGCAGCGGATGGACGGCGCTGAGGGCTATACGGTGACAGCGCCGGAGCAGGATGAGCGCCGCGACTATCGCAGCATCTATGACGCCAGCGGCGATTCCTCGATCCTCGACACGGCCATCGCGCGGATGGGTCATGGTGGCGAAATCGTGCTCGCCGGCTTCTACAGCGACCCCTTGAGCTTTCATTTCGCCCCGGCGTTCCGCCGCGAGGCGCGGTTCCGCATCGCCACCGAATTCCTGCCCGAAGACCTCGCGGCTGTCATCGCCATGGTCGAGAGCGGCCGGCTGTCGCTCGATGGCCTCGTGACCAACCGTGTTCCTGCTGCCGAGGCCCCCACGGCCTATGCGCAAGCCTTTTCCGATCCTGCCTGCCTCAAGATGGTTTTTGACTGGAGAGACATCGCATGAGTGTAAATGCCCTTCTGGACGAGGTGCTCGCCCTCAGGGAGGAGGCCGCTATCGAGCCGGACCCGGTTCATACTGGCGAAGTCACCAAGGAAACGCAGATCATCGCCATTTATGGCAAGGGTGGCAGCGGCAAGTCCTTTGCTCTGGCGAACCTCAGCTACATGATGGCCCAGCAGGGCAAGCGGGTGCTGCTCATCGGCTGCGATCCCAAGTCCGATACCACCAGCCTGCTTTTCGGCGGCAAGGCGACGCCAACGATCATCGAGACTTCGGCGCGCAAGAAGCTCGCCGGCGAGGAAATCAGCGTTGAGGACGTCTGCTTCCAGCGCGATGGCGTGTTCGCCATGGAGCTTGGCGGCCCTGAGGTTGGCCGTGGTTGCGGCGGCCGTGGCATCATCCATGGCTTCGAGACTCTCGAGAAGCTCGGTTTCCACGATTGGGGCTTTGATTACGTCCTGCTCGATTTCCTCGGTGACGTGGTGTGTGGTGGCTTTGGCCTGCCGATTGCCCGGGACATGTGCCAGAAGGTTATCGTCGTTGCCTCGAACGATCTGCAGTCGCTCTATGTCGCCAACAATGTCTGCAAGGCTGTCGAATATTTCCGCAAGATGGGTGGCAACGTCGGCGTCGCCGGCATCCTGATCAACAAGGACGATGGTTCGGGCGAAGCGCAGGCCTTTGCCGACGCGGTTGGCATTCCCATTCTCGTCTCGATCCCGGCGCATGAGGACATTCGCAAGAAATCGGCGAATTACCAGATCATCGGTACCTCCGAGAGCCAGTGGGGTCCGCTGTTCGAGAGCCTGGCCGAGAATGTTGCGACCGCTCCGCCGGTTCGTCCCAAGCCACTCGATCAGGACGGCCTGCTCGGCCTTTTCAAGCCGGAAGACACCGGCGGCAACTTCACGCTGAGGCCGGCTACCCAGGCCGACATGCGCGGCGGCGTGTTCGAGACCAAGCCTTCGCTGGAGGTTGTCTACGACAATGTCTGAGCCGCTCGATCTTGAAACCAGGTCGGTGCCGCTTGCCGATGCTGCGCCTGTGCCGGAAGGTGCCGGGTGCCATGCTGGTGCCGAGACCATGCGTGATGCTGCGGCCAAGGCCGGCAAGTCCGAAGTGCTCGATCGTTATGCTGCGGACTATCCCAAGGGCCCGCACGACCAGCCGCAGTCCATGTGCCCTGCATTCGGTTCGCTGCGTGTCGGCCTGCGCATGCGCCGCACCGCGACCGTGCTCTCCGGCTCGGCCTGCTGCGTCTATGGCCTGACCTTTACCTCGCATTTCTACGGCGCCCGTCGCACCGTCGGTTACGTACCGTTCAACTCTGAATCACTCGTCACCGGCAAGTTGTTCGAGGATATCCGCGACGCCGTACACGAGCTGGCGGATCCGGCGCTATACGATACCATCGTCGTCACCAACCTCTGCGTGCCGACAGCATCGGGCGTGCCGCTGCAACTGTTGCCTGACGTCATCAATGGTGTCCGTGTCATCGGCATCGATGTGCCGGGCTTCGGCGTGCCAACCCATGCCGAGGCCAAGGATGTGCTGGCCGGCGCCATGCTCGCCTATGCCCGCAAGGAAGCCATGGCCGGTCCGGTAACGGCGCCAGCCGAGCGCCCTGACAAGCCGACAATCACGCTGCTGGGCGAGATGTTCCCTGCTGATCCTGTCGGCATCTCGATGATGCTGGAGCCCATGGGCCTCGCTGCCGGGCCGGTTGTGCCCACCCGCGAGTGGCGTGAGCTCTATTCCGCGCTGGATTGCGCTGCTGTCGCCGCCATTCACCCGTTCTACACCGCCTCGGTCCGTGAGTTCGAGGCCGCCGGCCGCAAGGTCGTCGGTTCGGCCCCGGTGGGCCGTGATGGCACTGCCGCCTGGCTCGCCGCCATTGGCGAGGCCTGCGGCATCTCGGCAGACAAAATCGCCGCCGCCCAGAACAAGTTCCTCCCCGCCATAACGGCGGCGCTGGCTGCCAAGCCGATCAAGGGCCGCATCACGGTTTCCGGTTATGAAGGCTCGGAGCTGCTGGTCGCCCGCCTGCTTATCGAGAGCGGTGCGGACGTCCCGTATGTCGGCACCGCCGCGCCCCGCACCCGCTGGTCCGATCCTGATCGGGAGTGGCTGGAGGCCAAGGGAACCCGCATCCAGTATCGCGCCAGCCTTGAGCAGGACATCCAGGCTGTGGAGGAATTCCGGCCGGACCTTTCGATCGGCACCACGCCGGTTGTGCAGCACGCCAAGAGCCACGCCATTCCAGGGCTGTACTTCACCAATCTTATCTCGGCGCGTCCGCTCATGGGGCCTGCCGGCGCTGGCAGCCTCGCGCAGGTCATCAACGCCGCGCTCGGCAACAAGGCGCGCTTCGACACGATGAAGGACTTTTTCCAGGGCGTCGGCGAGGGTTACGCCGCCGGCATCTGGGAAGACACGCCCAGCGACCGCCCCGAGTTCAAGAAAAAATACGCCGCCAAGATGATCGCCGCCGCCAAGTCCGAGGAGGCGATCGGCTCATGACGCTGATCCTCGATCATGACCGGGCCGGCGGCTATTGGGGCGCGGTCTACGCTTTTACCGCTATCAAGGGTCTGCAAGTCATCATCGATGGCCCTGTCGGCTGCGAGAACCTGCCGGTCACCTCGGTGCTGCATTATACCGATGGCCTGCCGCCACATGAGCTGCCCATCGTCGTAACCGGCCTTTCCGAGCAGGAGCTTGGCCGCGATGGCACGGAAGGCGCGATGAAGCGCGCCTGGAAGACGCTTGATCCGTCGTTGCCCGCCGTGGTGGTGACAGGCTCGATCGCCGAGATGATCGGCGGCGGCGTGACGCCCGAGGGCACCAACGTCCAGCGCTTCCTGCCCCGCACCATCGATGAAGACCAATGGCAAGCCGGAGACCGCGCCCTCACCTGGCTTTGGACGCAGTTCGGCCCCAAGAAGGTGCCCGCGCTCCGCCCCCGCAAGGAGGGTGCCAAGCCCAAGGTCAACATCATCGGGCCGATGTACGGCACCTTCAACATGCCATCGGACCTCGCCGAGATCCGTCGCCTCATCGAGGGCATCGGCGCCGAGGTGAATGTCGTCTTCCCGCTCGGCAGCCATCTGGCCGATATCCGCAAGCTTGCCGATGCCGAAGTCAACGTCTGCATGTATCGCGAATGGGGCCGCGGCCTCTGCGAAACACTCGAGCGGCCCTATCTTCAGGCCCCCATCGGCCTCAACTCGACCACGCTGTTTCTGCGCAAGCTCGCTGAACTCACCGGCCTTGATGCCGAGCCGTTCATCGAGAAGGAAAAGCACACCACCATCAAGCCGCTGTGGGACCTGTGGCGCTCCGTGACCCAGGACTTCTTCGGCACGGCCAGCTTCGCCGTGGTGGCCACCGAGACCTACGAGCGCGGCCTGCGCTCGTTCCTGGAAGATGACATGGGCCTGCCCTGCACCTTCAGCTTCAAGCGTACTGCCGGCATCAAGCCGGACAATGCCGCCGTGCAGGAGGCGATCAAGACCAACCCGCCGTTGATCATGTTCGGCAGCTACAACGAGCGGATGTATATGGCTGAAGCCGGCAGCCGCGCGATTTATGTGCCGGCCAGCTTCCCCGGTGCCGCCATCCGCCGCCACACCGGCACGCCTTTCATGGGTTATTCCGGCGCCACCTATCTCGTCCAGGAAGTCTGCAACGCGCTGTTTGATGCGCTGTTCTTCATCCTGCCGCTCGCGGGCCAGATGGACCGTGCTGAAGCCACGCCTGCGCGTCTGCTCGAGCAGGTCGGCTGGGAGGATGATGCCCGGTCCGAGCTTGATGCCATGGTCGACAAGCAGCCGGTGCTGGTGCGCATTTCTGCCGCCAAGCGACTGCGCGATGCTGCCGAGCGCGCCGCGCGCGATGCCGGCGAAAAACAGGTTACCCGCGAGCGGCTTGCTGCCGCTGCGCGTCTCTTCGAGGCACAGGCTGCATGAGCCTGTGCCCTGCCTTTGGCCCAACGCCGCTCGGCGCGGGCCTCAACATCTTTGTGGTGGTTTCCAACGCCGCAAAGCCGCCGGTCGGGCGAGGCCATTGTGACCTCGTGCGGCGGACAGACTGGAGGAAAATGCATGAGTGACAATAATATGGGGCCAGGTACCTACCTGACCGACGCTGAAGCGAAGGAGTTTCACAAGCTCTTCGTCGTCAGCATGGCGTTCTTCACCTTTGTCGCGATCATCGCGCACTTCCTGGTGTGGTCGTGGCGCCCGTGGCTCGGCGAAGCGATGCCGATGACGTCCGCAATTGAAGCTGCCCAGACGGCCGAGACGACTGCTGTCGCCTCGCCCAACGCTTAAGGAGTAACGACAATGTGGAGAGTCTGGCAGACGTTCAATCCGCAGCGGATCCTCAGCGCGCTGGCGATCTTCCTGTTCACCCTCGCGATCCTGATCCACTTCATCCTGCTCAGCACCGATCGCTACAACTGGCTCGATGGTTCGGCCCCTGCAGCGGCCAGCGCCGCCGTGGTGACGGAAACCACCGGCTCGGCCTGAGGCCAACCTCAGTAAGTGATTGCGTAAGAGGTAAAGCGAGACGGGCGGGGCCCGCACCAAGGACCCCGCCCGCCCGCATCACCAGCTAGAAGGCCCGCGCCGCGAAAACGGCCCGGGGGGAGGTGCGCCATGGCGCTGTTGAGTTTCGAACGGAAATATCGCGTTCGCGGAGGCACCCTGATCGGTGGTGACCTCTTCGATTTCTGGATTGGCCCATTTTACGTGGGCTTTTTCGGAGTCACCACGATCTTCTTCGCCGCCCTCGGGACGGCGTTGATCCTTTACGGAGCCGCCATTGGCCCCACCTGGAATCCCTGGCTGATCAATATTGCTCCGCCAGACATCAAATATGGTCTCTCACTTGCTCCGCTCCGCGAGGGCGGGCTCTGGCAGATCGTCACCATCTGCGCTGTCGGTGCCTTCTGCAGCTGGGCGCTCCGTGAAGTGGAGATCTGCCGCAAGCTCGGCATGGGCTATCATGTGCCCGTTGCTTTCGGCTTCGCCATTTTCGCCTATGTCTCGCTGGTCATCATCCGGCCGGTGCTGATGGGCGCCTGGGGCTGGGGCTTCCCGTACGGCATCTTTCCGCACCTCGATTGGGTGTCGAACACGGGCTACCAGTATCTGCATTTCCACTACAATCCCGCGCACATGATCGCGGTGAGCTTTTTCTTCACCAACGCCCTGGCCCTTGGCCTGCACGGATCGCTGGTGCTCTCGGCGGTCAACCCCGCCAAGGGCGAAGATGTGAAGTCCCCCGAGTATGAGGACACCTTCTTCCGCGATCTCGTCGGTTACTCGGTCGGCACGCTGGGCATCCACCGCGTGGGCCTGTTGCTCGCCGTGAATGCGGCCTTCTGGAGCGCCATCTGCATCATCCTCAGCGGTCCGTTCTGGTCGCGAGGCTGGCCGGAATGGTGGACCTGGTGGCTCAACCTGCCGATCTGGAACTAGGGGAGGACCGAACCATGGCTTATCAAAATATCTTCACCCAGGTTCAGCTCCGCGGCGAACTCGAACCCGGTGTCCCGCTCGGGCCCAACAACGATCCGCGTTACGGCCCGTTCGGCTTCACGTACCTGATGGGCAAGATCGGCGGGGCCCAGATCGGCCCGGTCTATCTCGGCAAGCTCGGGACGGCGGCGCTGATGTGCGGAGCCATCGCCATCGTCATCATGGGCATGAACATGTTCGCCTCGGTGAACTGGGATCCCATTCAGTTCGTCCGCCAGCTGTTCTGGCTCTCGCTTGAGCCGCCGCCCGCCAAATACGGCCTCAAGATACTGCCGCCGCTCGCTGAAGGCGGCTGGTGGCTGATCGCCGGTGCCTTCCTCACTGCGTCCATCCTGCTGTGGTGGGCCCGGACCTACACAAGGGCGCGCGAACTGGGCATGGGCACGCATGTTGCCTGGGCCTTTGCCAGCGCCATCTGGCTCTATCTCGTGCTGGGCTTCATCCGCCCGATCGCGATGGGCAGCTGGTCGGAAGCCGTGCCGTTCGGCATCTTCCCTCACCTGGATTGGACCGCGGCCTTCTCCATCCGCTACGGCAACCTGTTCTACAATCCGTTCCACGCCCTCTCGATCGCCTTCCTTTATGGCTCTGCCCTGCTGTTTGCCATGCACGGCGCTACCATTCTGGCCGTCGGCCGCTACGGCGGCGAGCGCGAGATCGAGCAGATCACCGACCGCGGTACTGCGTCAGAGCGCGCTGCGCTGTTCTGGCGCTGGACAATGGGCTTCAACGCCACGATGGAATCGATCCATCGCTGGGCCTGGTGGTTTGCCGTGCTGACGACCCTCACCGGGGGTATCGGCATCCTGCTTACCGGCACGGTTGTCGATAACTGGTACCTCTGGGCGGTCGAGCACCACTTTGCGCTGGAATATCCGGCAACGGGTACGGTCGATCCCTCCACGCTTCCGGGAGCACCGCAATGATGCGCAAACAGCTCACCCTCCTGCTCGTCCTCCCGGCACTGTTGCTGGGAGGCTGCGAGATCGGCACCAAGGTGACCGAGCAGCAAGGCCCCAACGGTGCCGCTATCTCCAGCGTCAAGCACAAGGCCGGCATGCCGGTGGTCGCTCCGGTGCCGGAACCGCCATATCCGCTCGATGCTGCGATGCTGGAAGGCGCTCGTGCCAAGGAAGTTTACCAGAACGTCCAGGTGCTCGGCGATATCAGCGCTGACGAGTTCAACTACACCATGGCGGCGCTCACCAACTGGGTGGCGCCAGCTGATGGCACGGTTGAGAACGGCGGCTGCAACTATTGTCACAACCCGGCGAACATGGCCTCCGACGAGCTCTACACCAAGGTCGTGGCGCGCAAGATGTTGCAGATGACCCGCAACATCAACGCCAACTGGACGCCGCACTTCAACAACAACTATGGCCAGGGCAACGAGAACGCCGGTGTCACCTGCTGGACCTGCCATCGTGGCAAGCCCGTGCCGGCCAACAACTGGTCAGCCGCCCTGCCGGACCCCGGCAATATCAAGGGCAACAAGCTGGGCCAGAACACGCCGCTCAAGGCCACGGCCTATGCTTCGCTGCCGTATGACAGCTTCTCGTCCTACCTGGCGGGCAGCGAGAACATCCGGGTCGGTGCCAAGAGCGCCTATCCGACCGACCATGCAGCATCCATCGTCAACACCGAAAAGACCTATGGCCTGATGATGCACATGTCGCAGGGCCTCGGCGTCAACTGCACCTTCTGCCACAACTCGAACAACTTCGCGAAGTGGTCGGACAGCCGCACCCAGCGTGTCAACGCCTGGTATGGCATCCGCATGGTGCGGGACATCAACAACAACTACATCACCGCGCTTGGCGATGTCTGGCCTGCCAACCGGCGCGGCCCGGCTGGTGACCCGCTTAAGGTCAACTGCGCCACCTGCCACAATGGCATCAACCGTCCGATGGGCGGCGCCAAGATGCTGAAGGACTATCCGTCCCTCAAGGGGGCGCCCGCCGCCACCCTGGTTGCAGCTCCGGCTGCTGCGGCTCCCGACACCGCGGTACCTGAAGCTGCCCCGGCCTCGCCGCCGGTGGCCGCTGCAGAGGATGCAACCAAGCCGGCAGCCTGATCGGCTCCCTCCCAAGGGAGCACACAAACGAGCCCGGGGTCACCGCCCCGGGCTTTTTTGTGCCTGCCAGCCCACCCTCTCCGGAGTGACGGCTTTGCAGTCCCGGCAGTCATGCTAGTCTGTCCGCACTGATCGGCCGCTGCCTGCATGGCAAGCGTTGCCGGCACCGGGGAGATGAAGATGATGCAGACCAACGCCGCACACCAGCAGCCAGCCCATGCCTTTGATGTCGTGATCGTCGGGGCCGGTTTTTCCGGCATGTACATGCTGCACAAGCTGCGCGGCATGGGGCTCAGCGCCCGTGTCATCGAAGCGGGCAGCGCCGTCGGCGGCACATGGTACTGGAACCGCTATCCGGGTGCCCGCGTCGATATCCAGAGCCTGGAGTACAGCTTCTCCTTCTCCCCCGAGCTTGAGCAGGAGTGGCACTGGAGCGAGCGCTATGCGCCCCAGGCCGAATTGTTTGCCTATGCCGAGCACATCGCCGACCGGTTCGAGCTTCGGCGCGACATCAGCTTCAATACGCGCGTCACAGCGGCGCATTATCAGGAGGCCACCGGCCGCTGGGCTGTCAGCACGGATGGCGGCGAAACCCTTGATGCGCGCTACTTCATCCTTGCCACCGGCTGCCTCTCCGTGCCGACGGATGTGACCTTCCCCGGCATCGAGAGCTTCAAGGGCAAGGTCTACCGCACCTCGCGCTGGCCGCATGAGGGTGTTGATTTCACCGGGCAGCGCGTCGGCATCATCGGCACCGGCTCCTCGGCGATCCAGTCGATCCCGATCATCGCCGAGCAGGCCGCAAAGCTCACCGTGTTCCAGCGGACCCCTAACTACTCGATGCCCGCAAACAATGGCCCGATTCCGGAGGAGGACCTCGCCGCCCGTGCCGCAGATCCGCGTGGCTATCGCGCCAACTCGAAGAACACCGTCACCGGCTTCCAGAACGAGGCGCGTGACACCGTGCTGGCGACGCGGACGCCCGAGGATGTGGCGCACGCCGAACTTGAGCGCCGTTGGCGCTGGGGTGGTTTCCGCATCCTCGGCACCTTTGGTGACCAGGGCATTGACCCGGCCGCCAACAAGGTCGTTGCCGATTTCGTTGCAGACAAGATCCGCGAAACGGTCAAGGATCCGAAGACCGCCGAACTGCTGATTCCCAAGGACCATTATTTCGGCACCAAGCGTCCCTGCGTCGATACCGGCTATTACGCCACCTATAACCGCGACAATGTCGAACTGGTGGACCTGCGCGCCGCACCGATCGTCACCTTCAATGAAGCCGGCATCGCGACAACAGCCCAGCAATATGATTTCGATGCCGTCGTGCTGGCCACGGGCTTTGACGCCATGACCGGCGCTGTCGAT
This sequence comes from Sphingomonadales bacterium UBA6157, assembly GCA_002423025.1. GTDB lineage: Bacteria > Pseudomonadota > Alphaproteobacteria > Sphingomonadales > Sphingomonadaceae > Sandarakinorhabdus. The sequence continues at coordinate 30,118 of DIUN01000009.1, read as the reverse complement.
CGGATCGACATCCGTGGCCGTGGCGGCGTGACTATGAAGTCGGCCTGGGCCGATGGCCCGCACACCTATCTCGGCCTGATGGTGGCGGGCTTCCCCAACATGTTCATGATCACCGGCCCGGGCAGCCCCTCGGTGCTCACCAACATGCTCAATTCCATCGAGCAGCATGTCGAGTGGGTGGCGGACTGCCTCACCTGGCTCGGTGAGCGCCAGCAGGCCAGCATCGAGGCCAGCCCGGAAGCCCAGGCTGCCTGGGACGCCCATGTCGAGGAGGCCGCGGCACCGACGCTGCTGCCATCGGCCAACAGCTGGTACATGGGCGCCAACGTGCCCGGCAAGCCGCGCCGCTTCATGCCCTATGCCGGCGGCCTCAACACCTACACGGAGATCTGCAACCAGGTTGCGGCGAAGGGCTATGAAGGCTTCATCGTCAAGAGCGGCGACACCGTGCTGAGCGACAGCCACGAATTCACCAGCCACCCGCCTATCCCGGACCATCTGCCGGCGGAACTGCTCCAGCTCATCGCCAAGCAGATGGAGCATCCCGCTCCGCCGCTGACTGCGGCGGCGGGCTGAAAGCTCAAGAAGTTATGGCAACAGGACCGGGGCAGGCGTGCTGCCCCGGTCCGAACCGCCTCAGATCGTACGCGAAATCACTTCGCGCATGATCTCGCTGGTGCCACCATAGATGCGCTGCACGCGGGCATCGCGCCACATGCGGGCGATGGGGTATTCGTTCATGTAGCCGGCGCCGCCATGCAGCTGCAGGGCTTCATCCACCACGCGGCCCTGCATTTCGGTGTGCCAGAGCTTGGCGGCGCTGCCTTCTGCGGCCGTCAGCTTGCCTTCCATCAGGCGCTTGAGCGCCCAATCGATATGCGCCCAGCCGACTTGCAGCTCGGTCTTGATGGTGGCCAGCACGAACTTGGTGTTCTGGAAATCGAACACCGTCTTGCCGAAGGCCTTGCGCTCCTTCACGAACTTCACGGCTTCGTCAAAGGCGCGCTGCGCACCGGCCTGGGCGCCGATGGCGATGCTCAGGCGCTCCTGCGGCAGCTGGCTCATCAGGTAGATGAAGCCCTTGTTCTCATCGCCGAGGCAGTTGGTGATCGGCACCCGCACATCGTTGAAGAACAGCTCCGAGGTGTCGGCACTGTGCTGGCCGATCTTGTCGAGGTTGCGGCCCCGGGCAAAGCCTTCGCGGTCCGATTCCACCAGGATGAGGCTGGTGCCCTTGGCGCCCTTGTCCGGATCGGTCTTGGCGACAACGATGATCAAATCGGCATTCTGGCCGTTGGTGATGTAGGTCTTGCTGCCCGAGATCACATAATGGTTGCCGTCGCGCTTGGCGGTGGTGCGGATGCCCTGCAGATCGGAGCCGGCGCCCGGCTCGGTCATGGCGATCGCGGTGATCAGCTCGCCCGAGATCATCTTGGGCAGATACTTCAGCTTCTGTTCTTCCGAGCCATAGGCGACGAGATAATCGGCAACGATGTCAGACTGCAGGGTGATGCCGGCGGAGCAGCCTGCATAGGCCAGTTCCTCATCGACGATGGCATTGTAGCCAAAATCCAGCCCGAGGCCGCCATAGGCTTCCGGCACGGTGGGGCAGAGCAGGCCATTGTCGCCGCAAGCGCGCCAGAAGGCCTTGGACACCAGGCCCTCGGCCTCGAAGGTGTCGATGTTCGGATAAAGTTCCTTGTCGAACAGCTTGCGCACCGTGTCACGGAACGCCCGGTGGTCATCGGTGAAAACGTTGCGATCGCTGACGTCGAGCATCGGAAAACTCCCCTTGAAGGATTTTGAATGACTGCTCCGTTATCGCAAATTCGCAAGGTGCCGCTACCTGTCTTGCAAGAGAGGGCGAGTTGGTGCGACAACATCGCCCATGCGCATGCTCCCCTTCCTCACCGCCCTGCTCCTCACCACCTCGCCGGCACTGGCCGCCGATGATCCGATGCTGGCCCGCGCCCAGGCGGTGCTGAAGAAGCAACCGGTCATCGATGGCCATAATGACTGGCCCGGCGCGCTGCGCGGAAACTTTGGCGAGCAATGGTGGCAGGTCGATCTGGAGGCAGACAGCCGGCGCTTCCAGAAGCCGCTGCATACCGATATCCCACGCCTGCATGAGGGCCGGGTCGGCGGCCAGTTCTGGTCCGTCTATGTGCCGGCCACCGTCACCGGGCCAGCTGCTGTCAAATCCACTGTCGAGCAGATCGACATCGTCCATGGCATCATCAAGCGCTACCCGCAGCATTTCGAGCTGGCCAGCAGCGCCGCCGATATCCGCCGCATCCAGAAGACCGGCAAGGTCGCCTCGCTGCTTGGCGTCGAGGGCGCCAGCCAGATGGACAACAGCCTGCCGGTGCTGCGCATGTATCATGCCCTCGGCGTGCGCTACATGACGCTCACTCACTCCAAGCACAGTGACTGGGCGGACAGCGCCAATGAAGCGCCGCGCGCCGAGCCGCTCAGCGCCTTCGGCAAGGTCGTCATCAACGAGATGAATCGCATCGGCATGCTGGTCGATCTCAGCCATGTCTCGCCCGGCACCATGAAGGCGGTGCTCGCCGTCACCAAGGCGCCGGTCATCTATTCGCACAGCTCGGCCCGGGCGCTCGCCGATCATCCGCGCAACGTGCCTGATGATGTGCTGACGCTGGTCAAGGCCAATGGCGGCGTCGTGATGGCCAATTTCGTTCCCGGCTTCATCTCGGAAGCCGTCATTCAGCACACCGCCGCCCGCTCGGCCGAGTTCACCCGGCAGAACCTGCTGTTCCTCGGCCAGCCCGAAAAGTCCGCCGCCGCCATGGCCGCCTGGAACAAGGCCAACCCGGCACCCAAGGTCGATTACAAGGTGGTCGCCGATCATCTCGATCACATGGCCAAGGTCGCGGGCCATGATCATATCGGCCTCGGGGCGGATTATGATGGCATCCCGGCCGGCCCCATTGGCCTGGAGGGCGTGGAAACCTACCCGGTGCTGATTGCCGAACTGCTGCGCCGCGGCTGGAGCGAGGCCGATTGCGCCAAGCTTGCCGGTGGCAACATCCTGCGGGCGCTGGAGCAGGCCGAAAAGGTGGCGGCCAGCATGGCGGCGGATGTGCCGTCTGCCGAGCGGCTGTAGGGCGGGCTGATTCTGCAGAAGCTGTAGCTTCCGTCGTTGCGGGGGCTTGATCTCGATTTTACAGGCAGTGGGCCGCGGCAAAGCCGCGTCCTGACGTCAGACGAGTTCGGCTGGCTGTGGCCAGCCGCCTCGCTGGCCGGGCTTGCGCGAGTCTGCATATAGCTTCGCTATCTGCTGCCGCGCTGCGCCGCACACACAAATGGCGGCCGATGGTGTCATCGGCCGCCACTGTGTCGTGCCTGCGGGCTTTCCGCTGGGGCTCACGTCTTACGGCGCAAACCTCGCTTACTCGCCGGTATCACGGCACTTCGCACCGGGCTTCCAGACTGCCATTTCAGGCGCTTTTAACCCGTGCAGGATAGGCCTTCCAGCGTGTCAGGCCATCACCATTTCCATGATGATGCACTGATAGGGGCTATGTTCGCCAACCCTCGCCATTGACCTTCCTCAATTCCCGGTTTTCACTGGGTATGAGTACCTTCTCTGGCTGCAACCGGTTGCTTTCGTTCGGCCTTTCGGCGGAGCGGAATTCCCGGCTACAGTTGAAGGTTCTCACCTTTGGCTGAGTCGTCAAAGCGAAAAGAATCGATCAGAGCCTGTGGATAACGAGGATAATGTGGATAAGTCCGCCCTCAGTCCCGCTCCACCGCAATCGCCGTTGCTTCGCCGCCGCCGATGCACAGCGAGGCGACGCCACGCTTGCCGCCGGTGCGCTCCAGCGCTGCCACCAGGGTGGCGATGATGCGCGCGCCGGAAGCGCCGATCGGGTGCCCCAGCGCGGTTGCGCCGCCATGGATGTTGACCTTTTCCCGCGGGATGGCGAGGTCATGCATGGCGATCATCGCCACGGTGGCAAAGGCCTCGTTGATCTCGAACAGGTCAACGTCCGCCACGCTCCAGCCGGCCTTGTCGAGCACCTTGCGGATGGCGGGCACCGGCGCCGTGGTGAACTTGCCCGGCTCATGGGCATGGGCGGCATGCGCCACGATCCGCGCCCGCACCGGCAGGCCATCACGCGCCGCCACGCTCGCCGTCGTCAGCACCAGTGCGGCGGCGCCATCGGAAATTGACGAGGCATTGGCGGCGGTGATGGTGCCATCCTTGGAGAACGCCGGCTTCAGGCCGGGAATCTTGTCCGGCCGCGCCTTGCCCGGCTGCTCGTCCGCGGCCACCACGGTGTCACCACCACGGGCCGAAACTGTCACCGGGGTCACTTCATCATCGAACGCGCCTTCCGCAATGGCGGCGATGGCGCGGCGCAGGCTCTCCAGTGCATATTCATCCTGGGCGGCGCGGGTGAACTGATAGTCTCGCGCCGAATCCTCGGCAAAGCTGCCCATCAGCCGGCCGGGGTCATAGGCATCCTCAAGGCCATCGAGATACATCGAATCCTTGATGACATCATGGCCGATACGCGCGCCGCCGCGGTGCTTGGCGAGCAGATAGGGCGCGTTGGTCATGCTCTCCATGCCGCCGGCCACGATCACTTCGGCCGTGCCGGCGCGCAGCGCATCATGCGCCATGATGGTCGCCTGCATGCCCGAGCCGCACATCTTGTTGAGCGTCGTTGCCTCCACCGAGAGCGGCAGCCCGGCGCCCAGCGCTGCCTGGCGCGCCGGCGCCTGGCCAAGCCCGGCCGGCAGCACGCAGCCCATGAAGATCTGCTCCACCTTTTCCGGCGCCACGCCCGAGCGCTCCACGGCGGCCTTTACGGCAGCGGCGCCAAGCTGGGTGGCGCTGCACCCGGAGAGCGCGCCCTGGAAGCCGCCCATCGGCGTGCGAGCGAAGCCGGCGATGACGATGGAGTCTGTGAGCGTGGTCATGGCGTATGTCCTCTACAATTCGCGGCTGTCTTAGTCCCCTGCGTGCGGGAACTGAACAGGAAAATTGTCGGACGATCTTTCGTGGCCGGCTTGCCGTTCAGGCGGCGCGCACACCCTGCACGCCCGAACCGATGTGCAGCACATCCTCGGCGCCATCGCGGATGTGGAACACCGTGCCCTGCGGCGCATCTGCCGCCACCTTCACGCCGTGCCAGTCCTCGCCGCCAACCAGCAGGCCGCGCAGCACCCGCGCCGTGATGCCATGGCTGATCGCCAGCACCGGCCGCGCCGGGTCGAGCCCGTCCAGCCAATCCTGCAGCCGGGCGGCAATGGCGGGGAACCACTCGCCACCCGGAGGCGGCACCGAGAACAGCCGACGCTCGGCATCCACGATCGGCCCGGTTTCGGCAACGATATCGGCGTAATAGCGCCCCTCCCAATCGCCGACGTCGATCTCGAGCAGGCGCTTGTCCTTCTGCCAATCAAAGAACGGCCGGCCGAGATGCTCGCTGACGATGGCGGCAGTCTGCTGCGTGCGGCCGGAGGGGGAGACCCACAGGTCCCGGTCCGCCGCCGAGCCCAGCGCCGCGGCCAGCGCTGCGCCCATGGCTTCGGCCTGGGCGATGCCGGCGCGGGTGAGCGGCGTGTGCGCCATGTTGCCCTGCATGCGCGCGGCGGCGTTGAACACGGTTTCAGCGTGGCGGGCGAGGATGATGTCCATGGGAAGCGTTCCTAGCATATCGACGAAGTTTGCCCACTACCGCGCCGCGTCGATCGCGCTATAGTCGGGCTAGAAAATCTCCCAGGCGGGCAAACCAAGGACTCTAAATGAAGGCGACTGTCGAACGCGCAACGCTGCTCAAGTGCCTTGCGCACATCCAGTCCGTGGTGGAGCGGCGCAATACCATTCCCATTCTCTCCAACGTGCTGATCGAGGCACGGGCCGAGGGCCTGCGGCTGATGGCGACGGATCTTGATTTGCAGGTGGTGGAAACCATCCCGGCGCAGATCGATCTCAACGGCGCCACCACGGCCAGCGCCCACACGCTGTTCGATATCGTCCGCAAGCTGCCCGAGGGTTCGCAGGTCGAGCTCGCCGTGTCGGGGGACAAGATGAGCGTTGTCGCCAATCGCTCGCGCTTCAGCCTTGCCACGCTCAAGCGAGATGATTTTCCGGTGATCGCCGAGACCGAGCTGCCAACGCAGTTCAGCCTCAAGGCGAAGGACCTGCGCGAGCTGATCGACAGCACCCGCTTCGCCATCTCCACGGAGGAGACGCGCTATTATCTCAACGGCATCTACATCCATGCCGTTGATGGCCCGAGTCCCAAGCTGCGCGCCGTCGCCACCGATGGCCACCGCCTCGCCCGTATCGAGCTCGATCTGCCCGAGGGCGCCAAGGACATGCCGGGCGTGATCGTGCCGCGCAAATGTGTCGGGGAAGTCCGCAAGCTGCTCGACGAATATGCCGATGACGTGCCGATCGAAATCTCGCTCTCGGCGTCCAAGATCCGCTTCCGCTTCAGCGAGCAGGCGACGCTCACCTCCAAGCTCATCGACGGCACCTTCCCGGATTACAGCCGCGTGATCCCCACCGCCAACGACAAGCTGCTCAAGATCGACGCCAAGAGCCTGTCCGAAGGCGTTGACCGCGTTGCCGCCATCGCCACCACGGAGAAGACCCGTGCCGTCAAGCTGGCGCTGAGCCGGGACAAGGTGACTCTGTCCGTCACCAGTCCCGAGAACGGCACCGCCGCCGAGGAAGTGCCGGCGGACTATAATTCCACCGAGTTCGAAGTTGGCTTCAACTATCGCTATCTGCTCGATATCCTCGGGCAGGTCGGCAGCGACCAGGTCGATGTGCATCTCTCGGATGCCGCGGCGCCAACGCTGATCCGCGAAAGCGATGACAGCAAGGCGCTCTACGTCCTGATGCCGATGCGGGTCTGATAGCCGCCCCGGAGCATTAATCCAGCCGCATAGCCTCGGCGGCCAATGCCTCTGCCTCGATCAGGAGCGCCGTGTCTGCCGCGCCGGGCACGGATTCGCGGCCCACTTCCAGCAGCACCGGCACGGCCAGCGGCGAGACGCGATCGAGCCGCACATGGTCGAGGCTGGCGGTGGCGGCTTCCAGCAGCCCGGCCAGCCGGTCGATATCGGTGAGCTTGCCGCGGGCATCGGCCCAGGCGGCGGTGAGCAGAAGATGCCCCGGCTCATGGCGCCGCAACACATCATAGATCAGGTCTGCCGAGACGCTCATCTGCTTACCGGTCTTGTGCTGGCCCGGCAGGCTGCGCTCGATCAAGCCGCCGATGATCGCCACCTCCCGGAACGCCCGGCGCAGGAAGGGCGAGGCCGCCATCCACTCGGCCAGCTCGGCTTCGAACACCTCCGGGTTGAACAGCGGCCTCGGGTCCGTCACCTCCTGCAGGGACCAGACGGCGATCATGTAATCACTGCCGACAAACCCCAGCGGCTCCAGCCCGGCGGCTTCCATCCGCTGGGTCAGCAGCATGCCCAGCGTCTGGTGGGCGTTGCGCCCGGCAAAGCCATAAGCGACCATGAACCAGCGCCCATCGCGCGGGAAGGTCTCGACCAGCATCGCGTCCGGCCCCGGCAGCCGCGAGCGAGCCTGCTGGATCGCCAGCCATTCGTGCACGTCCGCGGGCATCTCGGCCCAGCGCGCCGGGGTGCCCAATAGCCCGCGCACCCGGGCGGCGAGGTTAGTCGTCAGTGGCATCCGCCCGCCCACATAGGTCGGCACGCTGGGCGTGCCGCGGCCGAGCCGCACATGAATGTCCGGGCCTTCAAAGCCCATCACCTCGAGCGTCTGGCCGGCGAACATGAAGCTGTCCCCCACGCGCAGCTGGCTGCCGAACCATTCCTCCACCTGCCCCAGCCGCCGCCCCCGCCGCCCGAAGCAGACGTTCATGCTCACCGCTTCCACAATGGTGCCGGCGTTGAGCCTGTGCTGGGCGGCCAGGCGCGGATGGCTGATGCGCCACAGCCCGGTGCGGTCCTGCCGCAGCCGCTGGTAGCGCTCATAGGCCTTGAGCGAGTAACCGCCGGTGGCGACAAAGTTCAGCACCTCGTCAAAGCGGCTGCGCGGCAGCCCGGCATAAGGCGCGGCGCTGCGGACTTCGGCGTAGAGCGCATCGGCATCAAAAGGCGCGGCACAGGCGATGCCGAAGACATGCTGGGCCAGCACATCGAGGCTGCCGGGGCGGAAGCTCTCGGTATCCAGCTCATGCGCCGCCACGGCGTCCTGAGCGGCCAGCGCCTCCAGATACTCGAAGCGGTTGCCCGGCACGATGATCGCGTGGCTTGGCTCATCCATGCGGTGGTTGGCGCGGCCGGTGCGCTGCAGCAGCCGCGAGGCGCCCTTGGGCGCGCCCATCTGGATGACGAGATCGACATCGCCCCAATCGATGCCGAGATCGAGGCTGGAGGTGGCGACGATGGCGCGCAGCTTGCCCGCCGCCATCGCCGCCTCCACCTTGCGCCGCGCCTCGGCGGCCAGGCTGCCGTGGTGGATGCCGATCGGTAGCGCTTGGTCATTCTCCGCCCACAAATCCCGGAACACCAGCTCGGCAACGGCGCGGGTGTTGACGAACACGATCGCCAGACGCGCCTGCTCGATACGGCGCATAACGGCACGAGCGGCCCAGCGGCCATTGTGCCCGGCCCAGGGGATGCGATCCTCGGGCACCAGAATCTCGATATGCGGCTCGGCGCCGGGGTCGCCCTGCACCAGCCGCACCGTGCCACCATCGGCATCGGGTGCCAGCCAGGCCTGATAGGCCTCGGTATCGGCGATGGTGGCGGAGAGGCCAACCCGGCGCAGCCCGGGGCTCAGCACCTGCAGCCGTGCCAGTGCCAGCGCCAGCTGCTCGCCGCGCTTGGTGGTGGCAAAGGCGTGGATCTCATCGATGATGATGGTCTGCACACCGGCCAGCATGGTGGCGGCATCCGGATACGAGATCAGCAGCGCCAGCGATTCGGGCGTGGTCAGCAGGATCTGCGGGGGCCGCTGGCGCTGGCGCTGCTTGCGATCGGAGGGGGTGTCCCCGGTGCGGGTCTCCACCGCAATATCAAGGCCGATCTCGGCAATGGGGGCCAGCAGGTTGCGCTGCACATCCACGGCCAGCGCCTTCAAGGGGCTGACGTAAAGCGTGTGCAGCCCCTCGCCGGGCATCTCCGCCAGCGCGGCCAGGCTGGGCAGGAAGCCGGCGAGCGTCTTGCCGGCGCCGGTGGGGGCAACCAGCAGCGCATGGCTGCCCGCCTGCGCCGCCGCCAGCATCTCCAGCTGGTGCCGGCGCGGAACCCAGCCGCGCTGGGCGAACCAGCCGGCGATGGCAGGCGGCAGCGCCGGCGTTACTTGCAGGGGCCCAGCCACTTGCCGGTGCCGGCGCTGGTCATCTTCATGGAGGGCGCCGTCATGGTCTGGTCCATGGTGTAGCTGGTCGCCGTTACCGTGCCGGTCATCCGCGAGGTCATGTTGCCCTGGCCGCTGGTGCACACCATCACCGCGTCCAGCTTGTTGCCACGCACGCTGAAGCTGTCGTAGCGGCACTTGCCTTCGCTGGCCTTGAGGATCTGGCGCGGGCCGCCTGCGGCCTGCGCCGGGGTGATGCACTGGCGCATTGTCGTGGTCTTGCCGATCATCTTGGCCATCATGCCGGCGGGTGCGCCGGGCATCTCCATCGAGCGCACCGTGCTGGTGATCTGCCAGCTGCCCGGCTTGAGCGGCAGCTCTGCGGCAAGGGCCGGCGCGGCTGCGAGCAGGGCGAGCAGCGGAATGGTACGGCGCAGCATGGCAGGTCCTTCAACAAGCAGGATCGCAATGATGACGGCTGAAACGTCGCAGGGCCAGCGCGCATTTGCCTTGGCGGCCACAAGCCGCATAGTGCCGGCATGGCTGCTCCCGATTGGCTGGTGCCGCATCCGGAGGGGCTCTACATCGCCCCCGCCGATGCCTGGATCGATCCTGCCCGCCCCAAGCCGGCGGCGCTCATCACCCATGGCCATGCCGATCATGCCCGCGCCGGCCATGGCAAGGTGCTGGCCACCGCCGAGACGCTGGCGATCATGGAGACGCGCTATGGTCCGCAGCCGGGCGGGCAGGGCGTGGCCTATGGGGAAACCCTGCGGCTCAACGATGTCGATGTGCGCTTCGTGTCCGCCGGCCATGTGCTCGGCTCGGCGCAGATCGTGCTGGAGCACAAGGGCCAGCGCGTCGTCGTTTCGGGGGATTACAAGCGCCGGCCAGACCCGAGCTGCACCCCGTTCGAGCCGGTGCCCTGCGATGTCTTCATCACCGAGGCGACCTTTGGCCTGCCGGTGTTCCGCCACCCGCCGACGCCGCACGAAATCGCCAAGGTAACAGCGGCGCTCGCGGCCAATCCGGACCGCTGCGTGCTGCTCGGCGCCTATGCGCTCGGCAAGGCGCAGCGGCTGATTGGCGAGCTGCGCGCCGCCGGCCATGATGCGCCGATCTACCTGCATGGCGCGATGACCAAGCTGTGCGCACTCTATGAAAGCTTCGGCGTGCAACTGGGAGACATTCGCCCCGTTGCCGGCACCAAGCCCGCCGAGCTTCGCGGCCGGGTCGTGCTCGCGCCGCCGTCCGCGCTCATGGACACCTGGTCCCGCCGGATGCCCGAGCCGATCACCGCCATGGCGTCGGGCTGGATGCGCGTGCGCCAGCGTGCCGTGCAGCGCGGCGTCGAGCTGCCGTTGATCATCTCGGACCATGCCGATTGGCATGAGCTCACCGCCACCATCACCGAGCTGGACCCCGGCGAAGTCTGGGTCACCCATGGCCGCGAGGAGGCGCTGGTGCACTGGTGCGGCCTCCACCAGCGCCGCGCCCGGGCGCTGGAGATGGTCGGCCGCGAGGATGAGGCGGATTGAGCGGCGCGGCTCGATAAGGCCGCATTGAACGTCGCCGGTTGAAAGCGGCTTTGACGCCGGCCCGGCTTCGCGCCACTAGAAGCGCATGTTCTCCGCCCTCCGCCCCCTGCTGTTCGCGCTCGACCCCGAGACGGCGCACAACGCCACCCTTGCTGCGCTGCGCACCGGCCTGGTGCCCGCAGCGCCGCTTGATGACCCCATTCTCGCCACCACGCTGGCCGGGCTGTCCCTGCCCAATCCCGTTGGCCTGGCTGCCGGGTTCGACAAGGACGTGATGGTGCCCGATGCGCTGTTCCGGCTCGGCTTCGGCTTTGTCGAGTGCGGCTCCGTCACGCCGCGTCCGCAGGAGGGAAACCCCAAGCCGCGGCTGTTTCGCCTGAAGCAGGATCACGCCGTCATCAACCGCATGGGCTTCAACAACAAGGGGCTGGAGGCCGCTGTTGCGCGGCTCAAGGCGCGGGCCGGCCGCCCCGGTGTCATCGGCATCAACTTCGGCGCCAACAAGGATTCCACCGATCGCACGGCGGATTATGTGACAGGCGTTGCCACCGCCGGCGCGCTGGCCAGCTACATCACCGTCAACATCTCCTCGCCCAATACGCCGGGCCTGCGGGCGCTGCAGGATGGCGCGGCGCTGGCGGATCTGGTGGCCCGCGTCATGGCCGCCCGTGCGGCCTTGCCTGGCCCGCGGCTGCCGCCGCTGTTCATCAAGGTCGCGCCCGATCTTGAGCCGGCGGATTTCGATACCATCGCCCGCACCGCCATCGAGGGCGGGGTGGATGGCCTCATCGTCTCCAACACCACCATCTCGCGGCCGCCGCTGTTCAGCCCGCAGGCGGGCGAGGCCGGCGGCCTCTCCGGCAAGCCACTGGCGCCGCTGGCGATGACAGCGCTGAAGGGCTTTGCCGCGGCCACCGGCGGCGCGCTGCCGCTCATCGCGGCAGGCGGCATTGCCTCCGGGGCAGGGGCCTATGCCCGCATCCGCGCCGGGGCCAGCGCGGTGCAGCTCTATTCGGCGCTGGTCTATGAGGGGCCGGGGCTGGTGGGCCGCATCAAGGCCGAGCTGGCCAGCCTGCTGCGCCATGATGGCTTCTCCAACGTCAGCGAGGCGGTAGGCGCGTAGCGCCCAGCCCCTGCCAAATTGGCAGGCGTAATGCCCCTTGTCGCCGCGCCAACGCCGCGCCATGGTTGTGCCATGATCAAACGCTTCCGCACCCTTCCGCTGCTGCTTCTCGCTGCTGCCTGCGCCACCGCACCTGCCGCCCAGATGGCAGCGCCGCCGCCGCCCGCCGCATCGGGCCTCTATTCCGGCATCGTCTCGGCAGCGCATCCGGAAGCCACGGCTGCTGGCCTCGCCATCCTCAAGAAGGGCGGCACGGCCTCCGATGCCGCGGCTGCCACCATGCTGGCGCTCACGGTTGTCGAGCCGCAATCCTCGGGCATCGGCGGCGGCGGCTTCCTCGTCTATCAGCCGGCCAATGGCCAGGTTGCCACCATCGATGGCCGTGAAGCCGCCCCCATGGTCGCCTCCCCCGCCCAGTTCCTAGGGCCGGACGGCAAGCGGCTGGGCTTCGCCGATGCCGCCACCGGTGGCCGCAGCGTCGGCGTTCCGGGCAACATCCGGCTCATCGCCGAGGCGCACAAGCGCTGGGGCAAGCTGCCCTGGGCCGAGCTGTTCGCGCCGGCCATTGCGCTGGCGGACGGCTTTACGGTCAGCACGCGGATGAGCGAGTTCATCGGCTATGGCAAAGCCGGGCTGATGAAGAGCCCGGAGGGCCGGGCGCTCTATTTCAACGCCGATGGCACGCCGATTGCTGCCGGCACGCGCTTTGCCAACCCGGCGCTCGCCGCCACGCTGCGCAAGATCGCGGCGGAAGGCCCGGATGCGTTTTACGCGGGGCCGATTGCCGCCGGCATCCTCGCCGCTGTCAACACCGCCGAGAACAACCCCACGGGCATGACCCAGGCCGATCTCACCAATTATCGTGCCAAGGAGCGCGCGCCGGTCTGCGGCAGCTATCGCACCTACCGGATCTGCGGCATGGGGCCGCCGTCCTCCGGCGGTGTCGGTGTGCTGCAGATGCTCGCCCAGCTCGAGCGCTTCGACATGAAGGCGCTGGGCAAGGACAATCCCGTCGCCTGGCACCTGTTCGCCGAGAGCCAGCGCCTGGCCTATGCGGACCGGGACAAGTGGCTGGGCGATGCCGATTTCGTGCAGGTTCCGGTGCAGGGCCTCACTGACAAGCGCTACATCAAGGCCCGCGGCGCGCTCATCGCTGCAGACAAGCGCATCGCCAAGGCCGAGGCCGGCATGCCGCGCGGCGCCCCGCCGCGCCAGGCCGCCAATGACAATGAAGTCGCCGGCACCACGCACTTCGCGGTTGCCGCCACCGATGGCAGCGTTGCCACCTACACCTCCACGGTCGAGCGCGTGTTCGGCTCCGGGCTGGTGGCCAACGGCTTTGTGCTCAACAACGAGCTGACCGATTTCAACTTCGATCCTGCCGATCAGGGCGCACTTACGGCCAACCGGGTGCAGCCCGGCAAGCGGCCGCGCTCCTCGATGTCCCCCACCATCGTCTATGACAGCAAGGGCCGCGTTGTCCTTGCCGTGGGCGCGGCGGGCGGCACCACCATCATCGCGCAGGTTGCCAAGGCCGTGATGGGCGTTGTCGATTTTGGCCTGCCGGTCGATCAGGCGCTGGGGCTGCCGCAGCTGGTGGCGCTCGGGGACCGGCTGAGTGTCGAGAAGGGCACCTTCCTCGAGACGATGATTCCGCAGCTGAAGGCGATGGGCCACAACCCGGTCGCCACCACCCTGCCGCTCAAGCTCAACGGCATCGAGCAGCTGCCGGGCGGCTGGCGCGGCGGCGCAGACCCGCGCAGCGAAGGCAAGGTGCTGGGCTATTGAGCCGGATCCGCGCCTTCCGGCCCGGTGAGCCGCTGCCGCCCGCGCCCTTTGCGGCGCGCTGCGATGCGGCGCCAAATCTCGTCCGGCTGTTTCTCGATCATGCCGCCGAGCGGCCGGAGCAGCCGCTGCTCGGCCGCAAGGTCGATGGCGAATGGAAAACCCAGAGCTGGGGCGAGGCGCACGACATCGTCGCAGCGCTCTCCGCCGCGCTGCTGGAGCAGGGCATCGGCAAGGGGGACAGGGTCATGCTCGTGTCCGAGAACCGGCCCGAATGGTGCCTGGCAGACCTTGCCATCATGGGCGCCGGCGCCATCACCGTGCCGGCCTACACCACCAACACCCAGGCCGATCACAGCCATATCCTCGGCAACAGCGGCGCCCGTGCTGTCATCGTCTCCGGCACCAAGCTGGCAGCAAACCTGCTGCCGGCCGTGGCCGAGAGCGCGGCCTGCCGCATCGTCATCGGCATCGATGAGCTGAAGCACAGCCAGCCGGGCGAACTGGCCATCCACCAATGGGCCGATCTCATCGCCTCGCGCGCCGGCTTCCGGGACATGGACCGCGCCGCGCTGGGCGCCCGCGCCACGGCCGAGCGGGAGGATCTCGCCTGCATCATCTACACCAGCGGCACTGGCGGAGCGCCGCGCGGCGTGCGCCAGCACCATGGCGCCATCCTGCGCAACATTTCCGGCGCCATCACCGTCATCGAGCAGGATTTCGAGCCGACGCCCTATGTCGAGCGCTTCCTCAGCTTCCTGCCGCTGAGCCACGCTTATGAGCACACCGCCGGGCAATATATGCCGATCGGGATGGGCGGCGAAATCTGGTATGCGGAGGGGCTGGAGAAGCTCGCCGCCAATATCGAGGAGACGCAGCCGACCTTCATGGTGGTGGTGCCGCGGCTGTTCGAGGTGCTGCGCATGCGCATCGCCAAGCAGATCGAGAAGCAGGGCGGCCTTGCCGTCGTGCTGCTCAACCAGGCGCTTCGGCTCGGCCGCAAGCAGGCGCGCAACCAGCCGCTGTCACTGGTTGACCGGGCGCTGGACGCGGCGCTGGAGCGCACCATCCGCAAATCCATCCAGGCCAAGTTCGGCGGACGATTGAAGGGGCTGGTTGCCGGCGGCGCACCGCTCAACCCGGAAGTCGGGGTGTTCTTCGCCTCGATCGGCCTGACCATCCTGCAAGGCTATGGCCAGACGGAAGCCGGGCCGGTGATCTCGTGCAACCGGCCGCGTGCCCGCATCAAGATGCACACTGTCGGCCCGCCGCTCACTGGCGTGGAGGTGAAGATCGCGCCGGATGGCGAAATCTGCGTGCGCGGCGAGCTGGTGATGGACGGCTATTGGATGAACGATGCCGAGAGTCACCGCGTTCTGCAGGACGGCTGGCTGCTCACCGGGGACATCGGCCATATCGACAAGGATGGCCATGTCGTCATCACCGATCGCAAGAAGGACATCCTGATCAACGACAAGGGGGACAATGTCGCCCCCCAGCGTGTCGAGGGCATGCTGACCCTGCAGGACGAGATCGCCCAGGCGATGGTTTATGGTGACAGGCGGCCGTATCTGGTCGGCGTCGTGGTGCCGGAGGCCGAGTGGGCGCTGGCCTGGGCGCGGGACAACGGCATGCCGGCAGACCTGCACAAGCTGGCGCATGAGCCGGAGTTCCACCGCGCCGTCATGGCCGCCGTGGACCGCGTGAATTCCAAGGTGTCCGTCATCGAGAAGGTGCGCCGGGTGATCGTGGCGGAAGAGCCGTTCACCACCGAGAACCAGCAGATGACGCCGAGCTTGAAGATCCGCCGCCATGTGCTCAAGCAGGTCTACGGCCCGCGGCTGGACAAGCTTTACGCCAGCTGAGGGCATTCAAGCGGTACAGGCGGCGGCAATTGCCTCGATGTGGCGCAGATCGGTGCCGCAGCAGCCGCCGAGTACGCTGATCTGCGGATGGCGGCGGCGCAGCGCGGCGTAGAGTTGCCCGAGTTCGGCCGGGTCTCCGGCATCGAGTTCCGTCATCGCATCGAGTTCGGCATGGCTGCAGCGCGAGGCATTGGCGCGCACGCCGCGAACCCGCATGGCCCACTCACCGTCCAGCACCGCCGCGAAATGGCTGGGGTGGGCGCAATTGACCATGTAGTAGGCCGGATAGCTGCCGGTTGCGGTATCCACGGCGGCGATCGCGTCGGCCAGCGTATCCCCCGTCGGCAGCCGGCCATCGGTTTCCACGGTGAAGGACAGGACCAGCGGCACCCCGGTGGCGGCCGTGGCGTGGGTGATGCCGATGGCTTCCGGCACATTGGTGATGGTCATCGCCGAAAGCAGGTCCGGGCCCTGTGCGGCGAGCAGCGCGGCCTGGTGGCCATGGTAGGCCTCCGCCTCTTGGGGACTCATGATGCGGCCCGGATCATAGCCATCGCCGCGCGGGCCGAGGCAGCCGCTCACCGCCATCGGCAGCGTGGTATCGGCGAGTTCGTCCCGCAGCCGATGCAGCATGGCAATGGACTCGATGTTGAGCGCATCGAGCTCGGCAACCGACAGGCCGAGCGGCGCTGCCCAGTCCGGGCTGGCGCGCCAGCTGGCGCTCTGGAGCACAAAGCCGGTGCCGGCCCGCCGCGCCACGTCGATGTGCTGGCGGAAATAGACATCCAGAGCCGCCCGGCCTTCCGGGCTCTGCAGCATCGTGATCGCGGCAAAGTGCGGCAGGTCGATGCCATGGTTGAAGATCATGTCGGTCTCGAGGCCGGAATCGGTGAGGAACAGGCGTTCGAGCGGGGACAGGGACGTCATGAGAGCTCTCGCAAAATGCCGCAGGCCCAAATCCTCTGTCATTTGGTGGCGGCTGGCAACATGGTGGCGGTTCGCATGGGGGAGATCGGCATGACCAAGGGCAAAGTTCTGGTATCGGGCGCATCCGGCTATATCGCCGGCTTCGCCATCAAGCAGCTGCTGGCGGAGGGCTGGCAGGTGCGCGGCACGCTGCGCAGCATGGCGCGGGCCGATGCCGTGCGGGACGCGCTCGGCGCGCCGGGGCTGGAGCTGGTGGCGGCAGACCTGATGGCGGATGCCGGCTGGGCCGAGGCGGCCGCCGGCGCGGATTACATGCTCCACATCGCCTCGCCGATTCCGCTGCGTGAACCGAAAAACCCCGATGATCTGATCCGCCCTGCGCGGGATGGCGCGCTGCGGGCGCTGCGGGCCGCGCGCGATGCCGGGGTGAAACGCGTGGTGATGACCAGCTCCGTTGCGGCCATCTGCTATGGGGCTGACCGCAGCAGCCGCAGCTTCACCGAGGCGGACTGGAGCGATCCGGCGCATCCGGAGAGCTATGCCTACATCCAGTCCAAGACCATCGCCGAGCGCGCGGCGCGGGCGTTCATCGCGGCGGAAGGCAACGGCCTGGAGTTCTGCACGGTCAACCCCAGCGCCGTCATCGGCCCGGTGCTTGGCGGGGACTTCTCCCCCTCGCTGGAGGTGGTGAAAAAGCTGATGGGCGGCGAGTTGCCCGGCCTGCCGCGGCTCGGCTTTGCGCTGGTGGACGCGCGGGACATTGCCGATCTCCACATCCGCGCCATGACGGCGCCGGGCATGAATGGCGAGCGCTTCATCGGTGCCGGGGATTTCCTCTGGATGAAGGATATCGCCGAGATCCTGAAGTTCCGCCTCGGCGCCCAGGCCCGCAAGGTGCCGACGCGGATGCTGCCGGATTTCCTGCTCAAGGCCGCATCGCTGTTCGACCCCACGGTGCGCATGGTCGTGCCCGAGTTAGGCCGCGAGCGCCGCTGCGATTCAGCCCATGCCCGCGCGACGCTGGGCTGGGAGACTCGCCCGGCCTCCGAATCCATCGTCGATTGCGCGCAAAGCCTGCTCGCCGCAGGCCTTGTGAAGTAGCCAGCTTAGCTCAAGCGCACCAGTGGATGTCGATCGCCAGATCGAGGTCCGCCAGCAGCCGGCCGATCGGCAGGGTGCTTGAGGCGCCGTCCTTCAGCGCCTTTTCCACCAGCTTGCGCTTGTCCTTGCCGGTCAGCACCAGCGTCACGCTGCGGGCCGAAACCAGCGCCGCCTTGGTGAGCGTCACGCGCGGCACCGGCATGCTGGCCGGCATCGGATCGGGGCGCACGCCGATGGCGCGGCGGGCATTGGGGCCGTTGATCGCGGCATCATAATCGGGGCCGGGGAAGATGCTGGCGACATGGCCATCGGCGCCCACGCCCAGCCAGGCGAGGTCCAGCGGCCACTCCAGTGCCGCCAGGCGCTCATCGGCGGCGCGGCCGGCCATCACCGGGTCCGTCTCGCCGGCGCACAGCGGCACGACGCGGGCCTTCTTGGGCAGGAACATCCGGGCCAGCATGCCGACGTTCGAGCGCGGGTCGGTCGGCGGCACCAGCCGGTCATCGGTCGGCACGATGGTCACATCGGCCCATTCGATCTTGCGGGCGGCGAGCAGTTCCAGCGCCGGCTTGGGCGTCTCGCCGCCCGGAAAGGCGACGATGGCGCGGCCGCGCGCTTCCAGCGCCTGCTCGATGATGAAGCCCACGTCTCCCGCCACGGCTTCGGCAAGTTCGGTGGCGTCGTCATAGTCCCACCATTCGGCTTCGATCATCATTCACTCCAACGGATAAGCGCGGGCCGTTTGGCACAGAAGCCGGGCGCGGTCACGCCCCTCTCGTCTCAACTGCGATGATAGGGGTGGCCGGCGAGGATCGTGCTGGCGCGGTAGAGCTGCTCGGCAAGCATGGCGCGCACCAGCATGTGCGGCCAGGTGGCGCGGCCAAAGCCGAGCAGCAGGTCTGCCCCGGCGCGCGTTGCGGCGTCATGCCCGTCCGCCGCGCCGATGAGGAAGCGCGTCTCGCGCGCGCCATCGTCCCGCCAGCGGCCGAGCAGCGCGGCCAGCGCCTCCGAGCCCATGTCCTTGCCGGTTTCGTCGAGCACCACGGTGCGCCCGGCCTCGAATCGCGGCCAGGGCGCTTCATCGCCGATTTCGGTGATGCTCAGCGTGCCGCGCAGCCGCTTGGCATAGCGCTCCACCAGCTCGGCCTCCGGGCATTGCCCGATGCGGCCGCGCGCAATGATGGCCAGCCGCACGGCGGCTTATTCGCCGGCGGCAGCGGCCCTGGCGGCGGCCTTGGCTTCCTTGGCCGCCAGCTTGGCCGCGGCCTTTTCCTCGGCCTGGGCTTCGAGCGATTCGAAGCTCCACATCTTTTCGAGATTGTAGAAGGCGCGCACTTCCGGGCGGAAGACGTGGACGATGATGTCTCCGGCGTCGATCAGCACCCAGTCGGCGGTCGGCAGGCCCTGCAGGCGCACCGGGCGGCCGGTCTCGGCCTTCACCATCTCGGCGATCTTGGTGGCCATGGAGGCCACCTGCCGGCCGGACTTGCCGCTGGCGACGATCATGAAATCGGCAATGCTGGATTTGCCGGCGAGCGGAATCGAGACGATCTCCACGGCCTGGTCATCATCGAGCTGGCGCATGATCTTGTCGTGCAGCGCCGTGATGCGGGCGTCGATGCTCTTGAGCGCGGCGCTGCTGTCTTTTGTCGTCAAATCCGTCGTCCTATCATCGTGCAGTCTTGTGTGCGGCGGGTGTGCCGAATCGTGTGTCCCAGTCCGGATCGGCAGCGCGCAGGGCGGTCGCCGATAGCGCTGTTTGCCGGATATCGAGGAGAATGATCGCAGGCAGCGTCCACCTCGTCCATCGGGCAGCGCCGGCCCTCGGGTGCCGCCAGCGCCGCAGCCACGCCATGGCCGGGGAGGCCAGAGCCGGCCCCATGTAGCGCGGACGGGCCAGAACGGCAATCGGCAGGCTCCGTGCAAAGCGCCGCCACTGCCGCCAGCGGTGCAACTCGGGCAGAATGTCCGCCCCCATCAGCCAGATGAAGCGCACATCCGGCCGCCGCGCCTTGAGCGCCGCCACCGTATCCACGGCAAAGCGCGTGCCCAGATCGGCCTCGATCAGCGTTGGCTTGATGCGCGGGTGCCGGGCCTGCGCCTTCGCCGAGGCCAGCCGCGCTTCCGGGCTCGCCATGCCGGCTGCGGGCTTCAGCGGGTTTTGCGGGCTGACCAGCCACCACACTTCGTCAAGGCCGAGCAGCCGCAGGGCCTCAAGGCTGATGTGGCGATGCCCGGCATGCGCCGGGTTGAACGAGCCGCCAAGGAGCCCGATGCGTTTCAGGGCCGCATCCTTGCGCGCATCATGGCCTTACCTGCCCGTTGCCGCGCACCAGCGTCTTGTAGGTCGTCAGCCCTTCCAGCGCCACCGGGCCGCGCGCGTGCAGCCGCCCCGTCGCAATACCGATCTCGGCGCCGAAGCCGAACTCGCCGCCATCGGCAAACTGCGTCGAGGCGTTCCACAGCACGATGGCGCTGTCCACCTGGCCGAGGAAGCGCTCGGCCACCGCGGCATCCTCCGCCACGATGGCATCGGTATGGTCAGAGCCATGCGCCGCGATATGCGCGATGGCGCCCTCCACGCCGTCCACCACGGCCACGGAGGCCATGGCGTCGAGATATTCGGTGTCGAAATCCTCCGGCGCTGCCGCGATGGCGCGCGGCTCCAGCGCCTGCGCCGCCGCATCGGCGCGCAGCTCGCAGCCGCCATCGGCCAGCGCTGCCAACACGGCGCGGGCCAGCGCCGGAGCCGCCGCCCGGTCGAGCAGCAGTGTCTCCATCGCGCCGCATACCGCCGTGCGCCGCAGCTTGGAGTTGAGCGTGATCGCCACGGCCTTCGCCATATCGGCGGAGGCATCGACATACACATGGTTGATGCCATCGAGATGCGCCAGCACCGGCACCCGCGCCTCGGCCTGCACCCGTGCCACCAGCCCCTTGCCGCCACGCGGAATGATGATGTCGATCAGGCCATGGGCGCCGAGCATGGCGCCCACCAGCGCCCGGTCCCCCGGCGGCACCATCTGCACCGCGGCCTCGGGCAGCCCGGCGGCCTTCAGCCCGGCGCGCACGCAATCGAGCAGCAGCCGGTTCGAGCGCGCCGCCTCCGAGCCGCCGCGCAGCAGGCAGGCATTGCCGGACATGATGCACAGCGCCGCCGCATCCGCCGTCACGCCGGGCCGGCTCTCGTAGATGATGCCGATGACGCCGAGCGGCACCCGCACCCGCTCGAAGCGCAGTCCGTTCGGCTGCGTCCAGCTCTTGATGCTCTCGCCCACCGGGTCGGTGAGGCCGGCCACGGTCTCCAGCCCCTCGGCCATCGCCTCGATGCGCTTTTCATCGAGCGCCAGCCGGTCAAGGAGCGCAGCGGAGATGCCGGCATCGCGCGCCGCCGCCACATCCTCGGCATTGGCGATGAGCAGCGCTGCCATCTGCCGGCGAATCTGCGCGGCGCCGGCGCGGATGGCGGCAGCCTTGGTGGCTGTCGGCGCGGCGGCCAGCGCCGTCACGGCAGCGCGCGCGGCCAGCGCCATCGCGGAAATCTCGGCCTGTGCGTCCATCATTCCCCCGCTCACAACAGCACCAGATGATCGGCATGGACCATCGCGGCGCGCGGCGCATAGCCGAGCACGGCCGCCTGCGCCTCGCCGCGCAGCCCCATGATGGCGCGGGCGTCCGCCGCATCATAGCCCGCCAGCCCGCGGCCGATGATGCCGTCCGGCCCGGCCAGCGCCACCACCTGGCCGCGCGCAAACTTGCCCTCCACCTGCGTCACCCCGGCAGCAAGCAGGCTCTTGCCGCGCTTGAGTGCCGCCACGGCGCCGGCATCCACTGTCAGCGTGCCGGCCACTGTCAGCCGCCCGGCAAGCCAGGCCTTTTTGGCGCGCGCACCGGTGCGGCCGAGGAAGATCGTGCCGCAGCCGCCCGCGCCAAAGCGCGCCAGCGGGTGCAGGGGCCGGCCATCGGCAATGGCCAGTGCGATGCCGGCGGCCCCGGCGATTTTTGCGGCAGCAAGCTTGGAGGCCATGCCGCCCGAGCCAAGCCCCGAGCTGCTGCCCGAATCGGCCATGGCCTCGATAGCGGGCGTCACGGCGCGCACCACCGGCACCAGCCGGGCATCCGGGTCCCGCGACGGGTTGGCGGTGTAGAGGCCATCGACATCGGAGAGCAGCAGCACGCCCTGCGCGCCGGCCGCCTGCGCCGCACGGGCGGCCAGCCGGTCATTGTCCCCAAAGCGAATCTCGGTGGTCGCCACCGTGTCATTTTCGTTGAGCACCGGCACGGCGCCCAGCGCCAGCAACCGGTCGATGGTGGCAGCCGCATTGAGGTAGCGGCGGCGGTCCTCAAGATCACCCAGCGTCAGCAGCACCTGCGCCATGGTCAGCCCGGCAGCCGAGAGCAGGCCCTCCCAGACGGCGCTGAGCCCGACCTGCCCCACGGCGGCAGCGGCCTGCGCATCTTCGAGGCTGGCCCGGCCGCCGCGCTCGAGCCCGAGCCGGCGGGCGCCCAGCGCAATGGCGCCGGAGGAAACAATCACGATCTGCTGGCCGGCGGCGCGGCGCGCGGCAATGTCCGTCACCACTGTCGCCAGCCATTCGCGGCGCACGGCGCCGGCGGGGTCCACGAGCAGCGACGAGCCGATCTTCACCACCAGCCGGGCGCAGGCTGCGGGGGCAAGGGCCGCGGCGGCGCTCTGGACTACAGCGGCGTCCATGCCCGTTCACCTTCTGCGGCCTTGGCAATGGCGGCATCGCGCCCGGCCAGCGTCAGCAGCGCATCGAGCACCTCGTCAACGCCCTGGCGGGTGGCGGCGGAGATGACGAACACCTTCTGGCCGCTGGCCTTTTCAAGCGCGCGCTTCTTGGCCGCCAGCCCGGAGGCCGAGACGAGATCGGCCTTGGTCAGTGCCAGGATCTCGGGCTTTTCGGCCAGCCCGCCGCCATAGGCATCAAGCTCGTCGCGCACCGTGCGCCAGGCCTTGACCGGCGCCGGCGCGCTGGCATCCACAAGGTGCAGCAGCACGCGGCAACGCTCGACATGGCCGAGGAAGCGATCGCCGATGCCAACACCTTCGGCAGCCCCGGCGATCAGGCCGGGAATATCCGCCATCACCAGCTCGCGGCCCTTGTGGGCGACAACGCCAAGCTGCGGCTTGAGCGTGGTGAAGGGATAAGCCCCGACCTTGGCGGCAGCATTCGAGACGGCGTTGAGGAATGTGGACTTGCCGGCGTTCGGCGCGCCGAGCAGGCCAGCGTCCGCGAGCAGCTTGAGCCGCAGCCACACCCACATTTCCCTGCCCGGAAACCCCGGCTGGAACTGGCGCGGCGCCCGGTTGGTGCTGCTCTTGTAATGGCTGTTGCCCTTGCCGCCATCGCCGCCCTTGAGCAACACGACGCGCTGGCCGGGGCGCACCATGTCGACGATCAGCGTCCGCTCATCGTCATCGGCAAGGATCTGCGTGCCGATCGGGACCTTGATGACAAGATCGTCGCCGCCGGCGCCGGTGCGGTTGCGGCCCGAACCATGGCTACCGCGCTTGGCCTTGAAATGCTGGGTGTAGCGAAAATCGATGAGCGTATTGAGACCATCGACGCACTCGAAGATCACATCGCCGCCCTTGCCGCCGTCACCGCCATCCGGGCCGCCATATTCCACGAACTTTTCCCGCCGGAATGATACCGAGCCATCCCCGCCGGTGGCGGAGGCAAGGAAGATCTTGGCCTGGTCGAGAAACTGCATGGAACGATTCGATTCGGGGGAGGAAAGAGGAAGGCTGGAGGGCGGTTAAAGCAAAAGGGGGAGCCAGTTGCCCGGCTCCCCCTCCAAATTGCTGATGGGCAAAAGCCGAGCGGGCTTATTCAGCCGCAATCGCTTCCGGCATCGGATCAACGCTCACATACTTGCGACCGAGCTTGCCATCGTGGAACACGACAGCGCCATGCGCGGTGGCGAAGATCGTGTGATCCTTGCCGAGACCAACGTTGCGGCCGGGGTGAACCCGGGTGCCGCGCTGGCGGATGATGATGGTGCCGGCGAGCACTTCCTGCCCACCGAAACGCTTGACGCCAAGGCGACGACCGGCCGAATCACGACCGTTGCGCGACGAACCGCCTGCTTTCTTATGTGCCATTGTCTCTTAACCTACGCTGGTGATCTTCAGGACGGTCAGCTGCTGGCGATGACCGTTGCGGCGGCGATAATTGTGACGGCGACGCTTCTTGAAGACGATGACCTTGTCACCCTTCGTCTGGGCGACGATCTCGGCGGTGACAGAGCCACCGGTGGTGATGGTGCCACCATCACCGAACATCAGCGTATCAAGCGTGACACTGGTGCCAGCTTCACCTTCGATCTTCTCAACGATGATCTTGTCATCGGTGGCGACCCTGTATTGCTTGCCGCCGGTGCGGACCACTGCGAACATCGTTCGAAAACCTTGGGTTCAAATCATGGGAACGGCAGAAGCAAGCCCTGCCGAGTGAAGGCGGGGCGATAGTGCACGCCGGCCCCGCTGTCAACGCATCCCGGTGCAGAAGCCTGCCTCGGAACCGGCTTTTGAGGGCCGGCAGCGCCTCGTTACACACTCCGGGGCGATTCGCCCATCTAGGCTGTGCCGATGCATTGCCCTAAGAACAAAGACCATGGTTGTTGCTCCCCCCGCCCGCACGCTTGCCGTCGTCAACCCGCGCACCGGGCTGGCCGACCACAGCATCGCGCCGCTGGATGCCGCAGCCGTGGCGGCGCTGGCAGCCCGGCTGCGCACCGCCCAGCCGCAATGGGCGGCCCTGCCGCTCTCGGTGCGCCTGGATGCGCTGCAGGCCTTTGGCGCGGCCTTGGCGGCCCATTCCGGTGCCATTGGCGCGGCGTTGACGCTCGATACCGGGCGCGGCAGCATCAGCCGCATGGAAGTGAGCGCCGTGCAGGGCATGGTGGCGCGCTGGTGCCGCGAGGCCCCCGGCCTCATCGGCGGCATCGAGAATGCCATCCTCCCCACCGCCGTGCCGGGCATCACCGCCACCACCAAGCTGCATCCCTACCCGCTCGTCGGCATCATCAGCCCGTGGAACTTCCCGCTGACGCTGGCGATGATCGACGCGATCCCGGCGCTGGCCGCCGGTTGCGCCGTGCTCATCAAGCCCAGCGAGGTGACGCCGCGCTTCATCGCGCCGCTTGTGGCCGCCATCGCCGAAGTGCCGCTGCTGGCCGGCGTGCTGGCGCTGGTGGAGGGCGATGCCGCCACCGGGGCGGCGCTGGTCGAGATGGTGGACTATATCTCCTTCACCGGCTCGGTGCCGACGGGGCGCAAGGTCGCCGAGGCGGCGGCCCGCGCCTTCATCCCCGCCAGCCTCGAGCTTGGCGGCAAGGATCCGATGCTGGTGCTGGAGAGCGCTGAGCCGCAACAGGCCGCCGCCATCGCGCTCCGGGCCTCGGTGCTGGCCACCGGCCAGGCCTGCCAGTCCATCGAGCGCGTGTATGTGGCGCGCGCCATCGCCGCGCCGTTCCTTGCCGAGCTGGTGCGCCTCGCGGATGCCGTGCAGCTCAACTATCCGGATATCGCCAGCGGCGAGATCGGCCCGTTCATCTTCGCCCGCCAGGCCGGAATCGTCGCTGCGCAGCTTGCCGATGCCATCACCAAGGGCGCCACCATCCTCACCGGCGGGCGAATCGAGGACCATGGCGGCAAATGGCTGCGGCCCACCGTGGTCACCAACGTCCGCCCCGGCATGGCGCTGATGGACGAGGAGACTTTCGGCCCGGTGATTCCCGTCACCATCTTCGATTCGGTCGAGGAGGCGGTGGCGCTGGCCAATGGCGGCGTCTTCGGCCTCTCCGCCGCCGTCCTCGCCGGCAGCGCTGCCGAGGCCGAGGCCGTTGCCGTTCGCCTCCACGCCGGCGCTGTCTCGATCAACGATGGCTCACTCACCGCGATGATCGGCGATGCGGAAAAATCCAGCTTCGGCCTCTCCGGCCTTGGCCCCTCGCGCATGGGGCCATCCGGGCTGCTGCGCTTCCTGCGGCGCCAGGCGCTGCTCCGCCAGTCCGGCACGCCGCTGCCGCTGGCCGCCTATGCGGAGCGCCCCTGATGCGGCCCATCATCATCCGCCGCATCATCCTCATCGGCATCGCGCTGTGCCTTGCCATCGCCATCGGGCTCGGCGTGTTCCAGCGCAACATCGATGCGCCCACCGCCCAGGCGATTGCGGACAAGATGAGCGCGCAATACCGCCAGTCCAGCGGCCAGCCGGCGCAGTTTTTCTCGCCGCGCGAGACCCGGCAATGGGCCGATGGCTGGGAGTTCCGCTGGCGCTACCGGCCCTGCGCCGATCTCGCCTCGCTGCGCATCTGGATCAGCCGCGACGGCCGCCGCGTGAGCTTCACCGAGCTGCCGGATTGCATGCCCCAGCGCGGCATCACTGTGTCGCCGCTGAAGGTGTGAGCGCGCGCACCGCCGCCACATAGCGCTCGGCCATCGCGCCGCACTCCCCGGCGCTCATCCCCGGCTTGAACAGCCCCGCGCCCAGGCCGAAGCCATCGGCACCGGCTGCATGCCACGCCGGCATCACCTGGGGCGAGATGCCGCCCACGGCCAGCACCGGCACATGGCGCGGCAGCACCGTCTTCAGCGCCTTCATCACCACCGGCGAGCCGGCTTCGGCAGGGAAGAACTTCAGCACGTCCGCCCCGGCGCGAATCGCGGCAAAGGCCTCGCTGGGCGTAAAGAACCCCGGCCCCGAGATCATCCCCGCCGCCTTGGTCGCCGCGATCACCTCCGGGTCGGTGGCGGGGGAGACCACCAGCCGGCCGCCGGCGGCCGCCACGCGCTCCACCTCCTCGGTGGTCAGCACGGTGCCGGCGCCCACCAGCACCGTGTCCCCGGCCAGCCGCGCCGCCAGCGCGGAAAGCCGGGCGATCGACTCATAGGGCTCAGGCGAGTTCAGCGGCACTTCCAGCAGCGTCATCCCGGCTGCAATCAGCGCCTCGCCCACGGCCTCCGCATCCTCGGGCCGGATGCCGCGCAGCACCGCCAGCAGCGGGCATGCGGCAAAGGCCGCGCCGAACAGCGTCTCGATGGTCTCGCTCATGCCGCAAGCCCGGCCCGGATTGGCAGGCAAGGTACGTCACGCCACTTCCGGCTGGCGATGCCGCCATCTCCGGCAATCACAAAACAGCGGCGGTGGGTGCTTCCCCAATCGACGGCAACAAGCGCGGGCTGCATCGGGTGTCTCCTGCCGGCAGCCAAGGAACGCTGCCAGTGCGGGGATATTAACGCAAAAGCGCCAGCCGGGGTCCCCCGGCTGGCGCTTTTTCACTCGGTTCGTCCCGTCCCGGCAGGGACAGGGCGGGCGCTGGTGTCAGCCGATCACGCCGCGCGTCACCATGCAATACAGCATCGGGAAGCTCAGGATGAAGTTGATGCGGCTGCCCATCATCGCGGTCTTGGCGGCGGCGGCCTTGGTGTCCGCATCGGCTTCCACAATGCCCAGCGCCTTCTTCTGGTTCGGCCAGATGACCATCCAGACGTTGGCGGCCATGATGATGCCGAGCCACATGCCCAGGCCGATCAGGGCGTAGCCACTCTGGAAGGTCAGCGCCTCGACCAGATAGGCCTGCTGCGGCGCGCCGGCGATGGCGATGCCGATGACGAGCGTGGCGACAGCGGCCCAGCGGAACCAGAACAGCGCCTCGGGGGCGATGTACTTGGAAACGGCCGGCTTCAGCTCCGCGGGAACCTTGGGCATCGTCGGGATCTGCACGAAGTTGAAATAATAGAGCAGGCCGATCCACAGGATGCCGACGAGCACATGGGCGAAGCGCAGGAAGGCGTTGACCCAGGCGATGTCCATCACGCCGCCATGGAAAATCGCGATGACCAGCACCAGCAGGATGCCGGCGACCAGCGACGCCCGATTGAAGTTGCCCAGAATATTCGCCATCTCGATGCCACCCTTGTTCATGCGTTCAATTCGGCATGCCTATAGGCGATGAAATCGCTCGTGTTAAGCATTAACACCGCAGCGGCCCCGGGCTTGCTGCCGAGCCTTCCGACTCAGCCTTTCCCCATCAGCGACAGCACTTCCTTGCGGCTGCGGTCATCATCGCGGAAAACGCCCATCATGCGGCTGGTGGTCATCACCACGCCCGGTGTCATCACGCCGCGCGCGCTCATGCAGGCATGGCTGGCCTCGATCACCACGGCGACGCCGAACGGCTCGAGATGCGTCTGGATGGCCTCCGCGACTTCGGCTGTCAGCCGCTCCTGCACCTGCAGGCGCTTGGCATAGCCATGCAGCACGCGCGCCAGCTTGGAAATGCCGACCACCCGCTCGCGTGGCAGATAGGCAATGTGCGCCTTGCCGATGATCGGCGCCATGTGGTGCTCGCAATGGGACTGGAAGGGGATGTCGCGCAGCAGCACGATCTCGTCATAGCCGCCAACTTCACCGAAGGTACGGGACAGGTGCTCGCCGGGGTCTTCCTGATAGCCGCGGAAATATTCGCGATAGGCGCGCGCCACGCGGCCCGGCGTATCGAGCAGGCCTTCCCGCTCGGGATCATCCCCGGCCCAGCGGATGAGTGTGCGCACGGCATCCTCGGCCTCGGCCTGCGGGATCGGCTCGGCGACGCAGCGCGGATCGCTGCCTTCATATTCATCGTCAATCATGCGTTGCTCCTGAACCACTTGCGCGGCCTTTGACAGGATGTGACCTCACTAGCGCAACCGCGCAAGTGTCGCAGTAGCGATACCATGCAGAAGGGCCGGGGCATTGGCCCCGGCCCTTCAAACGCTTTTCCGTTCCGTCAGCCCGCTTGGCGCGGCGTCTGGGTTAGTCCCGCTTTGCGCGGCTGGCCTTCTTGCGCTCATGCGGATCGAGATGGCGCTTGCGCAGGCGGATGAAGTTCGGCGTCACCTCCACCAGCTCGTCTTCCTCGATATAGGCGATGGCCTGCTCCAGCGTCAGCCGCTTGGGCGGGCTCAGCTGGATGGCATCGTCCTTGCCGCTGGCGCGGAAGTTGGTGAGCGCCTTGGACTTCAGCGGGTTGACCTCAAGATCCTCGTCACGGGCGTTCTCGCCGATCACCATGCCCTGGTAAACCGCTTCGCCCGGCTCGATCATCAGCGTGCCGCGCGGCTGCAGATAGCCCAGCGCATAGCCCACGGCTTCACCGGTCTCGGTCGAGATCAGCACGCCGCTGCCACGGCCCGAGATCGGGCCCTTGTAGGGGCCATAGCGTTCGAACAGGCGGTTCATGATGCCGGTGCCGCGCGTGTCCGAAAGGAACTCGCCGTGGTAGCCGATCAGGCCGCGGGCCGGCGCCGAGAAGCTCAGGCGCGTCTTGCCGCCGCCCGAAGGCCGCATGTCGGTCATCTCGCCCTTGCGGCCGGCCATCTTCTCGACAACCGTGCCGGCATATTGCTCATCGACATCGATGACGACGATTTCATACGGCTCGGTGCGCTTGCCGGCTTCATCGGTGCTGTAGATCACGCGCGGACGCGAGATCGAAAGCTCGAAGCCTTCGCGGCGCATCGTCTCGATCAGCACGCCAAGCTGCAACTCGCCGCGCCCGGCAACTTCAAACGCATCCTTGGAGGCGCTTTCCGTCACCTTGACCGCGACATTGCCCTCGGCTTCGCGGACCAGGCGGTCAGCGATCATGCGGCTGGTCACCTTGCTGCCATCACGGCCGGCATAGGGCGAATCATTCACTGCAAAGGTCATCGACAGCGTCGGCGGATCGATCGGCTGGGCGTGCAGCGGCTCGGTGACGTTGATGTCGGCGATGGTGTCGGCCACGGTCGCCTTGGTCATGCCGGCGAGCGCGATGATGTCACCGGCCTTGGCTTCATCAACCGGCACCCGCTCCAGCCCGCGGAAAGCGAAAATCTTGGAGGCGCGGCCTTCCTCGACAACCTTGCCGTCCGGGCTCAGCGCGCGGATCGGCGCATTGAGCTTCAGCGTGCCGGACAGGATGCGGCCGGTCAGGATGCGGCCGACAAAGCTGTCACGATCGAGCAGCGAGACGAGCATCTTGAACTCGCCGTCCACATCGGCGGCCGGCGGCGGCACGTGCGCCACGATGGTTTCGAACAGCGGCACCAGGTTGCCTGAGCGCACATCGGCATCGCGGCCGGCATAGCCGTTGCGGCCCGAGGCGAAGATCACCGGGAAATCGAGCTGCTCATCGGTGGCTTCGAGCATGACGAACAGATCGAACACCTCATCGAGCACTTCCTGGGCGCGCGCATCGGGCCGGTCGATCTTGTTGACGACCACGATCGGGCGCAGGCCGAGGGCCAGCGCCTTGCCGGTGACGAACTTGGTCTGCGGCATCGGGCCTTCGGCGGCATCCACCAGCAGCACCACGCCATCGACCATCGAGAGGATGCGCTCCACCTCGCCGCCGAAATCGGCGTGGCCGGGCGGGTCCACGATGTTGATGCGGTACGGCG
>DIUN01000020.1:19508-34317 GCA_002423025.1 Sphingomonadales bacterium UBA6157 | reverse complement strand
CCGACGTAGCCCACCGCCTTCGCCGCTTCGACCGCGGCATTGCCCATCGCCGCACGCCGTTCGGGCGTCATGCCGGGCGCGGGCGCCTCCTCCAGCACCTTCTGGTGGCGGCGCTGCAGCGAGCAATCCCGCTCGCCCATGTGGATGGCGCCGCCCTTGCCATCGCCGAACACCTGGAACTCGATGTGGCGCGGCTCGGAGAGGTATTTTTCGATATAGACGGTGTCATCGCCGAACGCGGCTTTCGCCTCGTTCTTGGCCTGCTGCATCAGGCCGGGCAGGCTGGCAGCATCGGGGATGACCTTCATGCCACGGCCACCGCCGCCGGATGCGGCCTTGACCAGCACTGGGTAGCCGATCTCGTTGGCGACGGCGATTGCCTCCTCGGGCGAATTCACCGGGCCATCGGAGCCGGGCACCAGCGGCAGGCCGAGCTTGGCGGCGGTGCGCTTGGCCTCCACCTTGTCACCCATCTTGCGGATGTGCTCGGGGTCCGGGCCGATCCAGACGATCTTGTGCTGCTCGACGATCTCGGCGAAGCGCGCGTTCTCGGAGAGGAAGCCATAGCCGGGGTGGATGGCATCGGCCTGGGCGATCTCGGCGGCCGAGATGATCGCGGGGATGTTGAGATAGCTGTCGGTCGCGCTGGGCGGCCCGATGCAGATCGCCTCATCGGCAAGGCGCACGTGCATGGCGTCTGCATCGGCAGTGCTGTGCACGGCGACGGTGCGGATGCCCATTTCGCGGCAGGCGCGATGGACACGGAGAGCAATTTCGCCGCGATTGGCGATGAGGACCTTGCCGAACATGGCCACCCCTTATTCGATCACGACGAGGGGTTCGTCATACTCAACGGGCTGTTCGCTGCGGATGAGCACCTTGATGACCTTGCCGGCCTTGGGGGCGGTGATGGGGTTCATCACCTTCATCGCCTCGATGATGAGCAGCGTGGCGCCGGCGGCGACCATGGCGCCCTCCGCCACATAAGGCGGGGCGCCGGGCTCGGGCGTGAGATAGGCGGTGCCGACGATGGGCGACTTGACGAGGCCGGGGTGGGACTTCCAGTCATCCCCCGCAGGCGCGGCGAGGGCGGCAGGTGCTGCGGCCAGCGGAGCCGCAGCGGCGGGCGCCGGGGCGGCATAGCCGGCGACGGCTGCAGCCTTGCGGGCGACGCGGATGACGCGATCGCCATCCTTGACCTCGATCTCGGTCAACTGGCTCGAATCGAGAAGCTCCGCGAGTTCGCGCACCAGCGCGGTATCGACTTGCATGCCACTGCCTTCTGCCATGTCTGCCCCTTGAATTGACCGCGAAAGATCGACGCTATTGCCGCAAGCTTGCTGCGGCGTCCAGCGCCAGCTTGTAGGAGGCCGGCCCGAAGCCGGCGATGGTGCCGCGTGCCACAGGGGCAATCCAGCTTTTGTGCCGGAAGGCCTCGCGGGCATGGGGATTGGAAAGATGCACCTCGATCACCGGCACCGGGATGCCCTTGATGGCATCATGGAGCGCGATGCTGGTGTGGGTGAGCGCACCGGCATTTAGGATGACAGCGAGTGCGCCTCGGGCGCCGGCCTCGTGCAGCCAATCGATGAGGTGGCCCTCGTGGTTCGATTGGCGCAGGTCGATCTCGAGGCCCAGCGCCTGGGCCTGGTCCTCCAGCGCGGCGGCGATATCATCCAGCGTGTCATGGCCATAGATCTCGGGCTCGCGGCTGCCGAGCAGGTTGAGATTGGGGCCGTTGAGGACGAGGACGAGGGTCTTGCTCATGGCCGTGATTATAGGGGGTGCGGGGCAGAACGCCACTGGCTTGGATGAGGGGGCTTTCGTGCCGGCCCGCCGCGCGGCATAGGAGGCGCATGATCAGCCTGTCCCTGAATGGCGAACCCCGCCGCATCGCTCCCGCCACCAGCATCGCCGCGCTGCTTGCCGAGCTGGAACTGGATGCCGCCAAGGTGGCCGTGGAGCGCAACCTCGAGATCGTGCCGCGCTCCACCTTTGGCGAGGTGCTGCTGGCGGAGGGGGACAAGCTGGAGATCGTGCACTTCGTGGGCGGCGGGCAGGATGATGATGGCTGGGAAGTGGCGGGCCGCAAGTTCCGCTCGCGCCTCATCGTCGGCACCGGCAAGTACAAGGACTTTGCGCAGAACGCCGCGGCGCTGGAGGCCTCGGGCGCCGAGATCGTGACGGTGGCGGTGCGCCGGGTGAACGTGATGGACAAGGGCCAGCCGATGCTGACCGATTTCATCGACCCGAAGAAAGTCACTTACCTGCCCAACACCGCCGGCTGCTTCACGGGCGACGATGCCGTGCGCACGCTACGGTTGGCGCGCGAGGCTGGCGGCTGGAACCTGGTGAAGCTGGAGGTGCTCGGCGAGGCCCGCACGCTCTATCCGGACATGCAGGAGACGCTGCGCGCCACCGAGATCCTGGTGAAGGACGGTTTTGACGTGATGGTCTATTGCGCCGACGACCCGATCGCCGCGAAGAAGCTGGAAGACCTTGGCGCCTGCGCCATCATGCCCCTGGGCTCGCTGATCGGCTCTGGGCTGGGCGTGCAGAACCCGGTGACGATCCGCATGATCATCGAGGGCGCAAAGGTGCCGGTGCTGGTCGATGCCGGCGTTGGCACGGCCTCCGATGCAGCGGCAGCCATGGAGCTGGGCTGCGCCGGCGTGCTGATGAACACCGCGATTGCCGAGGCGAAGGACCCGGTGCTGATGGCCCGCGCCATGAAGCTGGCGGTGGAGAGCGGCCGTCTGGCCTATCGCGCCGGCCGGATGGCACGGCGGCGCTACGCCGACCCGAGTTCACCGCTGGCCGGGCTGATCTAAAGAACCCAGTTCCTCGGGCAACTCCCTCCCCCTTGCGGGGAGGGCGACTCGGCTCCAGCCGAGCGGGGTGGGGGTTCCGCTCTTGCTGAACCCGCCGCCATCCGCAACGATGCCCCATGCCCAGCCTCGCGCAAAATGCCCGCGCCATGCGCCGTGCGCTCACGCCCGCTGAAGCGGTGCTCTGGACAATCCTGCGGTCACCGCCGCTCGATGCCTGGCATTTCCGGCGGCAGGTGGTGTTCGAGCCGCTCTATATCGCTGATTTTGCCTCGCATTCCGCGCGGCTGGTCGTGGAGGTGGATGGGCCATCCCATGCGCTGACGTCTGCAGCGGATACAGCGCGGACGGCATGGTTGGGCGCGCAGGGCTACAGGGTTGTGCGGTTTGCGAATGCTGATGTGCTGGCCGACAGGCAGTCGGTCTGGCGGGCGATCGGCGCCCTGCTTCCGGCGTCCGGACCCCCACCCCGCTCGGCTGGTGCCGAGTCGCCCTCCCCGCAGGGGGGAGGGAGTCGTTAGAGCTCCAGCGCCTTCAGGATGTCGGTGTAGAGGTCGCGCTTGAAGGGGACGGCGAGGTCCACCAGTTCGTCGATTTCGGCCCAGCGCCAGGCTTTGAATTCCGGGTGCTTGGTCTGGATCTGCACATCGGCGTCTGAGCCGAGGAAGTTGAGCGAGAACCATTTCTGGCGCTGGCCACAGTAGCGGCCTTTCCAGATGGTGCCGATCATGTCGTCCGGCAGGTCATAATGGTGCCAGTGCGGCGTCTCGGCGATGATCTGGACGAGGCGCGGCGCCACGCCGGTCTCCTCCTCCAGCTCGCGCAGCGCGGCGGTGCGCGCGTCCTCGCCTTCATCGATGCCGCCCTGGGGCATCTGCCAGGCCTCCAGCTTGGAATCGAGCCGCTGGCCGACGAAAACCTGCCGCTGCGGATTGAGCAGCAGCACGCCGACGCCGGGGCGATAGGGCAGGCCAGAGGGGTGGAGGCGGGGAGTGATGGTGATCATGCTGCCGCCTTCATGTGGGAAAACATGGCCCAAAGTCCATGGCCGGAATCATTATGGTTGCGGGCTGGCCATCGGCGCGGCGCGGCCGCCTTGCAGCGCCAGCACATCGGCGCAGCCCGGCGCCGGCTCGGCAGCGGCGCAGAGCAGCGGTGGCCCGAAGCGGGCAAGCTGGGCCTCGGCCTCGGCCAGCGGAATAGGCGGCTCGTCCACCTGCCAGGCCGGCCCGCGCTGGCTGAACTTGATGGCGTAGAAATTCTCGGAATCGCGCAGCAGCCACAGGAAGTCCTGCTCGCCCGCGCCGGCCTGCGCCGCGGGGTAAGCGCCCTTGGGCAGTGCCGCGCAGCCGAACGCCACGGTGGTGATGGTCACGCCCGGCGCCAGCGGCTTCTCCCCCAGCGTGCGATACACCGGGCCCTCCGGGCAATCCTTGCGCGGGTGGAACAGCCGGTCCGCCACGGCGGCGCTGGTCATGTTGGCAGCGCCGATGCCGCGCCACGCCCGCACGGTGAGCAGGCTCTGCCAATCCTCCAGGCTCTGCCCGTCAGGGGCATATTCCACCAGAAACTGGTCCGGCGTTTCCCCCTGGAACTTGATGAGATACTGCGCCGGCAGGCTGAAGCGCAGCATGGCGCCAAACAGCGGCAGCTGCAGGTTCACCGGCTTGCCCGCCGTGTTGCGCCAGAGCTGGCGCATGGCCTCGGCCTGCGCCGCAATCTGCTCCGCCGGCACCTGCTGCGCCGCCGCCGGAGCGGCAGCGAGCAGGGCCAGCGAGAGCAGCGCAGCGCGAGCTGGAAGCATCAGGCCGCTTTGGCAGCGTGCGCGGCGATGGACTCGTCAATCAGCAGCTTCAGCGCCCGGAGGTTGGCATGGAGATCATCCTGGGCAGACGGGATGCCAGCGCGCAGGGTGAGGCTGCCATGCACCTGGCCCTCGGCCTCGCGGAACAGCGTGCGCACCCCGGCGGTCACCAGCTTGGCGGCATAGGCGCGGCCCTGGTCCCGCAGCGGATCGAGCCCGCAGGTGAACACCAGAGTCGGCGGCTGGTTGGCCAGATCGGAAAAGATCGGCGAGGCCAGCGGGCTGACCAGCTCGGAAGCATCGCTGATGTAGTGCGCGGTGAACCACTCCATGCTGGCGCGGGTGAGCAGATAGCCCTCGGCAAAGTCCTGCATCGATCCGGTTTCGGCGGTCATGTCCACGCCCGGATAGATCAGCCATTGCGCCAGAATCGGCACCGGCAGCGTGTGGTTGAGCTGCTGGCTGACGATGGCGGCAAGGTTGCCGCCGGCGCTGTCTCCAGCCGGAATGATGCCGGACACGGCATGGCCGATCTCGCCGGGGCTGTTGGCCAGCCAGCGCGTGGCGGCAAGGCAATCCTCGGCGGCGGCGGGGAAGCGATGCTCGGGAGCCAGCCGATAATCGACGGACACCACGGTCATGTTCAGGCCACGGGCGATCTCGGCACAGGCCGAATCATGGGTGTCCAGATCCCCGATCACCCAGCCGCCGCCGTGGAAGAACAGCAGCACCGGCGCGGGCGTGATATGGGTGTTGGGCCGGTAGAGCCGCGCCGGAATCGGGTGGCCGGAGTGCCCCTCGCTGGCATGGCCGGGGATGGCCAGGTCCTTCACCTCGGCCAGCTCGCCGCGCGGCGGATCCGCCAGCTGCGCCATGGCGATGTACATCTGGCGGGCCACGGCCGGCTCCACCTCGTTCATCTGCGGGCCGGGCTGGGCGGCAAGCATGGCCAGCAGGGCCTGCACATCAGGACGGACGTAAGGCATGGTTTGGAACTCCCAAGGATGGTGTTGCGGCCATCATAGGCGGGCGAGGGGGAGCGGCAAGGTGGTGGTTTAGGGGGGGGTGTTCTTCCGTCCGGGACGGAGGGCAGGGTTTGATCGTGAACGAATAAAACGCAAAGTAGCCGGGTAAGGATCAGAATTTTACCGGTTTGCTCAAGCGATAGAGAGTCAACTTCGCGCCTCGTACAGGACGTTCGCGAAATCCTGAGTTTTGTACAGAAGCGGCCGTTCGTTTGTCTGGCCCGGATATCCGCAACAGCCTTCACGCTGCTGGCGCTTGATCGGCTGAGCATGGGTCGATGTTAGGGGTTCCGGACAACTGGCTGAGCGTGATCTGCTGCGAGATCTTGAGCATATCGGGTCATCGCGATAGACTGACTGTAACATTCTCGAGACCCTCAACACCCTTAACGACGCTTGCGCCACCCTCTTATTCGAAGGTCACGCTTATGCTAATTGCAACGATAAACTAACGATGAAGTGGCACACGTCGAGGGATGGAAAAAATGTTCGGTTATTTTAAGCGTAAGAAAGCCAGAGAAGAAGAAACCGCCTATCTTATTTCTGAAGCGTCTTTGCGCGCGAGAACAGTCCTGCATATTGCAATTGACGAAGTTCAGCATGATATCAAGTATACTAAGCACGCAGATAGTCCAGAATTGGTCGCTCGCTTTTTTGAGAGTCTAAAGAGCGCGGCAAAATTGGGCGTTGATGAGGTCCTCATACGAAAAATAGATCCGTTTGGCGAAGACATAAAAGTGCAGGGCAGCGTTGCTGTAGGGGCAGGAATGATAGCAAATGGCGTTCGAAATGAGATTATTCTGCTTGGCGCTGTAAACGAAAACGACGTAAAACAAAAAATTAATTTTCATATAATTAGAGTATTTGAACAGCTAATGGATCAAACCTTGGAATAAAACTATATTTATAAATCATCAATAGCGAGACAGCACTGCGGGACGTGTCAAGACTTCTGCCGCACAGGCGTTCGCGTCGCGCCCGGCCATACCGGTAAGCTCGCGCTATCTTATAAAAGAACCTCTTCGTGGACTTGGCTTACGCGCGAGGTTGCCGTTGTCTTGGCCTGTGAACCCCGTCTATAATCAGGCATGCCAAAACATCTCATTCCGTTTCTGGGGAAGCGCTACTCTGGATCTGTCAATCAGAACTTGCTCTGGCGCGACGGCAACGTCTTTTTGATGGATAATCATCGCGCCGCCCTTTGGTGCTGGCAGCAGAAAATCGATCTTTACGAAACTCGGCATTCGATCTTGCACATCGACCGTCATACAGATTGCCTCAGCGCCAATCTTGACGCACATTTGAATGAAATGCCTGATCTGCGAAGGCTATCCGTAGAAAACTATCTCAACGCCACCGTTGCATTGTCAGGCAGCAATAGCCTGCTGTTTCGATGGGACAATTATTTATCAATTTATCTTGCAAAGTTTGGGAAGCAGGTCAGTGTAGTAAGGAGCATTGATCACTGCGACGGTGACGCTCCCGACCATCCTAGGACATTTCGCTCGCGCGGAGACGAAGTTCCGTCAAACCTTCTCTATTGGCTTCGAAAAGAATCAGCGCCGTGGATCGTCAATATTGATCTCGATTATTTCTTTTTTGAGTTAGAAAACTCCTCATCAGAGGATGCGAAATGGCTCCCGATGTTTTCGGATGAGTTCATCGCTATTCTATTTGGAGAAATAAGGAGAGCGATGGACGAAGGCCTCGTGATCGTCGTCACACTTTGTCTCACCCCGACGAATTATACCACTGGTTGGGACGAATGCCTTGAACTTAGCGCCAAGATTTTTAAGATTCTTGGGTCAACCCACCCAACATTGTGACCGCCCTGCAGCTAAGAGGCAATGTCAAGCGAGCCAAAGTACCAGAAGTCGCGCGGCTTGATACTCATTCCTTGCTCCAGCTGTCCGAAGTATGTCTGGCGCTTGTGGCCATACTAGCGTTTGGATCCGAGCTCCAGCTCACCACGAACGCTTCGGGAAATCTGTATGTTGCCTGGCGCGCCTGAAATGGGGGCGCGTAGCGGCGAAGCTGCTCAACCACGGACGAATGGTCGTTTCGGCAAAAGCTGCAGTTTACGCACCGATCGGGGAACGGCTTGAACTGGGTCGGAAGCCATCGTTCTCTCGCGGTGCTGGCTAATGGCAGCTATGCCGTCAGTGCGCACGGAAGCGCTCATTCCGGATGCGGCTTCATACCAGCTGAATCGTCATTCCGGGCCAGATGCCCTGCTTCGTGTCACTTTCTGCCGATAGGCTTCATCTGCCTTCGTTTCGTTTATTGCGGGCATTCCCGGTAACGTGCAAAAAACGGCGTTCAGGGAGGCAGCCCATGCAACCATCAATGCGTTACGGCCTTGCCGGAATCGCCGCCTTGGCGCTGCTTTCGTTCGTGCACTGGGTTCGGGACCAGCGGTTGCAGCTTGATCCCGTTGGTGACTATCTCGTCGGTGTCACGCCGAATTTTGCGGCGGCGATTGCGATCGCGTTTGTGCCGCTGAGCGTCTGGGCTGACAGGCGGCGGGACGCCGGCTTCGCTTCGGCGCGGCGGGGGTTTCTGGTGTGCGCGGCGATCAGCGGTGTTGGGCTGTTCGGCTGGGAACTGGTGCAGAGGACGAGCCAGCGCTTCGTTTTTGATGGTCACGACATGCTGGCAACGCTGGCGGGCCTCGGCGTGGCGGCGCTGCTGTTTTACGCCCTTACGCCGCGCACCAAGGCCTAGTTGGCGGCCCAGAGCGCCACGTCTGCCGCCAGCCGGTTGGCGGCGCGGTTGAGCGCGGCGGCGACGGCGGTTGGGGTCTGGTTCGGCACCGGCTCGCTGGCATCGAAGCGGCGGAGCAGCAGCGGGGCGGTGCGGTCCCCCGGGGCGGCGATCTGCGCATCATAGCGCACGCGCACCACCGGGGCGCCGGGGTTGCGGACATCCAGGCCGAACTCGCGCAGCGTGCCGGTGAGGCTGCGGGCCGGCGCGGCGGTGGATTGGCGGCTGTCCACCACGGCGAGGCCGGCGCTGGCCAGCGTATCGGCGAGCAGGCGCTGGAACTGGCGGTTCGGCTGCTCGGCCCAGCTGGCCTTGGCAAGGTAGAGCACTTCGGTATCGCTGGTGGTGACGGGCAGGCGCAGCGTCTGCAGCGTGCCGGGCACCAGCGGCAGGGTGACAGCCAGGGCCGTGCCGGCGCTGGCCGGGCCGGCATAGGGGCGCGGCTCGGCAGTGGCGCGCAGGGTGAGCAGCGAATCCGGCGCGGGCGTGTTGCCGCCGATCTGGACTAGCGGGCCACAGGCGGCGAGGGCGAGAGCGATAACGGAGAGCAGCGCAGGGCGGATCATCAATTGGCCTTTCCGGCATCGGAGGGCGAATATTCCGGCAGCTTGCGGCCGCCGACGAGCGCGCCGGCCGGGTCTTCATCCAGCTTGCTGGCGAGGGCGCCGAGATTGGCGGTGACGTCGCGCAGCTCGCGCAGCAGCAGGCCGGCTTCCGGCAGGGTTTCGCGGTTGAGCGTTTCCAGGCCGGGCTGGGCGGTATCGGCCAGCTTGTCGAAGCGGGCGAGGCTGGTTTCCACCGCCTTCAGCGTCTGCCGCAGATCCGCGACGATCGGCCTACCATCGGCGTTGAGCATCGCCTCGGTGCTGGTGGCGAGGCTCTCGACGCGCTGGAGGGTGAGGGTGGCGGCGGCCAGCGTCTTGCGGGCTTCGGCAATGGTTTCGGCGATTTCCGGCGCGCGGTTGGCGATGGCGGCGCTGGTGGTATCGACGTTCTTGAGGATGCCGGCGATGCTCTTACGGTTCTCGGTATCGAGCAGCTCGGCGAGCCGCTCGGTGAGCAGCGAGACGTTGTTAAGCAGCTCAGGGGCGCTGGCCAGCAGCTGGCCGAGCGCGCCGGTGCGCGGCGGGATGACAGGCACGCCATAGGGGCCAAGCTTGGTGATGGGGGCCGCGCCCTGGGTGGCGCCGGACAGCTGGATCTGGCTGACGCCGGTGAAGCCGACTCCCTCCACCGCGGCGGTGGTGCCCTGCAGCACCGGCACATCCTCGCCGATGGTGATGCGGACGCGCACGAACTGCGGCGTGGCAGGGAGCAAGCGGATCTCCTCCACCTTGCCGACAGGCACGCCGTTGAAGGCGACAGGCGAGCCGACGGCCAGGCCGGTGATGGACTGCTTGAAGAAGATATCGAAATGCTGGTCATCCGCGCCGCTGAAGCGGGCGAGCCAGATGGTGGCGCCGAACAGCGCGATGACCAGCGCGACCACCACGGCCCCGACGATGACATAGTTGCTGCGGGTTTCCATCAGGCGGGTTCCGCTTGGCTGAGCTTGGGGTGTGTGGCTGCACGGCCATCGCTATTGACGGCGGCTCTGCCGCGGGGGCCGGAGAAATACTCCTGCACCCATGGATGATCGAACGCGCGCAGGGCCTCGATGGTTCCGCAGGCGACGATGCGCTTGTCCGCGATCACCGCGACACGATCGCAGATGGCGTGGAGCGTATCGAGATCATGGGTGATGAGGAACACGGTGAGCCCGAGCGTCTGCTGGAGCACGCGGATGAGATCATCAAAGGCAGCGGCGGAAATCGGGTCCAGCCCCGAAGTCGGCTCATCGAGGAACAGCAACTGCGGATCGAGCGCCAGGGCGCGGGCGAGGCCGGCGCGCTTCTTCATGCCGCCGGAAAGCTCGGACGGATACTTGGCGCCGGCGGACACCGGCAGGCCGACCATGGTGACCTTGAAGACGGCAAGCTCGTCCATGAGGCTTTGCGGCAGGTGGAGGAACTCGCGCATCGGCACCTGGATGTTCTCGGCGACGGTGAGCGAGGAGAACAGCGCACCCTCCTGGAACAGCACGCCCCATTGGCGGCGCAGGTCTTTCGCCTCCGCCGGGCCGAGGTGAAGCGCATCGGTGCCGAGCACCTCGATGCTGCCCTCGCGCACCGGCTGCAGGCCGATGATGGCGCGCATCAGCACGGACTTGCCGCTGCCCGAGCCGCCGACGACGCCAATGATCTCGCCGCGGCGGACATCGAGATCAAGCTGGTCATGCACCGTCTGGCTGCCGAAGCCGGTGACGAGCCCGCGCACGCGGATGATGGCATCGGCATCATCGGGGAGGGTGGGGGAGAGGCTCACGGCCATCAGTTATAGCCAAGTGCCGAGAAGAACACCGCGAAAAAGGCATCGAGCACTATGACGAGGAAAATCGACTCGACGACAGCCTGGGTGGTGCGCTTGCCGACCGACTCGGCGTTGCCGCTGACCTGCATGCCCTGGAAACAGCCCATCATGGCGATGACGATGCCGAACACCGGCGCCTTGACGAGGCCGATGACGAAATCGGACATCAGGATGACCTCCTGGAGCCGCTGCACATAGCTGATCGGCGGGATATCGAGAGACACCCACACCAGCACGCCGCCACCCACCAGCGCCATGAACGAGCCGAACAGGCTGAGCAGCGTCAGCATCAGCGCCATGGCGAGGATGCGGGGGATGACCAGCAGCTCGATGGGCGACAGGCCGATGATGCGCATGGCATCGATCTCCTGGTTGAGCTTCATCGAGCCGATCTGCGCCGCGAAGGCCGAGGAGGAGCGGCCGGCAACCATGATCGCGGTGAGCAATATGCCCAGCTCGCGCGCCGTGGAGCGGCCGATGAGATTGACGACGAACACCTCGGCGCCGAACTGGCGGAGCTGGATGGCGCCCTGCTGCGCGATGACGATGCCGACGAGAAACAGCAGCAACCCGACAATGCCGAGCGCATTGACGCCGATCGCCTCGCACTGGTGGACGACGGCATGCCAGCGCAGGCGGCGGCGGCCGATGACCGTTTCCGCCAGCACGATAAGCGTCTGGCCGAGGAAGGACAGGAACAGCACGACATTCCGGGCGGCGGACTCCATCGCCTTGCCGATGCGGGCCAGCCTGTCGATGAGGACATTGCCGCGCGGCGGGCGGGTCGCCATCGGCTGGTCATTGGCGGCGACATGATCGAGCAGCCGCTGCGCATCGGGGCTGGCGTTCTCGATGCTGACAGTGCTGCCGGCGGCCTCCCAATCCTGCCGCACGCGGTGGACCAGCCAGGCGCCGGCGGTGTCGATATGCTCGGCTGCGGCAAGGTCGATCACCAGCGTCTTGCCGGCGGGCGGCACGGCGCGCAGCGGCCCGGCGACTTCGGCGATATGGGCGATGGTCAGCCGGCCACGCAGGGCGAGGCGGCGGGCCTCGCCACTGGCAGCGGTCTCTTCAAAGCTGGCGATGCCCATGCGGAAACCGTGGGGGATTGCGACGCCGGGGGCAAGGGGCAAAGCGGCAACGCAAAACCCGTCGCAATACAGGGGGCCATGGCCTAGAGGGCGGCGATGGCGATCAGCATCTATGACATGGACCGCACCATCACGCGCAGTGGCACCTGGGCGCACTGGCTGGCGTTCTGGGTGAAGCGCGAGGCGCCGTGGCGCGTGGTGCTGCTGCCGCTGCTGCTGCTGCTGGTGCTGGGCCACGCCGCACGGCTGGTCAGCCGCGGGCAGCTGAAGGCGCTGTGCCACCTTGTGCTGATGGGCCGGCGGCTGCCCCGCGCCAGGGTGGCGGCCGCGGCGCAGGCCTATGCCGAGCGCGTGGTGGCCGAAAACCTGTTTGAAGGCGCGCTGGCGCAGATCGCGGCGGACCGAGCCGAGGGCCGCACGCTGCTGCTCGCCACGGCGTCCAACGCCTATTATGCCGAGGCCATCGGCGCCAGGCTGGGGATGGCGGCGGTGGTCGCCACGCCCTCACGCTGGCTGGGGGATACGCTCGATT
Source organism: Sphingomonadales bacterium UBA6157 (assembly GCA_002423025.1). Lineage (GTDB taxonomy): Bacteria > Pseudomonadota > Alphaproteobacteria > Sphingomonadales > Sphingomonadaceae > Sandarakinorhabdus. The sequence continues at coordinate 21,865 of DIUN01000020.1, read as the reverse complement.
GGCGCCTCGGCGGCGAGAATTGCTACGGCAAGGCCAAGCGCGGCCATTTGGCGGCGTGGCTCGCGGGCCATGGTGCACTCGATGCGCGGCTGCGGTTTTATTCCGACCATGTGTCGGACCTGCCGGTGTTCGAGCTGGCGCTGGCCAGCGGCGGCGAGGCTGTTGCGGCCAATCCGTCCCCGGCGCTGCGGGACATGGCGCAGGCGCGCGGCTGGCGGATTGTCGATTGGGGCAAGCCAAAGGCCTCGCTTTTCGAGCGGGCCTGAGGCCGGTCCGGCGGGCGCCCTGGGGCACCCGCCGGAAGAGCGTTATGCGGCCAGCTTGCGCAGCACGTAGGGCAGGATGCCGCCAGCGTAGAAATACTCCAGCTCCTGCTCGGTATCGATCCGGCACAGCGTCTCGAAGCAGCCGGTGGTGCCGTCGGCGCGGGTGAAGTTCACCGTCACCATCTGGCGCGGCTTGAGGCTGGCGACGCCGGTGATGTCGAACACTTCGGTGCCATCGAGGCCGGCCGTCTTGCGGTCCGTACCTTCGGCGAACTGCAGCGGCAGCACGCCCATGCCGACGAGATTGGAGCGGTGGATGCGCTCAAAGCTCTCTGCAATCACGGCGCGGACGCCGAGCAGCGTCGTGCCCTTGGCCGCCCAATCACGCGACGAGCCGGTGCCATATTCCTTGCCGGCGACGACCACGAGCGGCGTGCCCTCGGCCTTGTACTTTTCCGCCGCATCGAAAATGGCGAGCTGCTGGCCCGAAGGAATGTGCTTGGTGAAGCCGCCTTCCACGCCCGGTACCATCTCGTTGCGGATGCGGATGTTGGCGAAAGTGCCGCGCATCATCACTTCATGGTTGCCGCGACGCGCGCCGTAGGAGTTGAACTCGTTGCGGCTGACCTGGCGCTCGTTGAGGTAGCTGCCGGCGGGCGAGGCTTCCTTGATCGAGCCGGCGGGCGAGATGTGGTCGGTGGTGATGCTGTCGGCAAAGATCGCCAGCGGGCGAGCGCCCTTGATGTCCTCGGTGGGCTTGGGCGTCATCGTCATGCCCTCGAAATAGGGCGGGTTCTGCACATAGGTGGAGGCCGGGTTCCACTTGTAGGTGGCGCCGCCTTCCACCTTGATCGCCTGCCAATGCTCGTCACCATCGAATACATTGTCATAGCGGGCGCGGAACATGTCTGCCGTCACCGAGGATAGCACCATGGCGGCGACTTCCTGGTTGGTCGGCCAGATGTCCTTGAGGAACACCGGCTGGCCATTGGCGCCTTCACCGATGGCTTCGCTGGTCAGGTCCTTGCGCATGGTGCCCGCGAGCGCATAGGCGACGACCAGCGGCGGCGAGGCAAGATAGTTGGCGCGCACATCCGGGGAGACGCGGCCCTCGAAGTTGCGGTTGCCGGAGAGCACCGAGGCGGCAACGATGTCATTGCCGTTGATCGCCTTGCTGATCGGCTCGGCCAGCGGCCCGGAGTTGCCGATGCAGGTGGTGCAGCCATAGCCGACAAGGTTGAAGCCGAGGGCATCAAGGTCGGTCTGCAGGCCGGACTTGGCGAAATAATCGGTGACGACCTTGGAGCCCGGCGCAAGGCTGGTCTTGACCCAGGGCTTGGTCTTGAGGCCGAGCGCATGGGCCTTGCGGGCAACGAGGCCGGCAGCGACGAGCACGTTCGGGTTCGAGGTGTTGGTGCAGCTGGTGATGGCGGCAATCACGACATCGCCATGGCCGATATCGAAATTGGCGCCTTCCACCGGCACGCGCTTCTGCATGGCGTCGGCCTGCTTGTAGCCGCCGGAAAGTTCGGATTCGAAAGCGGCCTTGGCGTTGGAGAGCAGCACCTTGTCCTGCGGGCGGCGTGGGCCGGCGAGGCTGGGCATGACGCTGCCGAGGTCCAGCTCCAGTGCATCGGTGAACACCGGATCCGGCGTGGTGGCATCGCGCCACAGGCCCTGGGCGCGGCAATAGGCTTCCACCAGCGCCAGCCGCTCTTCATCACGGCCGGAGAGGCGCATGTAATCGATGGTGGCAGTATCGATGGGGAAGAAGCCGCAGGTGGCGCCATATTCCGGCGCCATGTTTGCGATGGTGGCACGGTCTGCCAGCGTCAGCGCATCAAGGCCGGGGCCGTAGAACTCGACAAAGCGGCCGACAACGCCCTTGGCGCGCAGCATCTGGGTGACGGTGAGAACCAGATCGGTGGCGGTGATGCCTTCCGACAGGTTGCCGAACAGCTTGAAGCCGACAACTTCCGGGATCAGCATGGAGACCGGCTGGCCGAGCATGGCCGCTTCTGCCTCGATGCCGCCGACGCCCCAGCCGAGCACGCCCAGGCCGTTGATCATGGTGGTGTGGCTGTCCGTGCC
>DIUN01000020.1:242-19501 GCA_002423025.1 Sphingomonadales bacterium UBA6157 | reverse complement strand
GGTGCCCGGCGGCACGACGCGGAAGCCCTTGAGCGCCGAGGAGCCCCAGCGCAGGAACTCGTAGCGCTCGATGTTGCGCTCATATTCCAGCTCCATGTTGTTGCCATAGGCTACGGGGGTGCCGAACTCATCGACCATCACCGAGTGATCGATGACCAGATCGACAGGCACCAGCGGGTTGATCTTCTGCGGGTCACCACCCAGCATCGTCATGGCATCGCGCATAGCGGCAAGATCGACAACGCAAGGCACGCCGGTGAAATCCTGCATCAGCACGCGTGCCGGGCGATAGTTGATCTCATGATCGGACTTGCGGGTCTCGCCCCAGGCGACCATCGCCTTGAGGTCGTTGATCGTCACGGTCGAGCCATCCTCGAAGCGCAGCAGGTTCTCGAACAGCACCTTCATGGAATAGGGCAGGCGGGAAATATCGCCGAGCGAAGCCGCTGCTGCTTCAAGGCTGTAATAGGCATAGGGCTTGCCGCCCACGGTCAGGGTGCGGCGGGTGTTCAGGCTGTCCTGTCCGATGGCGGTCATGGCTGGTCGTTCCCTGTTGTTCGAGTCCCGCGACGCTCTAGCGCATGGGGGCGAGGGCGGGAAGGCGGGAGTTGCCGAGATTTGCTGCCGGGAGCATAGCTTTACCATGGCTTCACCTGAGATAGACGCACTCACACAGGCGCTCGCCCGGCTCCCCGGGCTGGGGCCACGCTCTGCGCGGCGGGCGGTGCTGCACCTCATCAAGCGGCGCGAGACGGCGCTGGCGCCGCTGGTGGCGGCGCTGCAGGCCGTGGAGCGCAGGCTGGTGACGTGCGGCGTGTGCGGCAATGTCGACACGCGGGACCCGTGCGGCGTGTGCACGGACCCGCGCCGCGATGCCACCAGCCTGTGCGTGGTGGAGGAAGTGGCAGACCTTTGGGCGCTGGACCGGGCGCGACTGTTTGCCGGGCGCTTCCATGTGCTCGGCGGTCGGCTCTCGGCGCTGGAGGGCGTGCGTCCGGAGGACCTTTCGATTGAATCGCTGGTGGCGCGGGTGACGGCGGACGGCATCGAGGAGGTGGTGCTGGCGATGAACGCCACGCTCGAGGGCCAGACGACCATGCATTATGTCGCCGAGCGGCTGGCCGGCACCGGGGCGCGGGTGATGCAGCTGGCGCATGGCCTGCCGGTGGGCGGGGAGCTGGATTACCTTGACGAAGGCACGCTGGCGCTGGCGCTGCGAGCCCGCCGGCTGGTCGAATGAGGGCGGCTAGTTTTGGCCGCCTTTCTTGACCTTCGGGCAGGCAATCCCTAGCTGACATCCATGGCAATTCTCGACATCATTGAAACTCCCGACGCGCGTCTCCGCGAAATCTCCAAGCCCGTGGCCGAGGTGACGGACGCGCATCGCCAGCTCATCGCCGACATGTTCGAGACGATGTATGATGCACCGGGCATCGGCCTTGCCGCCATCCAGGTTGGCGTCGCCGAGCGGCTGCTGGTGATCGACCTGCAGCGGCCGGAAGGCGAAGTGACCGAGGATACGGACCCCAAGGACATCGTGTATGTCCGCGAGCCGCGGGTGTTCATCAACCCTGAGATCACATGGGAATCCGAGGAATTCGCCGTCTATAACGAGGGCTGCCTTTCGGTTCCCGAGCTTTATGGCGATGTCGACCGGCCGGCGCGCATCCGCGCCACCTGGCTCGACGAGAATGGCAAGCCGCACGACGAGGAGATCGACGGCCTGCTCGCCACTTGCCTCCAGCACGAGATGGACCATCTCAATGGCGTGCTGTTCATCGACCATCTCTCCAAGCTCAAGCGCGACATGCTGCTGAAGAAGCTGGAAAAGATGCGCCGCGCCAAGGCAGCGTAAAGGCGCGGATGCCAAGGTTCTGGCATCTGCGCAACGCCTTTTGGCGATGGTGGTATCGCCGCGACGATGGCATGAAAATCCCGTTTCTTGGTCCGATCATCGTCGGAATCGCTATCGGCGTCGCGATAGGCGTCGGCTACCCGGATTATTGGGGCCTGCCGGCGATGGTGGCAGCCCGGCTCGGCTGATCTGAGGGAAGAGTGCGGCGGTTGCCGGTCCGCAATTGCGGCTCAGCCAGCGGGGTGGCTCTTGCTCCATCGCGTATCCAGCCGCTTTAGCAGCGCCTTGGCATCGGCCTTGCTCGACAGGCGATTGACCAGTGTGATGCCCTCCAGCTTCGGTGCGTCGCTCTGCAGGAAGCGGGAGCGCCAGCCATGGCCGATATCGTATATGGCGATATCCTGCCGCAGGACGCCATTGTCCGTGTAGCTGCTGATGATGCCGATGGGCAGGCGGCCCGGCTTGCGGGCATCGCCGAGCGCACTACGAAGCCCGCCGGCGAACCAGCCCGCCTCGATGCGTGGATTGCCGACGATCTCGGTGTTGCCGACGCCGAGCGCCGAAGGGAATACCATCGTCTGGGTCTGGATGACGCGATCTTCGCCGCTGGCAGCGAGGCGCAGTTCGTTGCCCTCGTCCTCCACCGTTGCGGTGAGCACCAGCGGCGCGGTGGCGGCCGGTGCCTGCTTGGCGGCACGGGTTTCCACGCGGTCCTGGTGCGAATCCCAGAAGCTGGCGGCGGAAAGCCCGAGCGCCAGGACAGTGGCGATCTCGCCGAAGGTCAGCCAGCGGCGGCGGCGCTTGGCAGCTTCAGTCGCCGGGGCTTCGCTCATGCTGGGCATCCGATGGGGGACATTGGGGCTGAGTATGCCGTGATGTGTGCGCCGCGGGAAGCGGCGCGCTAGCGGGCCAGCGCGGCGATGATCTTGGCGGCGGCATCTTCCGGCGGCTTCACATCGCTGGGGTTCTCCCCCGGATAGGCGCGGGCACGCATGGCGGTACGCGTGGCGCCGGGATCGACGATGTGCGTGCGGATGGCGGTGATGTTGCCGACTTCAAGGCCATAGATGGCGATGAGGCTCTCCAGCGCGGCCTTGCTGGCGGCATAGACGCCCCAATAAGGCTTGGGCTTGCTGCCCAGCGACGAGGTGACGGCGATGACATCGGCAGCAGCGCTCTGCCGCAGCCATGGGTCAAAGGCGCGGATCAGCCGCCAGTTGGCAGTGAGGTTGAGGGCGAGGGTCTTGTCCCAGTCCTTCGGGTCGATATGCGGCACGGGCGTGAGGCTGGGCAGCATGCCGGCGTTGAGGACTAGCGTATCGAGCCGGCCCCAGCGCGCGCCGATGGCCGCGGCGAGGCGATCGATGGCGTCATTGTCTGTCAGGTCGAACGGGGCAATGGTGGCGGTGCCGCCGCGGCCATGGATCTTGCCCTCCACGGCGGCAAGGTCCGCCTCCTTGCGGGCGGTGAGGATGACATGGTGGGTGGCAGCCAGCGCAATGGCTGCGGCGGCGCCGATGCCGCGGCTGGCACCGGTGACAAGGGCGATGGGCTTCGAGGCTTCAGTCATCGGTCTTCCTTCTCCCCGCCCTTCGGCAAGGGCGAGGTCGGGGGTGGGCATTTTCTGGCAACGCCGCGATCCGGCGCCTCCTGCCCCTCCCTTGCGGGGAGGGGCAACGCGGTCAGATCACGCGCTCGGCGAGCAGGCTGAGCTGATCGGGGATCTCGACTTCTTCCTGGTCGGTGAGGCGGGTCGGGTAATCGCCGGTGAAGCAGGCGTCGCAATATTGTGGGGCGTCATCGTGGCGGGCGTCCTCGCCCAGCGCGCGATAAAGGCCATCGGTGCTGAGGAAGGCGAGGCTGTCCACCTTGATGTAGTCGCGCATCCGCTCGACATCCATCTGCGCCGCCAGCAGCTTGGAGCGCTCGGGCGTGTCAACGCCGTAATAGCAGCTGTGGCGGGTCGGCGGGCTGGCGATGCGCATGTGCACCTCCTCGGCGCCGGCTTCGCGCAGCATCTGCACGATCTTGACGGAGGTGGTGCCGCGCACGATCGAATCATCGATCAGCACGATGCGCTTGCCGGTGATCATGGCGCGGTTGGCGTTGTGCTTGAGCTTGACGCCGAGGTTGCGGATCTGGTCCCCCGGCTGGATGAAGGTGCGGCCGACATAGTGCGAGCGGATGATGCCGAGTTCGAACGGCAGGCCGGACTCCTGGGCATAACCGATGGCGGCGGGGGTGCCGCTGTCCGGCACCGGCACGACCATGTCAGCATCCACCGGGCTTTCACGTGCCAGTTCAGCGCCGATGGCCTTGCGGACATGATAGACGCTGGAGCCATCGACGATCGAATCGGGCCGGGAGAAATAGACGTGCTCGAAGATGCAGGGGCGCGGTCGCTGCTCGGCGAAGGGCCGGATGCTGCGCAGGCCGCGTGGGCTGATGATGATGAGCTCGCCCGGCTCGACAGCGCGCAGGAAGGTGGCGCCAACCACATCGAGTGCGACGGTCTCGGAGGCGAGGATGTAGCTGTCCCCCAGCCGGCCGAGCACCAGCGGGCGCACGCCGAGCGGATCGCGGCAGGCCAGCATGCCCTCGGGCGTCAGGCAGATCAGGCTGTAGGCGCCCTCGACGCGCTTGAGCGCATCGATAAAGCGATCGAGCAGGGTGCGATAGGCCGAGGTGGCGACGAGGTGGATGATGACCTCGGTATCGGAGGTCGACTGGAAGATCGAGCCGCGGCGGACGAGATCGCGCCGCAGTGTCATCGCATTGGAAATATTGCCGTTATGCGCCACGGCAAAGCCGCCGGAGGACAGCTCGGCGAACAGCGGCTGGACATTGCGCAGCGCCGTCTCGCCGGTGGTGCTGTAGCGATTGTGGCCGATTGCGATGTCACCCTTGAGCTTGCGGATGACTTCGTCTGAATCGAAATTGCCGGCCACATGGCCCATGGCGCGATGGGTGTGGAATTCCTTGCCATCGAAGGTGGTGATGCCGGCGGCTTCCTGGCCGCGATGCTGGAGCGCATGCAGCCCAAGCGCGGCAACGGCGGCAGCGCCATCGGCGCCATAGACGCCGAACACGCCGCACTCCTCGTGAAGGTGATCGTCCTCCCACGGGTCTGTGGTCAGCATATTATCCATCAGGAAGGAGCCTCGTCAGCGGCGCAACTGCGGGGCATATAGGAAATCGCAAGGGCGTTGTCGCCCCCGAAACCGCAACTGAAACGTCATAATGGGACCGGCTGATGAGTGATGCGCGCGATACCGGGCTGGAACTCGACCCGAAATGGGATGCCAACGGCCTTGTCACCGCCGTGGTGAGTGATGCCGCCAGCGGGGAGTTGCTGATGGTGGCGCACATGAATGCCGAGGCGCTGGCCGCGACTTTGGCCACCGGCGAGGCGCATTATTGGAGCCGTTCACGGGCCGAGCTCTGGCACAAGGGGGCGACCTCGGGCCACACCCAGCGGGTGGTGGAGATGCGCATTGATTGTGACCAGGACGCGCTTTGGCTGAAGGTGGAGCCGGCTGGTCCGGCCTGCCACACCGGCGAGCGCTCGTGCTTCTACCGGCGGGTCGATGCCCATGGTCTTTCAAGGATTGCCGCTGGTTGAAGTGCCAGTGCGCCGCGCGCGGCTGCGGGTGGATAATGGCGGGCTTGGGGGAAGCGCCATGGACCAGAGCGTGCCGACCGGGCTGGAACTGACGGTGTTCGATGCGGTGTTCCGCGAGCGGCCGCATGAGCGGTTCGATGCCCTCCGCGCGGCCGAGCCGGTGCATGAGGACAAGGTGCTGAACCGCTTGGTGCTCACCCGCGCGGTTGATATCGCCGCGCTGCTCAAGGACCGCAGCCTTTCAGTCGATCCGTCCAAGTCCGCGCCCGGCAGCTTCTCGGCAGTGATGCTACCCGATGTCGCAGCCTCGCCGGACAAGTCGATCCTGTTTCTTGATGATCCGGACCACAGGCGGCTGCGCGGCCTGGTGAGCAAGGCCTTCAACGCCCGCTCGATAGACAGCCTGCGCCCGCATATCGCTGCCATTGCCGATGCGCTGCTCGATGCGCTGGCCGGGCGCGGCGAATTCGATCTCATTGCGGACTATTGCTCGCCGCTTCCGATTATCGTCATTGCCGAGATCCTGGGTGTCGACACGGCGGATCGGGCGGATTTCCGGCGTTGGTCGCAAGGCTCGGCACAGGCGTTCAGCCCGGTGAAATCCCCCGAGACTATCGCCCTGCTGGAGGCCAACCGGCAGGGGCTGGAGGCGTATTTCAGCCGCGTGATCGCCGAGCGCCGGGCCGCCCCGCGCGACGACCTGATAAGCGCCATGATCGCGGCGGAAACCGATGGTGACAGGATGACGACCCGCGAGATCGTGGTGATGTGCAACCTGCTGCTGATTGCCGGCAACCTGACAACCACGGACCTGATCGGCAATGCCGTGCTGGCGCTGCTGCGCAATCCGGACCAGCTGGCAAAGCTGCGGGCCCGCCCGGCGCTCATGCCGGCGGCGGTGGAGGAGACGCTGCGCCTCGATCCTCCCGTGACGGACACGGTGCGCACGCCGCTTTGCCCGATGCGTATTGATGGCGTGGAGGTGCCGGCGGGTGGTTCCGTCGATGCGCTGCTGATGGCTGGCGGCCTTGACCCGGCGCTGCATGCCGACCCGCTGCGCTTTGATATCGAGCGGGCCGACAAGACGCATTTCGCCTTTGGTGGCGGGCTGCATTTCTGCCTTGGCGCGCCGCTGGCCAAGGCCGAGGCGGAAATCGCGCTGGAGCGGTTGCTGGCGCGTTTTCCCCGGCTGGCGCTCGCCGGGCGGCCGGTGGCGCGCAACATCACGCCGAGCTTCAATGGGGTTGAGGCACTCTGGGTAACGCCCTGAGCGGCTTGCTGTTGCGCGGCGATGCGTGAACATGCGCGCACGACGATCCGGGGGGAGACGCGATTTGACGATATTGCTGGCGGGCGCAACGGGACTGGTCGGATCGCGGGTGTTGGTGCTGCTGCTGGCGGCCGGCAAACCCGTCGTCACCATCGGTCGCCGCGCTACCGGCAATTCCGGCGCGGGCCTCGTTGAGATTGTCGCGGATTTTGCCCGGCTGCCGGAGCTTCCTGCTGCCGAGGTGGCGATTTGTGCGCTGGGCACCACCATTGCGGCAGCGGGAAGCCAGGCGGCGTTCCGCGCCGTCGATCATGATGCCGTGCTGGCTTTTGCGGCCGCGGCGAAAGCGGCTGGGGTGGCGCATTTCATCGTGGTGACGGCGGTCGGGGCGGATGCGGGGTCGGGTGTGTTTTATTCACGGGTGAAGGGGGAGGTGGAGCATGGGCTGGCGGCGCTCGGTTTCGCCCGGCTCGATCTGCTCCAGCCCGGCCTCATCATCGGGCCGCGCAGCGAGCGGCGGCCGCTGGAAGCCTTTTTCCAATGGCTCACCCCCTTGATTTCGCCAATGCTCGTCGGCGGCCTTTCGCGCTATGGTTCGATAGGTGCGGATCGGGTGGCAGCAGCAGCAGTGGCGCTGGCGGAGCAGCAGGCGCCCGGCGTTTTTCGCCATCAGAACGATGCCATGTCGAGCCTTGCGGCAACATAGTCGTAAGCTTGACGCTTACGTTAACGTCAACTAGGAACCACCTCAATGTCTGAAGCTGCCCATGCCTTTTCGATCGTCGATGTTCCGGCACTGTCCGAGGGTGCTGCGAGCTTCACGATCACGGAACTGGCGCAGGTCTTCAATGTCACGCCCCGCGCCATTCGCTTTTATGAAGATCAGGGCCTGATCGCTCCCGAACGACAGGGCCAGAACCGTGTCTATTCGCGCCGTGACCGCGCCAGGCTGGCGTGGATCCTGCGCGCCAAGAATGTCGGCTTCAGCCTTGCCGAGATCCGCGAGATGATCGACCTTTACGATCTTGGCGATGGCCGCACCCAGCAGCGCCGCGTGACGGTGGACAAGTGCCGCACACGCATCGCCGCGCTTGAAGAACAGCGCGCCGATATCGATGCGACCATCGAGGAACTGCAGAGTTTTTGCGAGCTTGTGGAAAACATCGTCCCCAAAGCTGCCAATAGTTAGGATAATTGCATGCCCGCCTATCGCGCTCCGGTGAAGGACAGCCAGTTTGTCCTCGATGCCATTGTCGGGCTTGAGAAATATTCCAATTTGCCGGGCTTTGGCGAAGCCACTCCCGATGTGGTCCGCGCGATCCTGGAGGAGGGCGGCAAGTTTTGCGAGCAGGTGCTGGCACCGCTGAACCTGCCCGGTGATATCGAGGGTTGCACCCGCCATGACGATGGCTCGGTCAGTGCGCCTGCCGGCTTCAAGGCCGCCTATGACCAGTTTTGCGAGGCCGGCTGGGGTACGCTGATGGCCAGCACCGAATATGGCGGCCAAGGGCTGCCCTATGTGGTGGGCACCGCAATGCAGGAGTATCTCTCCAGCGCCAACATGGCCTTCTCGATGTATCCGGGGCTGAACGACGGCGCGCAGGCTGCTATCGAGGCCGTGGGCAGCACCGAGCAGAAAAAGGCGTTCCTCCCGAACATGGTGGCTGGCCGCTGGACTGGCACCATGAACCTGACCGNNCGCATTGCGGCACCGACCTTGGCCTCATCCGTACGCGTGCAGAACCGCAGGCGGATGGCAGCTACAAGGTGAGCGGCACCAAGATCTTCATCTCGGCCGGCGAGCATGACCTTTCGGACAACATCATCCACCTTGTGCTGGCCAAGACGACCGGCGCCCCGGACAATGTGAAGGGCATATCGCTGTTCATCGTGCCCAAGTTCCTCATCAATGCCGATGGCTCGCTGGGTGCGCGCAATGCCGTGAAGTGCGGCTCGATCGAGCACAAGATGGGCATCCACGCCAACGCCACCTGCGTGATGAATTACGATGGCGCCACGGGCTATATGCTCGGCGAGGAGAACAAGGGCCTGCGGGCGATGTTCATCATGATGAACGCGGCGCGGCTTGGCGTGGGTGTGCAGGGGCTGGCGCAGGGCGAAGTCGCCTACCAGAACGCCGTGACCTATGCGCGGGACCGGATCCAGGGCCGGGCGCTGACCGGGCCGGCCAACCCGGAGGCCAAGGCCGACCCGATCATCGTCCATGCCGATGTGCGGCGGATGCTGATGGATGGCCGCGCCTTCAACGAGGGCGCGCGGGCGCTGATCCTGTGGGGCGCGCTGCAGGTGGACCTTTCCCACAAGGCCGCCACCCCGGAAGAGCGGCAGCTAGCGGACGACCTGATCTCGCTGCTCACCCCGGTCATCAAGGGTTATTGCACCGACAAGGGCTATGATGTCGCCACCGCCTCGCAGCAGGTTTACGGCGGCCATGGCTATATCCGCGAATGGGGCATGGAGCAGTTCGTGCGCGATGCGCGGATCGCCCAGATCTATGAGGGCACCAATGGCATCCAGGCGATGGACCTGGTGGGCCGCAAGCTGGCGATGAACGGCGGGCGCGGGCTGCGGGCCTATCTGGCACTGGTTGGCGAAGCGCTGGCGGATGCTGCCCCTGACACGCGGCTGGCGCCGATGGCCAGCGCTCTCCAGCGTGGTTTTGCGGATTTGCAGGCCGCCACGATGTGGCTGATGCAGAACGCCATGGCCAAGCCGGACAATGCCGGCGCCGGCGCGACGGCCTATATGCACCTGATGGGCATTGTGGCGCTGGGCCATATGTGGCTGCTGATGGCCAAGGCGGCGCAGGACGCGCTGGACGGCGGCGCGGCGGACACCGAGTTCTACACGGCCAAGCTGGTGACGGCGCGCTATTTTGCCGAGCGTTTCATGCCCGATACGGCGTCGCTGCGGGCACGGCTGGAAGCGGGCAGCGAGGCGCTGATGGCGCTGCCGGCGGAGGCCTTCTGATTTTCGATCGTGATGTGAATTCAAACAGATAACTTTGGGAGAGACCAAATGGCTGAAGCCTATATCTATGATGCCGTCCGCACCCCGCGCGGCAAGGGCCGCAAGGACGGCAAGCTGCACGAGATCACCCCGATCCAGCTAGCAACGCAGATGCTGCAGGCCATTCGGGACCGCAACGGCATCGACACCGCCGATGTGGACGATGTGGTGCTCGGCTGCGTGGCGCCGGTGGGCGAGCAGGGCAGCGACATAGCGCGCGTTGCCGTGCTCAACGCCGATTATGCCGAGACGACCGCGGGTGTGCAGATCAACCGCTTCTGCGCCTCGGCGCTGGAAGCCTGCAACATGGCCGCTGCCAAGGTGATTTCCGGCGAGGCGATGTTCGCCATCGGCGGCGGTGTGGAGAGCATGAGCCGCGTGCCGATGGGCGCTGATGGCGGTGCCTGGGCGATGGACCCGGCAGTGGCCTACAAGACCTATTTCGCCCCGCAGGGCATTGGTGCCGATCTCATCGCCACCAAATATGGCTTCAGCCGCGCTGATGTGGATGCCTATGCCATGGAGAGCCAGAAGCGCGCGGCGCAGGCCTGGAGCGAAGGCCGCTTCAAGAACAGCATCGTGCCGGTGCGCGACGTGATCGGTGAAGTGGTTCTGGCGCATGACGAGCACATGCGCCCGCAGACCGACATGCAGTCGCTCGGCGCGCTGGCCCCGGCATTTGAAAGCATGGGCGAAGGCATGCCCGGCTTCGATGCCATTGCGCTGATGAAGTATCCCGAGATCGAGCGGATTTCGCACGTTCACCATGGCGGCAACTCGTCCGGCATCGTCGATGGCGCCTCCGCCGTGCTGATCGGCAACAAGGAGATCGGCGAGAAGTATGGCCTGAAGCCGCGTGCCCGCATCCGCGGCATGGCATCCATCGGCTCCGAGCCGACCATCATGCTCACCGGCCCCAGCCTTGTCAGCGAGAAGCTGCTCAAGCGGCTTGGCATGAGCGTGGCCGATGTCGATCTGTTCGAGCTCAACGAGGCGTTTGCCTCGGTGGTGCTGCGCTACATGCAGGCGCTCAACATCCCGCACGACAAGATCAATGTGAACGGCGGCGCCATCGCCATGGGCCATCCGCTCGGCGCCACCGGCGGCATGATCCTGGGTACGGTGCTCGATGAACTGGAGCGCACCGGCAAGCAGACCGCGCTGGTTTCGCTGTGCGTCGGCGCCGGCATGGGCACCGCTACGCTGATCGAGCGCATCTGAGGCCATAGCGCCATCACCACCGCCACCTCCGCTACTGCGGGGGTGGCGACCAGAGACATTGCAGGGGAGACCCAGACCATGACCGATACCGCAATCCGTTCCGAGCTTGATGCCGATGGCATCCTGACTCTCACCATCGACGTTCCCGGCCTTTCGATGAACGTCATCACGCCCGAAGTGAGCCGGGACCTCGCCGCCGCCATCGTGCGGCTCAAGACCGACGACGCCGTGAAGGGCGCCGTGCTGACCAGCGGCAAGCCCTCCGGCTTCATGGCCGGCGCAGACTTGAAGGGCATGGGCGCGCTGTTCGGCACCAACGCTCCTGTAGTCGATGACGGCAAATCCAAGATGGCCAAGCTGTTCGATGCCGTGTTCGGCCTCAACCGGCTGCTGCGGGACCTTGAGACCTGCGGCAAGCCTGTCGCTGCCGCTGTCAACGGCCTGGCGCTGGGCGGCGGGCTCGAGTTCATGCTCGCCTGCCATTACCGCGTCGTGGCGGACAACCCCAAGATCGTGCTCGGCCTGCCGGAAGTGCTGGTTGGGCTGTTTCCTGGCGCCGGCGGTACGCAGCGCCTGCCGCGCCTGATGGGCGTGCAGCCGGCACTGATGTATCTGCTGCAGGGCAAGAACATGAGCCCGCAGGAGGCGCTGGGCTTTGGCGTCGTGCAGGAACTTGCGCCGGTCGCCGATGTCGTGACGCGCGCCAAGGCCTGGGTGAAGGCCAACCCGACCAAGGGCGTGCAGCCCTGGGACGAGAAGAACTTCAAGTTCCCCGGCGGCGTCGGCATGTTCAACCCGGCCTTCGCGCAGACCTTCATGGCCGGCACGGCGATGACCGCCAAGACCACCAACCACAACATGAATGCGCCCATCGCCATCCTGTCCGCCGTTTATGAAGGCACGCAGCTGCCGATGGACACGGCCATCCGGGTGGAGAGCAAGTATTTCGCCAAGGTGGTTGCCGATCCGCAGGCCGGCAACATGATCCGCTCGCTGTTCGTCTCCAAGCAGGCCGCCGAAAAGGGCGCCCGCCGCCCCAAGAACGTGCCACCGATGCCGACGAAGAAGATCGGCATGCTCGGCGCCGGCCTGATGGGCGCCGGCATCGCCATGGTCTCGGCGCAGGCCGGCATCGAAGTTGTGCTGCTCGATCGTGACCAGGCCGCCGCCGACAAGGGCAAGCAGTATACCGCTGATCGGCTCGCCAAGAAGCGCATGGACCCGGCAAAGGCGCAGGTCATCCTCGATCGCATCCATGCGACGACCGACTATGCCGACCTCAAGGGCTGTGACCTGATCATCGAGGCGGTGTTCGAGACCCGCGAGATCAAGTCCGGTGTCACCAAGGCCACCGAAGCGGTGGTCGGCGCCGATACGATCTTTGGCTCCAACACCTCGACGCTGCCGATCACCGGCCTTGCCGAAGCCTGGAGCAAGCCGGAGAACTTCATCGGCATCCACTTCTTCTCGCCCGTCGAGAAGATGCCGCTGGTCGAGATTATCGTCGGCAAGAAGACCGGCCCGGCTGCCATCGCCAAGGCGCTGGATTATGTCTCGGCCATTCGCAAGACGCCGATTGTCGTCAATGATTCCCGTGGGTTCTACACGTCGCGCTGCTTCGGCACCTATGTGCAGGAGGGCCTCGCCCTGCTTGGTGAAGGCACCACACCGGCGCTCATCGAGAACCTAGGCAAGCAGATGGGCATGCCTGTCGGCCCGCTGGCGGTGAACGACGAAGTCGGCCTCGACCTCAGCTACAAGGTTGGCCAGCAGACCAAGGCCGACCTTGGCGCAGCCTACAAGCCGGGCCCGGCCGATGGCGTCATCGAGAAGATGAACGAGCTTGGCCGCTATGGCCGCAAGAACGCCAAGGGCTTTTATGTCTACCCGGAAGGCGGCGGCAAGAAGTTCATCTGGCCCGAGCTAGTGGCCACCGTTGCCGGTGGTGCTGCCGAAGTGCAGCCCACGCCGGATGCCGTGAAGGAGCGGTTGCTCTATCGCCAGCTGGTGGAATGTGCCCGCTGCTTTGCCGAGGGCGTGCTGGAAACGCCGGAAGACGGAGACCTTGGCGCCATCTTCGGCTGGGGCTTCGCGCCATTCACCGGTGGGCCGTTCAGCCACATGGACACCGTGGGCATCGCCAATGTCGTGGCGGTGCTGGACCGGCTGGCCCAGGCCCATGGCGAGCGCTTCAGCCCGCCGCAGCTGCTGCGTGACATGGCGGCCGCCGGCGAGACCTTCTATGGCCGCGCCGCACAGAAGAAGGCCGCCTGAGATGTCGATCGCGCTCGGCGAGGCGTTTGCGCTGCCCTCCGGCATCCGGTTTCGCAACCGGATTGCCAAGGCGGCGATGACAGAGGGCCTCGCCGGCCGCGACGGCGTTCCCAATGAAGAACATGTGCGGCTCTATCGGCGATGGGCGAACAATGGTGCCGGCCTGCTGATCACCGGCAACGTCCAGATCGACCGGCGTCACCTCGAACGGCCGGGCAATGTGATTGTCGATGGGCCGCTGACGGCTGAGGCCCGGGCGGCCTGGCAGCGCTGGGCGGCAGCGGCAACGGAGAATGGTACGGCGGCCTGGGTGCAGATCAGCCATGCCGGGCGGCAGACGCAGGTGAAGGTCAACCCCGCGCCGAGCGCGCCTTCGGCGGTGAAGCTGGCGTTGCCTGGCGGGCAGTTCGGCATGCCGGTGCCGCTCACCGAGGCCCAGATCCGCGATCTTATTGCGCGCTTCGCCCATGTCGCCACGGTGTCACGGGATGCCGGTTTCGGCGGGGTGCAGATACATGCCGCGCATGGCTATCTGATCTCGCAATTCCTTTCACCTTTGGCCAATTTGCGTACCGACGATTGGGGCGGCAGCCTTGAAAACCGCGCCCGCTTCCTCCTCGAGATCGTCAAGGCGGTGCGGGCCGCCGTTGGCCCGGATTTCGGCGTCGGCGTGAAGCTCAACAGCGCCGATTTTCAGAAAGGCGGCTTTGGCTTCGACGATTGCCTGATCGTTTCGGGCTGGCTTGCCGACCTAGGTGTCGACCTGATGGAGCTGTCAGGTGGCACCTATGAGCAGCCGGCGATGATGGATTTTGAAGGGCTGGAGCCGCGCGAGGAGCCGAAGCAACAGGCTTCGACTGCGGCGCGAGAGGCTTATTTCGTCGAGCTGGCGAAGACGCTGATGGCCGGCAAGACGCCGCCGCTGCTGGTCACCGGCGGCTTTCGCAGCCGGCTGGCGATGGAGCAGGCGCTGGCGTCCGGCATCGCGATGGTCGGCATCGGCAGGCCGATGTGCGCCGCCCCCGATTGCGTGGCGGACCTCCTTGCCGGGCGCATCGATGCACTGCCGCGGTTCGAGGCGGAGCTTCGCATCGGTCCGGGCTTGCTCGGGCCGCATTCGCCGCTGAAGCTGGTCCGTACGGTCAATGCCTTTGCCGCACAGGCCTGGTATTACACGCAACTGCGCCATGTCGCGGCGGGACGCGCAGTGGCGCAGGGCCTGAACCCGCTCAGTGCCTTCCTATCCGAGCAGCGCGAGGACAAGGCGCGGCTTTAGACCGGCCTGCGCTGGTGGACAGGCTGCCGCGCTTCGTCCAACAGCGGGCGATGCGCCGCCTGTTGCTGATCCTGCTTGTCGCTGCTGCTGGCCTCGGCCTGTTCGGCTATGGCCAGGCGATGCAGGACCCTCGCATCGTGCGTTATACAGTGCCGGTCCAGGGGCTGGAGCAGCCGCTGCGCATCGTCCAGCTGTCGGACAGCCACGCCAGCGCCATCGACATGCCGCCGCAGCGATTGCAGCGTGTTGTGGCGATGATGAACGCGCTCAAGCCCGAGCTCGTCGTGCTGAGCGGTGACTATCTCAGTGGCAACCCTGGCGACTGGTCAGCCAGCGAGACAAGGGCTGCGCTGGCACCTTTTGCGAGCCTCAGGGCGCCGCTGGGTGTGCTGGCCGTGGTTGGCAACCATGATAGCCGGAAGGCCACACGGGCGGCGCTGGCGAGTACGCGGGTACGCGTACTGATCGGCGAGCGGATTACTGTCGGCCCGCTGACACTTGTGGGGGCGGACAGTTACCTTCGCGGCAGCGAGGCTGTCGAGCAGATGCGGCGGCTCGTGCGGCAAGCGCCGGCGGGCCGACCGGTGCTGGTGCTCGCCCATGAGCCGGATTTCTTCCAGTGGCTGCAGGCGCGCCCGGTGGTGATGATCGCCGGGCACACGCATGGCGGTCAGATTCGGCTGCCGTTCATCGGCGGCCTGCTGGTCAGCGATTATGCCCGGAGCCGGTTGCGCGGGGTTTTCCACGAGCGTGGCAGCACGCTCGTGGTGTCATCCGGGCTGGGAAGCTCTCTGCTGCCGGTGCGGCTTGGCGTGCCGCCCGAGATCGTGCTCGTAACGCTGGTGCCGGTTCACTCGGTCGGCAGGAAATCCGGCACCGAAAGGTAACGCTCGCCCGTGTCGTAATTATAGCCCAGGACGCGGCTGTTCTTGGGCAATTCCAGCAGCTTCTGCGCGATGGCCTGCAGTGTAGCGCCGGAAGAAATGCCCACCAGCATGCCCTCTTCTGCAGCGGAGCGCAGCGCCATGGCCTTGGCAGCGCCAGCCTCGACCTGGATGACGCCATCGAGAAGCTCGGTGTGCAGGTTGCGCGGGATGAAGCCGGCGCCGATGCCCTGGATGGGGTGCGGCGAGGGCTGGCCGCCGGAAATGACCGGGGAGGCGGAAGGCTCGACGGCGAAGACCTTGATGGCCGGCCAATGCGCCTTAAGCACCTGCGCGACGCCGGTGATATGGCCGCCGGTGCCGACGCCGGTGATCAGCGCATCGATGGGTGAATCCGCGAAATCGGCGAGGATTTCCTGCGCGCTGGTTTGCACATGCGCATCGATATTTGCCGGGTTTTCAAACTGTTGCGCCATCCAGCTGTTGGGAGTGGCCGCAACGATCTCGGTGGCGCGCTCGATGGCGCCTTTCATGCCCTTCTCGCGCGGGGTGAGGGCGAAGCTGGCGCCATAGGCGAGCATGAGGCGGCGGCGCTCCAGGGACATGCTCTCCGGCATGACGAGGATGAGCTTGTAGCCCTTGACTGCGGCGACCATGGCGAGGCCGATGCCGGTGTTGCCGCTGGTGGGCTCGACGATGATGCCGCCGGGCTTCAAATCGCCTGATTTTTCAGCAGCTTCCACCATAGCGAGAGCGATGCGATCCTTGATCGAACCGCCTGGGTTGCTGCGCTCGGATTTGATCCACACCTCGGCATCCGGGAACAGCCGGGCCACCCGGACGTGCGGTGTATTGCCGATGGTCTCAAGGATATTCTGGGCTTTCATCGGGTGCTCCTCGGGAGGTGATCCGGCTTTATAGCGGATGTCAGCGGCTGCCGTCAGGTGCTTCGAACCTGTCGGCCCGGCGCAGTTCGGGATATTTTACGGCCCATAGGACAGTGACGCCGATTGCGGCGACGCCGCCGGCCACAACGGCCTCCACCGGCCCCAGCCAGGCCGCTGTCACGCCGCTCTCGAATTCGCCAAGTTCGTTGGAGGCCGAGATGAACAGGCCGGACACGGCCGAGACGCGTCCGCGCATCTCATCAGGCGTGTGCAACTGGATGAGCGACGAGCGGATATAGACCGAGATCATGTCTGCCGCGCCCAGCACGCCCAGGGCCGCCATCGAGAGCTTCACATCAGTGCTGAGGCCAAACACGATGGTGGCAATGCCGAACAGGCCGACGCAGAGGAACATGATCGGCCCGACACGCCGGCTGAGCGGACGGAAGGCGAGCGCCAGTGCGGTGAGCGCCGCGCCCAGTGCCGGTGCAGCGCGCAGCGGCCCCAGCCCCTCGACGCCGACATGCAGGATATCCCGCGCATATACCGGCAACATGGCCGTGGCGCCGCCAAGCAGCACGGCAAACAGATCCAGCGTGATGGCGCCGAGCACAATGCGGTTGTTGCGGACATAGCCGAGGCCTTCGATCAGGCTGCGCCAGGGCGAAACGCGGGCCGGCGCCGGCATCGGCACCTTGGTGATGCGCAGCAGGGCGACAAAGGCGCCGATGAACAGCGCTGTGGCGGCTATATAGGGTGAGGCCGGGTTGGCGGCATAGAGATAGGCGCCCAGCGGCGGCCCGGCGACGGCCCCGGACTGGAAAGCGATGGAGTTGAGCGCGATGGCGCCAGGCAGCAGCGCGCGCGGCACCAGGTTTGGCGCCAGTGCCGAAAGCGCCGGGGCGATGAAGGCGCGGCCGACGCCAAGCAGGGCCGCCACGACAAACAGCGCCGGAATGGTGACGGCATCGGCGATCGACAGTGCGGCGAGGTAGCCGGCACAGCCGATCTCGAGTGCAATGGCGGCGCGGGCGATGTAGCGCCGGTCCACCCGGTCCGCGATCACGCCGACGACGAGGGTGAGGCCGAATAGCGGCAGGAACTGCACCAGCCCGACCATGCCAAGCAAAAAGGCAGCATCCCGTGGCGACATGGTTTGCCGGGCGATGTCATAAACCTGCCAGCCAATGACGATGACCAGCATCGAACCCGCGATGGTCGCCATGAACCTCGCGGCCCAGAAGGCGCGGTAATTGGCGATAAGCAGGGGGGCGGGGAAGGCGGGCACGAGCGCAGATTGCTCTAGGCGGAGGCGCGGCGGGGAGCAAGGCGGTTTGCCTTCATGGCGATATTGGCGGGCTTTGGCGCAGCGTGAAGTGCGCAGCCTGCCAAATGTGAGGTAAATCTTGCGAAATTGTGAAGTTAAACAATTGTAAATGTTGATGATAATTCATCGCGTCATGGTTTATAAAGCGTTACAAGCTCTCATCGGAGGGCGTTATGAACGATACTCGCGAATTGCTTGGGCATGTCTTTGGCATCCTGCTGGCGGCGGGGGCAGCGCTGCTGTGCGGCGCGGCCTGGTTCGGCATCGAGGCTGTCGTTGGTTGGCAATGGGCGATCGGCGCGATGCTGCTGAGCATGCTGCTGCGGGTCAATCTGTTTGTGCTGGCTGGCGCGTATCTTTTTGCACGGCAGTTTCTCTACTTCGATACGCTTGAGGCTGTGCTGTTTGCCGCGCCGGGTTTGCTGATTCTTTCCCCAGCCGTTGCCATTTCGATCTTTGCCCATGTGACGCGGCCAGTTTCGCGCTTCTGATTCGGCCCGATTACCTACGTAGCGACGCGTAGATTAACCACCTATTACAGTTGAATTTACATTTGGCAGCGCGGCGGCGTGATGGCTCTCCATGCAGGGCGCAACTGTTAACTATATATACATAAAATTGACAGTTTGTAATCTTGTTACACGTGAACGGCAGGTTTACGAATAGCTAACACTCGAAACGAGGGAGCAATTCGATGGACGATTTTCGCCTGCTGTGCCGCTACATTTTCGGCCCCGGTTACGTTCTTTTGCTTGTCGCCATGGCCGGCTTCGCCTGGGCCGGGCTCGACCAGGCGATCGGCACGGGCTATGCGCTCGCCGCCATCGGGGTCGGCCTTCTGCTTCGCTTCAATGTCGCCGTCATCGTCGGTCTGTATCTCTACGCCGGCAACAGCCTCGGCCTCAGTCCGGTTGGCACCATCCTGTTCGCTGCTCCGGGCGTGCTGATGCTGATGCCGATCTTCATTTCCACCGTGTTCAGCCTGTTCGCCGAACGCCGGGTGCGCAGCCAGCAGGCCATCGACACGCCGCCGCTCGCCTCGAACGGCCGGGTCAGCTCGCTACGACTTCGATAAAACTGTCGAGCACCCGCTTGTGGCCGGCGTGCTCGAAATCGATCTCAAGCTTGTTGCCTTCGATCGCGGTTATCGTCCCATTGCCGAACTTGCTGTGAAACACCCGCGCGCCGACGCTGACATCCGAGCGGCCCTTGAGGCCAACCGATACAGCGCTGGCGCGCGCCTCGATAAGCGGGCCGGAATTGCGGCCCATCGAACTGCTCCCCAATCCCCCGCGTGAGGCGGCCATGCTGGAACCGCTGCTTCCGCCTGTGCTGCCTCCCATCGCCCCTGCCGCCCGTGTCCAGCCCGGGCCTCGCCCGGTGCCCCGCGCCACATCCCCGAATGGATCGCCGCCCTGGCTGCCCAGCGCGGCCCGCCACAGGCTCGGCCCGCCGCTCATCGTGCTGCTGGCATCGACATGGGCGGGCGGCAGCTCGCTGACAAAGCGCGACGGGATCGCCGAGGTCCATTGCCCATAGATCTGGCGGTTGGCGGCATGGACGATGGTCGCCGAGCGCCGGGCGCGGGTGATGCCGACATAGGCCAGCCGCCG
>DIUN01000020.1:0-223 GCA_002423025.1 Sphingomonadales bacterium UBA6157 | reverse complement strand
CCATCACCAGGCTGACATGCTCCAGGAAGCTGGTCAGCGAGGGGAAATCCTCCATGGCGCGGGTCAACTCAATGAGATTTTCCACCCGGCCATCGGCCTCGGTGGATTTTTCGGCCTGCCACATGGCGATATAGCCGGATTCCTCGAGGATGACGCGGGCCAGCTCGGCATGGGGCAGGGCTTCCGCCTGCTCGCGCCAGCGCGCCAGATCGAGCAGCAGGCC
>DIUN01000047.1:1559-4068 GCA_002423025.1 Sphingomonadales bacterium UBA6157 | reverse complement strand
CCCCGCCAGCACATGTCCTTCGGCTTCGGCATTCACCGCTGCGTCGGCAACCGCCTCGCCGAGCTGCAGCTGAAGATCCTGTGGGAGGAAATCCTCAAGCGTTTCGATACGATCGAAGTGCTCGAGGAGCCCGAGCGCGTGCCTTCGGCCTTTGTGAAGGGCTACAAGTCGATGATGGTCCGTATCCCGGCCTGATCGTCACCTTCCTGAATTTCCTGAATATCGGACCCAGCAATGGCACGCATCATCTATGTCGAACACAATGGCACCCAGCATGAAGTGGAGGTCGCGGACGGCGTCTCGCTGATGGAGGGGGCGCTGAGCAACGGCATCCCCGGCATCGACGGCGATTGCGGCGGCAACTGCGCCTGCGCCACCTGCCACGTCTATATCGGCAAGGGCTGGGAGACCAAGACCGGCGAGCGCTCCGAGAACGAGGCGGCGATGCTCGACCTCGCCGATGGCCTGCAGGAGAACAGCCGGCTGGCCTGCCAGATCGTTTCCAGCCCGGCGCTCGATGGCCTGGTCGTGACGATGCCGGAGACGCAGCACTAAGCTTCGTGCTGCGCGCCTGCGCCCGGTTGTGAAGCGACGCTGGCTGGCTTAACCCGGCTGCAACGCCTGATATCCGGAGGTTCCATGCGTATTGTTTTCGCCGCCCTGCTTATCGCTGCTCCCGCCTGCGCGGCGCCCGTGCCACAGGGCGCGCCGAACGTGCCGGAGTTCAAGCCGGCGTTTGCCGGGCAGACCCGCGCCGAGGCGGTGGTGAGCCGCACGCCGCTGCAGGTCACCGAGATCATCGCCGGGCTCAACAAGCCCTGGGGCGTGGCGCTGCTGCCTGATGGGCGCTTCCTGGTCAGCGAGAAGGCGGCGGGCGTGCTGAGCATCGTCTCCGCCGATGGCACGAAATCCGCTCCTGTTGCCGGCACCCCGGCTGTCGATGCCCGCAGCCAGGGTGGCATGATGGGCGTGGGCGTGCCGGGCGATGGCTGGATCTACTGGAGCTATGCCGAACCGCGCGAAGGCGGCAACGGCCTTGCCGTGGCGCGCGGCAAGCTGGGCGGCACGGCAGCCGCCCCGGCGCTCAGCGAAGTCAGCGTGATCTTCCGGATGATGCCGACACTGGCTTCGGTGCAGCATTTCGGCGGCCGGCTGGTGTTCCTGCCCGAGGGCAAGATGTTCGTGACGCTGGGTGATCGCTCGATCCTGCCCGGCCGCGTGCAGGCGCAGGACCTTGGCAGCCACCTCGGCAAGATTGTGCGGATCAACCGGGATGGCAGCGTGCCCAAGGACAATCCGCTGGTTGGCAAGCCCGGCGCCCAGCCGGAAATCTGGTCCTGGGGCCATCGCAACATCCTCTCCGCCGGGCTCGATGCCAAGGGCCGGCTCTGGGAGCTTGAGCACGGACCCAAGGGCGGGGACGAGCTCAACCTCGTCCAGAAGGCCCGGGACCATGGCTGGCCGACCATCACCTATGGCGAGGAATATTCCGGCGCTCCCATCGGAGCGAGCCAGACCCAGGCGCCGGGCATGGAGCAGCCGGTTTATTATTGGGACCCGGTGATCGCGCCCTCGGGCATGGTGGTGTATTCCGGCAAGGGCATTGCCGAGTGGAAGGGCAACATCCTCACCGGCGGGCTGGCCAGCAAGGCGCTGGTGCGGCTGGTGCTGAAGAATGACAAGGTGGTGGGCGAGGAGCGCCTGCTGACCGACCGCAAGGAGCGCATCCGCGATGTCATCGAGGGCCCGGCCGGCGAGCTTTACCTGCTGACCGACGATGCCAACGGCAAGTTGCTGAAAGTTACGCCCGCAGCGCGTTGATACCCCCCAAATGGGGCTGTGAAGCCGCCCGGCGCTGTGGGAAACCGCAGGTCTGCACGCTTGGGAGGGCATCATGCGGAAGACGGTTCGGCGTCTGGCGGTCATCACCGCCTTGTGGGTGGGGATGACACCCGTGGAGGCAGCGCAGCCAGCGGGCAGCGCGCCAGACGCCGCTCAGGCGATTCCCGGCTGATCGGCGCGCGTCGCCCTTGACGCGGAGGCGGTGCTGCGGACTTGACGCGGAGGCGGTGCTGCGGGTAAGCGCCCCGACATCGGCAATCGTGTCGATAACCACATGCAGGGGCAACCCATCCGGTGTCGGGGCAACCCGAACATCTCCTGCAGCGGACCAACCGGATAGAGGAGAGAGAACTATGGCGGCACCCGTCGTCACGATGGCGCAGCTTTTGGAAGCCGGCGCCCACTTCGGCCACCAGACCCACCGCTGGAACCCGAAGATGAAGCCTTACATCTTTGGTGATCGCAATGGCGTTCACATCATCGATTTGTCGCAGAGCGTTCCGCTGTTCGCCCGTGCGCTCGATTTCGTTCGCGGCACGGTCCAGGCCGGCGGCAAGGTGCTCTTCGTTGGCACCAAGCGCCAGGCGCAGGAGCCGATCGCGGAAGCCGCTCGCCGTTCCGGCCAGCATTACGTCAACCATCGCTGGCTCGGCGGCATGCTGACCAA
>DIUN01000047.1:748-1411 GCA_002423025.1 Sphingomonadales bacterium UBA6157 | reverse complement strand
GCAATGATGACGCCAGCCGCGCCATCATGCTTTATGTCAACGCCATCGCCGATACGGTGATCGAGGCTCGCCAGGGCCGCGCTGCGGACCGCGGCATCGATCTGGGCGCCATGGAGCAGCCGCCGGTCGAGCCCGCGCTCGTCGTGGAATCGCCGCTTGCCGTGGAAGCTGAGGTTTCGCCTGAAGCCTTCACGCCGGCAGCCGAGGCCTGAGGCCGGGCGCGGGGCCATGGCCCCGCGCTGCGGAGGAATTGAGGGCCGGGCACGCGCAGGCGGTGCCCGGCCTTTTCCGCAACTCCTCCCGACGAATTTCGATTCACTTTGTCATGAAATCGCAACGCTGGCCGTCCACCGGCCAGCCGAACAAGCAAGGGAGCCACGACATGGCCGATATCACCGCAGCAATGGTGAAGGATCNNGGCCGGCCGCACCGCCGCTGAAGGCCTGATCGGCGTGACCGTTTCCGGCACGCGCGGCGCGCTTGTGGAAGTCAACTCCGAGACGGATTTCGTCGCGAAGAACGAGACTTTCCAGGGCTTTGTCCGCACCGTTACCGAGATCGCCGCCGAACTCGGCAGCGATGTCGCCACGCTCCTCGCCGCATCCTACCCTGAGAGCGACGGCAGCGTGCATGACAAGCTGACCCACAACATCGCCACCATCG
>DIUN01000047.1:564-729 GCA_002423025.1 Sphingomonadales bacterium UBA6157 | reverse complement strand
GCCTCGGCAAGATCGGCGTTCTGGTTGGCCTCGAATCGGCTGCCGGCGCTGATGTGCTTGAGCCGCTCGGCAAGCAGTTGGCCATGCACATTGCGGCTGCCAACCCGCTGGCGCTCGATGAGACCGGCCTTGACCAGGCACTGGTGGAGCGCGAGCGCGCCATCG
>DIUN01000047.1:0-498 GCA_002423025.1 Sphingomonadales bacterium UBA6157 | reverse complement strand
GTTCGTGATCGACGGCAAGAGCAAGATCTCGGATGTTGTCGCTGCCGCCGCCAAGGCCGCCGGCACGCCGATCACGGTCAAGTCGTTCGTCCGGCTGCAGCTGGGCGAGGGCATCGAGAAGGAAGCCTCTGACTTTGCAGCCGAAGTCGCGGCTGCCGCTGGCATCTGATCTCCCTCTCCGGGGCCGGCTCGGCCGGGCGTTGCAGGCTTTGCAACGCCGTGATGTGCGAGCGGCCCCGGGAAGTTCTTGGCACCGTGTCAGTTGCTGACTAGGGTGCCGGCCAGTGTTTTTTCGCCGGAGGAATCAGACCGCATCCATGCCACGCTCCGGCTTCAAACGTATCCTGCTCAAGCTTTCGGGCGAGGCCCTGATGGGCCAGGAGCAGTATGGAATAGACCCGGCCGAGACGGCCCGCATCGCCGATGAAGTGAAGACCGCTGTCGAGGCGGGCTATGAGCTTTGCCTCGTCGTGGGCGGCGGCAACATTTTCCGCGGCC
>DIUN01000035.1:2312-3270 GCA_002423025.1 Sphingomonadales bacterium UBA6157 | reverse complement strand
TCCTCGGCGAGTTGCAGCAGCAAGGCTGCGCCTGCGCGCGCGCCCCAATGCGCCGAGGTGCGCGCTGCCAGCGGATCGACCGCCGGCGCGGCGCTGGTGGAAGACGACGCCGCAAGCGATCCGCTCGATGCCGACGTGCCGGTGTCAGCAACGCTCCAGCCGGATCGCTCGGACGGCGTGAGATTCTGCAGCGACACCGCGACGCCCGGCCCGATGGCCGACGGGGCGCCACCGATCGCGCTTTCTGCAACCGGCAGGGGCAGGTCCACCAGGGCAGTGACGATGGCGGCCGCCGCCACCTGCCCAGCCCCTTGTGTGATCGCCGAGGTGAGCGCGGCAAGCGGAGCGGCCAGAACCGGCTCCAGCGTGGCAGCCGCCGGCGATGCTCCACAGGTCGCTTCGACAAGCGAGCCGATAGCGTCGGCGGTCTCGCAGGCCGCCGCCCAACTCGCGGTCGCGAGGCCCGAGCCTCCGAGCACCAGGACGCCGGCCGTGCGCGCGGCCCACAGCACGGCGGAGACCGATCCGAGCAGGACCGACAGGCTCGATCCACCCGCCACCTGAAACAGGCCGCCGAATGCCCCGAATGGCCGCAGCGGCTGGAACACGACGTCGAAGCGCACAACGCGCAATTCGACCTCGGAAAACTGGATCAGTCCGCCGGCCTGGGGAACGATGGCGGTCATCTCCCCCAGCCAGGGATGCAGGAATGTACCGGGTCCCGGCGCATGCAGCGCCGCCTGCAGGGCCAGCGCACGGGACACATAGTCGTCCCCGACGATCAGGCCCCGGATGCGTACCAGGCCGTCACCGCGCCCGTGGTCCTCGATCGCGGGATCATCGAGCCCGGGAAAATAGGTGACGATGGCGCGGCGGCCGACTTCGTGCGTGGCATCCGGCGCGTGGAACCGCACCCCCCGCCAATGGCAGGGCAGAAGGCCTGGCAGGAGGTCCGTCG
>DIUN01000035.1:0-2166 GCA_002423025.1 Sphingomonadales bacterium UBA6157 | reverse complement strand
CGGACAAATCGATACTGCCGATCGCTGCCTTGATCATGCCGGGGATGGACATGACCCAGGTCCGCAGCTCCTCGAATTTGGCCTTCGCCCCGTCCCACAGCTGCTGGATGAGGTCTTGCCCCGCCGCCGCGAGCGAGGTGACGCGGGTGGTGATAGCCGTGCCGATCTCGCCGGCGATGCCGCCCGCCCAGGCCTTGAATTCGGTGAACTTTGCCTGCGCGCCATCAAGCATCGTGGTCATCAGCGCGCTGCCGCCCCGGCTCCAGTCTTCGTCGCTCTTTCCCGCAGCCGCATTGAACTCGGCTCCCACCGTGCTGAGAATGCCACCGGCCCAGGCCTGGAATTCGGTGAACTTGGCCTTTGCGCCCTCCCAAAGCTGGTTGAGCAGCCTGCCGCCGGCGGCGACCAGCTCGGGCGAGATGCCCAAGGCCTCAGCGACCTGCCCGGCAAGACCGCCGGCCCAGGCCAGAAGGCTGGAACTGCCTGATTGCAGCGCCGGTGCGACCCGGGCCGCGACGGCGCGGGCAGCGCCGCCGATCATGGCCCCGAGCCCCAGCACGATCCGCCGCACCTTCGCGGTGGCGCCGCCGGTGAGTTTGTCCACGCCGTTCGTGAGAATGCCGCCGATGTCGCGCAGCACCGTGATGATGCCGGACCCGAGGCCACCGAGTGCCGTGAGCATGCGGCTGCCGGCGGACCCGGCCCCGCTCCAGTCGCCGGAAAACCCACGCTGCAAAAGCTCTTTTCCGGCCGTGAAGCTGGTCTTGGTGTCTTGCCACATACGCGCAAAGGTCGGCGCGAAGGTGCTCCAGTTGGCGATGATGATCGCCGCGCCAGCCACCAGCAGCGCAACCAGCAGGCCGATGGGAGAGAGCAGCGCCGCGACGCCTGTGGCGATGACGCCGACGCCGGCGGACAGGACGGCGAACACAGGCCCCATGAGCCCGAGCGCCGTCACCAGCACCAGGCCGGCGCCGGCGAAGGTGAGCACCTGGTCGATCACACCGGGGAAAGCCGCGTCGATCCGCTGGATTGAGCTGAGTACCGTAACCAGACCCGCATTCAGCCAGGGCAGATTCTGGCCAAAGGCGATGCCCACCCGCCGTTTGAACTGATCGGCAACTTCCGTGAAGACGAACATCTGCTTCTCCAGACCGGCCATGCGGGTGGAAAAATCTCGCTGAATGACGCCAACGTCCGTCTTGGCGATTTCGGCCTGGAACTCCTTGAATTTTTCAAAATTCGCGATGATCGGAAGGAGGAAATCCAGCACCTGCATGTCGCCGAACACGCGGGTGAGCTTCGCCGCTGCGCCGATTTTCTCCAGTTGGGTCTTGACTGCATTCGCGGCTTCCGAATCCGTCGCGCCCTTGTCCTTTTCGGCTTTATAGAGGCCCGCAAGTTTCTGCTGGGACGCGCCTGTGAGCTTGACGACCTGTTCGATCGAGGCGCCGATGGGATCGATGCCCCGCTTTGCGGCACCCTTCATCACAGCTTCGATGTTCACGCCGAACTTCTGGAAATTCTTGGTCGTGTCCGGAGAGAGGATTTTGGACAGATAGTTCTTGAAATTGTTGGCCGCCGCCGCTGGGTCCGCCGTGCCGAACATCGCGACCTGCAGGGAGGCACCGAGGGTCTGCACGGCCTTCAGTCCGGTCACCCCGAATTTCTCGAACTGGGCGGTCAATTCGGGGAACTCGCGCGCCATGTCACGAAACTCGAACCGACCCAATTTGCCTGCCGTCACCAGCTGCGCCAGGGCCGTCTCGATATCCTTGGCTGCCACCTTGAGGTTGCTGGAGAGCGCAAAGGCGGTTTTGGCCGTATCACCGAAAGACGCACTGGAGGCAGTCGCGACCCGCCCGATGGCGGGCAACAGCCTGTCGATTAGTGCTTCATCCATGCCGGAAGCAACCAGGGCCTGGGCACCCTTCGTGATATCAACGGAGCTCTGGCCGACCTCCAGCGCGAGCTGCTGGTAGCGGGCGCCGATCTGACTGATCATGAGTTCAGCAGCGGCGCCGGAGCGGCCCGCCGTGATGGCGATGTCGCGCAAGACAGAATCGAACGCAGCGGCGCTCTGGATCGGCATTGCGAACGAGATCGCCGCAACCGCCCCGCCGAGAACGCCGATGCGGCGGGCGAGACCGGAGAGCCGTTCGAACT
>DIUN01000044.1 GCA_002423025.1 Sphingomonadales bacterium UBA6157 | reverse complement strand
GCGGGTGTAGCTCAATGGCAGAGCAGAAGCTTCCCAAGCTTACGACGAGGGTTCGATTCCCTTCACCCGCTCCAGCGCCGGTCAGCGCGCGCTGGCCTCGATCGCGTCCATCGCTTCGTCGCTGAGGCCGAAATGATGGCCGACTTCATGGACCAGCACATGCGTCACCAGCGCCTCCAGGCTGTCCAGCCCCTCGCACCACTCCTCGAGCAGCGGACGGCGATAGAGGAAGATCATGTCCGGCATCGCGCCTGTCGGCACATCGCCCTTCATGCCGACATGGCGGCCCTGGTAGAGGCCGAGCAGGTCCCACTCGCTATCCAGCTCCATCTCGGCGATGACATCGGCATCGGGGAAATCCTCGATGCGCAGCAGCACGCTGGACAGATGGTCTCGGAACAGTTCGGGAAGGTTCTCGATGGCCGCAAGGGCGAGCCGCTCGATATCGTGGAGACTGGGGGGGAAGCTGGTGTGCATCCGGGCAGGATAGACCAGAATCGCCATGGGGGGTATGGCAGGGCCACGTAGTTCCAGGGAAACACCATGATCGCCAAGCTTGATGACGCCGCCATCGCCGCCGCCATGGCCAGCTTGCCGGGCTGGAGCCACAAGGGCGACGGCATCGAGCGGCGCTATGAATTCAAGGACTTCAGCGCCGCCTTCGGCTTCATGGCGCGCGTGGCGCTGCTGGCGGAAAAGGCGGACCACCACCCGGAATGGTCCAATGTGTGGAACAAGGTGAACATCCGGCTGACGACGCATGACGCCGGCGGACTGAGCACGCGGGATTTTGCGCTGGCGAAAGCGATCGACGCCGGCTGACGACGCCGGCTGACGCGGGCACAAAAAAACGGGCGGAGCCTGGCCCCGCCCGTTTTCCTGTTCATGCCGCGCTGATCAATCGGCGCTGTTGTCTTCCGTCGGGGCGCCAGGGCCGTTCTTCTTGATCGATTCGATGGCGTTGACCGCCGACGACTTCGAGGCATAGCCCTGTGTCGAGAACATCACTTCGCTGTTGTACTTGAAGCGAACGCGGAACTCGCCGGACTTGTCCTTGTAGATCTCGAAACTGTGCGCCATCGGTGGAACTCCCCTGCTGATGATTGCAGCCCCGAGTTTATGGGGTGACGGGGATGAGTCAAGCTTGGGGGCTTGGGGCGTTAGGAAGGAGCGCGGGCTAAGCCCGCGCTGGCGTCAGACGCGAACGGCCAGCGTGGCTGGCCGGCGCGCTGGCCGGGCTTGCGCGAGTCCGCGCGCAGCTTGCGCTGCACGCTGGCCGCGCTTCGCCTCAGCGTGGCGCCATGCGGATGGCGCCGTCCAGACGGACATCCTCGCCGTTGAAATAGCTGTTCCGGCACATTTCGAGCGCCAGCGACGCATACTCCTGAGGCGCACCAAGGCGCTTGGGGAAGGGCACCGAAGCCGAGAGCGCGTCCTTGACGTTCTGCGGGGCAGCGGCGAGCAGCGGCGTGTTGAAGATGCCGGGCAGGATGGTGTTGACGCGGATGCCCTCGCCCATCAAGTCGCGCGCGATCGGCAGGGTCATGCCGACAACGCCGCCCTTGGAGGCGGAATAGGCAGCCTGGCCCATCTGGCCGTCTTCCGCCGCCACCGAAGCGGTGTTGACGATGGCGCCGCGCTCGCCGTCTTCCATCGGATCAAGCGTCAGCATGCCGGCAGCCGACTTGGCGACGCAGCGGAAGGTGCCGACAAGGTTGATCTGGATGATCATGTTGAAGGCATCCATCGGGAAGTGCTTGATCTGCCCGGTTTCCTTGGCGCGGCTGGCGGTCTTGACCGCGTTGCCGGTGCCGGCGCAGTTGATGAGGATGCGCTCCTGGCCATTGGCGGCGCGCGCCTTGGCAAAACCGGCATCGACCGATTCGTCGCTGGTGACATTGACGTTGCAGAACACACCGCCGATCTCGGCTGCGACCTTCTCGCCCTTTTCGGCGTTCATGTCGAAGATCGCGACCTTGACGCCCTCGGCGGCCAGTGCCCGCGCCGTTGCTTCTCCGAGGCCCGAGGCTCCGCCCGTCACCACTGCTGAACAGCCTGCCAGTTTCATGCTCATTCTCCCGAAATGTGTTGCGCCGCCGTTATGGGCAGCCCGGCCCGCAGTCGCAACTGCGCGGATTGAACAGGGGGCCGGGTCAACTGGGCGTTTCAGGCAGGCTGGCGGCCCGGGCATCGCGCGCTACCTTGGCCTCGCGCAGGGCAAGATAGATGGTGGAGCCAAGGATGATCGCGCCGCCAAGCAGCGTCAGCGCATCATAGCGCTCGCCAAAGATTAGCACGCCGCCCAGCGTGATGAGGCCGAAGCGCACGAAATCATAGGGCAATATGGCCGAGGCCTCGGCAAGGCTGAAGGCGCGGCTGAGCGACAACTGGCCCAGCGCCGCCACCACGCCGATGGCGATGAGCAGCGGCCACGCCGAGGCCGGCGGCCAGGTCCAGACGAACAGCGCCGCGATGAGGCTGGGCGGCAGCATGAGCAGAAAGGCCCAGAGCGTCACCGCCCGGCTGTCATCCGAAGCCACCAGCGCCCGGATGGCGACGATGGAAAACGCCGTGGACACCGCCGAGACCATGGAAACCAGGACGCCGGTGGTGAGCGGCACCGAGCCGGGCCGCAGCACGATGAGCATGCCGATGAAGCCCACTGCCACCGCCGCCACCCGCCGGGCCCGGATACGCTCCCCCAGGAACAGCGCTGCCCCCAGCGTGGCGAACAGCGGCGCTGTATAGTTGATGCTCATCACGGTGGCGAGCGGTGCATGGGCAACGGCGTAGAAGGTGGCCAGCGTGGCGATGAAGCCCGAAGTGGCGCGGCGCAGGTGGCTGCCGATCTTGTCGGACCGCAGCAGGCCGGGGGTGTGCAGCAGCATCGGCAGCAGCACCAGCGTGCCGATGAGATTGCGGAAGAACACCACCTCGAAGCTGTGCACTGCCTGCGAGACAGCGCGGATCATCATCCACATGCTGGCGAAGCACGCACACGAGACGATCATCCAGAAGACGCCGCGCGAACCGGGGGAGTTCAGTATCACCTGACCGGGTTAGCGAGGCTGGTGGGGCATGGGAAGGGGCCGGGCGTGCATGGCTGCCTCCCGCTGCCGCAGGCCCTCAGGCGTCGAGCAGCCGCATCAGCATCGAGACGTCGGCGTCCAGTTCCCGGTCGGTCAGGCGCAGCTCGTCGATGCGTTTGACGGCGTGCATCACCGTGGTGTGGTCCCGCCCTCCGAAGCGCCGGCCGATCTCGGGCAGCGAGCGCGGCGTCAGCTTCTTGGCGAGGTACATGGCAACCTGGCGCGGCCGGGCGACATCACGGGCGCGGCGGGCCGAGAGCAGGTCCGCCATCTTGAGGTGGTAGTGCTCGATGACCTTGCGCTGGATCTCGTCGATGGTGAGCTTTTTCTCGTGCGCGCGCAGCAGGTCGGCCAGCGTCTCGCGGGTGAACTCGAGCGTGACCGGCTGGTTGACCAGCGCGGCATAGGCGATGACGCGGTTGAGCGCGCCTTCCAGCTCGCGGACATTGGCGGTGATCTTGCGGGCGAGGAACTCGATGACTTCGGCCGGCACCGCGATGCCCTGGCTCATGCCGGCAAGCTTGGCGTGGAGGATGTTGAGGCGCAGCTCATAGTCCGCCGGGTTGATGTCTGCCACCAGGCCCCAGGCCATGCGGCTGAGGATGCGGTCCTGAATGCCCTCCAGGTTCTGCGGGCTGCGGTCAGCGGTGATGACGAGGCGCTTACCGGCGCTGATGATCTCGTTCATCGTGTGGAAGAACTCTTCCTGCGTCGATTCCTTGCCGGCGATGAACTGCACATCGTCGATCATCAGCAGATCGACGGAGCGCAGCCGCTGCTTGAAGCTGATGGTGTCCTTGGCGCGAAGCGCGGCCAGGAACTCGACCATGAACTTCTCTGCCGACATATAGGCGACGCGGGCGCCGGGCTGGTGGGCGAGAAAAGCGTTGCCGATGGCATGCATGAGGTGCGTCTTGCCAAGGCCGGTGGTGCCATGGAGGAACAGTGGGTTGAAGCCCAGCGCACCCGGCTCGGCAACCATCTGCGCAGCATTGTACGCAAGCTCGTTGGACTTGCCGACGATGAAATTATCGAAGCTGTAGCGGCTCTCGACCGGCAGGCTGAACGCACCCGGCGCAGCGGCGGCAGCCTCGGCCGGCACAGCGATGGGCAGGGCTGCCGGCTGGGCCGCGCCGGGCAGTGCGTTGGAGGCGACCATACCCGGCTGGACGCTGATGCTGACATGGCGGGTGCCGGGGCGCAGCGCCACCCAATGGGCGCGCAGCTTCTCGGCAAAGTTGCTGGAAACCCAATCGGCCAGAAAAGCGCTCGGTGCAGCCAGCCGGACTTCGGCGCCATCGCAACCGATCAGGCCGAGCGGAGCGATCCAGGTCTCGAAGCTGCGTTCGCCCGATTCGACGCGCAGCGCGGCACGGACGCGCTGCCAGATCTGCGAATCAGGGCTGCCGCCAGCAATCGCAGCATTCGACAGCGCAGTAGCAGGCAGGCCAGCCCAGCCGGCAGCCCGCGCGGGTGCACCAGGCACCGAGACAGGTGTAGCCGATGCCGAAACCGCCGATGTTGCCACGTCTTCACCCCCAACCGCTGCACTGACGGCGCGGAGTCCTGCCTGGTTCCCGGCTTGTCACCCGCCCCACGGCCTTTTGGCCACGGCTGTTTCAAGGCACAAAACCTCCCCCACGCGGCGGAAGCCGCGCACGGACTGAAACAGGGCTGGCGACCGGCAAGGAACCGCAAAAATCTGCGGCGAAAGCGCCAAATCGAAGCCTCAGATAAGCGCCGGAAAGCCGGGCTAGCAAGCGTCAGAATCAACTAAAAATCGAAATATTTCCGTTGACACGCAGTTCTGCCGATTCAGTCTGTAACGGCGGCAACACGCTGATATTTCGTGACAAAGAAATGACAGGCTGATGACAGCTCCCCGAGCCTCCCCGACAAGTGACTGAAAAGCCAACGGGATTGCGAAAGGCCCCTGTGGAGCGATTCGGCGGCCTGGCTTGGCCCCTGGCAGGCAAGCTGAAAACAAAGGCAATTGTGACACTGTCGCAATGCCATTTCTGGCCGAGGATTGGCACTCGAACGGCAGGTTTGCCAACGCTGCACCGCAGCGAATCGAAAGCGCCCCGAAGCGCTGCCGCAGGGCCTGCCGCAAGCCCGGCAAAATCGGGTGGGAAAACCCCGTCCGGCGGCTGCCAGACAGCAAAAGGGCGCCGCCGAAGCAGCGCCCTTGAACGTTTTGAAGCGAACAGCGCCGGCGAAATGCCGGGCGGTCCGGCTCAGGCCTGGGCCAGCGCCTTGACGCGCTTGGCGAGGCGGGAAATCTTGCGGGCCACAGTGTTCTTGTGGAGCACACCCTTGCTGACGCCGCGCATCATCTCGGGCTGGGCAGCTGCGAGTGCAGCCGCAGCAGCAGCGGCATCACCAGCGGCGATGGTCGATTCGGCCTTCTTGACGAAGGTGCGAATGCGGCTGACGCGGGCCTTGTTGATCTCGGCGCGGCGACCGTTGCGACGGATGCGCTTTTCAGCCTGGGGCGTGTTGGCCATTGTGGTCCTAAGTGTTTGAACGTTGCCGGGTTGCCCGGCAAATGCCGGAACAGGCGCAAGTCACCTCGCGCCGGAAGTGGAGCCGCATAAGCGCAAGGCCTGCTGCGGTCAAGCGGAAGTGGCCTGAAACGCGCTGCCCGCCAAGCTATTTCTGGCAAACCGGGCAGAAGAAGCTGGAGCGGCCGGACTGGACAATCCGCTCCACCGGCCCGGCGCAAGCAGGGCACGCCTCGCCCTCCCGCCCATAGACCTGGAAGCCCTTCTGGAAATAGCCCAGCGTGCCATCGGGCGCCGCATGGTCCCGCAGGCTGGAACCGCCGGCTGCAATCGCCTCCTCCAGCACCTCGACGATGGCGCGCGCCAGCAGGGCGAGCCTGGCCTTTGCCACCGCGCCGCCGGCCCGCGACGGGTGGATGCCGGCGCGGAACAGCGCCTCGCAGACATAGATGTTGCCCAGGCCTGCCACGATGCGCTGGTCGAGCAGCAGCGCCTTGGCCGGCGCGGCACGATCCTTGAAGGCGCGGGCCAGCACGGCGGCGGCGAACTCGGGCCCGAGCGGCTCGGGGCCGATGCCGGCGAGCAGCGGGTGCGCGCCGGCCTGTGCGGTTTCCACCAGATCGAGCGAGCCGAAGCGCCGGGCGTCGTTGAAGGCGACGATGCGCCCGGCCCCGGTTTCAAACACAACATGGTCGTGCTTGAGGGTCTCTGTAGGGTCGAGCCGCATCCGCCCGCTCATGCCGAGATGAAGGATCAGCGTATCCCCCCGGTCAGTATCGATGAGGCCATATTTGGCGCGGCGGCGGCAGCCGGTGACGGTGGCGCCAACCAGCCGCTGGCCCAGCCCATCCGGAAACGGCCGCCGCAGGCCTGCCCGATTGAGCGTGACGCGCGCAAAGCGCTGGCCGAGCCAGACGGGCGAAAGCCCGCGCATGACGGTTTCGACTTCGGGAAGTTCAGGCATTTCGCACTCTATCCATGCAAGCGACATATGGCCCGTTTGCGGTCCCGCCAAGGCCAAGCTAGGAGACGCTCCGTCAAGGAGCCTGATCAGTGACCGAAAAGACCGTCAGCTTCGGCTATGAGGATGTGCCGCCGGAGGAAAAGACCCGCCGTGTGGGCGAGGTGTTTGCCTCGGTGGCGCAGCGCTATGATGTGATGAACGACCTCATGTCGGGCGGCATGCACCGGCTCTGGAAGGATGATTTCGTCCGCGCGCTCAAGCCGCAGCCCGGCGAGCGCATTCTCGACATGGCCGGCGGCACCGGGGACATCGCCTTCCGCATCGAGAAATCCGGCGCCAGCGTGACGGTGGCGGACATAAACCCGAACATGCTCGAAGTCGGCATCGAGCGCGCGGCCAAAAAGGGCGTCACCTCGATGGTGTGGCGCGAGGAAAACGCCGAGACGCTGAGCTTTCCCGATCGCAGCTTCGAGGGCTATACGATCGCCTTCGGCATCCGCAACGTCACGGACATTCCCGCCGCCCTGCGCGAGGCGCACCGGGTGCTGACCTTTGGCGGCCGCTTCTTCTGCCTCGAATTCAGCACCACGACCTGGCCAGGCTTCGGGGACGTCTATGATGCCTATTCCGAAAAGCTGGTGCCGCTGATCGGCAAGGCCGTGGCCAATGACGAGGCGAGCTATCGCTATCTCATCGAATCGATCCGCCGCTTTCCACCGATGCCGGAGTTTGCCCGGATGATCGAGACGGCCGGGTTCAAGAACGTCAAGTATCGCCCGATTCTCGGCGGGCTGGTCGCCATGCATTCCGGCTGGAAGATCTAGGCCGGCATGACTGTTGCTGTTGTCCATTTGTGGCGGATGCTGGGCTGGGGGCGTCGCCTTGCCCGGCATGGCGCACTGCGGCCGTTTGAGAGCGACAAGGCGCCGCTCGCCATCCGCACCCTCGCGCGCATCGCCCGCATTGGCACCAATGCGCCGGACAAGCCGGATTTTGCCGCCGGGCTCGGCGCTGTCGGCCCCGCCGCCATCAAGCTGGGCCAGGCGCTGGCGACACGGCCGGACCTCATCGGCCTGGAAGCCGCACTTGACCTCGTGAGGCTGCAGGATTCGCTGCCGCCCCTGCCCTTCTCCGAAATGGAAGCGGTGCTCAACGCCAGCTATGGCAGCGGCACCTGGCGGGACCGGTTCGAATCGATCGACCCGGTGGCCGTGGGCGCCGCCTCGATGGCGCAGGTGCACCGCGGCGTCACCACGGATGGCCGGCAGGTGGCGATCAAGATGCTGCGGCCCGGCATCGAGGCCGACCTCGCCAAGGCGATCGACACCTATGAATGGGCGGCCGGCTATATCGAGCTGCTCGGCGGCGAGTTTGCCCGGCTGCGGCCCCGCGCTGTCATCGCCACCTTCAAGGGCTGGACCGAGGCCGAGCTCGACCTGCGCCGCGAGGCTGCCTCTGCCTCGGAGCTGGCCGAGGCGGTGGAAGGCCAGCCGGACTTCATTGTGCCGGGAATCGACTGGGCGCGTTCCTCGCGCCGCGTGCTGGTGATCGACTGGATCGACGGCATCAAGATGAACGACATCGAGGCGCTGGCCGCGCTGGATTTCGACCGGCGCAAGCTGGCCGAGGTGCTGGTCAACGGCTTCCTCGCCCAGGCGATTTCGCAAGGCTTCTTCCATGCGGACATGCACCAGGGCAATCTGTTCGTGGTGCCACCGGGCGATGGCCATGGGGCACGGCTGGCGGTGATCGATTTCGGCATCATGGGCCGAATCAACCGCCGCGCCCGGATGTATCTGGCCGAGATCCTGTTCGGGCTGGTGACGGGCAACTACAAGCGCGTCGCCGAGATCCATTTTGAAGCGGGCTATGTGCCGGCGCACCACAATGTCGGGGCCTTTGCCACGGCGCTGCGGGCCGTAGGCGAGCCGATCCGCGGCAAGCGGGCCAAGGACATTGCGATCACCGACCTGCTCGATGGCCTGTTCGCCATCACCCGCAGTTTTGACATGCAGGTGCAGCCGC
The DNA here is from genome assembly GCA_002423025.1 of Sphingomonadales bacterium UBA6157. GTDB lineage: Bacteria > Pseudomonadota > Alphaproteobacteria > Sphingomonadales > Sphingomonadaceae > Sandarakinorhabdus. The sequence goes on along the minus strand of DIUN01000044.1, from coordinate 52,871 downwards.
ACCTGCTGCTGCTGCAAAAGACCATGGTGATGGTGGAAGGCGTGGCGCTGACGCTCGATCCGCAGGTCAACATGTGGGAAGTCGCCGAGCCCTATGTGCGGGATTGGGTGCGCGAGGAGCTCGGGCCGGAAGCGGTGCTGGCCGATGCGCTGGTGAGCAACGCCCGCGCCATCGCGCAGCTGCCGCGCATCATCCGGCAATGGGTGGACGCAAACCCCATTCCCGGCGCTGCGCCGGCCACCGCGCCGCTGCCGCCGCTGCCGTTCGAGGGCAAGGGCCAGGGCTGGTCGACGATGTGGGTGCTGGCAGCGCTCGGTGCCGGGCTGGCTGCGGGGCGCTGGCTGCTCTAGCGTGTTTGGCTTGGACGCGGCGTCAGGCGCGCGCTAAACCGGGCTTGTGCAGGGCAAGACCATTCTTCTCATCATCGGCGGCGGCATCGCGGCGTTCAAATCGCTGGAGCTGCTGCGCGAGTTGCGCCGCGCCGGTGCGCGGGTGCTGCCGGTGCTCACCGAGAACGGCGCGCGCTTCGTCACCCCGCTCAGCCTTGGCGCACTCGCCGAAGAGAAGGTCCGCACCTCGCTGTGGGACCTCGAGGACGAGGCGACCATGGGGCACATTGCCCTCAGCCGCGCGGCGGACCTTGTGGTGGTGTGCCCGGCCACCGCCAACCTGATGGCGCGGGCCGCCCATGGGCTTGCCGACGATCTCGCCACCACCCTCCTGCTCGCCACGGACAAGCCGGTGCTGATGGTGCCGGCGATGAACGTGCGGATGTGGCTGCATGCCGCCACCCGGCGCAACGTGGCGACGCTGCGCGGCGATGGCGTGACGGTGCTGGACCCGGCGGAAGGCGCCATGGCCTGCGGCGAGTTCGGCCCCGGCCGGCTGCCCGAAACGGGCGTCATCATCGCGGCGATTGCGGCGCATTTCAGCACGCATCGGCCGCTGGCCGGCAAGCACATTGTCGTCACCGCCGGGCCGACGCACGAGGCTATCGACCCGGTGCGCTTCATCGGCAATCACTCCTCCGGCAAGCAGGGCTTTGCCATCGCCGGGGCATTGGCGGCGCTGGGCGCGCGGGTTTCGCTCGTCTCCGGCCCGGTGGCGCTGGCAACTCCGCCCGGCGTCACCCGCATCGACGTGACCAGCGCCATCGAGATGGCGGCTGCGGTGGAGGCAGCACTGCCAGCGGACGCCGCCGTGATGGTGGCGGCCGTGGCGGACTGGCGGGTGGAAGCCGCGCCGCAAAAGCACAAGAAGGCACCAGGCGCGCCGCCGCCGAGCCTGACGCTGGTGGAGAACCCCGATATTCTTGCCGGCCTCGGCCATGGCCCCAACCGACCGCGCCTGCTGGTGGGCTTTGCGGCCGAAACCGGTGATCTGATCGCCAACGCCACGGCCAAGCGCGTTCGCAAGGGCGCGGACTGGATTGTTGCCAACAATGTGGCCGAAGGCGTGTTCGGCGCCGAGACTAACCATGTTCACCTCATCACCGCCGATGGCGCAGAGGACTGGGGCCCCGCCGCCAAGGCCGAGATCGCCCACACACTCGCGGCAAGGATTGCCAATGCCCTCTGATATCTCGATTTCCATCGCCGTGCTGCCGCACGGCCAGGGCCTGCCGCTGCCGGCCTATGCCACCGATGGCGCTGCCGGCATGGATGTGGTGGCCGCCATCGCCGCCCCGCTGGTGATCATGCCGGGGGACCGCGCCGCCGTGCCCACCGGCATCGCAATGGCCATCCCCAAGGGTTACGAGGTGCAGGTGCGGCCGCGCTCAGGGCTGGCGCTCAAGCACGGGCTGACCGTGGCCAATGCACCGGGCACTATCGACGCCGATTATCGCGGCGAGGTGAAGGTGCTGCTGGTCAATCATGGCAGCGAGCCCTTCGCCATTGCGCGAGGGGACCGTATCGCCCAGCTGGTGGTGGCGCCGGTGACGCGCGCGCGGTTCGAGACACGGGAGCAACTCGATGACACTCAAAGGGGCGCAGGCGGCTTCGGTTCGACTGGCCGTTTCTAGTTTCGCACTGCTTGCCGGCACGATCGCGCCGGCGCTGGCGGGCGATCGGGCGCTGTTCGATCCCATCGGCTATTCCGCCGATGGCCGATATTTCGCCTTCGAGGAGTTCGGCATCCAGGATGGGTCGGGCTTTGCCTATTCCAACATCTATGTCATCGACATTCCCGCCGATTCCTGGGCCGAGGGCACCCCGATCCGCCTGCGGCTCGACGATGAAGGCGAACCCATGATCGCCGTGCGCGAGCAGAACCGCGCCGAAGCCGAACCGGTGCTGTCGGGGCTCGAGATCGCCGTGCCGGCAGAGATCATCGCGCTCATCGGCGATGGGGCATTCGATCCCGAAGCCGCCGCGCTCGATTTCGGGCTTCCGGGCTATGGGCCGGGCCAGGTGCGCGAAAGCTTCACACTGGGGCTGGAAACCTTCGATATGCCGGGCGCGCGGGCCGGCACCGAACCCTGCGAGACCTATCTCGACGGGCCGGCGCAGGGCTATGCGCTGACCCTGGCCGGGGACGGCGAATTCCGCGAACTGCATCGCGACAGCCGGTTGCCACAGTCGCGCGGCTGCGTCGTGACCTACAGGTTGCACGGGGTCGTGGCGCCGATGAACGCGCAGGATCTCGATGCCGGCCTCGCCATCATCTCGACCTATCCCTTCGGCTTCGAGGGCCCCGACCGGCGCTTCCTCGCCGTGCCCCTGATGAACGGCAGATGAGCTTTACCCCCGAGGAGACGCGCCGCTACGCCCGGCATCTGGTGCTCAAGGGCGTGGGCGGCGCCGGCCAGCAGAAGCTCAAGGCCGCCCGCGTGCTGGTGATCGGCGCAGGCGGGCTTGGGGCTCCNNAGGTGAAGGTGCTGCTCATCAACCTCGGCTCCAAACCTGTCACCATCGAGCCGGCCATGCGCATTGCCCAGCTGGTGCCGGCCGCCGTAACGCGCGCTGCGCTGCGCATCGTCGCCAGCCTGGACGAGACGGGCCGGGGCGAAGGCGGCTTCGGCTCCACCGGCGTGTGAGCCTGCTCTCGGACGATGAGCTCGATCGCTACGCCCGGCACCTGGTGCTGCGCGAAGTGGGCGGCCGCGGCCAGGCGCTGCTCAAGGCGGCGCGCGTGGCGGTCGTCGGCGCTGGCGGGCTGGGCAGCCCCTGCCTGCTCTACCTTGCCGCGGCCGGTGTGGGGCAGATCAGCATCATCGACGATGACCGGGTCAGCCTGAGCAACCTGCAGCGGCAGGTGCTGTTCGCCACCTCGGAGATAGGCCAACTGAAAGCGCAGGCCGCAGCAGCGCGACTGGTCGCGATCAACCCGCATGTGGAGGCAACGCCGGTGCCCGAGCGTCTGAAACCCGAGACTGCGCAGGCGCTGCTCGCCGGGCATGACCTGGTGATCGATGGGTCGGACAGTTTCTCCACGCGCCTGACAGTCAATGCGGCCGCCGTGGTGCTGGGCCTGCCGCTGGTTTCGGGCGCCATCGGGCCGTTCGATGGCCAGGTGGCGGTGTTCAAAGGGCATCTGCCCGGCCTGCCCTGCTACCGCTGCCTGGTGGGCGCCGCTGCCGACGCGCCGGGCCAGAGCTGTGCCGATGTGGGCGTGCTGGGGGCGCTTGCCGGCATCATCGGCAGCATGATGGCGCTGGAAGCGCTGCGCGAAATCAGCGGCTTTGGCCCCTCAACAGCCGGCCGGCTGGTGCTTTATGATGCCATGGGTGCGCGCAGCCGCAGCCTCGCCCTGCCCAAGGACCCGGCCTGCCGCGTGTGCGGAACGCACTGACGCAGCCAGGGCCAATCGGCGCCATGCTGCCGTCTTGAGGCTGCCGCAATTCACCCCTATCTGAAACCTCTGTGGCCAAGCCTCCCGCTCCCCCCAAATCCCGTCGCCCCGCCGCCAAGCGCGGGGCGTTCGCGCGCTTTTTCATCGGCATCATGAAGGCCGGGGTCATCATCGGCCTGCTCGGCATCATCGGCCTGGCCGCCGCCGTGGCCATTGCCTATTCCTCGCTGCCGAGCTTTGACGAGATGATGCGCTCGCCCAACGGCCAGGCCGTGGAGATCCGCGCGGCGGATGACAGCGTGCTGGTGACACTGGGGCCAAGCTATGGCGAATGGCTCCCCTACGCCCGCATCCCGCGCACCATGACGGCGGCCATGATCGCGGTGGAAGACCGGCGCTTCATGAGCCATCCGGGCGTCGACCCCATCGGCATCGCGCGGGCCACCGTGGTGAACTGGCGCGCCGGCGGCAATGTGCAGGGCGCTTCCACCATCACCCAGCAGCTCGCCCGCAACATCTTCCTGACCAGCAGCAAGACCTTTGCCCGCAAGGGCCGCGAGATCATCCTGGCCATGGCGCTGGAGCGCAAGTTCACCAAGGAAGCGCTGCTCGAGCTGTATCTCAACCGCGTCTATTTCGGTGGCGGCGCCTATGGCATCGATGCAGCCTCGCGGCGCTTCTTCGGCCACCCGGCCACCAACCTCAACATCGGCGAGGCCGCTGTGATCGCCGGGCTGGTCAAGGCGCCATCCCGCTATGCACCCTCGGCTGATCCGGAAGCGGCGCGACGACGGGCTGCCACCGTTATCGATGTCATGGTTCGCTCCGGCGGCATCTCGGCGGCGGAAGCTGCGATTGCCGACCCTCTGGCGGTGCGGTTCGTGCCGCAGGAGCGCAAGGCCAATGTGCGCTACTTCACCGATTGGGTGCTGAGCGACGTGGAGAACCTCATCGACGAGCCCTTCGAGCCACTGCAGGTGAGCACCACGCTCGACCCACGCGGCCAGCGCGCGGCCGAGGCGGCACTGGCGGCCGAAACACCGGGCGGCAGCCAATCGGCACTGGTGGCACTGGCGCGCGACGGCGCGGTCAAGGCCATGGTCGGCGGGCGGGACTATGTGAAATCAAACTACAACCGCGCGGTGGCGGCACGTCGCCAGCCCGGCTCGTCCTTCAAGTTCTTTGTCTATCTCACGGCGCTCGAGAGCGGCATGAGCCCGGATGACATTGTGGAAGACAAGCCGATCACCATCGGCAACTGGTCCCCCCGCAACGACAACCGGCGGTTCATCGGCGAGACGACGCTGCGCAACGCCTTTGCGCTCTCCATCAACTCGGTGGCGGCGGACCTCGCCAACCGCTTCGGGGTGGACAATGTGGCCGAGATGGCGCGGCGCTTCGGCATCACCACGCCGATCGACCGGCAGCCCGCCATGGCGCTGGGCACCTCGGACGTGACGCTTCTGGAGATGACCCAGGCCTATGCGACCATTGCCTCGGGTGGCATCGAGGCGCGTCCCTATGCCATCACCCGTATCGCCACAGCCTCCGGCAAGGTGCTCTACTCGCGCGAGCCAGAGGGCGAGCGCGTGATCGTGGCGCCCTATGTGGCAGCACAGATGACCGACATGATGAAGGCTGCCGTAGAGACCGGCACCGGCCGCGCCGCGCAGATCGGCCGGCCGCTGGCAGGCAAGACCGGCACCACATCCTCGAATAAGGACGGCTGGTTCCTCGGCTTCACCAACGAGTTGACCACGGGCGTATGGATGGGGCGAGACGATGCCAAGGCCGTGCGTGGGCTGGCCGGCGGCCGGGCGCCGGCACGCGCTTTTGCCGCTTATATGGCCCGCGCCGTGGGCGGCACCCCGCCCGAACCGCTGGTGACGGCGCTGGACGGCGGCGACCCCATGCTGGAGCCTGACGACCAGGTGTATGGCCTTTCAGACGGCACCGAGCCGGGCATGGGCTACGAGAGCGCGGACCAGCCTTACTATGACGACTCCGGCGCTGAAGCCTCCGGGCTACCCGAGGCCAGCGACCAACCCGGTGCCAGCGAACGACCTGGTCTCAGCGATCGACCCAGCGCCAGCGTTCGCCCCGGCGCAAGCGAGCGGCCCAGTGCCAGCACGCGCCCCGGCCTGAGCGAGCGGCCCGGCCCGAGCGATCGCCCGCAGGCTGCGCCACGCCTCGACAGCGAGTGGCTCGACCGCACCCTCAATCCGCCGGCGGACTAGCTTCCGGCACCGGCTGGCGCGTGATGGCCAGCTGCGCCAGCGCCCAGCTGGCGGCCTCTGCCACAACACTGTCCGAATCCTCCCGCAGCACCGCCAGTGCTGGCGCCAGCGCTGCGTCGCCACTGTTGCCGGCGGCGATGGCGGCATTGCGCACCATGCGGCCGCGCCCGATGCGCTTGATCGGCGAGCCGCGGAACACCTCGCGGAAGCTTTCGTCATCAAGCGCCAGCAGATCGGCGAGCGCCGGTGCGGTGAGCTCGGCACGGGGCGCCAGCGCCAGATCATGCGCGGCCTTGGCGAAGCGGTTCCAGGGGCACACGGCAAGGCAATCATCACAGCCATAGATGCGGTTGCCCATGGCGGCGCGAAATTCCAGCGGAATCGGCCCTTTGTGCTCGATGGTCAGGTAGGAGATGCAGCGCCGCGCATCGAGCCGATAGGGCGCCGGGAAAGCCTGTGTCGGGCACGCCTGCTGGCAGCGGGTACAACTGCCACAACGGTCTCCAACGGGGGAATCCACTGGTAGATCAAGCGTGGTGTAGATGGCAGCGAGGAACAGCCAGGAGCCTTGGCTGCGGCTGACGAGGTTGGTGTGCTTGCCCTGCCAGCCCAGCCCGGCAGCCTCGGCCAGCGGCTTCTCCATGACAGGCGCTGTATCCACGAACACCTTCAGCTCGCCGCCGGCTTCCCCGACAAGCCAGCGCGCCAGCGTCTTCAGCCGCTTCTTGATGATGTCGTGATAGTCCCCGCCCAGCGCATAGACCGACAGCACGCCGGTGTCGGGGCGCTTGGCGTGGCGCAGCGGGTCGAGCGCCGGAGCATAGCTGGTGCCGAGCATGATGACCGAGCGGACATCCGGCCACAGCCCCTGTGGCGAGCCACGGCGCGCCTCGCTCTCGGCCATCCACAGCATGTCGCCATGGCGACCGGCCTCCAGCCAATCGTGCAACCGCGCTGCTGCTTGTGGAGCGGCGTCGGCAGCAGCGATGCCGATGGTGGCAAAGCCGAGGCGCGTTGCCTCGGCGGCCAGCGCGGCGCGAAGCGGGGTGGTCATCGGCTGCGCTGCGCGTTCAAGACGGCATCAGGGCGTGAACTGCCCCAGCCAGCCGGCCAGCCAATCGCCAACCCTGGTTTCCGTCTCGCCCCAGAACAGCCAGTGCGAAGCGCCGGGAATCTCATGATAATCCACCTGGCCACGCAGTTTGCGGGCGGTGCTGCGGGAAATCTGCGGCAAGGTGATCCTGTCCTCACAGCCGACGATCACCAGCGCCGGCTTGTCGAGCCGGGCGTAATCCACCTTCGTGGCGCCGGTTTTTGAAAGATTGGGCAGCAGCATCTCGGCCATTACCCGGCCGGAATCCCACACCAGCGCTGCCACTTCCGCCCGTGCAACAGCGTCTGGCACGCCATTGTAGATGCCCCAGAGCGCCGGCTCCGGCTCGATGAGAGTCGGCTCGCGCCACCAGCCCCAATCCAGCAGGACCTTGCCGACGGTGCGCAGCGGGCCGATGCCGACGGCGGGCGTAGTGGCCGTCGCGGCGGTGGAGAGCAGCACCAGGCCGGCATGCGCCACCCGCGCCGCCACGATCTGCGCCAGCATGCCGCCCATGCTGTGTCCGATGATGACCGGCGGCTCTCCGAGCCGGCCAATTTCCGCAACAAGGAAGCGGGCGTAATCCTCGACTGTCAGCACCCCGAGTTCGGGCGGCGGCGGCAACGAAGCATCCCGATCATGATAGGGCAGCGCTGGCGCATGGGTGCGGTAACCCAGCCCCTCCAGCCTTGCCCGCAGCCGGACGAAGGTGGCAGGCGTGGACCACATGCCGTGGATGAAGAACAGCGGCGGCCCGGCCATGGCTACTTTCCCCCTAGCGCCGGATCACATCACGACGCCGGTGGAGGCCAGAACCGCCATGGTCACCAGGTCCCCGGCGCTCGATGTCATCGGGGCGATCTGCACCGGACGGCTCATGTTGACCAGCAATGGCCCGATAACGCGGCCGCCCGCCAATTCCTTGATGAGCTTGGCGGCGATGTTGGCCGAGTGCAGGCCGGGCATGATCAGCACATTGGCCGGGCCGGAGAGGCGGCTGAACGGATAGAGGCTGCGCATGGCCGGGTTGAGCGCCACATCGGCGGACATCTCGCCTTCATACTCGAAGCCGACGCGCCGCTCGTCGAGCAGTTGCACCGCCTCGCGCAGGTTGCCGACGATCTCGCCTGGCGGGTTGCCGAAGTTGGAATAGCTGACGAACGCCACGCGTGGCTCCTGGCCCAGCCGCCGCGCGATTGCCGCTGTCTCCTCGGCGATATCGGCGAGCTGGGTGGCATCTGGCCGTTCCGTCACGGTTGTATCGGCGATGAAGATCGTCTCGGTCTTGCCCACGACCATATGGACGCCGAACGGACGATGGCCGGGAACCGGATCGAGCACCTGCCGCACCTGGCGGAACGTGGTGGCGAAATTGCGCGTCACGCCAGTCACCATCACATCGGCGACGCCGAGTTCGAGCAGCATGGCGCCGAAGATGTTGCGCTCATGGTTCACCATGCGCTGCACATCACGCAGGAGGTAGCCACGGCGCTGCTGGCGGGCATAGAGCCGCTCCACCATCTGCGGCACCAGCGGGCTGATGCTGCTGTTGTGGATCTCGTAGCTCTCGACATCGGGCACGCCGATGCGCGCCAGGCCTTCGCGGATCGGCGCCTCGCGGCCCACCAGCACCGGCTCGCCATAGCCCGAGTTGCGATAATTGACAGCGGCGCGGAGCACCACCTCCTGCTCGCCCTCGGCAAACACGGCGCGGCGCGGCCGGGCCTGCGCCGCTTCCACGGCGTTGGCGAGAATCGAGTTGGTGGGGTTGAGCCGCGAGCGCAGCTCCTGGCGGTAAGCCGCTTCATCGAAGAACGGCTTGCGCGCCACGCCCGAGGCCATGGCGGCCTTGGCGACTGCGGTAGGGATCTCCTCGATCAGCCGCGGATCGAACGGTGCCGGGATGATGTATTCCGGGCCGAAATTGCGGGCCTTGCCGCCATAGGCCGCGGCGACTTCGTCCGGCACCTGCATGCGGGCCAGCGCCGCGATGGCGTTGGCGGCCGCCAGCTTCATCGGCTCGTTGATGGCAGTGGCGCGCACATCGAGCGCCCCGCGGAAGAGATAGGGGAAGCACAGGACATTGTTGACCTGGTTGGGATAATCGCTGCGGCCGGTGGCGACGATGGCGTCGCTGCGCACCTTGGCGACATCCTCGGGGGTGATCTCGGGATCCGGGTTGGCCATGGCGAAGATGATCGGGTTGGCAGCCATGGAGCCGACCATCGCCTCGGAGACCGCGCCCTTCTGGGACAGACCGAGGAAGATGTCCGCGCCCTTCATCGCTTCTTCAAGCGTGCGGTCATCGGTGACCGCGGCATGGGCGGATTTCCACTGGTTCATGCCTTTTTCGCGGCCCTGGTAGATCACGCCCGATGTGTCACACATGATGACATGCTTGACGCCATAGGCCTTGATCAGCTCGGTGCAGGCAATGGCGGCGGCGCCGGCGCCGTTGACCACCATCTTCACATCCTCGGCCTTGCGGCCGGTGAGGTGGAGCGCGTTGATGAGGCCGGCGGCGGCAACGATGGCGGTGCCATGCTGGTCATCATGGAACACCGGGATGTTCATCCGCTCCTTTAGCGTCGTCTCGATGATGAAGCACTCGGGGGCCTTGATGTCCTCGAGGTTGATCCCGCCAAAGCTCGGCTCCATCAGTTCCACGGCATCGATGAAGCGGGTCACGTCCTCGGTGGCCAGCTCGATATCGATCGAATCGATGTCGGCGAAGCGCTTGAACAGCACGGCCTTGCCTTCCATCACCGGCTTGGAAGCCAGCGCGCCAAGGTTGCCAAGGCCGAGGATGGCCGTGCCGTTGGAGATGACAGCCACAAGGTTGCCCTTGATCGTGTATTCATACGCCGCATCCGGATCGGCAGCGATGGCGCGCACCGGGGCGGCAACGCCGGGAGAATAGGCCAGGCTCAGGTCCCGCTGGGTCGCCATTGGCTTGGAGGCGACGATATCAATCTTGCCGGGACGGCCCTTGCGGTGAAATTCCAGTGCTTCGCGGCTACCGAAATCGGATGGATTCTCATCGGCCATGTGGCTGTCTCCTTGATGGAGCCTTGATAGGGGCTGGCAACGCTTTGTCGCAAGCGAAAGGAATGTGTCAGTTGCGCTTTCGCAGCATCGCCGCGCCGCTTCCCGCTGCGCTCGTTCCCCGCTAACACATCCGGCGTGAGCGCAACCGCCCCCTTCGCATCAAGCCAGCCCGCAGCTTCGCCGATGATTGCGCAATATCTCGCCATCAAGGCCGAGGCACCCGATTGCCTGCTGTTTTACCGAATGGGGGATTTTTACGAGCTGTTCTTCGATGATGCAGGGGCGGCTGCCGCCAGCCTCGATATCGCGCTGACCAGCCGCGGGGAATATGGCGGGCAGCCGATTCCGATGTGCGGCGTTCCGGTGCATGCGGCCGAAGGCTATCTCGCCCGGCTGATCCGCGCCGGGCACCGTGTTGCCATCGCCGAACAGATCGAGGACCCGGCGGAGGCTCGCAAGCGCCCCGGCAAGAGCATCGTGGCGCGCGCCATCACGCGGATCGTGACGCCCGGCACCCTTACCGAGGCCAGCCTGCTCGAGCCCAAGCGCTCCAACTGGCTGGCGGCCGTGGCGCCCGGCGAGCCGGCGGGGCTGGCCTGGCTCGATCTTTCCACTGGTGCCTTTGCTACCCGCGCCTGCGCCGCTGACGAGCTTGGCGCCGAGCTGGCCCGATTGGCGCCCGCCGAAACCATCGTGCCCGAGGAGGGCGCGACCCTGCCGGGCACACCGAGACCGCTGCGGGATTTTGCGCCGGCGCGCGGCGAGGCGCTGCTCAAGGCGCGCTTTGGCGTGGTGACGCTGGATGGCTTTGGCCAGTTCACCCAGGCCGAGATCGGCGCTGCAGGGGCGCTACTGGCCTATGTGGAGGCCACGGCCAAGGCCGCTGTGCCGCTGCTCGGCCCGCCGCGCCCCGAGATTCCCGGCAGTACCATGGCGATCGATGCCGCGACCCGGGCCAGCCTGGCGCTAGCCAAGGGCCCGTCCGGCACCCGCGCCGGCAGCCTTGAGGCGGCAGCGGACCGCACAGTGACGGCGGCCGGCGCCCGGCAGCTGGCGGCAGACCTGGCGGCGCCGCTCACGGATGCCGCTGCCATCACTGCGCGGCTCGATCTGGTGGCCTGGTTTGCCGATACGCCGTTGCTTCGCCCAAGGGTGCGCGAGGCGCTGGCCGCCATGCCCGATGCCGCGCGGGCGCTCGGGCGGCTGGCCGTTGGCCGTTGGACGCCGCGGGACCTTGGCGCGATGCGCGACGGGCTGGCGCTGGCGCTCTCCCTCAAGGCAGTGCTCAGTGCTCCCGCCCTGCCCGGCCCGGCGCTGCTTGGCGATACATTGGCCCGTATCGGGCACCATGGCGGGCTGGTTGAGGCGCTGCGCCGGGCGCTGGTGCCTGAGCCACCGTCAGACGCTGCGGCCGGCGGCAGCATCGCACCGGGCTATGACGCGGCACTCGATGCGCTGCGCGAGACAGCGCGCGATGGCCGCACCGCCGTGATCGCGCTGGAAACCCGGCTGCGCGAGCAGACCGGGGTGGCTTCGCTGAAGATCCGTCACAATGGCGTCCTCGGCTACCATATCGAAGTGGCGGCCAAGCATGCCGACCCGCTGATGGCCCCCACATCCGGCCTCATCCACCGCCAGACGCTGGCCGGCGTGGTGCGCTTCGGCAGCACCGATCTCGCAGCGCTGGCCGCCAGCATTGCCCAGGCCGGGGACCATGCACTGGCCGCCGAAGCTGCGCACCTTGAAGAACTGCGCGGGCTGGTGCTGGCCGATGCCGCCGTGATCAGCGAGACCGCCGCCGCGCTGGCCCGGCTCGATGTTACCTCCAGCCTTGCCGAACTGGCCGTGAGCGAAAACTGGGTTCGGCCACAGGTGGATGGCACCACAGGCTTTCACATCGAGGCCGGGCGGCACCCGGTGGTTGAGGCCGCAGTGCGCGCGGCGCGCGGCAGCTTTGTCGCCAATGATTGCAACCTCTCCGCCGATGCCCGGCTCTGGCTCGTCACGGGGCCGAACATGGCCGGCAAATCCACGTTCCTGCGCCAGAACGCGCTGATCGCCATTCTCGCCCAGGCCGGCAGCTTTGTGCCAGCCGCTGCGGCGCACATTGGCATCATCGACAGACTATTCAGCCGGGTCGGCGCGGCGGACGATCTGGCGCAGGGTCGCAGCACCTTCATGGTCGAAATGGTCGAGACCGCCGCCATCCTGACCGGCGCGACAGCGCGCAGCCTTGTCATTCTCGATGAAGTGGGCCGTGGTACCAGCACCTATGACGGCCTGGCCATCGCCTGGGCAGTGCTGGAGGCGGTGCATGATGATCTCGCCTGCCGCTGCCTGTTCGCCACCCATTATCATGAGCTCACGGCGCTTTCAGCCCGACTCAAGTCGCTTGCGACCGTTACGGTAGCGGCCCGTGAGTGGAAGGGTGAGCTGGTGTTCCTGCACCAGGTCAAGCCCGGCGCGGCGGACCGCAGCTATGGCCTCGCCGTCGCACGGCTGGCCGGCGTACCAGCGCCGGTGCTCTCCCGCGCCCGCAGCGTGCTGGCAAGGCTGGAGGCCAACCGGGACAAGACCGGCGGACTGGCCGCCGGCCTCACCGAACTGCCGCTGTTTGGCGCCATCGAACCCGAAGCGCCGGGGGATGCGCTGCGGGCGCGGCTGGCAAACATCGAGCCAGACAATATCACGCCGCGCGAGGCGTTGGACCTGCTCGCCGAGCTGAAAGCCCTGGGCGAGAGCTGAGGCCGATCATTCGCGGCCCAATTGCGGCGCAGGTGCAGCGGGCTGCGCCGGATTGCCGGCGGGGTCTGCCTCTTCCTGCGGCTCGATGGCGGCAAGGGACGAACGTTCGGCACGCGCGAGGCAGGCTATGGCCTCCCGCCCGGCCGAGCCAGCCTGGCGCTGCATGCGCTCGATGCCGGCACGGCTCAATTCTGCTTCACAAGCGCGGCTGTTGCTACTGGCGGCGGCCGGCGCAGCACTGGCGGCCTGCGAAAAGGCCAGACCACCAACGATCAACATTGAGGCAAAGGCGAGCAGAATTATCGAGAAAGACATGGAAAAAGCTCCAAAACCGGGCCAAGAATGTGACCCAACGGCCAATTTGGAGTGACTTTTCGTCATTTCAAGGCAAATTTTACAATTGATTTAGGAGAGTGTTTTTTGACTATCCCGGTAGCGGATACAGCGCAGTCGACCCGCGCTCGGAATGTTATCGCCCTGCTGATAGCTGCGAGCCTTTCGCATCCGGTGCTGGCGCAGGAGGAGACTGGCTCGCAATGGCAACTGTCCGGCACAGCCGCACTGGTTTCGGACTACCGCTTTCGCGGCATCTCGCAGAGTGACAACAAGCCGGCTGTGCAAGCCGGCCTGATGCTCGGCCATGGCAGCGGTGCTTATGCCGGCGTCTTTGCCAGCATGGTACGCGGCTGGGGCAGCAATGGCGGCAGTGATGCGAGTGTGGAACTGAGCGCCGGCTACACCATGCCCCTGGCCAATGGCACGCTCGACGCAGGCGCGCGCTGGCTGCTCACCCCGAGCGGAACAGCGGGGACAGATTATGTAGAGGCGGTTGTGAAGCTTTCCGGCACGCTCGGCCCGGCCCTGCTGCTGGGCGGCGTTGCCTATGCACCGCCCCAGGCCGCGCTGGGCAATTGGTCTGGCACCGTGGCAACCCGACCGGGCCGGCGGGGGGACAATCTGCACCTGTGGGCCACCACTGCCATTGCCGTGCCGGGCTCACCGCTCACGCTCAACGCGCGGATCGGCCATTCACGCGGCTCGGATGGGCTCGGACCAGGCGGCACCAGCCTCTCTCCCACAGGGGCCTATACCGACTGGCGGCTGGGCGTCGAACATCCAATGGGGCCGCTGATGCTGGGCCTCGCCTATGCCGACACGGACATTGACGCCGCTGAAGCAGCGCGGCTGGGTCCAAGGTTTGCCGCCGGCAACGGCGATTCCATTGCCGGCCCGCGACTGGTGATGAGCCTGACAGCGCTGTTCTAGAGTGTGCCCTTCCCGCCCCGCAGGCCGATGATGCTGTAGAGCGGGCAGGTGCCGAACAAACCGGTGAGCAGCGGCACAATGCCGATCCAGCCGAATGGCGTCTGAGGGCCGACAAAGACCATCGCCAGCAACACGACGCCGAGAATGACGCGCATGATCCGATCCGCGCTGCCGACATTGGGTTTGAACATGATGCGGTCCTCCTAAATTCCCTGCCATGCTAGGCTGTTGCCGGATGCGGGCTATCAGGGCCTCTACCTACAGCTCAGAAGCTCGTGGTGAGGGCGACGGAGAGATAGAATGTTCGGTCGCCGGGCGGGGCGTTGGGGGCGGTTTGCAAAAGCCCGCGCCGCAGCAACAGCACAGAATTGATTTCGGCCCGCAGCCTCCGCGGTATCAACCACCGTCGCAACCTGCCCTCCAACTGATAGCCAGCGAAACGACCGGATTGCCCGCTCGCATCACGCACCTGCGTGGTGGAAAAACCATCGGTAGCGCTGGCGGCCCAGAGCGCCCGCGCCGCCACGAAGCCATCGGCCCGCTCGGATGGCACAAACTCAAGCCGGATGCCCGGAGTCAGAATGTTGGTCCGCCCCAAGGCCGCATAGATGCCTGAGGGAGCCAGATCGGCACGGCGCATGCCGAACAACGTATCGAAACGGGTGTTGCCCGGCCCCGCGCCATCACCGCTCGCATGATCATATTCGATCGACAGGCGCGGCTTCCACGCGCTGGCAAATGTGTAGCCGAGGTCAGCGTGGACAAACCATGCCGAAGCATCGAGCTGCGGCACCGAGGTACCAACGCTGGCGCTGTTGCTGCCGGACTGGTGAATGACTTCCAACTCATGATCGAACAGGCTGGGCTTCGGCACCTTGAAGATGCGGATGCCCAGCGTATCGAGGTGTCGATCACGCGTTTGCAGCCTCGGCGAATCCCGTTCATCGAAACGGAAGTAGCTGGCTTCCAGCGTTGAATCGCCCAGCGCCTGCTTCCAGGCAGCGATGCCGCCCCATAGCGTGGCATCAAAGCTCTCTCGGTCCAGCACGACCCGACCACTGCGCAACGAAGCCGCATCGTCCGGCAAGCGCTGCTGCGGCAGCACATAGATGAAGCTCGCCTCCACCCCGACTTCATGACCGAGATCGAGACGCAGGCCGGTGTAGCCATTGGTGGTGTTGCGATACTCATCGGCAGCAACAATCCGGCGCGAGCCAAGATTGAGAATCATCCGCCCTGCCCTGAGCGATGCGTGACTGCCATGGCCAAGCACCGCGCCGAGGTCGGCTGCGACGTGTGCCTGCACCAGCTCAAGTGTGTTGACATCACCAGTGCCGACAACGCTGCGCGGGCCGATGCCGAAAGCGCGACTGTCAAACAGCTCGAACACGAGCCGCAGCGGACCGTTGCCAGCTTCCGCCTGGATTGCGGTGCGGGTGACGAACAGATCTTCCACCGAGGAAAAGCCTGGGCGCGCCTGGCCATCGATATGCTCATAGCGCGCACGAATACTGCCGGAGAGGCGCGCAGGCGGAGGCTCGGCAGCTACCGCCGCGACAGGCAGCAGGCCCAGCAAAGCGCCAATGATACGCCCAACGATCATGACAGAATTCAAATACCCTTCCGGCTTCGTCTAAGCCCCCAGTTGCGCAGGCTTGCAAGCGCTGTCGCTTGACCATGCGAGCCCGCGTCGGCACCAACAACCGTGATGGGCGCCTGGGAATTCTGGATCGATCGCGGTGGCACCTTCACCGATATCGTGGCGCTGCGCCCCGATGGCGGGCTGGAGACGGCCAAGCTGCTGAGCCATGCGCCGGAGCATTATGCCGATGCGGCACTGGCCGGTATCGCGCGGCTGCGTGGGGCGGACCCGGCACCGATCGGTGCGGTGCGGATGGGCACTACAGTGGCGACCAACGCGCTGCTCGAGCGCAAGGGTGAACCGACATTGCTCGCCATCACCCGCGGCCATGCCGATGCTCTGGCGATTGGCCACCAGGCGCGGCCGGACATTTTTGCGCTCGATATCCGCAAGCCGGCGCCGCTCCATGCCGCCACCATCGAGATCGACGAACGGGTGACAGCTGAAGGAAATGTGCTGCGGCCGCTGGATGAAGCTTCTGCAAGGTCGGTGCTGGCGACGGCGTTTCAGCAAGGCTTGCGCAGCGTCGCCATTGCGCTGCTGCACGGCTGGCGCAGCCCGGCGCATGAACTGCAGCTGGCGCAGATCGCCCGCGAGATTGGCTTCACCCAGGTCACCTGCAGCCATGAGGTGGGAGCGCTGATCAAGCTGGTGCCGCGCGCCGAGACGGCGGTGGCGGATGCCTATCTGTCGCCACCGCTGCGCCGTTATGTGGAGGGCGTGGCGGCCGGCCTGGAGGGGGCCAGCCTGATGTTCATGCAAAGCAACGGCGGGCTGGCAGGCGCTGCGCATTTCCACGGTCGCAACGCCATTCTCTCCGGTCCTGCGGGGGGCATTGTCGGCATGGCGGCAAGCGGCGCCGAGGCCGGTTTCACCCGGCTCATCGGCTTCGACATGGGCGGCACCAGCACCGATGTGTCGCTGTACGACGGCAGCTTCGAGCGTGCCGAGGAGAGCCTGGTGGCCGGCATCCGCGTGCGGGTGCCGATGCTCAGGATCGACACGGTGGCGGCAGGCGGCGGCTCAATCGTGCATTTCGATGGCGCGCGACTGCGGGTGGGGCCGGACTCTGCCGGCGCACGGCCGGGGCCAGCTGCCTATCGGAACGGCGGCCCGCTGACCGTGACGGACTGCAATGTGCTGCTCGGCAAGCTTCAACCGGCGCATTTTCCAGCGCTATTCGGCCCCGGCGGCGACGCACCGCTGGACAGCGCTGTGGTGGCCCAGAAGTTCGCAACACTCGCGACCGAGATGCGTGCCGCCACAGGCCAGCAACTGACACCCGAGCAAGTGGCTGAGGGGGCATTGCGCATCGCTGTCGAGACCATGGCAAACGCCATAAAGGCGATCAGCATCGCCCGAGGCCATGCGCCCTCGGGATATGTGCTGGCCTGCTTTGGCGGTGCCGCCGGACAGCATGCCTGCCTTGTGGCGGAAGCGCTGGGGATGACGCGGATCATGGTGCACCCGCTGGCCGGTGTGCTCTCGGCCTGGGGCATCGGACTGGCAGATGTGCGGGTGCTGCGGCAGATGACACTGGGCGCTCCGCTGGACGCCGGCCTCGACATCAGCGCCGAGGCCGAGGCGCTGGCGGCGGAGGCGCATGCAGCGCTGGACGCGCAGGGGCTGCCGCTGCAGGGCATAAGCACCGAGGTGCGCGCCCGCATCCGCTATTCGGGCAGCGACACGCCGCTTGAGCTGGCACTCGATACGCCGTCGGCCATGGCCCATGCCTTTGCAGCTGAACAGCAGCGGCGCTTCGGCTTTCAGGCCGAGACGGCGGGGCTGGTGGTGGACAGCCTTGTCGCCGAGGCCATCGGCACCAGCCGAAGGCCGGAGCGGGTGCGCGCGACCTTTCGGGACACAGCGTCCGCGCCATTGGAAATCTGCACCGTTCACATGGCCGGCAGGGCGCGGCAGGTGCCGGTGTTCGCCCGTGCAGGCCTTCCCCCGGGCACCGAGCTTGGCGGACCGGCGATCATCATCGATGCCAGCGCCACGACTGTCGTCGAGCCCGGCTGGAGCCTTGCCGTGGATGAGCCAGGCAACCTCATCCTCACCCGGCAAGCCGCGGTACAGACTGTTCAGCCCAATACTGGCGGTGCTGCCGACCCGGTGCTGCTGGAGATATTTGCCAATCGCTTCATGGCGATCGCCGAGCAGATGGGCGCGGCGCTGCAGACCACGGCCTGGTCTGTCAACATCAAGGAACGGCTGGATTTTTCCTGCGCGCTGTTCGATGCGGTGGGGAACCTGGTGGCCAACGCCCCGCACATGCCCGTGCATCTTGGCTCGATGGGGGACAGCGTGCGGACGATCATGGCCGCGCGCAGCGCCAGCTCTCGCGGCATCCGGCGCGGCGACGGCTATATGCTCAACGCACCCTATAATGGCGGCACCCACCTGCCGGATGTGACGGTGATCGTGCCGGTGTTCACCTCATCCTCCACACCGGCCTATTGGGTGGCGGCGCGCGGTCACCAGGCCGATATCGGCGGCACCACGCCCGGCTCGATGCCGCCGGACAGCACGAGCATCATCGAGGAGGGCGTGCTGCTCGATGATGTGCTGCTGGTCGATGAAGGCCGGCTCTGCACCGCCGAAACGCTGGCGCTGCTGGCCTCGGGCCCCTGGCCGGCGCGGGACCCTAAGCGCTGCCTGGGCGATCTGCAGGCCCAGCTTGCCGCCTGCGCGCGCGGCTCCGAGGCGTTGTTGGCGATGGGCGAGAGCTTCGGCCATTCCACCGTGGCGGCCTATATGGCGCATGTGCAGGACAATGCCGAGGCCGCCGTCCGCGCCGCCATCGCCGGACTGCGGGATGGCGATTTCCGCTATGGCATGGACAATGGCGCGGTGGTGCAGGTGGCGGTGCGTATCGACCATGCCGCGCGGCGGGCAATCGTGGATTTTACCGGCACGAGCGCGCAGTTGCCGGACAATTTCAACGCGCCGCGCTCTGTCACTCGCGCGGCGGTGCTCTATGTGTTCCGCTGCCTCGTGCAGTCCGGCCTGCCGCTCAACGATGGCTGCCTGCGGCCCATCGATATCATCATCCCCCAGGGTTCGATGCTAAGCCCGGCATTTCCCGCCGCGGTGGTGGCCGGCAATGTCGAGACCAGCCAGGTCATCACCGATGCGCTGTTCGGAGCGCTGGGGGTGCTGGCGGCCTCGCAGGGCACGATGAACAACTTCACCTTCGGCAATGCGCGACACCAATATTATGAGACGATCTGTGGCGGCGCCGGCGCCGGGCCGGGCCATGCCGGGGCGAGTGCGGTGCAGACACACATGACCAACAGCCGCCTCACCGACACAGAGGTGCTGGAGAGCCGTTTTCCGGTTCTGGTGGAAGAGTTTTCCATCCGCCATGGCTCGGGCGGCGCCGGGCACTGGCCGGGCGGCGATGGCGTGCGCCGCTGCGTCCGGGCGCTTGAGCCGCTGGAAGCCGGCATCCTCTCCGGTCGCCGCCGCATTCCGCCGTTCGGGCTTGCCGGCGGCGGGCCGGGTGCGGCCGGACGGACCAGCGTGGAGCGCAGCGATGGCCGGCGCGAAGTGCCTGGTGCCACCGCCCGCACCCACCTGGCTGCCGGCGACATGATCTGCATCGAGACGCCGGGCGGCGGGGGCTATGGCACGGTGCCGCCGGAGCCGGAAGTGCCCGGCTGAGCCTATGGCCGGCGCAACTTCACCAGCGCCGTATCCAGCGCCTGCAGGAAGCGCGAGCGATCGACCTTGCTGAACGGTGCGGCGCCGCCCGGGATGACATCGCCGCCAGCGCGCAGGTCCGCCATGATGGCGCGGGTCGCGATTGCGGCGCCAATGGAACTGGTGGTGAAAGGCCGGCCGTTGTGCGCCAGCACGGCAGCACCTGCCTTGAGGCAACGGTCCGCCAGCAGGATATCACCGGTGATGACCAGCGCCGATGCGCTGGCCTCGCCGGCAATCCAGTCATCAGCGGCGTCGAAACCGTCGCTGACCATCATTTGCGTTACCAGCGGGTGGCCGGGCAGCCGCATTCCGCTGTTGGACACCACGACCACCGGCACGCCATGACGAATGGCGACCCGGTAGATCTCATCCTTTACCGGGCAGGCATCGGCATCAACGAGAACCCGCATCAGGCCGAGCGCAGCTTGCCCCGCTGCGCCGGGCCGCCGGCACGCGGCGGACCCTTGGGACTGTGCGGACGCGGGGCGCCGCCCGGCCCGAGCGGGCGCACCAGCACCGGGCGATTGGGCTTGCCTCCAGGACCACCAGGACGCGGACCCGACGGACGCGGCGGGCCATCGGCAGGAATGATGCGGATGCCACCTTCCGGCGAGCGATCCTCACCTTCGGTGCGCTTGAGGGCATCCATGAAGCGTGAAGCCAATGCCCGGGGAATCTCGAAGCTGGTCTCCTCGGGGCCGATTCGGATGGCGCCGATTTCGGTTTTCGTGACATGGCCACGGCGGCAGATCAGCGGCAGCAGCCAGCGCGGATCGGCATTGAGGCGGCGGCCGACATCCATGCGGAACCACACTGTCTCTTCAAAGCCAGGGCGCGGACCATCGGCATTGGCACGGTCCCCGCGCTGCGGCGGGCCACTGTTGTCGAGCATCTCCTCGACGGATGGCATCTTGGAGCGATGCACGCGGACCAATGCGGCGGCGATATCTTCCGGCGAGCGCTCGGCGAGCAGGCGCTGGGCCAGCGCCCGATCCTCATCGTCGATCTCGACCGGCACTTCGAGCAGGGCAGCAAGCAGCCGCTCATGATCGTTGCGGCGGATATCTTCAGGGCCGGGAACCGGCAGCCACTCGGCATTGATGCGCGCGCCGCGCAGCATGCCATCCACCCGGCGACGGGCCGGATAGGGCACGATGAGCACGGCAGTGCCCTTTTTGCCGGCGCGGCCGGTGCGGCCGGAGCGGTGCTGGAGAATCTCGGCATCGCGCGGCAGCTCGACATGGATGACGAGCGAGAGATTGGGCAGATCGATACCGCGCGAGGCGACATCGGTGGCGACGCAGATGCGGGCGCGGCGATCCCGCAGGGCCTGCAGCGCCTGGTTGCGCTCGGACTGGCTGTGCTCGCCAGACAGCGCCACGGCATCGAAGCCGCGCTCGATCAGGCTGGCGTGGAGATGGCGCACATTGTCCCGCGTCGCGCAGAACAGCATGGCCGTGGGCGCCTCATGGAAGCGCAGCAGGTTGACCACGGCATTTTCGATATCGGCCGGCGCAACGGTCACAGCCTGATAGGCGATGTCGCCATGGCCACGGTCTTCGCCAACGGTCGAGATGCGCAGGGCATCGCGCTGGTAGCGCTTGGCCAGCGCCACAATCGGCTTGGGCAACGTGGCGGAGAACATGAAGGTGCGCCGCGTCTCGGGCGTGGCATCGAGGATCTGCTCGAGATCTTCGCGGAAGCCCATGTCGAGCATCTCATCGGCCTCATCGAGCACCGCGACCTTGACCTGGGACAGCGCAAGGGCACCGCGCTCGAGGTGGTCACGCAAACGGCCCGGTGTGCCGACGACGATGTGTGCGCCCTGGGAGAGCGCCTTGCGCTCCTTGGATGCGTCCATGCCGCCAACGCAGGTAGCAATGCGCGCACCTGTCTTGCCATACAGCCAGATCAACTCGCGGCTGACCTGCAGGGCAAGTTCACGGGTGGGGGCGATGACAAGGGCCAAGGGAGCACCGGGGCGGTCCGCCCGGCCGCTCTCGCCGAGCAGCTGGGGGGCCATGGCAACGCCAAAGGCAACGGTCTTTCCGGAACCGGTCTGGGCGGAGACAAGCAAGTCCCGCCCTTCCGCCTCTGGCTGAAGAACGGCGGCCTGAACAGGCGTGGGCGCGGCATAACCACGGGCGGTGAGCGCTTCGGTGAGAAGCGGGGGCAGGGTCTGAAACGGCATGATGGGCGCGCTATGCCTGAATATCATTCAGAAAGCGAGCAAAGCCTCCAGCAAAGGCTATTTAAACCCACAGGCCGGCAGATCGGGTGCGAGGGACGCGCCCCCGCACCCGAGAATCATCAGTAGACTTCGAACAACCCGGCTGCGCCCATGCCGCCGCCGACACACATGGTGACGACGACATATTTGGCGCCGCGGCGCTTGCCTTCAATCAGGGCGTGGCCGGTGCAGCGGGCGCCGGTCATGCCGTACGGGTGGCCGATGGAGATGGCGCCGCCGTTGACGTTGAGCAACTCGGGATCAATGCCAAGCACATCGGCGCAATGCAGCACCTGCACGGCAAACGCCTCGTTCAATTCCCAAAGGCCGATGTCGTTCATGGTCAGGCCGTTGGCCTTGAGCAGCTTGGGCACGGCATAGATCGGGCCGATGCCCATTTCGTCAGGCTCGAGGCCGGCGACAGCCATGCCCCGATAGGCGCCCAGCGGGGTGAGGCCACGACGCGCCGCTTCCTTGGCTTCCATCAGCACGCTGGCCGAAGCGCCATCGGAAAGCTGCGAGGCGTTGCCGGCCGTGATGACGCCGCCTTCAATGACAGGCTTGAGGCCCTTGAGGCTCTCCAGCGTGGTTTCGGGCCGGTTGCCCTCATCCTTGCTGAGCGTGATTTCCTTGAAGGTGACTTCCTTGGTCTCCTTGTTGACCAACGCCATCTTCGCCGTCATCGGCACGATTTCGTCATCGAACTTGCCGGCCTGCTGCGCGGCAGCCGTCCGCATCTGGGACTGGAAGCCGTACTCGTCCTGGCGATCACGGCTAACGTTGTAGCGCTTGGCGACGATTTCGGCGGTCTGCAGCATCGGCATGTAGATGGCCGGGTGCATGGCGACGAGGCTCGGGTCACCCTCGACGCGCATCTTGTCGTTCTGCACCATCGAGATCGAATCGACGCCGGCTCCAATGGCGATCTGCATGCCATCGACGATGATCTGCTTGGCGGCGGTGGCGATGGACATGACCCCCGAGGAGCACTGGCGATCCATCGACTGGCCGGAAACGGTGACAGGAAGCCCGGCGCGCAGGAGCGAAGTGCGGGCAATGTTGCCACCCTGCACACCCTGCTGGAGGGCAGCACCCATCACCAC
This sequence comes from Sphingomonadales bacterium UBA6157, assembly GCA_002423025.1. Lineage (GTDB taxonomy): Bacteria > Pseudomonadota > Alphaproteobacteria > Sphingomonadales > Sphingomonadaceae > Sandarakinorhabdus. Next base: position 30,007 of record DIUN01000044.1, on the reverse strand, counting down.
GTCATCCACTTCACCGCCGGCGAGACCGGCGCGCTTCACGGCATGGGCGATGGCATGGCCCGCGAGGGTCGGCGACGGGGTGGCATTGAAGGCGCCGCGATAGGCCTTGCCGATCGGGGTGCGGGCAGTGGAAACGATGACAGCTTCACGCATGGTAACAATCCTTCAGGCAGATCGGGCCTTCAACGGCCGCAAGGAATCAGAACAGGCTTCAGAGATACTGCAGCGTAATCCATTCAGCCGCGAGCGCGGGCTTGGTTTCACCCTCGATCTCGACGGTCACATTCACCGTCGACTGCCAGGCACCATCCGGACGCTGCGTGACATCAGCGAGGCTGAAGCGACCGCGGACGCGCTTGCCGCTCTTCACGGGCGCCATGAAACGCACTTTGTTGAGGCCGTAGTTGACGCCCATCTTGGTGCCGACAACGCCCGGCAGCGCCTGATAAGCAAACGACGAGCACAGCGAGAGGGTGAGATAGCCATGGGCAATGGTGGTGCCGAATGGCGTCTGCGCCGCGCGCACCGGATCGACGTGAATGAACTGATGGTCGCCGGTCACTTCGGCAAAGGCATCGATTCGCGCCTGATCGACCAGTACCCAATCCGAAACGCCAAGCTCCTGGCCCACCAGCGCACGATAATCATCAAGCGGAATCGGCTGCTTCATCATCAAATCCCCAAGGCTGTGTATTTGGCGGCAACCTAGGCCGGGCTTTCCGTATGCGTCAACCTGTCCGGCGCGGCAGGTTCAAAAATTGAGTGGCGCTCTATTTACTTGGTTCGCGGCTTTGCGTAGCGTCGCTCCGCAATGACCGCTCAATCACAAATCCTCTCCGCCCCGGAACCCCAGCGACTGCGCGTGCCGCGCAAGGAATGGGGGGCCGCACTTCGCGCCCTTCGCAAGCTGCTGCGGGACAAGGATGATACCGGCCAGGTCTTCGAGATCATGCGCGCGCTCAACGGCGATTCGACCCGCAAGGGCTATTCCCGGCTGCTCGCCACGGCAGAGGGCGGGCGCATCGCCGCCCGGCAGATCGATCTGGCCGAGCGGCTGTCTGATCGCGAGTGGCTTGCGGGCATGCCCGCCGGCAGCCTTGGCGCGGTCTATCGGGATTTCACTGACACCGGCGGCGTGACGCCGGGCGGCCTTGTGGAAGTCAGCAACCAGGTGATGATGGAAATCGAGCATCCGGTCGCCTGGTTTGGCCGGCGCACGCGTGATTCGCACGATCTCTGGCACGTGCTGACCGGCTATGGCCTTGATTCGCTTGGCGAGGCTTGCCTCGTTGCCTTTTCTTACGCGCAGACAAAATCCCTGGGCTGGGCCGTGATTGCCATTGGCGCCGCGCTCAAGAGCCGCAAGGCCCCGACACGCCAGCCCTATGTACGCGCCATATGGGAGGGATATCGCCGCGGTCGCGAGGCGCGCTGGCTGGCCGGCCATGACTATTTGGCGCTGCTGCCGCTGCCACTGGAGGATGTCCGCGCCCGGCTGGGCCTTACACCGCCGCCAGTCTATCTCTCCATCCCTGTGGAGGCTCGCGGGCAGGCCGTGCCCAAGGGTGACTGAGCCTGGCGAAATCAACACTCTATTTCGGCGTTGGCGCGAACATCCGCGGGTCGATCATCGTGCCATCCGGCGCTGCCGTGAACGTTGTTTGCGTCGGATAGGCGAACTCGACGCCCAGTTCAGCGAAGCGCCGCAGGATGCCGAGGCAGACATGCTGGCGCGCATCCATCATCACCTCGATCTCGGGTTGGGTGATGTGAAAGACAATCTCGAGATCCAGCGATGACACGCCGAAATTGAAGAAGTGCGCCCTGTCGAACCGGCATTCAGCATGGCTGACGATGATCGCCTCGATCTCGGCCGGGAGGCGCGCCACCAGATCGGCTGGTGTCTGGTAAATGATGCCGATCTGGAGGACGACCCGCCGCTCCTCGATGCGCCGCAGGTTCGAGACTTGCTGATCGAGCAGCTTGGTATTGGAAACGATGAGCTGCTCGCCGGAGAGTGCCCGCACCCGCGTGGTCTTGAGGCCGATCGCTTCGACCCGACCTGTTGCGCCGCCGTAGGAGATCATGTCCCCGACCCTGAACGGCCTGTCGAACAGGATCGCCAATGCAGCGAACAGATCACTGAAGATGCCCTGTGCGGCGAGGCCGATGGCAATACCGCCAACACCAAGCCCGGCGACCAGTGCCGTGACATTCACGCCGAGGTTGTCGAGCACCAGGATGACCGCGAGGATCCACACAACCACATTCACCAGCACGGTGATAATGTTCATGGCGCTGCCGAAATTGTCTCCCTCATCCGCGGCGGCGGCGCGGCGCTGCACCAGTGAGAGAATGATCTCGCGCAGCCAGAGCGCGCCCTGGATGGCGAAGGAGAGCGTGAACAGAATATCGACAAGCCGCATCAGCGGCCCCGGCGGCGCCACGGCGTGCATCACGGAATAGGCCGCTAGTGCGGCGATGAAAAAGCTGCGGGTCCTGCGCACGATACGGCCGAAGAAGCCGCGCCAGGTCGTCACATCACGGTCACACCCCAACGCCCTTACCAGCGCCCAGCGCAGTCCGTAGAAAACGAAATACAGCGCCACGGCGACGGCGACCGCCACCAGCGCATCCTCGCTATCGGTGCGCAGCCAGCCGATTGTGTCGCGCGTAAGCACATCGAGCTGCTCGGGCAGCGTTCGCGCCGCAGCCGCAAGGGTCACAGGCTGAGCCATCAGTTGGTCTCGCCGGCAGCGGCGTCCAGCGCAGGAACCAGCCACGCGGGCTTCAGCACTTCAAGCGCCGGGCCGCCGTCCGCCAGCACCAGTGGGCCTTTGGCCGCCTCCAGCCTCAGGTGCGCCATGCCGAGGTTGCCCAAGGCGCTACGCAGCGTGCCTGTGGCACGACCGGCGTCATCCTTGATGCCATAGTCTGCACCCGGCGCCACCGCGCCCGCCAGCCGCACAGGCACCAGCCGGCGGCGGACATTGTCCCGATAATGCATGCGGGCAGTGTTTTCCTGCCCGACATAGCAGCCCTTGGTGAAGCTGACGCCATCGAGCAGATCGGCTCCGGTTTCGAGCCAGAGCAGTTCGTCCTCGCCGATGTCAGCGCTGCCTGGCACGCCTGTGGCCAGCCGGTGCGCCTCATAGGCAGCGGCACCCTCGGTACCCGCTGCGGGCTCAGGGGCCAGCCAGCGGCTTCCAAGCGCGTCTGTGCGCGGATCGGGCGTGTGGCCAGCCTCATCCCCGGCCCAGCCGGCATGGACGTGCAATAGCGCGGGTTCAATCGTGACGGCCTTGCGCATCCGGTAGAGGGTCAGTCGCTTGGCCAGTGCCTCGGCGCGGTTAGCAGCGACATCGATCAGCACGCTGTCCCCGCCATCGAACAGAATCATGTCGAAAAGCGCCTTGCCTTGGGCACTAAGCAGCCCGGCGTAGAGCGGCCGCTCTGGCGAGAGCAGCGCAACATCATGGGTGAGCAGCCCCTGCAGGAAGCTGCGGGCGTCGGCTCCGGCGATGCGCAGCACCGCCCGATCATCAAGCACGGCTATTGTCATGCGCCAGAGATAGGCAATGGCCGGGTAAAAGCCAAATCCGGGCAATGGCGGCCGCTGGAAGCTTGACTTTGCCCCCCTGCCTCGCCATTAGCCAGCGCTTGTCGCGCCCGGCCTGTCCCGACGCGCTTTCAACCTGTTGTACCGGGACCTGTCATGGCCAAGCCGACTACCATCAAGATCAAGCTCGTTTCCACTGCGGACACCGGCTACTTCTATGTCACCAAGAAGAACCCGCGCACGCAGACGGAAAAGCTCAACTTCCGCAAGTATGATCCCGTCGTGCGCAAGCATGTCGAGTTCAAGGAAGCCAAGATCAAGTAAGGCGGCGTTGGTGTGGCCCTCCTGTATGGGAGGGCTGAGACTCGACCCTTCCAATTCTCGAGCCTGTCAGACGGCCGCTGCCACCCGGTTGCGGCCGCTGCGCTTTGCGGCATAGAGCGCCTTGTCCGCCCGCGCCAGCAGCCCCCTCGCCTCTTCACGTCCAGCCAGCGCTGCCACGCCGATGCTTACTGTCACGCCCAGTCCGGTGGTCAGCATCTCGGTCTCACTGCAAGCGCCATCACCCGCAGGCGTCGGCATCGATTCGCCGGCTTGGCCGATTCGCACCGCGGCGACGGCATCGAGAAGCCTGGTTGCCATTGAGCGCGCCGTCTCGATGTCGGTATCGGGCAGCACCACGGCAATTTCGTCCCCACCATAGCGGGCGACAGTATCGGAAGCACGCAGATTGGCCTTCAGCGCATCGGCGACAGCCCGGAGCGCCAGGTCTCCGGCGCCATGGCCCCAGCGATCATTGAACGGCTTGAGTGCATCGATATCGACCATCAGCAGCGACAGCGGCCGGACCGCGACCCGTGCGCCGGAGATCGCGGCCGGCAGAGTCGAATCGAGATGGTGGCGGTTGTACAGGCCGGTAACGGGATCGATGACGGCGAGCTGCCAGGCGGCACGGGTTTCGGCTGCGCGGGCGCGCGCTACCTTGCGTCGCCGCACCAGCGACGCCAGCCTCACACGAACCTCGTCAGGGTCAATCGGTAGACCGGCAAAATCGGCAACATGATAATCGAATGCTGCCTGCATGGCGGCGGCATCGTTGCGCGGCAGCAGCGCAAAGGCGGCCACTGGACGGGTGGCCGCTACTTCGTGCAGTTCCGAAAGACGATCGAGCATATCTTGCCAGCCGGCGTCACCCGGGGCGACGATCAACACAGTGAGTTCGCCGCTGGCTACGGCTCGCGTTGCATCGGCAATGCTCATCATTTCCATTGCGGCATCAGTTGGCAGCAACGGGCGGACGGCGTCGCAGATTGCCTCATCACCAATATAGCCGATCCTGATCGTCATGCGCGAAAGTGTTCCATCCCCATGTGCCTGCCAAGCATCCACCCCAAGCGTACAAGAGTATCACGCATTGCACGCCGTCAACATCCTGAAAGCATTGCGCCTGATTTACCGCGATAGGCTTTCATAATCGCACCGTTTTCGGCTTCGGGCGACGCGCGCAGCGTCGCAGGCGCGTGCAGTGCTTGGCAAAGCCCGGCAATGCGCCCTAGTGAGGGGGATATTCGATGCCTCAGCCAGCGAGACTGACCCACGTGTTGCATGACAGGAAACCGAGCGCAGCGGACCCCGAATTGCTCGGGCTGCAGGCGCTTGCGCATGTTGCGGGCGATCCTGACCTCGGACCGCGGTTCCTCGCGCTCTCCGGCCTCGATGCAGCGGGCTTGCGCGCCGGCGCCGGGGACCCGGCGTTGCTCGGCGCTGTGATCAACTTTCTTGCCGCGCGCGAGGCCGATCTTGTCGGCTGTGCCGACGCGCTCGGCATCAGCCCGCAGGCGCTGGCCCGGGCCGGCGCCATGCTCTCAGGGGAAGACGCATGAGCCGGCCGCTGATTGTTTCGGATTGCGATGGTGTACTGCTGGAGTTCGCTGATCCTTTCGCCGCCTATCTGCAAAGCGTGCACGACCTGACAATGAAGCTGGAGAGCTTCTCGCTCGCCGGCAACATCCGCGACGCCGACGGTGTAGCGGTTGCGCCAGAACGCTTCCCGGCGCTGCTCGATGGCTTTTTCACCACGCATATGCCGACACAGACGCCTATCGCCAATGCGCCCGGCTCTCTGGCCGAGCTTGCCCGGCATTGCGACGTGGTAGTGCTCACCAACATAGCGGACCACCATGCCGAAACACGCACACTTGAGCTGGCGCGCATCGGCATGCCCTATCGCGTCATCGGCAACAATGGCCCCAAGGGGAGGCCGATCCAGGCGTTGCTGGAGGAGTATCAGCCCTCCGCTGCCATTTTCATCGATGATCTACCGCCCCATCACAGCTCGGCGAAAAAGCATGTGCCGCACGTGCATTGCGTGCACATGGTCGCGGAGGAATCGCTGCGCGGGCTGATCCCGGACGCGACAGATGCCGATGCCCGCATCGATGATTGGGCCGCCGCCCTCGCCCATATCCAGCGCGTCCTGAAAGGTTGACCATGACTGATACTCCCGCCGCCCGTCTTGCTGCGCTCGGCATCACCGTTCCGGTCGCCGCAGCGCCAGCTGCCAACTATGTGCCGTTCGTCCTTGAAAATGGCCTGCTGCACATCTCCGGCCAGATCCCCTTTGATGAAGCCGGCGGCCTCATTCGCGGCCGGCTGGGCGACACAATGGATGCCGCCGGCGGTGCCGCTGCGGCCAGGCGCTGCGCCATCGGCCTGATCGCCCAGATGCAGGCAGCGCTGGGTGATCTTGGGCGCGTCCGGCGAATCGTCAAGTTGGGTGTATTCGTCGCCTCGGCTCCTGATTTCACCGACCAGCCGGAAGTGGGCAACGGCGCATCCGACCTGATGGTAGCGGTATTCGGCGATGCCGGGCGTCATGCTCGCTCTGCGGTGGGCGTAGCGGTTCTGCCGCGCGGCGTGGCGGTGGAGATCGACGCCATCATCGCGGTCAGCTGAAGCCCCGGATGGTCCCGCTGCGTGCCCGGGTGCTGAGCGCTGCGGCTGACCTTTCAGCCGCTGAGTGGAATGCCTGCGCCGGGTCGGAAAACCCGTTTGCAGCGCATGAGTTCTTCGCTGCTCTAGAAGCTTCGGGCAGCGCCTGTGCTCGCACCGGCTGGCAGCCAGCGCATCTGGTGGTGGACGATGCCGAGGGTGTGCCGATGGGCATATTGCCTGGCTATCTCAAGTCCCACAGCCAGGGCGAATATGTGTTCGACCAGGGCTGGGCCGATGCCTGGGAGCGTGCCGGGGGCCGCTATTATCCCAAGCTGCAATGCTCTGTGCCGTTCACGCCGGCCACAGGCCCACGGCTGCTGCTGCGCGAGCCCCACGCTGCCCCGGCGCTGTTGGCGGCGGCGGAGAGCCTGGCCGAGCAGAACGATCTCTCCTCGGTGCATGCCACCTTCCTGACGCGGGAGCAGCAGGCGCTGTTTGCCGCCAAGGGGTGGCTGATGCGCACTGGCGAGCAGTTCCACTGGTCCAACGAGGGCTATGCCAGCTTTGGTGACTTTCTCGGCGCGCTCGCCTCCCGCAAACGCAAGGCCATCCGCAAGGAACGCGAGGGTGCCTTGGCCAGCGGCGTCGAGATTGTCCAGTTGCGCGGTACCGACATTACCGAGGCGCATTGGGATGCCTTTTGGGTGTTCTATCAGGACACAGGCGCGCGCAAATGGGGCCGGCCCTATCTCACCCGCAGCTTTTTCTCGATGGTGGGCGAGGCGATGGGAGACCGGGTGCTGCTGATGCTGGCGCTGCGGGACGGTCGCCCGGTAGCCGGCGCGCTCAACTTCATCGGCGGCGAGTGCCTTTATGGCCGATACTGGGGGGCTACCGAGGACATCCCCTTCCTGCACTTCGAGCTCTGCTATTATCAGGCAATCGACTGGGCGATCACCCACGGGCTCTCACGTGTCGAGGCTGGAGCGCAAGGCGCCCACAAGCTGGCACGCGGCTATCGCCCGGTGGCCACGGTCTCGGCGCACTACATCCCCAATGCCGGCTTCCGCGCCGCGGTGGCCGACTTTGTGGCGCGCGAAGCGGATATGGTCGCCGCCGACATCGAGGCGCTCGATATGGCCACTCCATTCCGCAGGGGTGGCTGAGATGCGGCATCCATTCAGCCCCCGCTCAGGCTCGGGCTGCTCTGCTCAGTCCCTGCCTCGAGGACCAGTTGCCATGCTAACACGCCCGCTCGTCGCAACACTGGCCGCGCTGGCGCTCGCTGGCCCGGCCACGGCTCAGGAAACGACCTACCGCCTCTCCCCCGAGGCCATTGCAGAAACCATCGAGACCGCCTCGCACCGGCCCGAAGCTGCCACCAACGCACTCGGCTTTGCGGAAGGCGAGCGCGACAACCGCATCCATGGCGAAGTCGGCTTCATGATCGGCACTGGCGGCGCACGGGGCATCTATGGCACGGCTTTGATCCCGCTGGGCGAAAGTGGCAGCGCGCTGGTTTCGGTCGAATCGAGCCAGTATCCCATGCTCGAGCGCTATGGCTCTCCCGGATATGGCTATGGACGGATGCCGCGCCGCTAAACCTCGACGTTATCGATCAGCCGCGTCGAGCCCATGACAGCCGCTGCCAGCAGCCGCGCGCCCGGAGTCACTGCCCGCAACGAAGTGAGCCGTGTGCCATCAACCAGCTCGAAATAATCGATCCGAGAGAAGCCCGCTGCCGCCAGCCGCTTTTCACCCGCCGCCAGTGCTGGCGCCACATCACCACCAGCGCGCAGCGCCTCGCGCGCGCGCATGAGTGCCTGTGGCAGTGCCACGGCGCGGCTGCGCTCATCGACGCTGAGATAAAGATTGCGCGAGGACAGCGCCAACCCATCGTCATCCCGCACGATCGCGGCGCCGACGATTTCGGTTCCAAGGTCGAGATCCTCGGCCATGCGGCGAACGATGGCGAGTTGCTGCCAGTCCTTCTCGCCGAACACGCCGATATCGGCACGGGCAGCGGCAAGCAGCTTGGAAACGACCGTCGCGACGCCATCGAAATGCCCAGGCCGTGCCGCGCCGCAGAGCAGCTCCGGCAGGCCGGCGACTCGCACATAGCTGGCAAAACCCGGCGGATACATGGTGGCAACGCTGGGCGCGTAGAGCAGCTCACAACCGGCGGCCTGCAGCTTGGCGGCATCTCCGGCTTCATCGCGCGGATAACGCTCCAGATCCTCGGTGGGGCCGAATTGCTTGGGGTTGACGAAGATCGAGGCAGCCACCTTGTCGGCACCGCGCTTGAAGCCTTCCGTCACCAGCGCCAGGTGCCCGGCATGCAGGGCGCCCATGGTCGGCACGAACGCAACCTTGTTTCCGGCGCGCTTCCACGCCTCCATGGCAGCAGTGAACTCCCGCGGCGTACGCACGATCTTCAGCGGCGCACCGGTGTGCGCTTTTGTCCCGGACCCGCTCGGCATGACCCTGCCTCCCTGTTGACACAGACGCGGGCCTGTGTGCGAAACAGCGGCAATTGGCAAGCTCCGGGGTCTCGATGACAGCAAGCACTCCCGCGCACATAATCGTGCTCGGCAATGAAAAGGGCGGCTCCGGCAAGTCCACAACCGCGGTTCATATCGGCGTGGCACTGGCTCATGCCGGGTTTCGCACCGCGATGCTGGACCTTGATTCCCGCCAGCGCACCGTGGCGCGCTACCTTGAGAACCGCGCCACCTTTGCAGCGGCGCGCAACCTTGCGCTGCCCACGCCGGATATCGCCGTGATTGCCGATGGCCCTGATGCTGTAGCCGAGCTTGATCTGCGCATCACGCAGGCGTCCGCCCTCGATTTCCTGGTCATCGACACACCAGGGCGGGACTCGGAACTGGCCCGCGCCGCGCTGGCCCGTGCTGACACCATCGTTACCCCGATCAACGACAGTTTTGTTGATTTCGACCTCATCGGCCAGGTCGATCCCGAGACTTTCGCGGTCAAACGCCCCAGCTTTTATGCCGAGCTCATCTGGGATGCCCGCCGTGCCCGCGCCAAGGCAGACGGTGCCACTGTGGATTGGGTGGTGCTGCGCAACCGCCTCTCGACGCTGGAAGCCCGCAACCGCAAGCGCGTCGGCGCAGCGCTGGAATCGCTTTCCAAACGGGTCGGCTTTCGCGTTGTCGGCGGGCTCTCCGAGCGCGTCATCTTCCGTGAGTTCTTTCCGCGCGGCCTCACCCTGCTCGACAGGGCTGGCCTTGAGGATTTCAGCCTTAGCCATGTCGGTGCGCGGGCCGAGTTACGTGCGCTGCTGGCCGGGCTCAACCTCCCCGGCTGGGACACGGCCAAGCTGGCGGCCTGACACTTGGGCATCGCCATCATCCTCGCAGCCGCACTGGCCTGGTGGCTGCACAAGCGCGGCGAACTGCTGCCCAACCTGGCACTTTGGGGCGGCGTAGGCGCTGCCGGGCTCATCGCTGCCAAGCTCATCACCTCAGGGCGGCTGGTGCCCGGCCTGCTGGTGGCCGGGCTGGGCTATGCCTGGTGGCGCTATAATCAGCAGCGCAGCCCCGAGGCGAAGGCCCGGGCGCTGCTCGGCGTGGCGCCGGATGCCAGCGCGGAAGTGATCCAGGCGGCCTGGCGCAGCCGCATTCTTGCCGCCCATCCCGATACCGGCGGCAGCACCGCGGCAGCGCAGGCACTCACCGAGGCCCGCGACCTGTTGCTCGCACAGGCCAGAGGCTGAACGCACCTGATCACCGGATGTTCATGAAGCGACGCTAAAAGCGCGAATGTCGTCACAATGGTTCTGAAATAATTCGTAACTTCTTGATGGCGTCCGCCGCTTGTAACGAGGGGCAAATAGCAAGTGCTGAGAGCCGGAGAGCCGTTTCGTGAACCATGTATTTCACACCACCTCACTGCGTGAGTATGATATTCGTGGCGTTGTCGGAGAAACGCTGACCGAGGCCGATGCGCGAGCCATAGGCCGCAGCTTCGGCACCATCATAAAGCGCAGTGGCGGCCACCGCGTGGCGGTAGGGCTCGATGGACGCACCTCCTCACCTGGCTTTGCGGCTGCTGTTTGCGAAGGCCTTAACGCCGCCGGTGTCGATGCACTGCGCATCGGCATGGGGCCGACGCCGATGCTTTATTATGCTGTGCACGCGCTGGCGTGCGATGGTGGCATCATGGTGACCGGCAGCCATAATCCGCCAGCCTGGAACGGCTTCAAGATGATGCTCGCCGCTCGGCCCTTTTTTGGCGCTGACATTCGGGCGCTGGGTGCCATGGCCGCCGCCGGGGACTGGGAAAGCGGCAGCGGCAGCACCGCCGATCACGAGATCATGGAGCTTTATGTCGAGCGGCTAGTGCGCGGTTTTGATGGCCGCGCCTTCACCATCGCCTGGGATTGCGGCAATGGCGTTGCAGGCCCCGTCGTGGAGCGGCTGGTCAAGTTGCTGCCCGGCAAGCACCATCTACTGTTCACTGAAGTGGACGGCACCTTCCCCAACCATCATCCGGACCCGACCGACGAGAAGAACCTGGCAGACCTCAAGCGCGTCGTTCTGGAAAACAACTGTGATTTCGGCTTGGCCTTTGATGGCGATGCCGACCGTCTGGGCGCCGTTGATGGCAAGGGCCGCGTTGTTTGGGGGGACCAGTTGCTTGGTATCCTCGCCGAGCCGGTGCTGAAGGCGCTCCCCGGCGCCACCATCATCGCCGATGTGAAGGCCAGCCAGGCGCTGTTCGATCGAATCACAGCGCTGGGGGGTCGACCGATGATGTGGAAAACCGGGCACAGCCTGATCAAGGCCCGGATGCTGGAGGTAGACAGTCCGCTCGCCGGCGAGATGAGCGGCCATATTTTCTTCAAGCACGAATGGTATGGCTTCGATGATGGCATCTATGCCGGCGTTCGGCTGATCCGGGCTGTCAGCCAACTCGGCGGTTCGCTAACCGCGCTGAAGGATGCCATGCCGGATATGGTCAACACGCCCGAACTGCGCTTTCAGTCGTCCGAGGATCGCAAGTTCGCGGTGGTGGCGGAGGTACTGGAACGCTTGAAGGCCGCAGGCGCCAACGTGGATGAAACCGACGGCGTACGGGTCACCTCGACAGATGGCTGGTGGCTGCTGCGCGCTTCGAACACGCAGGATGTTTTGGTAGCGCGCGTGGAGGCAAAAGACGCCGAGGCGCTGGTGCGATTGCAGGCGGATCTTGATGCGGAGCTGGCCTCTTCCGGGGTCGTACCAGTGCTTGTGGGACACTAAACGCAGCGCGAATCGACGGCGGCTTTCACTGGCGGTTGCGAGGCATCAGGCAGCCTTGAAAAATCAGCATGTTGCAGTGCAGCACAAAATGCCTTGCGAACAGTTGCAAGAATCGCTATGTTGCACCGCACCATGGAGTTGGAGCGAGCAATGTCGACCAAAGCGCCTGTCACGTCAAAGCCCGGTAGCGCAGTCCGCGCCGCCAAGCGTAGCGTGGCTGCCGCAGCATCGGCAACACCCGTGAAGACGTCCGAAACGACGGCGGCGAAAGCCAAGGTCGTTGAGAGAAAGGTTCCGGCAGCAAAGCCTGTCGTCGCCAAGTCTAAGGTTGCCAAGCCTGAAGCGCCCAAGGCTGAGGTTCCGGCCGTTTCGACCGTGATCCCGGCACCCAAGACACTTCGGGCAGTATCAACTGGCGCACCCAAGCCCAAGACTGCTGCGGTCCCGACCCCGCGGCCCCGTCCCGTCCTCAAGTCCGTCCCCACCCTTCCCCAGATCAAGGAAACCATCATGGCTACCGCTTTCGAGACCACCCAGGAAACCGTCAAGAACACCGTGCATCAGCTCAACACGAGCGCCGAAGCTGCCATGACCAGCGGCAAGGCCGCCATGGAGCAGGTTGCTGCCAAGTCCAAGGAAGCTGTTGAGCAGAGCATGAAGTCGCTTGACGAGATGACCGACATGGCCCGCGGCAATGTGGAAGCCCTGCTGGCCGCCGCTCGCGCCGCCACCACCGGCATGGAAACCATTGCGACGCATGTTGCTGAAGTTTCGCGCAAGAGCTTCGAGGAAGCCACCGCCGTCGCCAAGGCGATGACCGGCGCCAAGACCCCGAACGAACTCATGCAGCTGCAGAGCGACTTCGCCAAGACGCAGTTCGACAGCGCCGTTGCGGAAATGTCGAAGCTGACCGAAATGCTGGTCAAGCTCGGCGGCGAAGTGTTCGAGCCGGTGCAGAACCGCATCGCCATCGCCACCGACAAGGTGAAGACGATCATCAACAAGTAAGCTGTTTTCTGCCCGTCGCCTCGGCGCCAGGCAGGATGCGTCATCAAGGGGCGGGTGTGGAAACGCACCTGCCCCTTTTCGATTTCGCCACGCCGCCGTATATAGAGGCTTAGTTCCCGCAGATTTGCAGGCTCCCAATCGATGATCCGCACCATTCGTTCAGGCGATTCCGATTCTGCTGGCGGCGATGGCCCCGGCAACACCGGCGTTGGGATCGCCACCAAGACGCGCACCAAGACGGCCAAGCCGTCGCTCTACAAGGTGCTGCTGCTCAACGATGATTACACCCCGATGGAGTTTGTGGTCCTCACCCTGCAGCAGTTTTTCAAGATGACCATCGAAGATGCGACGCGGGTGATGCTGCACGTCCACCAACGCGGCGTCGGCGTGTGCGGCATCTTCACCTATGAAGTCGCCGAGACCAAGGTAAACCAGGTCATCGATTTTGCCCGCGAGCACCAGCATCCGCTGCAATGCACGATGGAAAAGGACTGAGCGCCCAGCCGGGGCGGCTGCCTGCGCCGACCTGCCATCTGGCGCTCCTGGCACTGGACCGTGCAGAGAGCCAGGTATGTCCATGCTTTCCAGCTTTTCTCCCGGCCTCCACGCTGTCGTTATCGGAGCCAATGGTGGCATAGGCGCTGCCTTCGCCACGCTGCTCGAAGCAGACCCGAATGTTAGCCGCGTCACCCGCTTCGGCAGGCCGGCACTGGACCTTACCGATCCCGCCAGCATCGCCGCTGCTGCTGCAAGCCTGCCAACGCCGCCTGACCTCGTAATCTGTACGACTGGCGTGCTGCATGACCAGGGCCTTGCACCGGAAAAGGAACTGAAGGCGCTCTCGGCGGAGGCGCTGGCCCGCAGCTTTGCAGTCAACGCTATAGGGCCGGCGCTGGTCGCCCAGGCGTTCCTGCCGCTCCTGCCGCGCGGCCACAAGACGCTGTTCGCTGCGCTCTCCGCCCGCGTCGGTTCGATCTCGGACAATCGTCTCGGTGGCTGGCACGCCTATCGCGCCAGCAAGGCGGCGCTCAACCAGCTCCTCCGCACCATGGCCATCGAGCAGACGCGCAAGAACCCCGAGAGCATCGTTATCGGCCTTCACCCCGGCACGGTCGACACCGGCCTTTCAAGGCCCTTTCAACGCGGCGTGCGCACACTGTTCACGCCCGAAGAATCAGCACGACACCTGCTTGCAGTCATCGATGCGCGCACGCCAGACCACAGCGGCCGGCTGTTCGATTGGCAAGGGCTGGAAATCGCGCCTTAAAGCTTCACTGCGGCATAGGCTGCAAGCGCTCTTGCGCGTGCTTCGGCATGGCCCACGATCGGCTGCGGATATGTGCGCCCCAGCACCACGCCGGCAGCTCGCAGCATCATCGGTTCGGCCTCCCAAGGGGCGTGGATATCAGCATCACGCAGTTCCGCCAGTTCGGGCACCCATTGCCGGATGTAATCCCCTGCATTGAACTTGGCGCTTTGTCCCACCGGCGCAAAGACGCGATTGAACGGCGAAGAATCGACCCCAGAGCCCATCACCCATTGCCAGCCCAGCGAATTGGCCGCGAGATCGGCATCAACCAGTGTGTCCCAGAACCAGCGCTCACCGGCGCGCCAATCGATCAGCAGATGCTTGCACAAGAACGACGCGGCGATCATCCGCACTCGGTTGTGCATCCAGCCCGTCGCCCACAACTGTCGCATGCCAGCATCGACAATCGGGTAGCCTGTGCGGCCCTGCTGCCAGGCGGCGAGCCCCGTGGGATCCTCGCGGAATGCCAGCCTGTCGAACGCGGTCCGGCCCGGCACGTCACCATGGTCGGGGAATTGGTCGAGGATGTTCGCGGCAAAATCCCGCCAGCCCAGCTCTCGCAGATAAGGCTCGGCCGCGGCGCCGGCGGCATCGGCGACGGCATGCCACGCCGCGCGCACCGAGATCTCCCCCATCGCAAGATGCGGCGAAAGACGCGATGTGCCCTCGGTGGAAGGCAGGTTGCGCGCCAGATCATAGTCCGCAGCGACAGGAAGGAACTCCGCCAACTGCGCTTGCGCGCCTGCCGCCCCCGGCGTCCAGACTTGAAACCCGCCGGACCAATCCGGTTTCGTCGGCAGCAGCCCCCAATCTTCCAGTCGGTCGCTGGTGCCACCGCTCGCAAACTCCATCCGCGCCGGAGCGGGCAAGGGCCGGGCGGGCGGCATCTGCTCGCGCAGCCGGTTCCACCAGGGTGTAAAGATCCGGTAGCGCCCGCCGTTGCCGGCCAGCACGCTTTCCGGCCGCGCCAGCAGCACGCCATCATGCCCCACCAGACGGAGCTTGCGCGCTACGGCGGCGCACTGAGCCACGGCCCAGGGTTCATAATGCAGGAGCGTGTGCACCACGGCCGCGCCGAGTTCCTCTGCCACCTTCGGAACGATATCGCCCGCCGCACCACGCCGCAGGATCAAGCGGCCGCCACGTGCTTCAAGCTGCGCTGCCAGCGCTGCGAGGCTGTGGTGCAGCCACCAGCGCTGCGCCGCCCCCATACGCCAGCCCTGCGCCCAGCGGCCGCCGGCGGTTTGCTCAGGCGCTTCATCATCGAGCACGAACAGCGCGGCCACCGGGCCGGCTGCAGCGGCGGCGGCAACGGCGCCATGGTCCTCCAGCCGCAGGTCATTTCGGAACCAGATGATTTGAGGTGCTGACATGCCCCCTCCTTAGCCGCTATCGGAATGGCTTGTCGCGGGGGCAGCCCGCCAGCCACAGGAAAGCGTCCCAATGCCGCAACTGGCCTATGTCGATGGCCGTATCGTGCCGCTCAGCCACGCCAGCGTCTCTGTGGAGGATCGCGGGCTGCAGTTCGCCGATTCGCTCTATGAGGTCTGTTCGATCTTCAATGGCCAGTTGCTCGATTGGCCGCTGCACATCGCTCGCCTGCGACGCGGGCTGGCAGCGCTGTTCATCGATTTCCCGATGAGCGACGCTGCCCTTGGCCTGGTGGCGCGTCGGCTGATTGCCGCCAATGGCCACCACGAGGCGATTCTCTACATCCAGGTGACGCGCGGCCATGCCAAGCGGGACCACCCGTTCCCCAAGGCAGCGCGCGCCACACTGATCATGACGGTGCGACGCTTCGATTTCGCCCAGCGGCGCGGCCAGCAGCAAACCGGCATCAGCGTCATCACCCTGCCCGATCTGCGGTGGCGCCGGGTCGACCTGAAGACCACCGGGTTGCTGCCCAATGTTCTGGCCAAGCAGGATGCCCGGGCCGAGGGCGCGTTCGAGGCCTGGTTCGTCAGCGAGGCCGGCATCGTCCATGAGGGTAGCTCAACCAACGCCTGGATCGTGAAGAACGGCACGATCATCACCCACCCGCTCTCCGAGCACATCCTCCCGGGCATCGCCCGTCATTCGCTTATCGCCTTAGCGCGCGCTGATGGACTGACCGTGGAGGAGCGGCCGTTCAGCCTGGCCGAGGCGCTGGAAGCGGATGAAGCGCTGCTGACCAGCACGACAGCACCGCTGCTGCCGGTGGTCCGGATCGATGGGCACCCCGTGGGCAGTGGCACTCCGGGGCCGGTCGCAGACCGACTTGCGAAGTTGGTGAGCGGCGAGATTGCCCGGCAAACCGGCTGGCACGGCTGAGCCCACAAAAAAGGGGTGCCGAAGCACCCCTTTCTCCTTCAGCCTGAGGCGAACCTCAGTCATCCATGCCCGGCGGCGGGGTGCCTGGGCCACCCGAGCCACGGCGCTCACGCCACTTGCCAACGCGATCGGCCATGCGATCCCGCATGGAACGCGCTTCAGCGACAAACGCCTTGCGATCAGCAGTGGAGAGCTTGCTGAACGCGGCCAGCATGGCAGCCTTGCGGCTCTCATGGCTGGCGTTCGAGGCAGCGCGCTCATCGTCCATCGCCTTGCGCAGCGCGGCCATGTCGAGCTTGTCAGCATCCAGCGCGGCAAGCATACGGTCCCGCGCGGCGCGGACCTGCTCGCGCTCGGCACGCTTGTCCGAGCCGGAGCGCATGGCTTCGCGCATCGTCTGGCGGCCAGCTTCACTCAGCGTGGAGAACATCCGCTTGCCGTGGTGGCCATCGGCCTTGCCGGCCATCATGCCATGCGGCGGGGGGGGAGGCGCAGTCTGCGCCAGCACCGGAGCGGCGCCGGCCAGCAGCAGCCCGAGCGCAGCGGTGCGCAGCGACATCGTGATCATATCAGGTCTTCCTCATCAGCGGTCGGGGTGAACACAAAGGCGAAGCCTTCGTCATTGCTGACGACACTGCCGCCCTCCGCGCTGGCCGACCCCAGCAGCGAATTGCTTGCGATTTCAGTTTGCGGGGCCAGCGGCTCCGGGGCGTTGCCCAGCCCCAACGGGGTAAGTACCAGCACGGCGGCAAGCGCTGCGGCCAATGCACCGCCGGCCAACCAGCCACGCGGGGCGCGCATCAGTCTCGACCGGGCGATGCCGGACGCTGCGGGAACAGGGATCAGCGCGGCCGCATCGAAGCTCCGCGGTGTCACATCACCAGCCCAGCCGGCGAGGAGAGCATCCATGCCCTGCGCCTCGGCCTGTGCAACGGCGACAGCGGCATCGCTGGCCAACAGCGCCAGCACGGCCTCGCGCTCGCTGGATGGCCAGCGCCGGGCATCAGCGCCATAAGCGGCGATGATCTCAAGCGCGCGGGCCTGATCCACGGGGGTTGCTGGGGGAAATTCTGTCGTCACGGCGGTTATTCGTCTCCAATCGGGCCAATCAGGGCCTTCAACTCTATACGGGCGCGGCCGAGCAATCCCTCGACAGCTTTGGGAGTGGTCTCGAGAGCCTGGGCGATTTCGGCCATGCTCATGCCTTCGCCATGGAACATGGCCAGCGCCGCGCGCTGCCGGGGAAGCAGCTTCTCCATCGCTGTCGCAAGCCGGGCCTTACGGTCCGACAGCAGCGCGGATTCCAGCGGGTCCGGCGCATCGCTGGCAGTTTCGGCCACGGCGTCGATCGGCACCAGCGACCGGACGGCGCGGCGCCTGTCGAGGCACAGGTTCACCACGATGCGGCGGAACCAGCCCTCGACCGAGCCTCGCGCCGGATCATAGCGGTCCGCCATCGTCCACAACCGGGAGAGCGCTACCTGCACCACGTCCTCAGCACCGGCCCTGTCACCCAGGGTCCGATCGGCTAAGCGCAGACCGGGGTTCTCAAGCTGCCGCACCAGCAGCGTAAAGGCCGCACGGTCCCCGCTGGCCACGCGGGCCATCAGCAGCGGCAGCTCGGAGCCGGGCGCGACCGGCGCAGGAATTGGCAAGCTGGTCATCAAGTCCATGATACGCAGCAGCCTGAACTTTCCCCCGCGCCAGTCAATATTGGTGTCAATCCGCCATCGCGGCCCATTGCGCCGTCAGCCCGGCGGCGTGGCGTCGGGCGACCAGCATCCTGTCTTCGGCATAGCCGCCGCCAAGCGTGGAGGCGATGGCAATGCCGCGGGCCCGGCAGGCTCGCACCACCTGCGCATCACGCGCCGCCAACCCTGCATCGGAGAGCGCCAGCCGGCCCAGCCGATCCTCGCCATGCGGATCGACGCCGGCCTGAAACAGCACAAGATCCGGGCGATGGGCATCAAGCAACGCCGCCAGCTCGGTATCGAGCAGCGCCAGATAGGCGGCGTCCTCCATGCCATCGGGCAGTGCAACATCGCGGAAGCCACGGGCCTTGCGCACCGGGAAGTTGCGCTCGGCATGCATCGAGAAGGTCAGCACATCATCGCGCCCAGCAAAGATCACGGCCGTGCCATCGCCCTGGTGAACATCGAGATCGACAATCAGCACCCGCTGCGCCCTGCCCTCCGCGACCACGCGGTTGGCGGCGATAGCGAGATCGTTGGTGACGCAATAGCCCGCCCCGCCATCGGGCAGCGCATGGTGGCTGCCGCCGGCGCCATTGGCCGCAAAACCCGTCGCCAGCGCCCGCAGGCTGGCACCATAGGTGCCGCCGGCCACCGCGACAGTGCGGCGCGCCACCTCAAGCGTCACGGGAAAGCCGATCCGCCGCTCGCGCGCCGGGTCCACCTCGGCGCCAAGCACGGCAGCGACATAGTCAGGGTCGTGCACCGCCTCCAGCCAGTGCGTCGGCATCGGCTCTGGCGGGATCAGCTCTACGGCCTGGCCCATCTCGGCGAGCGCCTGCAACACCAGAGCATATTTGCTCATCGGGAAGCTGTGCCCGGCCGGCAGGGCCGCCACATAGTCCGGATGGTGGAACAGCGGCAGCGGACGAGACACGCGGGCGCGCCTCAGGCCAGCGCCCGGCTCGCCATCTCCAGAACATCCTTGCTCACGCCCGGCGCTGCCACGATCCGCTCCAGCTCGGCCTGCATCAGTTGGCCGCGCGCAGCATCAAAGCGCCGCCAGCGGCCCAGCGGAACTGCAAGCCGCGCTGCCGATTGCGGATTGAGGCGATCCACGGCGAGCAATTGATCGGCCAGCAGCGTGTAGCCGGCGCCATCGGCCCGGTGGAACTGCCGCTGGTTGGCTGCAAAGGCTCCCACCAGCGAGCGCAGGCGGTTGGGGTTGTTGATGCTGAAGTCCGGATGGCGAAGCAATTCCCGCACCCGGTCCAGCGTGTCCGGCCGGCTGGCCAGCGCCTGCACGGTGAACCACTTGTCGATGACATCATGGTTGCCCTGGAAGCGGGCGTGGAAGTCCGCAAGGCAGGCATCGCGCTCCAGCGTCTCAGTGTTGATGAGTGCGGTGAGCGCACCCATCCGATCAGTCATCGTGGGCGCGGCATCATATTGCGCCTTGGCAGCGGCCACGGCTTCGGCAGAGCCAGCCGTGACAAGATAGGCCAGCGCCACGCTCGCCAGCCGCCGGGCGGCTTTGGCTTCCGGCGTCAGCGCCTGGCCGCCGTCATCGCGGGCCAGGCCATTGTGGGCGCGATAGGCCGTCCACCACTGCGCTTCGAGGCCGCGCGCGATGGCGAGGCGCGCGGCTTCCCGGCGGCGATGGATGGCTTCCACATCCACCACGCTGGCCTGGTCCCCGATGAAGGCCTCGGTCGGCAGCAGCACGGCTTCCGCCACAAATGCCGCATCGAGCAGCCCGGCCTCGCCGGCGCGCAGCGTGGCGCCGATGGCGGCGACCAGTTCGGCTGGGTCATCATCGGTCGCCAGCACATCGAGCGCCAGGCGCTGCATGGCCTCCCAGCGCGCAAAGGGATCATCGTCGGCGGCGGCAAGAAAGGCGAGGTCTGCCCGCGCTGTATCGGCTGCCACAATGACAGGCGCGGAAAAGCCGCGGTTGAGGGACAGCAGCACGGGCTCGCCGACATCCTCGAACACCACGCGTGTCTCGGCCTCGCGCAGTTCCACCAGGCGCTCGGGCCCGACACGCTTGCCGCTCTCCTTGCCGATCAGCGCGAGGCGGAACGGCATGTGCATCAGGCCATCGGCGGCCCGCACCCCGCCGGAGCGGAGCGGCCGACCCTGCTCGATGTTCACAGTCACCTGCCGCCCGGCGCGGGCCATATGGACGGACACGCGCGGCGTGCCGGACTGTTCATACCAGCGGCGGAACTGCTGCAAGTCCTTGCCGGTTGCGGCTTCCATGGCGGCCAGCCATTCCTCGCAGGTCACGGCCTGGCCGTCATGCCTGTTGAAATACAGGTCCGTGCCGCGGCGATAGCCCTCCGCACCCAGCAATGTGTGCAGCATGCGGATCACCTCGGCGCCCTTGTTATAGACGGTCGCAGTGTAGAAATTGGCGATCTCGATATAATGATCCGGCCGGATAGGGTGCGCCAGTGGGCCGGCATCCTCAGGGAACTGCACGGCCCGCAGACCGCGCACATCATCAATGCGCCGCACGGCCGCCGAGCCCTGGTCAGCCGAGAATTGCTGGTCGCGGAAGACCGTCAAGCCTTCCTTCAGGCTGAGCTGGAACCAATCCCGGCACGTGACGCGATTGCCGGTCCAGTTGTGGAAATATTCATGCGCCACCACGCCGGCGACGCCATCAAAATCCTGGTCGGTAGCGGTTTCGGCATCGGCGAGAATGTATTTGGAATTGAAGATGTTGAGGCCCTTGTTCTCCATCGCCCCGGCGTTGAAATCACTCACCGCAACAATGTTGAACTGGTCAAGATCATATTCGCGGCCATAGACCTGCTCGTCCCAGGCCATGCTGGCCTTGAGGGCGGCCATGGCATGGGCGCAGCGTGGCACATCGGCTTCCGCTGTCCATATCGCCAGCTCAACGCGCCGGCCGCCAATGGTGGTGAACTCGTCCCGCAGCGCCGCCAGATCGCCGGCCACCAGTGCGAACAGATAGCTGGGCTTGGGCCAGGGGTCCGTCCAGGTGACGGCGTGGCGACCATCGGGCAGCGTCTCCTGCGTACCGCGGTCGCCATTGGAGAGCAGCACCGGGTAGCGCGCGGCATCGGCCTCGAGCCGTACCGTGTAAGTGGAGAGCACATCCGGACGATCCGGGAACCAGGTGATGCGACGGAAGCCCTCGGCTTCGCACTGTGTCACCAGCCGGCCCTGCGAGGCATAAAGCCCCATCAGCCGCGTGTTGGCAGCCGGCGCGATCTCGACCAGCGTTTCCACTTCGGCAGCATCGCCTGGGATGGTGAGGCTGAGCGTCTCGCCACTGGACTCGATGTTCTGCGGCACGCCATCGATGAGGATGGCAAGCGTGCGCAGATCCTGCCCATCGAGCACCAACGGGCGATCATGGCTGCCATTGCGGCGCACCTTGAGCTTTGTCCGCACCTTGGTCGCGGCGCCATCCAGATCAAACGACAGCGAGACTTCGGGAATCAGCCAATCAGGCGGCTGATAATCGGCCAGTCGTACAGCATTTGGCAGCTGCACAGCACCTTGAGCGTCTAGTTTCATCATGCGCGCAATATGTCCCGCCGCGCCGCGCTTGTCGAAGCGGAAAAACCACACTGCGTCATTATCGTAAACGATGGGAGCAAGTTGCGCCCGGCAGCAAAGGGGAGGATGCCGCCGGGCGCCGTGACGAGCTTGCGAATGCGGGGGATCAGTTCGCGCTCTTGCCTCATTTACGGTGCGCGGCGCCAAAGGTTGCGACGCAAAAACTCACCGCGCCCTCTCGCCTCGCAGCCAGCAAGGCGGCATGGTGGCACAATGCCCCAGACGCCGCACCTGCTTATCCTTGGCCTTGGCTACACCGCCGGGCACTTCGCCGCTGCTTTTGCCGCCGCGCAACCCAAGGCACGCATCACGGCCGTGCGCTCGCGCCCCGGCCCCGGCGTGCTCACGCTGAATGATCCGGCGCTGCCGGCCGCCATCGCATCCGCGACGCACATCCTCGCCTCGGTGCCGCCGGCAGCCGAGGGGCATGATCCGGTGCTTGCCGCCCATGGCTCGGCGCTGGCGGCCAGCCCGGCGCGGTGGGTGGGCTATCTCTCCTCCACCGGAGTCTATGGCGACGCTCAGGGCGCCTGGGTCGACGAGGCTTCACCGCTGAAGGGCCGGCGTTCCGGTCGGTTGCAGGCTGATCTTGATTGGCAGGCGCTGCACCCTGAGGCGCGGGTGTTCCGCCTGCCCGGCATATATGGCCCCGGCCGCAGCGCCATCGACCGGCTGCGCGCCGGCCCGGTGGCGCGCATCGACCTGCCCGGCCACGTCTTCAGCCGCGTGCATGTGGCGGACATCAGCGCAGCGCTGCTCGCCAGCCTGACGCGCGGCGCTCCCGGCATCTACAATCTTTGTGACGATGAGCCGGCACCGGGCGAGGTGGTGACAGCCCATGCCGCCCACTTGCTGGGTGTTCCCGTGCCCCCGCTGCAGACGCTGGACGAAGCCCGATTGTCACAGATGGGCCGGGCGTTTTATGGTGAGTGTCGCAGAGTGGCCAACGGCAAGATGACGCGGGATTTGGGCGTGAGATTGCGCTATCCAGATTATCGTACGGGCTTGGCAGCCTGTCTTTTGGGAGATTGAGGCATGAAGTTTGGAGCCGGCCAGTCGGTCAAGCGTGTCGAGGATGTTCGCCTGCTCACGGGCCAGGGCAAGTACACCGATGATCTCCAGCGCGAGGGCATGCTCTTTGGCGTGACGCTGCGCTCACCCTATGGCCATGCCGAAATCCGCAGCATCGATACGGCCGGCGCGCTGGCGATGCCGGGCGTTGTGGCAATCTATACCTATGACGACGTGGCCGATTATGGCCCCATCCCCTGCCTGGTGCCGCTCTCCGGGAAGCTGCACACGCCGCGCCTGCTGCTGGCCAAGGACCGGGTGCGCTTTGTGGGCGATGCCGTGGCATTTGTGGTCGCAGAGAGCCGCGAAGCTGCCCGTGCCGGCGCCGAGGCCATCGAAGTCGATTACGCCGAACTGCCGGCGGTTGCTTCCATTGAAGCCGCCATCGCGCCGGATGCAAACAAGATCTGGCCGGAAGCGGCGTCCAACATCCTGTTCAAATGGCAGGTGGGCGACGGCGATGCCGCCGCTGCGGCGCTGGCCGGCTCCGCGCATGTAACGGAACTGCGTATCGTGCAGAACCGCATCGCGCCGACTTCGATGGAAGTGCGCGCCGCGCTTGGCGAATATAGCGACGCCGATGGCTATACGCTTTCCACCGGCAGCCAGGGCGTGGCCGGCATGCGCGCCACGCTGGCCGCAGCCGTGCTCAAGGTGCCGCCGGAGCAGGTGCGCGTCGTTACCGGAGATGTCGGCGGCGGCTTTGGCATGAAGAGCTTCCTCTATGCCGAGTATCCGCTGGTGCTCCATGCTGCCAAGCATCTTGGGCGCCCGGTAAAATGGACCGGCGAACGCGGCGACGCCTTCCAGACCGATACGCATGGCCGCGCCATGGTGACGGACGCCAAGCTTGGCTTTGACAAGAACGGCCTGATCACTGCGCTGGCAGTGGAAACCTGGTCCGATCTCGGCGCCTATCAGGCCCAGTTCGGCCCGGCGATCCAGACGCTGGCCGGCGGCAAGATCCTCGGCGGGGTTTACCGTATCCCGTCCATCCACAATCTCGTGCATGGCGTTGTGACCAACACCGCGCCGGTGGATGCCTATCGCGGCGCCGGCCGCCCGGAATCGGCATACATCATGGAGCGGCTGGTGGAAGCTGCAGCGCGTGAACTGGGTCTGGAGGTGGACGAAATCCGCCGCCGCAACCTGCTCACGCCGGCGGAACTGCCGCACGACAATGGCCTCGGCCTCGTGTTCGATATCGGCAACTTCCCCGCCGTGCTGGAAAAGGCGCTGCTACAGGCTGATTGGGCTGGCTTCCCGGCCCGCAAGGCAGAGGCCGCACGCAAGGGCCTGCGCCTGGGCCGCGGCATCGCTTATTATGTCGAGATCGCCGGCGGCGGCGGCACCGAGGAATTCGCCGATGTGCGGGTTGCTGCCGATGGCATGGTCGAGATGGCGGTGGGCACCCAATCCAACGGCCAGGGCCATGAAACTGCCTATGCGCAGGTGGTGGCCGAACGGCTGGGCATCCAGATGGAGCAGGTCCGCATTGTTCAGGGCGATACCGACCGGCTCGATCAGGGCAATGGCACCGGCGGCTCGCGCTCCATGGCCTTTGGCGGCGGCGCCGTGCTCGCCAGTTCGGATGACTTGATCCAGCGCGGCATCGCGCTCGCCAAGGCCGATCTTGGCGCGGACGAGGTTGATTACGCCGATGGCGTGTTCAAGGCGCGCGGCAGCAACGCCACGCGCAGCCTGGCCGAGCTTGCCGCCGCTCACCCCGGCGGCCTCGATGGCCGCAGCACCTACAGCACCGGCCAGCCGGCACCGACCTTCCCCAATGGCTGCCATATCGCCGAGATCGCGCTTGATGCCGAAACGGGCCGGGTAACCGTCACCCGCTATTCTCTGGTCGATGACTTCGGAAAGATCGTCAATCCGATGCTGGTGGAAGGCCAGATCCACGGCGGCGTGGCGCAGGGCCTTGGCCAGGTGCTGCTCGAGGACGTGGTTTACACCGATGACGGCCAGCTCGTGACCGGCAGCTTCATGGACTATGGCGTGCCGCGCGCCGACGACATGCCGGCGGCCATCGGGTTTGATACGCTGGGCACGCCGAGCCCCACCAACCCGCTCGGCGTCAAGGGCTGCGGCGAGGCTGGCACCATCGGCGCCATGCCCTCGATCATGAACGCCATCATCGATGCGCTTGATGGCCAACAGATGGAAATGCCGGCAACGCCTGAAAAGCTCTGGCGCGCCGCCCGCGCGCTGGCTTTGCCGCAGGCTGCCGAATAAGCGGCGTGCGGACCATGGCTCACTGGGTGCTGCTGGCGGCCTTGCTGGCCAGCGCACCCGCCTTGGCACAGGCGGCGGAGCCTTATGCCGGGCCGGAGTACCGCCCTGACGAGCGGAATGCAGCCGAGCGTGCGGCGGACAAACGCCGCACCCGCCAGCTCAACGCCCAGGCGGCGGCGCTTCTGGATGGCGGCGACAGGATGGCGCGGGACCATGTGGCGAGACAGCAACGTTTCGCTTACGAGCAGGAACGCTACGAAGCCGAGCTGGCCGCTGCCGAGGCGGCGCGCGCGCGTTACGAGCGTCAGCGCGCTGCCTATGAGCGGTCCATGGCGCAATGGCGGGCCACAAGCGGCTATTAGGCGTCCAAGGTCCTTTGCCGATAGCCGCCATCGATGATGGGATCGGCTGCCGGCGCCGAAAAAAAGGCGGCAGCCGGCTCACGCCATGCTGCCGCCGTTTGGCATCGGGTTCGGGTTCAAATCGACGTGCCGTGCTCCACAAGAAGGGGGAAGCGGAAGGCTGGATGCGCGACGCGTCGTTTGAACCCGGATGCCAGACCTCAGACAAGCGCCGCCACGAACAGCGCCCAAACCACCATGAGCAACGGCACGGTGAGGATTTGCGCCAGCGCCGCTCGGCCTGTCAGATAGCCGCTGGCCGTATCGACACCCCAAGCCCCACGCCGCTCGAAATCACCCTTGCGAAGGCCTCCGCTGGCTCGCGCCATGATGGCTGGCAAGCCGTAGAAGGCCGCCAGCGTTGCAAAGAACACCGTGAAGATCAGGCCGATCCCCGTGCCGGCACTGAACGCAAGACCCATGACGAGCAGATAAGCTGCCGCAGCGCCAATCAACGCGGCCAGCACTCCACCCGGCAGATCAAATTTTAGCGGTGGCGCCGTGGCGTGTTCCACCCGCGCTTGAACTTGCGGCGCCGTGCTGCCGATCTCTGAAAACTCCACCCGCATGGCTGGTCTCCCAAGCTACCGGCCAAGCGCCGGTCACAAGGAAAATCTAGCCAGGCGGATGCAGGATTCCTTGATCTGGATCAAAGGCAGCGTGGAAAATTCAGCCCGTCGGGCGTGTGGTGGCGCTGGAGGATCAATGCCCCAGCACGAGCGGCACCGGCGCATCGCTGAGCAGCCCGCGCGTCACGCCGCCGAACAGCGTCTCGCGCAGCCGTGAGTGGCCATAGGCGCCTTGCACCAGCCATGCGATGCGCCGTGTCATCAGCTCTTCGCGAATCACCGCTTCCACCGTCTTGCCACCATCACCACGCTCGATCACCTCGGCGCCAATGCCATGGCGCGCCAGGAACTTGGCGGCATCGCGCGCCCGGAAATCCGTCTGCTTTTCCTCAACCGTAAGCAGGTGGACGCTCTCGGCCAGCCGCAGCATCGGCATGGCGCCGCGCATCGCCTTTGCGGCTTCCTGCGAGCCATCCCATGCGATCATCGCCGCCCCGGTCACGGCCAGGCCCTGCCCGCCCGGCGGCACCGCCACAACGGGCGCCGGCGCCTGCATCGCTGTGTCGCCTGTAACAGCCAACTGCAGGCGCGGCGCGCCGGGGAATGGACCGGAACTCATCACGACAACGTCCGCAAGACGTGCTGTCTCACACAGACGCACCACGGCATCGCCATCACGGCTCACCCAATCCCAGGCAACGCCCTCGGCCTTGAGCTGCTTTTCCACTTTGCTGCGCTCTTCGCGGCGGCTCGCCTCGATGGCTTCAACCAATGTCGCCACCGGAAAGCCGCTCATGCCGCCATCACCCAGTGCATAGGCCGCATATGGCGTCACCTGGAGGCAGACGAGATGTCCGCCAAAAGCCCGTGCGAGATCAAAAGCCGTCTGCAGTCGTGCCTGCTGGCCTTCATCGGCCTCGATATGCACCAGAATCGTCTTCATCTTCACTCTCCCATGCCAAACTGCGCAGCCACGAGCGTCTGATGCGCTCTTCTCTGGGCCAATACCTTGATGCCGATCAAACCGCCTCCGCCTCAGCCGCCAATCCGGCCGGATCGCGGATGATGAGGGCGCGACCACCCGGCAGATCGATCAGCCCCAGCGCTCGCAGCCGGGTCATCTGACGGCTCACGGTCTCGATAGTGAGGCCAAGCAAGTCCGCAATTTCACCGCGGCTCAGCGGCAGCTCGAATTGCACGCCGGGTTGCAGTGGCCTGCCGGACACCTGGGCGCAATCACTGCTCGCCATGCGGCGCGCCATATCATCCAGAAACCCTGCGACGCGCGCGCCGGCAGAGGCACGGCCCATCCGCATCAGCCAGCGCCGCGCCCGATCAAGCTCATGCATCGTCCGCTTCAGCAGCAGCTGCTCCATGGCCTGGTGATCGGCGAGCGCCTCCTCAAAGCGGGCGCGCGGGAACACGCAAAGCTCGACTTCGGTGAGCGCCACGACATCATGATCATCAGCTGCCGCGAACGGCCGACCCACGAAGTCACCGGGGTAAACGAGGCCGACGATCGCCTCGCTGCCGCCGGCCGTCACCGAGGCGATCTTCATCACCCCTGACTGGACATTGGCACAAACCAGCGCCTCATCACCGCTGCGTACCAGCGTTTCACCACGCGCCAGCCGACGCTGCACGCCGAGCCGGGAGAGGCCGGCAAGCGCATCATCGGAGAGGCTCGAGCACAGCGCCTTGTCCCGCACGCCACAATCATTGCAAGTGCGGCTCATCCAGCCAGCCCCGACACGCTGCGATGGTGTGATGCGCGCCTTGCCACTGGAATTGCCCCCATACCCTGACCGATCAACCCCGGCTGCGCAGCGCCACCACCAGACCCAAGATGGCGAGCCCCGCACCAAACCCGGCAACCGGCGTCCAAACATAGCCCTCAAATACCGTCGATAACCCCATGGCTACCAGCGGTACAACCACGCCAGTATAAGCAGCCTTTCCGGGGCCAACATCGCGTATCATTGCGTAATAGAGGCTGAAGGCCAACGCCGAGGCGACAATGCCAAGATAGGCGACTCCGGCAGCATAGCCCCAGCTGAACTCGAACACCGGCGGGCCCGATACGAACCAGGCAACCACGGCGTTGGCAATGGTGCCGTAGAGCATCGCCCAGGCCAGCCCGGCCTCGAGCGGCTGGCGCCGACCGGCGGGCGCCGCCTGCATGACGTTGGCCACGCTGGCGGACAACATGCCGGCAATGGCCAGTGCCAGGCCGATGAGGGTAGCCGTGCCCGCCGCCGCAGGGTTCAGCACGTCGCGCCCGAACATCAGTGCCAGGCCGACAATGCCGATCAAGCTGCCGATGCCGAAGCGCAGCGTGATCCGCTGGCCAAGGAACATCGCGGCCATGATGGCGTTGGGCACCACAAGCAACGCGAAGCTGAGTGCCACCAGCCCGGATGCGACATAAGCCTCGGCGCGGTACACGAAATTGAAATTGAGCGTGAACTGCATGATCGCCACCAGCATGGCAAAGCCATGGCCACGCGCAGTGAGTCGCAGCGACTTCCCCCGCGCATAGCTGATGAGGAACATCACCGTGCCGGCGAGCAGGAAGCGCCAGGTGACGGACCATGAAGCTGGCACTGTGCCTAGCTGCGTCTTGATGACCAACCAGGTCGAGCCCCAGATCATCGTGACGATGGCAAAGCTCAGCCATATCCGCGGGCTGAAGGCGCTGCTGCCGATCGCTGGCGTTTGAGCGGCTGCGGCGCTCATGCCAGGGCCGCAGCCAGCGCGGCGATGTCGGCCTCAGGCGTGTCCCAGGCAATGACGAAGCGGGCTTCGTTACTGCCGGCATCGCCCCAATCATAAAAGCCGAAGCCCTGCGCCCGCAGCCGCTCCGGCTCGCCAGGCCGCAGCTTGAGGAACAGCGCATTGGCTTCCACCGGGTGCATCAGCCTGTTCCCTGCCGCTGCCGCCAGCCGCGCGGCACCAGCATTGGCGCGGCCGGCATTGCGCAGCCAGACATCGTCCGCGAGCATCGCCAACAATTGCGTCGCCTGGAAGCGGCCCTTGCTCGGCATCTGCCCAGCCCGCTTGCGGCGAAAGCGCAGCTCGTCGACCAACTCGGGCGCGAACACCACAAGCGCTTCGGCAGAGAGCCCGCCGTTCTTGATGGCGCCAAAGCTCAACACATCGACACCAACACGCCAGGTGATGTCCCCGGGGTGGCAGCCAAGCTTCGCCACGGCATTGGCGAAGCGGGCACCATCCATATGCAGTCGCCAACCTTTCGCCCGCGCATGCTCGCCAAGCGCTGCTAACGCATCGGGGGCATAGACAGTACCGCACTCGGTGGCCTGGGTGAGTGACAGGGCCTTGATCTGCACCTGGTGGACATCGCCGCGATGCGAGGCGAGCGCGGCGGTTATGCCTTCAGGCGTCAGCCGGCCGGCCTCGCCCCGCGCCAGCAGCAGCTTGGCGCCGCCGGTGAAGAACTCGGGCGCGCCGCACTCATCAACATGGATATGCGCCTCCTCATGGCAGACCACAGCGCCATAGCCCGGCACCATCGCTGCCAGCGCCAGCGCGTTCGCCGCCGTGCCGGTGCTGACCGGCAGCACTGTGCAGGGCTTGCCGAAGACGTTACCAAAGACAGCATCGAGCTGGCGAGACCAATCATCGCCATCATAGCCTGCCGATGTTCCTGGCCCGGCGCGCGCTACCGCGGCCAGAACCTCGGGACAGGCAGCAGCGGAATTGTCGGAGAGAAAGTTCATGGCTAGCGGCTAGAGCCATGCCCGCGCGCGGTCAATGACCAGCGCTTCGCTGTCCAATGCTCCATGGTCGCATGCGCCTTTCCCAAAGAAAAAGGGCGGCGAAGGTTGCCCCTCGCCGCCCCGTTTCAATGCCTGCCCGAAGGGTCTCAGAACCCGATGGAGAGGGTGGCGCGAGCGCCATGGTCAGTGTTGCGCGAGCCGACGATGCCGCTGTAGCCGACGCCGATGCTGGCCTTGCTGCCGATGGCGAAGCTCGCCTTGGCTTCCAGAGCCGCAGCGTCCTTGTCAAACGCGGTGGCGTAGATGTTCGCAG